>NZ_LT984894.1 GCF_900258475.1 Anaerococcus sp. Marseille-P3915 | reverse complement strand
TAAACGCTCCAGAAAAGACTGAAGTAAAAGACCCATCTAAGTTAACAGACGAAGAAAAGAAAGCTGTTGAAGATGCAGTTAAGAAATCAAATCCAGATCTACCAGCAGATGCAAAAGTAACTGTAGGCGATGACGGAACAGTAACTGTAACAGATAAAGATGGCAAAGAAATTGGTAAATTAACACCAGATAAGACAGTTAAAGCACCACTAAACGCTCCAGAAAAGACTGAAGTAAAAGACCCATCTAAGTTAACAGACGAAGAAAAGAAAGCTGTTGAAGATGCAGTTAAGAAATCAAATCCAGATCTACCAGCAGATGCAAAAGTAACTGTAGCAGACGATGGAACAGTAACAGTAACAGATAAAGATGGCAAAGAAATTGGTAAATTAACACCAGATAAGACAGTTAAAACACCACTAAACGCTCCAGAAAAGACTGAAGTAAAAGACCCATCTAAGTTAACATACGAAGAAAAAGCCGCAGTAGAAAAAGCAGTTAAAGAAGCAAACAAAGATCTACCAGCAGATGCAAAAGTAACTGTAGGAGATGACGGCTCAGTAACTGTAACAGATAAAGATGGCAAAGAAATTGGTAAATTAACACCAGATAAGACAGTTAAAACACCACTAAACGCTCCAGAAAAGACTGAAGTAAAAGACCCATCTAAGTTAACAGACGAAGAAAAGAAAGCTGTTGAAGATGCAGTTAAGAAATCAAATCCAGATCTACCAGCAGATGCAAAAGTAACTGTAGGAGATGACGGCTCAGTAACTGTAACAGATAAAGATGGCAAAGAAATTGGTAAATTAACACCAGATAAGACAGTTAAAACACCACTAAACGCTCCAGAAAAGACTGAAGTAAAAGACCCATCTAAGTTAACAGACGAAGAAAAAGCCGCAGTAGAAAAAGCAGTTAAAGAAGCAAACAAAGATCTACCAGCAGATGCGAAAGTAACTGTAGGCGATGACGGAACAGTAACTGTAACAGATAAAGATGGCAAAGAAATTGGTAAATTAACACCAGATAAGACAGTTAAAGCACCACTAAACGCTCCAGAAAAGACTGAAGTAAAAGACCCATCTAAGTTAACAGACGAAGAAAAAGCCGCAGTAGAAAAAGCAGTTAAAGAAGCAAACAAAGATCTACCAGCAGATGCAAAAGTAAC
>NZ_LT984893.1 GCF_900258475.1 Anaerococcus sp. Marseille-P3915 | reverse complement strand
TTAATAAAAATGTGGAAAAATTCATTCTCAACTTAAAAACTTCTATAAAAATTAATGGCTTGATACAGATATATAATAAAAAAAGCAATGCGCAGAATAGATTTACCTATTCTGCAACATCACCTTCAATTTGCCCTCTGCAAGAGTCGCTTGCGGGGTGTAAGTCTCCATGAGCCGACGGGCTTGCCGGGGGTATAAGGGGGAGGGCGATGTGGACCCAATTTGCCTTAGCGGCCGAGAGCGACGAAAGGGTCCTTGGGCCTCCCCTTGGAACGAAGATTCAATAGTAAATATAAATAATTCATAATGAGATTAAGTTACGAAGAGAACAACTTTATAATGCTATTATCTTGGATAGTATAAAAAAGGGTTTTTAGGGGAAAACCCCCTAAAATAATTTATCTTGGTTAAAATAAAAAATAATCTGGTATAATAGTATATAAGCAACAATAACAAATCTTGGATTTTAAAAGGAGTATTTTATGAATAGACGTAAGAAAAAGAATTTTGCTAAGGAAAGTGGAAATGTTTTACTAGCTTTATTTGTTGTAAATTTAATTTCATTATTTATATTGAGTAAACTTATCAGAAGTATCAGTTTTGATAAGACATCTGCCCTTTTTATTACAGCAGGAGTTTTGACTATACTTGAAAAGTTTGTAGAGCCAGTACTTAGATTTTTTGCCTTTCCTATCACAATTTTGACTTTTGGCTTATTTTCCCTTGTGATTTCTGCCTTTGTTTTATCTTTGGCATTTAAATTTGTAGGCGGGGCATATATTAATAGTAGCTTTTTTAGTTTGATTTTTGCAAGCATTGTCTTATCAATTGTTTCATCATTTGTAATGAAGTTATTATCTTA
Organism: Anaerococcus sp. Marseille-P3915; assembly: GCF_900258475.1. Lineage (GTDB taxonomy): Bacteria > Bacillota > Clostridia > Tissierellales > Peptoniphilaceae > Anaerococcus > Anaerococcus kampingae. The sequence goes on along the minus strand of NZ_LT984893.1, from coordinate 1,220 downwards.
AGGAGGTTATGATGGAAGAAAGTAAGAAGAAAGAAGTTGAAAAACGTGGTATTTTCAACGAAAACGGGGATATAGATCTAGCGAAGAGAAAGATTATCCAAGGTAATACCACAAATCTTAACGATTTTAATAACTTAAAATATACCTGGACAAGCGATTGGTATAGGCAGGCTATGAATAACTTCTGGATTCCTGAGGAGATTAACTTAAGCCAGGATATTAAGGATTATAGGAAGCTTGATCAGTATGAAAAGAGGGCTTTTGATAGGATTTTATCTTTCCTAACCTATCTTGATTCAATACAAACTGCCAATTTGCCTAACCTACAAACCTATGTTACAGCAAATGAGATTAACCTTTGTTTGTCAATTCAGACCTACCAAGAGTCAATCCACTCTCAATCTTATTCCTATATCCTAGATACAATTTGTTCACCAGAAGAAAGAACTAGGATTTTATACCTATGGAAGGAAGATGATCATTTGCTTCGTCGTAATGAGTTTATAGGCGACCAATACAATGAATTCTTACAAAAAGATAATGAATTCCAATTTGTAAAGGCCCTTATAGCAAATTATATCCTAGAAGGAATCTACTTCTATTCAGGCTTTTCCTTCTTCTACAACCTAGGTAGAAATGGCAAGATGCCAGGAACTGTCCAAGAGATTAGATATATAAATAGGGACGAAAACACCCACCTATGGCTCTTTAGGTCCCTTATAAATGACCTTAAGAAGGAAAGGCCAGACCTATTTACAGATGAAGCGGTAGAAATCTATAGAGATATGCTAAAAGAAGGTGTCAGACAAGAAATCGAATGGGGCAAATATGCCATAGGCGATAATATAGCAGGCCTTTCTACAAAGATGATTGAAGATTACATCAAATACCTAGGCAATCTTCGTGCCCTAGGCCTTGGCTTTGAGCCACTTTTTGAAGGCTATAAAGAAATCCCACAAGCAATGAAATGGGTAGATGAAATCTCAGATCCAAATGCAGTAAAAACTGACTTCTTTGAAGCCAAGGTTACAGCTTATTCCAAATCATCAATTATTGAAGATGACCTTTAAAATAAAAAGAGAAAGTTGCTTTTTGACCTGAACCCCAAAATCCGGAATACGGATGGAGGGGTTTTAGTATGCCAAAATACACAAAAGAATTTAAAATTAAACTAGTAATGGAATATCTATCAGGAGAATCTGGAGGCAGCCCGATGGTTG
>NZ_LT984892.1 GCF_900258475.1 Anaerococcus sp. Marseille-P3915 | reverse complement strand
TGATTTTGCTTTTTTGATAAGTTATCAAATCCACCTGATTGATATTTGATTATCCAGTTTTGTAATGAACTTTCGGGTATACCATATTTTTTAGCAACCATCGGGCTGCCTCCAGATTCTCCTGATAAATATTCCGTTACTAGTTTTATTTTAAATTCTTTTGTGTATTTTGGCATACTAAAACCCCTCCATCCGTATTCCGGATTTTGGGGTTCAGGTCATATGACTTTCCTTTTTTAAATACTTATTTTATTAAATCGTCTTCTTTAAATTCGGTTTTTACTCCGGATTCTTCTACTTCGATCTTTATTTGATTACGTTCTTCTTCTGTAAGACCTTCTTTTTTGATTTCTTTTCTTACAGCTATGTCTTCTGCTATAAGTTCCATTTCTTTTCTATCTAATGGATAGAATCTGATAGCTATCATAGTTACTACTAAGGTTGCAAGTATTATGCCCATGATTATTAGGCCGCCCTTGTAGATTGCTGGTGTTAGGGCATCGCCTGGTTGTGGGTAACCATCTGTGTAGCCTATACCTGCTACTACCCAGCCTATTACGACTGGAGCTAGGGATGAGGCTATTGAGTCTGTTAGGGAGAAGATTGTTCCTATTAGACCTGGGGCAAATTTGCCTGTCTTAGCTGTTACATAATCTGTGATGTCTGCTGACATGGTTAGGACTATGGATGTTGGGTATTTTAGTGCTACTGTTGCTATTATCCATAGGGCTATGAATATTAGTGACATGCCTTGGAGGTTTGATAGGACTCTTGTATCTGGTGTTACAAATAAAAGTCCGATTACTGCTGCAAGACCGATTGTAGCAATTGATACTGCAGTTTTGTAGGAGGTTTTGAGGTCCTTCTTTTGAGCTAGTCTTGTTAGTCCAAATACAAATAGTAGTTGTGGTACTACTATCCAAGCTGAAACATCACCTGCTAGCATGTAGTTACCTAGAAGGATACCAAAGAATATTGCTAGGAAGTTTTGATCTCCTACCATTGTTGCTGCAAATTTGATCATGGCTCCACAGAAGGCAAGGACTGCTAGTGGCTTGTTGCCTTTAAGTACAGAGAAGTATTCTTTGAATGATTGTTTCTCAACTGATTCTTCACCAAGACCGAAGTATTTTACATTATCTTTTCTTCTGATACCAAACATAGCTAGTACTGTAAAACCAAAGGATACAGCACATAAAAGTGGTAGGAATCTACCGTAGAATTCCATGTTGTATTCGCCGATTTGGGCAAATAGGTATCTGGTTACAAATAATTGGCCACCTGTAAATACTACTAGGTTGAAGATTGAGTCAAAGACTGAAAATAGTGGTCTTTGGGCTGGGTCGTTTGTTAGGGAGGCTTGAGCAGCCTTTGTTACTGTTTGTTGGAAAGAGTAGACAATCTTGTGGAAGATTAGGCCTATAAATAGGGCTACTACTGTTGGGATTGGCATCCTATGTATGTTAAATAAGAATACAAATGATAGGATTAGGCCGATATTTGATAAGAGCATGATAGGTCTGTAACGTCCCCATCTTGTGTTGATATTATCGATTGCTGTACCGATAGCTGGGTCTATAAGTCCATCAAATAATCTGGCAAGACCAAGCACGCTTGCTATGAGTACTGTTGTCATTCCTGCAACACCTGTTGCGTAGAAACCTAAGAAACCAAAGGCAAAGAGGTAGAAGTTTGATGCACTGTTGTTTAATGAAAATAGAGCAATTTCCCACATCTTGGCTGTGTGGTAGGTTTCGGTTTCATGACCGTCGACGTATAATTTTTTCTCGTCCATTTTTTCTCCTTAATATATATTTGCGGTTTGTAATATGTATAATAGGTTTATATTATAATTTCAATAATGTAACCGCTTACTACCCTTATAGTATATTATCTTTTGAAATCCTTGTCAAGCCTTTTCCCAAGTTTTTTTAAGAGGGTAGAATTTTATATTGACTTGTTAAGAATTTTAGAAAATTTATAGGTGCAAAAAAGGGGCTGTTGCAAAAGTCCTAACATAGAAAAAGACGAGGAAATTAAACATCCTCGTCTTTTTCTGATACAATGTATTTATGAAACAAAATAGTAATACATCATCATTAACTAATCTTACACTAG
>NZ_LT984891.1 GCF_900258475.1 Anaerococcus sp. Marseille-P3915 | reverse complement strand
TTCCACCTCTTTTTATCTATAAAGATTCTCCTACATCATAGTTCATTTTTTTATTTAAACCTTTCTGTCTTAGTTTGTCTTTATCTTCTTCATACCAATTAAGGATTGTTACATAATGGTCTTTATAATATTTCCCAGAGCTTTTGATATATCTTGATAGCTTTTCAATCATTGTATCTGTATGACTTTGCAGCTTATCCTTTAACTTATGGTATTCTTCTTCAGTTAATCGAACATTTTGATATTTTCCGTAAAAAGAAACTGGGGCTGCTTGGTTTTCTTTTTCTCCTCTCCCCTTATCTATACTAACCTTATCTAATCTACCCTTACCTATACTATGCGGACAAATGGTTGACACTTGGTTGTCATTTGGTATACCAAGATTTTCAAGTTTGATATATGCTCCATTTTCTGTTTGTGTTAAGCTTTGTTTTTCTGTAATATACATCGTTTCTTTTCGCCTGTCATTCCTGATGTAGTTATTTATCTTCCAATGAGTAATTACAATAATTCCCCTTTCAAAGACAATTACAAAGCCTTTTGTTATTAGTATTTTTAGGTCATCTTCATTTGCTCCTATGATTTTTATTATCTTCTTTGGATTGTCCACAAAACCATCATCATCTGCCCTCATTGATAGATGAAAATACAGGCATTGACTACTTAGTGGCATATCCAAAAATAAGTCGCTATCTACTATCTTTAGTGAAAACATTCTTTTATCTGCCATGCTCTCCTACCTTTCTTCAAATAAAAAAAGACGATAGTTTTTACTTCTACCGCCTTACGTAAATTATTTTGATTTTTATTTTTGTATATTAAATTTTTAAGTCTTTATTATTTAACATCTTACTAAACATATCATGGTACATATCTTTAGAAGATTCTTCTATCTTGGTAATACTTGATATTTTATTTCCCGCATCCTTTGACGAAGCTCCGCAAAGATAAAAGGCTTCATTTTCTGTTCCACAGTCTATTGCTATATATCTATCGTGATATTTTTTACCTGCTATCTTAAGTTTCAGGTCTATATTAGGATAGTCTTTTCTAAAATCATCTAAGATGTTTTTTGTAAGCATATCCTTGTTCTTGACATTATCACTAAAGACTACGATTTGAGTCTTATCTCTTGCAGCTCTTAAAAGTTCTAATGTTTTAAGTCCTATATAGTTATCTATTACATAAATGCTTTTCTTTGCTGATTTATATATTTTTGTATAGGCAACATCAGCTTCTATCTTATCTCCATTCATCAAGAGGAAATGTTTATATGTTTCCGGGTCTATAAAATTATCCATTACCTTTTTCAAATCTTCTTTTGTAGCCATTTGAGATTTTATTCCTGCAATATCTTTTGTGTTTTGGTTGGTTTGAATGGCAATTTGTACTAATTCTTTTGAACTGATAAAATCTTGATTTTCAATAATAAAGTCTTTCATTTGCTTAAACATTCGTATTAAAGCCTTGCTCTGTTTAACAGCAAGTTCTCCCCTTAATACAGTCATAAGCATATATATTCCCTGTTCTGTAAAGGCATATGGATTATACTTTATATTGCTTCCTCTACCTGTTCCTCTCTTCAAGGTCACATTTTGTGATCTTGAAAGTTCATATACTTCTTCATCGGTTAATTGGAACATAAAATCATCATCAAATTTTTCATTATTTCTTTTTACCTGTTGATTAAAAGCTCTTGTTTCATACCCATATATTTCAGCAAGTTCAAAATCAAGCATAACCTTTTGATTTCGTATATAGTAAATCTTACTTTTAATTGTAGTTTCATCTATAACTACAATTTCCTTGTTTTGTTCTGCCACAAAATTCACCTCCTATATATTTTTGGGGCTACAAGTTGTAGCCATTTTCTCTTTATTTCATTTATCTTACAGCTCTTAAGCCAATTATCCATAATATTTTCAAAATCTAATTTCTATAATTATACCAAAAATGTTAAATCTTTTCTATCTCTCCCTCTCTCTCTTTATCTATCTCTATCTCTATCTCTATCTCTTGTCGGACATGGGTTGGACTCATTAAGGACAATGTCCTCTGTTTATTTTGTCTGTGAAAAATTCTTCTTTCAATTTTATCCAATAATATCTTTTGTTTGTTGCCATATCTGTTCCTTTCTTGATTTTCGATAATCGAAATTCTTGATTTCCGATTTTCGGAATTCTTGTTATTATAGTTATTTAAGGGTGTAACTTTTCG
>NZ_LT984890.1 GCF_900258475.1 Anaerococcus sp. Marseille-P3915 | reverse complement strand
TAAATCTCAAGGAAGTGACGAGTACACTCTATCTAATAACAATATTATACAGTAAATCTGAATAATACTTAGTCGAAAAAGGCTTATAGGTTACCTTTAACAACCTAAATACATTATATAAGGAAGTGATAAAAATGGCAGACAGTTTTCATTTTTCAGTAAACATAATATCAAGAGGAAAAGGCAAAAGTGCAGTAGCAAGTGCAGCATATATAAGTGGAGAAAAAATAAAAAATGAATGGGACGGAGTAACCCATGACTACACCAAAAAACAAGGAGTAATAAGCAAAGAAATATTTTTACCAGATCACGCACCAAAAGAATATAAAGACCGAAAAACCTTGTGGAACTCGGTAGAACTATTTGAGAAAAATTCTAATGCCCAACTTGCAAGAAACTTTATCATATCTTTACCAAAAGAATTAAGCATAGAAGAAAATAAAAAGATGATAGAAGAATATGTTCAAAACAATTTTGTAAAAGAGGGAATGTTAGTAGACCTAGCAATTCATGATGAAAGTAGAGAGGGAAATCAAAATATTCATGCTCATATAATGACCATAGTAAGACCAATAAATGAAGATGGAACATGGGGACAGAAAAGTAAAAAAGAATATATCCTAGATGAAAAAGGGGAAAAAGTATTAAACAAAAATGGAAAACCTAAGACAAGAAAAGTAGAACTAACAACCTGGAACGACAAAGGCAATGTAGAAAAATGGAGAGAAAACTTTTCTAATCTTTGTAACAAATATTTAGAAAGAGCAGGAGTAGAAAAAAGAGTAGACCATAGAAGTTTTAAAAGACAAGGCATAAAACAAATACCAACAATACATCTAGGAGCAAGTGCTAGTGCAATGGAAAGAAAAGGAATAAGAACTGAAAAAGGAGATATAAATCGTGAAATAAAAAAACAGAATGAACTATTAAAAAACATAGGAGGTGAAATAAAGAAAATAACATCATGGTTAGCAGGCTTCAAAGATAAGCTAAAAGAATCATACAAGGAATATAAAGACCAAAGTAAAAAGCAAATTGAAAATGAATCAGGACTCTTTAACCTCTACGAATATTTAAGCTTCTATCAAGAAATGCAAGAAAATAATAGAGCTGAATTATCATTTTATGGCAAAAGAAACAAAGCAATCTATGATCTAAAAAGATATGCAAGTGGAATAAATTATCTAAGAGAAAATAAAATAAAAACCATATCAGACCTACAAGGACATATAAACACCCTAAGAAGTAAAAACTCTGAAATATATAAGAACATAAAAGAAAATAGTCAAAAGATAGAAGACCTTAATAAGTGTTTAGCCTATGCAAAGACTGTAAGAAAAACAAAAGCAACCTACCAAGACTATGAAAGCAAGAAAATATTCAAAGAAAGCTTCTACAAGAATAACAAAAAGGAAATAGACCAACATATAAGGGCAAGAACCTTAATTGAAAAAATCACCGGAAAGAAAAGTTTAAGAGAAAAAGAATGGTTAGGAGAAATTAAAAGCTTAGAAGATGAAATCAGTAAACTAAATACAGAGTCAGAAAAGATAATGGAAAGATACAAGGAAATAAATCATATTAAATATGCAGTAGAAGTAGTGAATAAAGAATATGATATTGACCTATCAATAGAAATTGACAAGGCGATTAAGAGAGGAGAAAAAGAAAGTATCATAGAAAAGATAAAAGAATATAAGCAAGATAGTGATAGCTTTAATAAAAAAAGACAATCAACCAAATACTATTACAAAAATCAAGAAAGATAAGACCTGGTAAAAATATCTTATCCAAGCTATAATATGACCAAGAAAATAAAGGCAGATATAGGAGGTAATAGAGATGAATAAAAGGCAAGAGCTAATAGATGAACTCATAAAAGCAGATCAAGATGGAACATACAAAACATATAAAAGCACAGAAGAAATAAAAGCGATGAACAATGAAGAAATACAGATTATATATTCCAACATGAAAAACTATCTATCAGACAAAAGAACACACATAAACTATTAAAGGTGGAAAGGTATTGTAAGCTATTTTAAAGTATAAAAGGTACAAAGACCTAAGAAATATATAAAAACATCTAAAATAAGCATTCCACCACCAAGAACAATAAAATAAAAACAATCAAAGGGAAGTATAGAAAAATTAAAGCCTATACTTCCCTTTTTTTAATTCAAACAAAGGAGATAAAACATGATAAACGAAGAAATAAGCAAAGAAGCAGGTCAAGCAGCACAAACCATAATAACATACACAATAAAGGCAGCAAAAGAATCAATCAACTTAGA
>NZ_LT984889.1 GCF_900258475.1 Anaerococcus sp. Marseille-P3915 | reverse complement strand
ATCCTTAATTGGTATGAAGAAGATAAAGACAAACTAAGACAGAAAGGTTTAAATAAAAAAATGAACTATGATGTAGGAGAATCTTTATAGATAAAAAGAGGTGGAAAGGCACTATTAAAGACTTTAATTCTAAAAAGGTATAAAAGTATGCCAGAGATAATAAAAATATAAATATGACACTTTAAAGGCGATTAGAAAATTAAAAATCTAATAGTCTTTTTTTATTGCAACAACCAGGAGGAAAAATATATGCACGAAAATAAAAAAGAACAGAATACAGGAACAAAAACTATAAAGAAAATTGGTAAAGCAACCTATGAGGTTGTTGTTCACTTTAATGAAAATGCAACAGAAACAATGCAAGACAAATTAAAACGCATAATTCTTAGAGAAATGGAGAGAGAAAAACATCAAAAAGTCGATAAAAATGATTAGAAAGTCCTTGACAAGTTGTTACAGGAAAAACTGCCAAGTCAATTCTAATATCATGTGGAGCAAGACTTGCACCTTTTGATATAAGAGAGCTTAGAGAGCTAATGAGTGAAGATGAATTAGAACTCGATAAAATTGGAGATAGGAAAACTGCTTTATTCGTAATAATATCAGATACAGATGATACCTTTAACTTTGTAGTTTCAATAATGTATTCTCAACTATTTAATCTTCTATGTGATAAGGCAGATGATGTGTATGGTGGAAGACTTCCAGTTCATGTTAGGTGTCTACTTGATGAGTTTGCAAATATAGGATTAATTCCTAAATTTGAAAAATTGATTGCAACAATTCGTTCAAGAGAAATATCGGCAAGCATAATACTGCAAGCACAATCTCAATTAAAAGCAATCTATAAAGACCATGCAGATACAATAGTTGGTAACTGCGACTCTACACTCTTTTTAGGAGGAAAAGAAAAAACAACAGTAAAAGAATTATCTGAAACCTTAGGAAAAGAAACCATAGACCTATATAACACATCAGAAACAAGATCCAATCAAAAATCTTTTGGTCTAAATTACCAAAAAACTGGCAAGGAACTTATGAGTCAAGATGAAATAACTGTAATGGATGGCGGTAAGTGTATTTATCAGTTAAGAGGAGTAAGACCTTTTCTATCTGATAAATTCGATATTACAAAGCATAAGAATTACAAGTTGTTGGAAGATTATGATAAGAAAAACTTGTTTGATGTGGAAGAGTATTTAACAAATAGAGATAAAATAAAAATAAACAGGAACAGTTTGATTACAAGATTATGAATTAAGCCTAGGATAAAAATATTTTTGGTATAATATCTATATAAACCATGGAGGTAGGCATATGAGGTCTTATGAAAGTAAGGAAGAATTAAAAAATGAGATAAAGAAAACTTTTGGAAAATATATTTCAGAGTTTGATAATATCCCAGAAGAATTAAAAGATAAAAGAGTAGATCAAGTTGATAGGACACCAGCTGAAAATCTTGCCTATCAAGTAGGTTGGACAACTTTAGTTTTGAAATGGGAAGAAGATGAAAAAAAGGGAATTGAGGTTAAAACGCCATCTGACAAATTTAAGTGGAATCAACTTGGAGAATTGTATCAATGGTTTACAGATACCTATGCTCATAAATCGTTAAAGGAATTAAAAGAACAACTATCACAGAATATAGAAGATATTTACTCTTTGATAGATAATCTTACAGAGGAAGAATTATTTAAACCACATATGAGAAAATGGGCAGATGAAGCAACAAAAACTGCAACTTGGGAAGTATATAAATTTATCCATGTAAATACAGTAGCACCATTTGGAACATTTAGGACTAAGATTAGAAAATGGAAAAAACTTAATAATTTTGTGAATGTAATTAAATAATAAGGTTGGTGCTTTAATTGAATTATGAAAAATTTAAAAAAATAATAAATAGAAAAACCTCTATAATAGTATTAGATACAAATGTAATACTTGACTTAGCTCGATATTCATTATACAGTAGCAAAAACATATTAGAAATTTTCAAGGAGTGTAAGGATTTAATATGGATTCCGAATCAAGTGTATAAAGAATTTAATAAAAATAAATATAGCGTATTCGGACAATTGAAAAAAAAGTATCAAAATTTTGAAAAAGATTTACTAAGAGTAATTGAAAGGAGTCAAAAAAATTTAGAGAGTGTCTTGATTAAATCATCTAAATATAATTATTTTGGAAGAAAAAATTTGGAGAATGATTTAAATAACAAGTTAGTTGAATTAAAACAAATAATCAAATCTTATAAAAATAGTGTTGGTATTGAATATGATGAAATAACAACAGATTCTCCTGAAATAATTAAAGATATAGATAATCTTATTTCATATTTAGAAAAAAATAATAGGATAGGTAATAGGATAAGGTTTAGTGAACAATTAAAAATTATTAGAGAGGGTGAACTTAGGTATAAATATAAAATTCCGCCTGGATATGAGGACATTAATAAAGATGGAGTTGAAAAATTTGTAGATTTATTTGTTTGGAAAGAGATATTAGATTTACCAGTTGAAAAATCAGTAAAAGATATTATTTTTATTACGAATGATATAAAAGAAGACTGGTGGAGTAAGGATAGTCAAGATAATTTAGTAGTTCACGATAAATTATTAAGTGAATTTAAAGAAAAAAATCCAAATGTAAATATTGAATTTTTAACAACAGGAATGTTTCAGAATTTCGCTTCAAAAGTATATGATAGATATGATTTTAATGTTTATGTAGATTTAAATAGAAAAGATGTGTCATATGTAGAAAGAGTAAAACAAGATATTTCTAATGATATAGTTGACAGTATTTATAATAACAACTATTATTATCTAGAATCGTATGTTATTGGAAGTGAGGGTATTGAAGAATTAGATATAAATAATTGTGAATTCAATGAGATATTAGATACTTATGAAGAGTTTACAGACGAGATTGTTAGTATAACTTATGAGCTAGAATATTTAATAAATTTAAGTTGTGTATCCTTTGATTATTGGGGACGTGATGATGATACAAAAGAAGTCATACAATCACCACCAATAGAACAAGAATTTAGTGGAAGTGTCATAGTTAATGTCACAAGATTAATTAATAAAGATGATATCGAAGAAGATTCTTTTTATATTAATAATGATAAAGAATATACAGATATTGAAATAATTGAAATTCAGATAGATCAAGATTCTATAAACAAAAATGAAGAAGACTACGATGACTCTTATTTAGAAGAGGAGAATTACAATAATGATTATGCATTTATTTGCTCTAAATGTGGAAAGGGATTTAAGGATAGGCGAGAAGATGTAGGTGGTATTTGTCGAGATTGTTCATTTAATGATTAATAATATAGGATATTTTATTAAAGCAGTAATTATAAAGTTTACTGCTTTTTTTATACTCAAAATTAGACCAGCTATCAAATGTCAAGAGAAAATAAAAAATAATTAATCTTGTAATTTATGGCACATCAAATAAGCCTAAAAATTAGGCTTAGAAAAACTAAATAACAACTAAA
>NZ_LT984888.1 GCF_900258475.1 Anaerococcus sp. Marseille-P3915 | reverse complement strand
GGATGTATACTTCTGTGTTAAAGTTTAATTTTAATTGAATTGTATCACCAACTAGTGTAAGATTAGTTAATGATGATGTATTACTATTTTGTTTCATAAATACATTGTATCAGAAAAAGACGAGGATGTTTAATTTCCTCGTCTTTTTCTATGTTAGGACTTTTGCAACAGCCCCTTTAGTTGTGGGTATATGAAGTTTCATAATAGAAGAGGTCCGCCCTTGCGTAAGATAGGGTATATTCTATAAGATCATCTTCTAAATCGTAGGACAGCCTGCTTATTTTAAGGCAAGGGCTCTTATCCTCTAGGTTCATCGTTTTTGCCACTTGACTTGTCATAGACGATACCGAAAATCTTTCCTTTATATTATAAATCTTTGACTTATAATCTTCTTCGAAAATATCATATAGGGGTTTATTTTCTAGTAGATTTTTGTCGATTTCCTTGAACCTCTCATAAGGAATGAGGGTTGTTTCATGCATCATGGCTAGGTCATCTGCTAGCCTTAGTCTTGTAAAGGCAATGACCTTAAAGCCTTCCTTTTCTTCAAAGATTTCTCTTTCTTCGGGACTTGCCTGTCTTATTTCAAAGCTTAGGACTAGGGACTTTGGTGTTTTGCCATTTTTTCTGGTTTGTTCTGTAAAGGAATAGTAGTTTGATAAGTTTTCCTTGTTACTTTCCCTGACGAAGGTCCCCCTGCCTTGGACTTGGTAGAGGATGCCTGAGTTTACTAAATATCCCAAGGCTTTTCTTACAGTTGTCCTTGATACTTTATAATCATAGCATAGCTGTCTTTCTGATGGAAGCTTGGCTCCCTTTTCCATGGTGGATATTTTTTCCATCAGGTCGTCTATGAGATTTGAATATAGGCTTGACATTACTTATACTCGTGGATTGTTACGCCTTTTACAACCCTATTTACTGTGTGACTTGCTGATGGATTGTCTGGTGTATTTCCTACTCTTAGACTTGTTATTAATGATACTAGCTGAGCAAATACTATATAAGCTACTGCTAGGTAGGCATCATTTATCCCTTCTGATTTTAGTACAAATTCATATGGGCGATTTATTTCTTCATTTGTTATGCCTATTATTTTAGGAGCGATTCCATCTGCTTTTATTTCGTCTAGGATGTCTATGTCGTAGGCTTTGGTGTATTCATTTTCTGATACAAATGATATGACTAGGGTTTTTTCGTTTATGAAGGATTTTGGACCATGTCTAAAGCCCATGGAGCTATCCCAGATTGTTGCTACTTTGCCTGCTGTGAGTTCTAGAATTTTTAGTCTTGCTTCTTTGGTTAGTTTTCCTAGTGGACCTGATCCTAGATAGACTACTCTGTCGAAGTCAGAGTTTACTAGGTCTTCTATTTCTTGACTTCTTTCATAAATTTCTTTGGCTATTGTTGATAGTTTTTCTACTATTTCTGCCTTATTCTGTGTTTTTGTATCAAAGATTAATAGGCTTGCAAGAAGCATTGATGAGAAGGAGTTTGTCATAGCAAATCCCTTGTCGTTGGTGTATTCTGGGTTTAAGAATACATATGATTTTGGATCTTCTTTTAGCCCTGCTGCTAGTTTTCCATTTTCTGCACAGGTTATTGGTAGGTTGTAGAAGTCATCTACTAGCTGTCTACCTAGCTTAACTGCTGCTAAGGATTCTGGGGAGTTTCCGCTTCTTGCAAATGATACTAAGAGGGTCTTCCTGTCCTTTTTAAAGTGAAGGTATGGAGCTGATACTAAATCTGTTGTGGCTATTGATTCAAATTCAAAGTCTCCATGACTTTTTAGATAGTCTGTTGCGATATTTCCAACATATTCGCTGGTACCTGCTCCTGTAAAGATTACCTTAGCTCCCTTAAGCTTTGATAGAAAATTTTCTATGTCAGCCTTTCTTTCTTCATATAGCCTATATATTTCTAGCCAAGTATCTGCTTGAGCAAATATTTCTGTATAGGTGTTTTTAAAATCTCTTTCTTCTAACTTTGTTTTATCAAGTAACATCATTAATCTCCTTTGCACCCTAAAATTTTCTGGATATGGTAATTACCATTTTATATTACTGTATATGAAATTGGTATTTATGTCAAGAGCCAATGATGATTGACAAGTAATTTATTTTATCTTACAATTATTATAGTAATTTAAGTAAATACTAAGGAGTTTTTATGACAAATGGGGTCATTGCTGTAAGCCACGCTTCTCTTGCAAGCGGAGTCTATTCAGCTATAAAGATGGTCGCTGGCGAATTTAATAATATTAAAATTGAAGAATTTAAGAAAAATCAATCTTATGAAGATTTTGATCAAAGAATTGAAGCAGCTTACCATAGCCTGGCTGATTCTTGTAAAAATATTATAGTTTTTGCCGATATGGCAGGTGGAACCCCCTTTAATAGGGCAGTTTTGACATTAGGCAAATTTCCTAATGTCAAAGTCCTTGCTGGTCTTAACTTTGCAGGATTATATAAGGCACTTGAACTTGAAACTGAAAATATTGATGATCTTGTAGAAGAAATTATCGAATATTCAAAACAATCTTTAATGGCATTTTAAAAAAATCTAGCCTGTCGGATAAGAATCCTAGGCTAGATTTTTTCTTTTATTCTATTATTTCAGGCTCATCGTAGTCTACTCCAAAGGTATCTACTCTTGCCTTTGCAATTTTTACTTCATCTTTTGGTCTGTCATTTCTATCAGTTTTTGCTTCTGCTATCTTATCTACAACATCCATTCCTTCGATGACCTTACCAAAGGCTGCATAGGCTCCGTCTAGGTGTGGACTATCCTTATGCATGATGAAAAATTGGCTGCCAGCTGAATTTGGCATGAAGCTTCTTGCCATTGAGATTACTCCCCTATCGTGTTTTAGATCATTTCTAAAACCATTTTGAGAAAATTCTCCTTTTATAGAATATCCTGGGCCTCCCATGCCTGTTCCTTCAGGATCTCCTCCTTGGATCATGAAGTTTTTGATGACCCTGTGAAAGATTAGTCCGTCATAAAAATCGTGATTTATAAGTGAAATAAAGTTTTTAACTGTATTTGGAGCGATTTCTGGGTAAAGCTCTAGCTTTATCTCATCTCCGCTTTCCATTTCAAATGTTACTATTGGATTTGTCATATTTTTCTCCTTAATTTTTAAATGAGTGGACAGGAGCTGGTATGTGGCCGCCTCTTTTAATCATTATATCTGAATTAGAATCACCTACATCCATTATTGGTGCATAACCTAAGAGGCCACCAAATTCTACCCTGTCACCTACATCTTTACCCGGAACTGGGATTATTCTAACAGCTGTTGTCTTATTATTTATTACCCCAAGTGCTGCTTCATCAGCAATCATTGCCCCGATTGATGTAGCTGATATCTTGCCTGGGATTGCTATCATATCAAGACCTACAGAGCAGACACAAGTCATGGCTTCAAGCTTGTCAAAGGAAATATAGCCCTTGCCAGCAGCTTCTATCATTCCCTCATCTTCACTTACTGGTATGAAGGCTCCTGATAGACCACCTACTCTAGAGCTTGCCATGATTCCACCTTTTTTGACTGCATCGTTTAGCATAGCAAGGGCTGCTATCGTTCCATGGCCTCCTACATGATCTATTCCGATTTCTTCAAGGATTCTTCCTACAGAGTCCCCAATTGCAGGCGTTGGGGCAAGGGAAAGGTCTACAATTCCAAAGTTCTTGCCTAGTTTTTCGCAAACATCCTTACAAATCAATTCTCCCATCCTTGTAATCTTGAAGGCGGTTTTCTTGATAATTTCATAAATTTCATTGATTGGTAAATCTTTTTTATCTTCTATGGCTGCCTTTACTACGCCGGGACCAGAAATTCCAACACTTATAACAGTTTCAGCTTCACCTACTCCATGGAAGGCTCCTGCCATAAAGGGATTATCATCCACTGCATTGGCAAAAACAACTAGTTTAGCACATCCGAAGGCATCATCAGTATTTGCTGCTAAGTCCTTTATAGTTTGGCCACAAAGGGCCACAGCATCCATATTTATTCCAGCCTTGGTAGAACCAACATTAATTGACCCGCAAACCAAATCTGTTTGGGCCAAGGCCTTTGGAATAGATTTAATTAATATCTCATCAGCTTTTGTCATCCCCTTTTCTACAAGAGCAGAAAAACCACCGATAAAGTCTACCCCAATGTCCTTGGCAGCCTTATCCAAAACTTTTGCAAAAGGTGTGTAGTCATCAAGATCTGTAGCTGCTCCTATCATAGAAATAGGTGTTACTGATATCCTGTTATTTATGATTGGAACTCCATAGATTTTTGACACTTCCTTTGATATCTTTATGAAGTCCTTGGTCTCTCTGATTAGCTTGTCATAAATCTTGGCACAGGCCTTTTCATAATCTGGATCTATACAGTCAAAAAGGCTTACACCCATGGTTAGGGTCCTAATGTCAAGATTTTCCTCATCAAGCATCTTTATGGTTTCTAAAATATTGGTCTTATCCATATCAAACCCTTGTCATAGCTTCAAAGAGTTTTTCATTTTGAATTCTTATATCAAGGCCTGTTGCCTCTGATAAGTCCTCAAAACTCTTTGAAATTTCTTCAAAATCTGCCTTTGCCCCATTCATATCTATATTTAACATAGCTACAAATTTATCTTCCATTATAGTTTGGCTCATATCCAGGATGTTTATATTATATTTGAAGAGAATTTTTGTCACTTCATAAATAATTCCTGGTCTATCCTTACCAATTATTGTCAATATTGCTTTCATACGCTCCTCCATTAGTCTTATTGTACCTATATTTTTGAAAATTAAAAAGCTTTCGAATAAATCGAAAGCTCTTTTTCTATATTAGTCCTGCTAATTGTGGTAAAAACATAGTTACAGCTGGAACATAAGTTACAAGTAATAAACCTAATAAAATTAGTGCATAGTACCTTATCATATATGGCATAACCTTGGCAAGGCTTGTATCCCCAATCTTTATTGCAACAAATAAGGTATTGCCAACTGGTGGAGTAATATTGCCTATACATAGGTTATAAACTATTATAAGTCCAAAGTGAACAGGATGGATACCAAACTCTTGGACAATAGGTAAAAATAAAGGTGTAAAAATTAATATAGCAGGGGTTACATCCATAAAGGTTCCTGATATTAATAAAATCACATTCATTATCAATAAGATAATTATAGGATTATCTGTAATTGATAAGAGGCTTTCACCAATCATTTGTGGGATACCGGTAAAGGCCATTACCCATGATAGGATGTTAGAAACACCTATCAAAAAGACAACTATAGCACTCATCTTAGCTGATTCTACTAGGATATTTATTATCTTTTTAAAGTTAAGATTCTTATAAACTAGGCCAAGTATTAGGGAATAGACTACTGAAATAGCTGAACCTTCTGTAGCTGTAAATACTCCGGCTACTATACCGCCTATTACTACTATAATTAAGCCTAGAGATGGTATGGCTGCTATTGTAGCCCTTCCTAGCTTAGACCAGGAGAATTTTCCTTCAGTGCCCTTATAACCTTTCTTCTTAGCTACAAAGATTGCAATTATTATACAAGCCAAGGTCCATATAAGACCTGGTATATAGCCTGCCAAAAATAGGGCAGCTACTGATGTACCACCTGATACTAAAGAATAGGTGATTAAGGCATTTGATGGCGGAATCAAAAGTCCTGCTGGTGCACTTGCTCCATTTGAAGCTGCAGATAAGGCCTTATCATAACCTAATTTGTCCTCGCCTTCCTTAACCATTGATCCAACAGCTGCTGCAGCTGCTGATGCAGATCCAGAGATTGCTCCAAAAAGAGCATTGGCCCCTATATTTGTAACAAGAAGGGCACCTGGTAATTTACCAAGGATTGCCATTACAAAATCTACTAATCTCTTGGCTATACCTCCCTCATTCATAAAGTTACCTGCTAGGATAAAAAATGGGATGGCTGTAAGGGTAAATGATCCCATGCCCACAAAGGTCCTTTGGGCTGCTGTTAGTACCGCAACATTTAGCGGAATTGTGGCAAGAATTGTAACGATTGATGCTATACCAATTGAAAAGGCAATTGGCACTCCTAATATAAGTAAAGAGGCTAAAACTATTAATATAACTGCTAAAGCTTGTCCACCCATTACTTACCTCCTTCGCTTTCATATTTGCTAACTTCGCTTGCTTCATTGGCAATTCTTTCAGAAATCTCTGAAGCACTTGCTGCCTTAAAGAATTTAACCTTACCAGATAGGATATCCTTAATATTTAAAATACAAAAGATCATATTTATTAGACCTGCTATTGGAAGAGGTATATAAAACAAACCTATTGGCAAACCTAGTGATGAAGTCATTTGGTTTAGGGCAAGCTTTGTAATCCTGATTCCTCCGTAGCTAAGAACTACTAGGGAAAAAATAAAAATAATTACTTCAGAAAATATAGCTGCATATTTTTGTGTTTTGACCGATTTTGTATCGATTAGAACAGGTATATTCATATGGCCTCTTTCACTTACCACAAGGCCTGCTCCAAAAAGAGTTGACCAGGCAAATAAATATCCTACTAGCTCTTCAGACCATGTTGATGGCTTGCCTAGGATATATCTGGTAAATACTTGCCAAACTACAAATAAAAGCATAGCAAGAAGGGTGCCTGCTGATAAGATTTTCATTAAATTATCTAGTGCTTTTCTCATTTAGCTTCCTCCTTAGCTGGGTATTTCTTGTTATATTCTTGAATTTTTTCATAGAATGGTTTTAATTTTTCATTCCTATTTAGAACCTCTTCTGTAAGTGGCGCAACAGCCTCAACAAATGGCTTTTGGTCTGGATAGATAAAGTTTACTCCAAGCTTCTTGGCTCCTTCTTTTGCATTATCCACAGCACTTACCCATTTTTCTCTTTGGACCTTATTTAAAACTTTAAAGCCCTCGTCAAATACCTTCCTGTCTTCCCCAAGAGACTCTAACCATTCATAATTAGCAAGGACAATATCAGGAATCATTTGGTGCATATCATATGAATAATACTTGCACACCTCGCCGTGGCCATTGTCTGTAAGACTCATTTCATTATTTTCAGCCCCATCAATAATTCCTGATTGAAGAGCTGTGTAAACCTCACCAAAGCCCATAGGAGAAGCAGATCCTCCAAGTAGGTTCATCATCCTAACATTAGTAGGTGATTGTTGAACCCTTATCTTTAGACCCTTAAGGTCATCAGGTTTTTCTATAGGTTTATCTTTGGTATAAAATGACCTTGAACCAGCATCAAGCCAGGTAACGGCCTCAAATCCCCCATCTCTTGTAGAGGTGAAGATTGAATCTGTTATAGACTTATCATCCATAACTGCATGGTAGGCCTCGCTTGAAGCAAACAAATATGGTAGGTTAAATATTTCATAAACATCATCAAAAGTTTCAAGTATTGAGTTACTTGCAACAACCATATTTATAGCTCCAGTCTGAGTAAGCTGGACCATGTCAGTTTGGCTACCTAGTAGTTCTGATGGGAAAACTTGGATATCATACTTATCTCCAAGCTCATTTTCCACATATTTTTCAAAGGCTAAGAGTCCAAGGTGAGTCGGATGGTTTTGCGATTGGTTGTGGCCAATTCTTATTATCTTCTTTTCTGGTTTAGAAGAACAAGCAACCATAGTCACTAGGACTAATAGACAGAGTATAAGATTTTTAAATCTTTTAAACATAATTCCTCCTTATAAAATTTTTCTGAAAGCAAAACATAAATAACTTAGCAAAAAATATTAAAACAGCCAACAAGATAGGGCTGTTTCAAATTTTCAAGCTTTTATATTTTAATAAAAATCTGTAATCGATTTCACTTTCACTTAATAAAAGTATATTAAAAATTTTTGTTTTTGTCAACAAATAAAAAATGTAGCAAAGACCTATCCATCGTGGATAAATCCTGCTACATTTCATTCTTTACTTAATTTTTAGCTTAATACCAGCCATTTCTTTGCCAGAAAGCTTGGGCATTTTCCCATGAACCATATCTTTGGGCTACATAGTTATCTGCTGCAGCTTCTTGTTCAGCTGGGCTTGCTCCATAACGAACTAGTGATGGGTTTAGTTGGTATCTACCATAGTATCCACCTCTTGGGTTGTAAGCTGTGTATGAACCACCTGATTCTCTTTGAGCTATCCATTCCTTAGCCCAGTTTGATGAGCCTTGGTAAGATTCGTTTGAGTTTTGAGCTGGTGCTTGAGCTTGAGTATTTTGTGTAGGAGCTTGCTTTGTGCTTGCTTGAGCGTTATTATTAGCATTTGATGCTTGATTTGCGCTTGCATATGCTTGGTACCTATCTCTAAAGCTCTTTAGAAGGTTGTGATAAATATAGCCTTCCTTGCCATCTACCTTTACTTTTACAAAGCCATTTTCAGCTATGTCAATAGATTCAACCTTTGTACCTGCTTGGATAACTTCGATTACTTCAGAATCTAAGCTAGCTTGGCTTCTAAAATTTGTAGCACTTACAACTTCTGTTTCTTCTAGTAGGTGGAATAGGTCGCTTGATACGAAAGCTTTTTTGCCATCAAATTCAATTTCAAACCAACCATTTTCTTCGTTTTTAATTTCATAAACTTTTTGATCATCAATAAGACCGATGATATTATCACCTAGTTTTGCTTCGCTTCTAACATTTACACCATTTGCTGCATTCTTATTAAGTACAGCACTTGCTGCTTCTGCATTTCTTCCTGTTAGTCCAAATACAGACGGTATAACTAGGGCTGCCGCTAGGGCGTATTTAGTAAAAATTTTCATTTTATTCTCCTCTTTAGTCTTTCTATATAAAAGTAAATTATTTTCTTTTTTAACCTTGCTAGCATTTTGTAACAATAGTTACAATTTGATAACAAATCTTTTTTACAAGACCTAGTATAACTTTTAATTGTGTGAAAATTATGTAGATTTGTCTAAATATTACAAAATATTTACAAAAATTTCAAAACTTGTAATTTCAAGCGTTTTCCCCGGGTTTTTATCAAAACATTAGGCTTTTACCAAAATCTTTTTTGGGTATTTTCAGTAAATTATTGGCAAATTCCCACATATTTTCTTAATAATTAGTTTTTATTTTGTAACAATTTATAGGCAATATTCACTTAGTCATTTACTAATTCCTATTTGATTTGCCCATATTCTTAATAAGAGTAAAATTTACATAGATATATAAATGAAAGAGAGAAAGTATGAAAACTGTCTACATCCTATGCGGCGGCCCTTCTAGCGAGCATGATATTGCCCTTAGAAGTGCTCTTAATATTGCCAAAAATTTAAATAAAGAAAAATACAATATAAATCTTATATATATAGATAAGGAAGGAAGATTCTCACCAACTTTTTCTGATTACGAGGAGTCTGATGAATTTTCTTTAGTTAAGACAATTGATAAATCAAGACAAGAATCTATCGCAGAATTCCTTATAGAAGTAAGCAAAAATGACCTAGCATCTACAATTATCCTCCCTGTAGTCCATGGAACCTATGGCGAAGATGGTACAATCCAAGGATTTTTGGATGCCACTGGTCTAAATTACATCGGTAACGGTCTTTTATCTTCTGCTATTTGCATGGATAAGGTTACAAGCAATGATATATTTGAAAAAAACAGCCTTAAACAAGCCAAATATAAATATGCCTATAAAGAGGATTTCACAGATGAATTTATAGATGAATGTATAGAAGAAATCGGACTTCCTCTAATTGTTAAGCCATCTGCTAATGGATCTTCTGTTGGTGTTTCTAGAGTTGATAGCAAGGAAGATTTCAAAAAGGCTGGCCTTGAGGCTTTAAAATATGACCGCAAGGTCCTTGTTGAAGAATTAATAGTTGGCCAAGAAATTGAATTTGCTGTCCTAGGTGATGGTTCAAAAATTGATGTGTCACTCCCAGCTGCCTACATCACTGACCACGTATTTTTAGACTACGATGCTAAATACTTTTCAAAATCAACCAGAGAAGAACTCCCTTACCACATGGAAGAAGCTGAATATGACAGAGGTCGTGCCTTTGCCAAGGCCTGCTATAAGGCAGTAGGCTGCGAGGGCTTTGCCAGGGTTGATATCTTCTATACTAAAAATAAGGAATTTTTCATCAACGAAATCAACACCTTCCCAGGCTTCACCCCTTCTTCATTTTTCGGAAGAATGGCTGAAAACCTCTACCAAATATCTTTCAGCGAACTTTTAGATAAGCTTATCGAAGATGGTTTTAGGAGGGCTTTATGATTAAAAGAAGTCTTGGCCACATTGCAAAAATGATTGGTGGCGCTATTTCTGATGAGGATTTTTTAGATATTGAAATCTGTGGAGTTTCAACAGATTCTAGAACCATAGATCCAGGTGAGCTTTACATCCCCCTAGTTGGCGAAGTCTTTGATGGGAGAATCTTCATCAAAGAGTGCGAAGAAAAGGGAGCAGCCACCTTTATTGTGGATAAGGATTATAAGGTAAATAAAAATGTCACTATCCCTTATATAAGGGTAGAAGATACAAAAAAAGCCCTCCAAGATTTGGCCAAGGCCTACAGGGATGAGCTTAAGTGTAAGGTTGTTGCCATAACAGGCTCAAATGGTAAGACCACAACAAAAGACCTTCTTACAACTATACTTAGCGAGAAATTTAAGACCCAAAAGACCAAGGGCAATCTCAACAACGAAATAGGTGTCCCAAAGACAGTCCTTTCCCTAGATGATGATTGTGAAATCGCTGTGATAGAGCTAGGTACAGATAATTTTGGAGATATTTCTCTAACAAGTACTATAGTAAGACCAGACATTTCAATGATAACAAACATAGGTGATAGCCACCTTCATAACCTAAAGACTAAGTCTGGTATTCTAAAGGCCAAGCTTGAAATTCTCGAGGGAATGAATGATCAAGGGACCTTCATCTATAATATAGATGACCCAACCATGAAAGAAGAAATCCCTACTTATGATATTAAAGAAAAAGTCCTATCCTTTGGAACAGATCCTAAGGCAGATTTTAATATCAAATTTGAAGAGTCACCTTCATCAAAATTAAGATTTTCAAATGGGAAAGACCATTACGAAATCCCGCTTATAGGCAAGCACAATGTCTACAATGCAGCAGCAGTAGTCATGATAGCTCAATTCTTTGGCCTAGATAAGGAAACAATTAATAAGGGCCTAATGAAAGCAAAATCAAGCCAAAATAGGTCTGAACTCTTGGAACTGGATGGATTTGATGTCCTAGATGATTCCTATAAATCAAACCCACAAGCCCTCCTTGCAGGCCTTGAAACTGTATATGAATTATTTGGCTACAAGCAGAAAATTATCTGCCTATCAGATATGCTAGAGCTAGGCGAAGATGAAGCAAAACTCCACTATCAAGTAGGAGAAAAAATTGATCCGAAAAAAATTGACTTTTGCCTATTCTACGGCCCTCTCTCCTACCACATGTATGAGGGTGCCATTCAAAATTTCAAGCCTAATAAATGCTTCTATTTTGAACACAAGGATGGCTTAGTAGAGAAGTTAAAATCCCTAATAAGCCCATGTACTCTTGTTTTTGTAAAGGGCAGCCACGGCATGCACATGGAAGAAGTAATAGACCAGGTAAGAAACTTAAATATATGAAAGAGGAAAAAATGATTTATACAGTAACCCTAAACCCATCTATAGACCTCTATGTAGAGGTAGATAAGCTACACCCAGGCTACAACAACAACATAAAAACAGAAAGAACCCTACCGGGTGGTAAGGCAATAAACGTATCAAGAATCCTATCACAAATTAGAATACCAACCACAGCCACAGGCTTCACTGGCGGCTACCAAGGCCTATTTATCAAAGACTGGCTAAGCAAGGAAGACATCCTAGCAGACTTTGTAGATATAAAAGAAAATAACAGAATCAATATCAAAATTTTTGAAGACTTAGAAGAAACAGTAATAAACTTCCAAGGTCCAACCATCTCATCAGAAGAAGTCGAAGAGCTTCTTTATTACCTATCCAGAGTAAGAGAAGGCGATACCATAATCTTTGGTGGATCAGTTCCACCAATGGAAAATGGCGAAGATAGCGACATCTACGATAGGATGGTAGAAATAGCTAAGGCCAACGGTGCCTACTTTGTAGCAGACGTACCAAGCCAATACCTTCTAAACATGGTAAAAAGGGGACCTCTCCTTGTAAAACCAAACGGAGAAGACATAGAGGCGATCTTTAATGTCAAAATCGAAGATAAGATGGACTACATCCCTTATGGTAAGGAACTAATCAAAATGGGAGCAAAATATGTAATAATCTCATATGGTTCAGAAGGATCAATGTTCTTTACAAACGACGGAGTATACGCAGCAGCACCAGTAGAAGATGATAGCGAAATCATAAACACAGTAGCCTGTAGAGATGCCATGATAGGCGGCTTTATAGGAACCATAGTAAGGGATAATGACCCAATAGAATCCTACATGGTAGCAGTAGCAGCAGCATCTGCTACAGCCAGAGTCCTAGACCTCCCAACAAGAGATCAAATAATAGACATCCTCCCACTAGTGGATATTGAAATAATAGAATAAGTGCTAACAATCGCACTTTGCAATAACATAAGTAAAATAAAAAAATATAAGACTTATGAAATCTTAGTAGAAGAAAAAAATATGACCCCAGCAGGTCTTGGAGATTAGTCCAAGGCTTGCTAGGGTCTTTTATGATTTAAAAATCTCTTTGCTTGTAAAATTTGATGGAAAGTATAATTGAAATTATAAGAAAAAGGGCAACTAGGATAAAAAGTCCAACTATAATCATCCTTTGATTTTCTAATACAAAGTTAAGGATTGGGTTAAAATCTTTTATAAAATATCCTACAAGCATACCTAAGATTCCAATTATAAGTATTGGTAAAAATCCAAAAGTCTTTGCTTTAGTATAGCCAGATTTAAAAAACATCGGATACTGGAAAGAAATAATTATCCCAAATAAAACAAAGTTCATTCCTAAATACATCATCATATCTAGGTCTAATTGTATATTATTTATTAGAGAAACTATAGCATAGATTGAAAAGCCAAGTAGACTAGCCACTATAAAAATCAGACCAGCTAAGATATACCTACCAATAACTACCTCTTTGCTATCTATGGAAAAAATCTTATATAGGGCATCAACACCAGAATTTTCTCCTAGCAAAAATGGAGTAGCTGAAAACATTACAGCAAAAGTCAATGTCATTGATAACATTACTACAGGAGTTTTATTAATAAAGGAATAAAAAAGACTTATACCTAATAGTATGATTAAATTTTTCAAAGTATAATAGGGTTTCATTGAGATTATATCCAGTTTAATTTGCTTCTTTATATTCATTAAATCCTCCCATAATAAATCATTATTTGATCAATACTAGGCACTTCTGCCACTAAGGCCTCATCTTCTTTGTAATCTTCTCTTAGGATTAGGGCCTCAAAATTAACTTTAGTCTTCTTTTGTCCATAAATTTTAAGGTTTTTTATTTTTTCAAAATCATCAAGACCACCCTTTATAAGCAAAAATTTGTCATAGAGCTCATCCTTACTGCCTTCAAAGATGATTTTCCCTTGGTCTATAAAGATAATATAATCAGCAATCCTGTCAAGGTCTTGGGTGATGTGAGTAGAAAATAGGACTGTATGATCTTCATTTTCCATATAGTCCAAAATCATATCCACTAGTTCATCTCTCATAGCAGGGTCAAGCCCGCTTGTTGGCTCATCTAGGATTAGGATTTTAGCATTATGTGAAAGGGCGATGGCAAGCATGAGTTTTATCTTCATTCCCCTTGATAATTCACAAACTTTTTTCTCCTTTTCTAGGCCAAACTTATCAAGATATCCATAATAGACCTTTGCATCCCAATTCTTATAACCAACATCCATAGCTTGGTCAACTAAATCCAAGGTCCAGTCCTTGCCCAAAAATGAATCGTCCATGACAAGACCCACGTCTTGAAGATAAGACAAATCATTAATTTTTTTACCATCTAGGAAAATTTCCCCATCGTAATTTATAAGAGACAAAAGGGCTTTGATGGTGGTTGTCTTTCCCATCCCGTTTTTGCCTATAAAGCCAGTTACAAGGCCTTTTTTAATGGCAAAGTTATTTGGTCCGAGTTTAAATTTGTCATAATCTTTGGCAAGATTTTTTGCCAGAATTTTGTCAGTCATTAAAATCTCCTTCATATAAATACGCTAAAAGTTCAAATAAATCATTCTTTTCCATTTCAATATCTTTTGAAATCCTAATAGCAGAAAGTAAAGACTCCTCGAGTTTTTTCTGCTTTTCCTCAAGCCTTAAATTTGGGTCTTCCTTGCCTACAAAGGTCCCAAGTCCTTGGCGACTTTCTATAAATCCTTCATCTTCAAGCTCATCGTAGGCCTTTTTGACAGTTAAAATCGAAATAGAAAGCTCACGGGCAAGAGCCCTAACAGAAGGCAGTTTGTCTCCTGCTTTTACATTGTCCTTTAAAATCTCATCCCTAATGGCATTTTTAATCTGTTCATAAATAGGAACTGGCGACCCATTTTTAATAATAATTTTCAATTTCTTCCCCTCTCCTCTATAACAGTATATAACAGTTTATAACACTTGTCAATTCTATTTGATATATTAAAAAATTCTAAAAGAAAAAACCGCTATTTCTAGCGGTCTTTCTTTTTCGGCTTGAAAAATCAATATTTCTATTCGTAGCAATTTTCTAGCTCTGTTAAATATTTAAGAGCCTGATCTCTTAAACTTTCTGCAAGTACTAGTTGTTTTTCTAGCTTGCCTTTTACTGGTCTTACTGTTTTTGGAGCATTTTCCAATAAATATTTTGCAGATTTTGATATTACTAGATTCCTATGGTAGGCTTTCTTTAGCTCGTAATATTGTTTTCTAACTTTAACATTCATCTTGCAAGGCTTATCTTTTTTATTTAGTTTTTTGTTTAGATAAGCAAAATTGAAGTAATCATCATTTTTACTTGGTTTCTTATTATCTTCTGGTTTTTTGGTTTCTTCTGGATTTTTTGTATCCTCTAATTTCTCTAGCATTAAGGTTGACATTGGATCTACCGCTATTTTGCCATCTTTTACTTCTATAGTTTCAAGTCCCTTATGGTTTGCCTTATCAGCTTTGATTAGGACCTTGTATTTGCCATTTGGAAGATTGAATTCTTTTGCAGAATCTTCACTATTATGTCCGATATATAGGTCCTTGTCTCCTTGGCTTAGGCTGTAGGCTATTAGTCCGTCGCTTGCTATTATCTTCTTAACTCTAGCATCGACTTGGTCAAAGCTTGTTGAGTGGAATAGTGGTTCGTTTTTCCTAATTGCTATTACTTCTTTGATGTATTCGATGTTGTCTTTGTATTCTTCTGCTCTTTTCCAATCTAGTTCGTTGACTTCTGCAGGAGCATTGTAGGAATTTTCATTTCCTCCCTTTGTTCTTGCAAATTCTTGACCTGCGTGGATGAATGGTCTGCCCTGTGAGAGTAGAGGAATTACTGTTGCTAGTCTTTGTCTCTTTAGGGTTGTAGCATCATCTTCGTTTGGATGAAGTTCTTTTATCTTATCAAAGACTGTCTTATTGTCGTGAGCTTCTGTGTATTGGATGAGCTGTTGAGGATTGTCGTAATTTTTGCCATTAATTTGTCTAACTGTCTTTATTGATGAGAATAGCTTTTCTTCTACTCCTTTTTCACCATTTACAAAGCCAGTAGCATTTCCATTAAAGGCTGAGCCCTTGACTCCATCTCTTAGGTCGTCATTGAAAGTTCCTACATGTGGCATCTTATCTGAGTTTACTTGGGTTGCCCTTAAGTCTTTTGGAAGATTGCCCATATCCCATCCTTCTCCTAGGATTACTATGTCTGGGTTTATTTCCTTTAGTTCTTTTACAAGGGTATTCATTGTGTGAAAGTCAAGTATTCCCATTAGGTCAAATCTAAAGCCATCTAGCTTATAGGTCTTAGCCCAATATTTTACAGAATCGACTATGAATTTACTCATCATCTTTCTTTCAGATGCTGTTTCGTTTCCTACTCCTGTACCATTGTGTGGGTTGCCATTTTCATCAAACCTAAAATAGTAACCTGGCACTATCTTATTAAAGCTGTGTTCTCCTAGAGAAAATACGTGGTTGTATACTACATCCATGATGACGCCCATGTCCTTTTTATGGATGGCATCTACTGCTTTTTGGAGTTCTTCTATCCTAGCATATGGATTATTTGGATCTGTTGAATAGGCTCCTTCAGGTGTGTCGTAGTTTACTGGATCGTAGCCCCAGTTGTATTTATCCATTGGATTTTTCTCATTTACAGAATTCTTGCTATAGTCATAGATTGGTAGAAGTTGGATATGGCTTACTCCTAAATCTGCTATATAGTCTAGTCCTGTCTTAAATCCATTTGGTGTCTTTGTACCTGTTTCTGTTAGACCTAAGAATTGGCCCCTATGTTTTATTCCTGAGTATTCTTGGTTTGATAAATCTCTTACGTGAAGTTCATATATTATTGGGTTTTTGACATATTTATTTGCTGGTCTTTCAACCATTGACACTTGTGGGTTTACTACTACACCTTTTTCACCGTTGATGGTTGTTGATTTTGCATATGGGTCTACTACCCTATTTACAGAACCATCTTTGAAGTGGATATCATACATGTAGACTGTCTTATCTTGGTCACCTGCAAGTGTGTATGAATAAACTCCCCTATCTTCTTTTTCCATCTTGATTTTCGCTTCTCCGTCAGCTCCAAAGATTACTAGGTCTACACCACTTGCTGTTGGAGCCCAAAGCTTAAATGTTGTTGCTTCTTTTGAATATATGGCACCAAGCTCACCATCATATGCGTAAGCTTTGTCAAATTTCTTATCTGCTACTATATTGGCAAGGATTGCCTTTGCATTTAATTTAATATTTTTTGCAGTGTCTAGGTAGAAAATAAATTCGTAGTTCTTGTCTAGTTCTAGATCTTTTTTGAATTTAATATTTATCTTGTTGCTTATATTATTTGAATCTTTTGAGCTTATTGCTTCTATATCATCCTTGCTTAGGCCAGAATTTGTTATAAAATCATAACCATGATCAAGCATTTCCTTTATATTTACGGCTTTATTTAGACTTACATTTATTTCTCTATAACTATCTACATTTGCCTTTTCTACCCTAACATCTTCATCTACTAGGGTCTTGTCATAAAATACTCTTGGAGCATCTTGCAATACATAAACTTCTGCCTTACCAGCATCATCAAATCTCTTGATTTCTCTGACATCTCCATCCTGGTATAAGACTTTGCCTTCATTATCAAGTTTAACTAGGGTAAATAAGAGTTTGTTTATCTCTGATCCTTGGCTAGCAATATTTGCCGTGTAATATTTACCATCTTTAGCTAGCTTTTGGATTTTTGGATTAGCTTCATCTTTGTTATTCCAATATTTGATTGCCCAAATATCATCAGTTGACATATCATATCTTCTATAAGATACGCTTGCCTCTAGCTTATCATAAGATTTTGCTTCGCCATAAGGATTGTCATAATATATTGTTGGGTCCTTAGATTTAAGCCAAATTTCTGTTCCTTGACTTATATCTATATACCTATCGTCACCGATATCCTTATTCCAGTCCTTATCCTTTACTAAAAATCCTAGGGAGTTCTTGTCGGTTTTTATGTCAATTTCTGCATATTTGCCGTTTTCATCTTCGCCTGTAAATGGATAGTCCTTGCCTTCGCCATCTTTTGGCCATAGCCATAGGCTCCAGCCACCATCCTTCTTATCGAAATGGACTGTTACGCTTACTGTTCTTTTAGCTTGTTTTTTATCGTCTTTTTCTTCTTTTGGCTTTTCTTCTTTTTCATCTTCCACTTGGTGTTTGACGAAAACTTCACCATAAGAATCTGTGATAGGAAGAACCCTCTTTCCATCTTTATCGTCTGATGGTTCCCTTTTTGACCAATCGGATTTTCTTACGATATAATTTACTTCTTTTAGTGCCTTGTCGATGGTGATTTCAGCATAAGCGCCCTTATCATCCTTCTTATCAAAGGCATGGGCTGCTCCATCTACTCCATCAGCCCAGAGCCATACATCCCAACCACTAGGGTCTTCTCTATCGTAATAGATTTTGATAGTAGTGGAAGCCTGACTTTCGCTTGCTTGGGTATAAGTGTTTGAATAAGGTCCCAAGCCTAGTAATAATACCAAACTAATTATAAAAGTTTTCATAAACTTCCTAAGTTTATTTGTCATAATACCTCCTTTTTGAAAACGTTTATAAGAATATTATAAGACATAATTTTTGATTGTCAAAAAACAATTTAATATAATTTAATAAAGTCTATTGAAACTTGTATATCAAGTCTTTCTTTAATTTTAAAGTTAGAAAATATTTTTAACCATAGAAAAAACCGCTATTTCTAGCGGTTATCCTTACTTATCTTCTTTTATTAATTTTCTAAGAGCCTCTATTCCAAGCCTTATAGCTAGGTCTGTGTCGTGGACTACTGGATTGTCCAGACCCTTTTTTTCTCTTTCCTGGTTGGCTACTACCAAGAAGCAAGATCCTACTCTTACTTTTAGGAAGCTTCCTACTGTAAAGAGGGCTGCTGATTCCATTTCGCTTGCTAGGGTTCCTAGTCTTTTCCAGGCTTCCCACTTGTTGGTGAGATCGTAAGAGACTGGCATGAGGTCTGCTTCATGTTGGCCATAAAAAGAATCCTTGCACTGGACTACTCCCACATGGCTTGTTAGGCCCATTTTATTGGCGCTTTCCTTAAGGGCTGATGTTATTTCAAAATCTGCTACTGCTGGAAATTCTATTGGGGCATATTCCTTGCTGGTGCCTTCTGCCCTGATTGCTGCCTGTCCTATGACTAGGTCTCCACTTTTGACATCTAAGTCTATTCCACCGCATGTGCCTACTCTAATAAAGGTATGAGCTCCTATTTTGCTTAGCTCTTCTAGGGCTATGGCTGCTGATGGACCACCTATACCTGTGGATGTAACTGAGACCTTGACCCCATCTAGGTAGCCGGTGTAGGTTATATATTCACGATTGTCGCCTACTTTGACTGGATTATCGAAGTATTGGGCGATTTTTTCGCTTCTTTTAGGATCTCCTGGCAGGATTACATAGCTTCCTACATCGCCTTCCTTTAGTCCTATGTGATATTGTCTGCCATCTTCTGTATATTTCATATGACCTCCTTGATTAAGTCCGCAATCGATTCCACCCTATGCTTACAAACTTTATTTACATAAGGGTTTGTTACATAAGAAAGGGTGTAGGATTTGCTGGTAGCTTTTAAAAATACTATGTCATTGTAATCATCGCCTATGGCGTAGACTTCATCTTGGTATTTATAATAGTCCTTTATTATATCTATACCCTTCTGCTTATCAATTCCTCTATTTACTACATCCACTACCCCGATTGAATAATGAAAATCAAAGATTTTTTCCAAATGATTTTCTACTTGGTCTTCTGTATAAATAGCTAGGGCCATGATGTCCTTATCTACATCTTCTAAATCATAAAGCTTCCTATCTTCGGTAAAGATTGTTACCTCATAATTTTTTGCATATAGGTCGATAAATTTTTGGGCAGCTGGCTTTTTTATTACAGATTTAAAAATCTCTTTGTAGATGTCATTGAGCCTTACTAGGATATGGCCGCCGTTGTTGGCTATTATATAATCAGGAGCTATTTTTCCTTCAATAAGAGGGAAAAGATTGTGGTAGGACCTGCCTGTTACAAGGCCAAAAAGATTTCCAGCATTTTGGAAATCTCTTATGGCTTTTATATCGTTTTTACTTATGGACTCGTCTATTAAGATCGTCCCATCAAAGTCAGATGCTATTAGCTTCATCATCTTCTATCTTTATATATTCTATATTATTTTTCTCTAAAAGCTCTACCGCATAGTCATCCACACGATAGGCATTTCTGTAATAAATTTTCTTTATGCCTGCCTGGATGAGGGACTTGGTGCAATTTAGGCAAGGAAAATGGGTCACATAGCAAATACAATTATTTACAGCTATGCCTTCCTTAGCACAATACAAAAGGGCGTTCATCTCAGCGTGGATTGTGGCTATGCAGTGGCCATCTCTCATGGTGTGGCCTATTTCATCGCAGTGGCTATTTCCCTTAATTGACCCATTATAGCCTGTGGAAACTATCCTATTTTCACCATTTACTATAACACAACCCACATAGGCCCTATCACAAGTTCCTCGCATGGCTACAGTTTCTGCCAACCTCATAAAATATTCATTCCATGTTAATCTATCTTTTGCCATTATTCACTCCTAAAATTTAAGTCTTATCTTAAATAGGATATCAAATAACTTGTAAGATATCAAGAGGGAAAGGGCGTAGGCTATGATATTTATAAAAATATTTGTTACATCAGTGCTTAAGATGCCTGTTGTTATCATAAAAATTAATGATGTGAGGCTTAGGATGCCAGACCACTTGCAAATATTTGAAATCACCTTATTTTTGACCATGTAACCTGATCTTTCTGCAGATGACTTGCCTATTAGAAAATAGGAGGCTACCCCTATTATTAAGGCTACAACTAAACCTGCCCACACGGATGATGTCTTTTCAAAGTTAACATTAGTTAAGGATAGAAAGACTTGACTGGCTGGACTTAGAGTCTTTTTAAAGGCATAAAAGCTATCATTTGCCCTAGTTGCAAGGCCTTCACTAAATACTGCCATAAAGGAGAATACTATAAACTTAAACCATTCTATAAAGCCTATGGCAATTACTGAAAGTCCCACATGACCTAAGAAGTTGCCTGCTAATAGGCCTAGGGAAACGCCAACTAAGCTCGTAGATATAAGAGATAGGATTGATTTTAAAATGAAAGTCCCAAATCCTTCAAAGCTAGCAATTTCAGAAAAGACCGAGCTTTTAACAAGTCCGCAAACTATGGCAGAATTTATGGCAAATAGGCCAAGGCCAAAGACTAGGCAAATGCCTATCTTCATGATAAATTCCTTTTTCTTTGACCAAGGCATCATCCTTGTAAAGTCGTAATAGTTGAGGGATTCTTCTATTGATGTCAGTGCCATGGCTAGGATGAAAATAAAAGCTATAGTAAAACTCATAGTAATTGTTAGATTATCTACAGCCTGGAATTTATTATCCTTATATGCTTCTACGATATTTACAAAATCATCGTAGGCATAATACTTATCAAGGATTCCATTTTTGTCCATCTTTTCATATTCATCTTCACTTAACTTCCTATCCATGTCTCTAGAAAGCTTGTATTTTTCAGCAAATTCTTCAGCAAGTTTTTTGCTATCTTCTAGATATTTTTCATCGATTTTTCCATCGTCCCGATGTTCATTTTCCTTTCCCATGTATCTTTCAATTTGCATAAGGCTAGAATGGAGTCGTCTTTTATTCCAATCTATATTTTGTTTTACTCCAAGGACATTTGAAAGAGTTAGGAAAAATCCTAAGAGGATAAGCCAAATAGCATATCTTTTCCAGGATATTTTTAATAGTTTCTTAAAATCTCTCATATTTTCCCTCCTGCTTCCATGTAGAAGTAATCTTCTATATTTAGACCTAGAATGTCGTATTGGACAATCTGATCATCTGATAAATATTCGCTTAAGAGCTTATCATCAGCCTTGATCAAAATTACCTTGACCCTGCCAAGGGATGAGATTATCACGGCATTGTCTGCCAAGGTCTGTGGGAGTTTGTCCTTAACTACTACTTGAACCTTTCTGATATTTTTAGTGTCTTGGCTTGTGTTTTTGAGCTTACCATCCTTTGATAGGTAGAGGATTTCTTCACATATTCCAGCTAAATAATCTAGCTCGTGGCTTGAGGCAAGAACTGTCCTGCCAGCTTCCTTGGCATCTAAGAGGTAGGAGAGGATTAGCTTTTTATTTAGGACATCCATCCCATCAAGGACCTCATCGACAAGGATTATATCAGCCCCACTTGCCAAAATTGTGATTAGGCCTAGGAGATTTTTCTGACCCTTGGAGAAATTTCTAATATTTTGATTTGGATCAATTTCATTTTTATTAAGCTGGCAAAAGAAATAGTCGCTATCAAATTTTTCATAAATTATCTTATAAAAATCTGGCACATCCTTTGCCTTATAAAAAGAAAAGTAGTCAAACCTATCTGGCAAAAATCCTATGTGATAAATTAGTTTTGGATCATCTGCAAGTTCTTTCCCATCTAGGCTGAATTTCCCAGAGTCTGCCCTATAAATCCCGCAGAGGATTTTAAGAAGGGTGGTCTTGCCTGACCCATTTCTGCCTACTATGCCTGTGATAGTACCTGGCTTTAGGTCAAAGCTTACATCTTCTAAGACCTTGTTTTTGCCAAAGGTCTTTGTGATATTAGAAACCTTAAACATCATCTATCTCACCTCTAACTTTCTCATAAAGGGATATAATCTCTTCCTTAGTCACCTGCAAAAAAATCGCCTGGGATATATCTTCTTCTAGTTTTCTAAAAAAGTCTTCCTTTTCTAGATTAATCTTCTTATCATCTAACTTGATAATTGTGCCTATGCCCGGCTTACTTTCAATAATCCCCTGACTAGCTAGCTCCTTAAATGCCTTGGAAACTGTGGTCTGATTGATCAAAAGCTCTTTTGATAAGTCTCTTACTGACGGGAACTTATCGCCATTTCTAAAGATGCCACTTGCAATGGCTATCTTTGTTTGATCAACTATTTGCATATAAAGAGGACTGTCAGAGCTTGTATCTAGCTTAAACATCTTAACTCCTTATTGTTTGGTTATCCACCATACATCATATAATAATTATATAAGCTTTCTTAATTTTTGTCAAGAAGAAAAGCCCTAAGACTAGCTTAGGACTTACATCAAAGGAGCAAATGGCTTTAGGAGTGCACCTGCTAACCTTGTTCTTAATTTTATATTTTCAATATCTTCTTCTGTGACAAGTTGACTAACTTCAAAAAATTCATCAAAATCTTCTTTTATTGTCTCAAGGGACTTAGATTTATAAATCAGGACTCCGCACTCAAAGTTTTGGAAAAGAGCCCTGTAGTCAAGGTTGATTGTCCCAACCATGCCAATTTTTCCATCGGCAAGCCAAGTTTTGGAGTGGACAAAACCTGGGGTGTATTCATAAATTTTTACCCCGCACTTTATAAGTTCCGCATAATGAGTCTTAGCTAGGCTAAAGGCAATCTTTTTATCAGGTATGTGAGGTATGCAAATTCTCACATCTACACCCTTTTTTGCTGCTGCTTGAAGGCCTGATACTACTTCATTATCTACGATAAAATAAGGTGTCATGGCATAAATATAATCTCTGGCATTATTAACCATATCTAGGAAAATATTTTGGCTAAGCCTCTCATCATCGGTAGGATTGTCAGAAAAGGCCACATAATATCCATCGTGGCTTTCGATTGGCTTAGCCACTAGGTATTGATTATAATCTTCAACTACTCTTTCAGGATTTGCTGCATTCCACATGGTCAAAAACAAATTGGTAAGGGCATCTACTCCCTGGCCTTCAAGTCTAAGACCGCAGTCCTTCCAATGGCCGAACCTTTCATACTTGTTTATATATTCATCAGCAAGGTTGATTCCTCCAGTATAGGCCCACTTTCCATCAACAACCATAACTTTCCTGTGGTCCCTGTTATTTAGGTAGGTTGAGACAATTGGATACATCTTGGAAAAGACCCTGAATTTGATACCAAAGTCTTCCATCTCGCTTTCAAAATCACTGTGCAGCCTGGTAATAAGATTTGACCCATCTATAAGAAGTCTTACCTCAACCCCTTGATTGACCTTTTTGACCAGTTCTTCAAGGATAGTTCCCCACATATAGCCATAATCTAGGATGAAAAACTCCATAAAGATAAATTTCTCGGCCTTCCTTATATCCTTGATCATATCCTTAAACATGTCATCGCCAAGCTTATAATAAAAAGACCTGGTTTGATTGTAAACTGGAAAACCTCCTGTATTTTTAAGATAGGATGTAAGGTTAATAAACCTCTTATCTTCAGTATTTTCGATGGCTTCCTTGGTCATGGCCTTGTGGTGATTTTTGCTTGCATCTGCCTCAATTTCTAAGACCCTCCTATGTATTTTTCTATAGCCAATCCTAAAGTGAGCCATCAAAAAAGCAACCAAGGCAAAAGTAGGGGCCACAAAGATAAAAAGCGACCAGGATAGCTTCATGTAAGGATTCATATCATCTAGATTTAGGATAAGGATCATCATCACAAAGCTAATTACAGAAGAACCTCCCAATAACCAGTATTCATCAATAGCAAAGTGCCTATAAAGTCCATAAATTATAAAAATCTGACTGATAATCAAGAAGGCAAAAAGACCAGTTCTTGAGAATATAAGGCTGCCTATCCCCTTTTTAGTCTTCCTGACATATTTATTCTCTTTTACTTTTTTAAGCAATAATTTTTTCTTCTCGTTCATATGGTCATTATACCCTAATCCAATTATTTTTCTCTTATATTTGACAATATTGTTAAAGTTCATAAGATATATATAAAGATAATAAGGAGTTTAAATGAAGAATGTTTTAATTTTAAATGACTTCGTATCCAAAGGTAAGATTGCTGCAAGACTAATGGCATCAGTCCTAGCCTATATGGATGTGGAAGTTTTTTTGTTACCAACAGCAATGATTGCAAATAACTTTTCTCTAAGCGGAAATGCATTTTTAAATACGAATAGCTACATCAAAGATTGCCTAGATAATTGGACAAGGCTTGGCTTTAAGTTTGATACAATTTTTATAGGCTACATAGATGATAAGGACCAAAGAGACCTAATAAGAGATTTTCTAGAAAATCTAGACTATGAAACAACAATCATCCTAGACCCAATAATGGGAGATGATGGTAGTCTCTATCCAGGTCTTGATGATGGAAAAATTGAAAATTACAAGTCCCTTCTAGACCTGGCTGACATTGTAATTCCAAATGAAACAGAAGCAAAGTTTTTAGACCTTGATATAGATTCTTTTAAAGATAATAAGAAAGAATTGATTATAACTTCTAGTAAGGATGAAGATAAGGATTGTGTCAAAGTCTATGGCAAAAATGAATTCACAATCTATTTTGACAAGCAAGACCTCAAGGTCGGTGGGTCTGGAGATTTGTTCGATGGACTTTTCATAGGCTATAAATTGAAAAATTATGACTCAGAAGCTGCAATTGATAAGACTTGCCAGGATATAATCAAAATTTTAAGGGCCAATGATAAAGATAAACCTGGTGCAAGCGAGGTAAATATTGAAAAATACCTCACACTTATAAAGGGATAGGAAAATGCAAATAGCAGATAAAGCCTATTTCAAAAAATCTCTTGAAATAGCCTGGCCAGCTGTTCTTGAGTTTTTATTTATTTCCATAGCAGGTATGATAGATACCTTCATGGTATCAAGCATGGGACCATCAGCCATATCAGCGATAGGACTTGTTACCCAGCCAAAATTTATAGCCCTATCAGTTTTCTTCTCCATAAATGCATCTGTATCAGCACTTGTAGCCCGTAGGCAAGGAGAAGGCAAGAGATTTAAGGCAAATGAAACCCTTACAACAGCACTCTATATAATGATATTTTTTGTAATAGTAGTAGACCTAATCATGATTCCTCTGGCAGATCCAATCCTTAAATTTGCTGGATCAAATACAGATACCCACGACCTAGCCTACCAGTATTACATCATAACCATGGTAGGAATGTTCTTTAACTGCCTATCAATGCTAATAAATGCTGCCCACAGGGGATGTGGCAATACAAGGATAGCCTTCTTTTCAAACCTTGTATCATCCTTTGTAAATATTGGATTTAACTTCCTACTCATAAATGGTAAATTTGGATTTCCAAAAATGGGAGTAGCCGGTGCAGCCCTTGCCACAGTTTTGGGAACAGTCGTAGCATCCATAATGTGTATAATAAGTCTATTTTCAAAGACTTCTTATATGAACTTTAGCCAAATAATAAAAAGTAAATTTAAATTTTCATTAGAAATTGCAAAAGAAATCAAAAACCTAGCAGTAAATATCTTCATAGAAAATGTATCAGCCAGGGTAGGATTCTTAGTAACAGCAATAACAGCTGCAAAACTTGGAACAGATGCCTTTGCAGCCCATAATGTCGGAATGAATTTCCTATCCATATCATTTTCCCTAGGAGATGGTATGCAAGTAGCAGCCATAGCCCTAACAGGAAATGCTCTCGGTGCTGGTCTAAAAGAAGAAGCTAAAAAATACGGCAAAACCTGCCAGCAAATAGGATTTTTAGCATCACTTATAATATCTGCAATATTGATATTTTTCGGAAGAAACATATTTTCTATATTTTTTAATAAAGAACATTTACTTGACATGGGCGTTGAAATTTCAAGGTTCTTGATATTTATCAACCTCATACAAATATCACAAATCATCTATGGGGGTTGCTTAAGAGCCGCAGGTGATGTAAAATATACCTTAGGAGTTGCACTAGTATCTGTTACATTGATCAGATCAATAGTAACTCTTATCTGTGTTAACATACTAAACTTAGGACTAGCTGGTATCTGGATTGGTATCCTATCTGACCAAGCATCAAGGTTTGTAAGTTTAAGATACAGATTCAACAAAGGAGAATGGGTACACAAAAAAATTTAGGAGGGTACAAATGAAAAAATTACTATCACTACTAGCTCTATCTTTAGTACTAACAGCATGTGGAAACTCAGCAGACAAGAAAGCTGAAGAACCAACAGAAACAACTACTAAAACAGAAGCTCCAGCAGAAGAAAAAGCTGAAGACAAAGTAGAAGAAGCAAAAGATGCTCAAGAAGATGCTGACAAAGCTGAAGATGAAGCAAAAGATGCAGCTAAAGATGCAGCTGAACAAAAAGTAGAAAAAGAAACAGAATCAAAAGACAAAGGAAATAACTAATAGTAATTTCACTAAGTCAAAAAGCCATCCATTTGGGTGGCTTTTAAATTTCTTCTGTGGTATAATAAATCTATATTTGGGGAATTAGCTCAGCTGGGAGAGCGCTTGGCTGGCAGCCAAGAGGTCAGGGGTTCAAGTCCCCTATTTTCCACCAAGTATCAAACATCCGAGGCATTGGTCTCGGATGTTTTTTATTGTAAGATATTTTTATGATATAATATAATTATCCCCGATAGAAAGGGGGTGATTGCCCATGGGGAGCAAAATATTAGAGCTACTTCTTATAGTATGCTCAAACTTTGTTTTACCCTTATTATCTAATATTCTTTTTGAAATTTGGAAAGAAAAAAGAAATAAGGAATGAAAAAAGAGGAGTTGCCGCTCCTCTTTTTTCGATGCCCTCATGGGAACAAAATATTTAACTTTGTTTCACAAAGTTTGAAAGCTTTGCGGCTTTTTTGATGGATAAGAGGTAGCTTCTCTTAAAATTATTATATAATAATTCCGCCATTTTTTCAAGTTCAACCACTTCATATTCAATTTCGGAGTATAGTCATATAAATGGAGGATTTCATGGATATGGAAAAAATTTTAAAAATCGATGATGATTTAGAAAGAAACGAAGAGCTTTATAAACTTTTTGACGAAGAAGCTCGACTTAAGTCGAGAACTGGCCTGGTTGAGAAAATTATTACCCAAAGGGAGATTAATAAATTAATTAATATAGATTCCAAAGTCCTTGATATCGGGGCTGGTACAGGTGTTTATACAATCCCCCTTGCCCATAAGGTTAAAGAAGTCATTGCCTTTGAGCCAGCTAGCTCAAATTTTAAGGCCTTAGAGGCGAAGGCTAAGGATTTCTCAAATATAAGGGCCTATAATAAGTCATCTTTTGACCTTAAAGACTTGGAAGATAATTATTTTGACCTAGTCCTAATCTTTGGTCCTATGTACCATCTCTCTAATGAAAAAGACAGGAAGGATGTCCTAAAAGAAGCCAAAAGAATCTGCAAGGATACTGGTCATATCTTAATTTCCTTTATAAACCACGATATGGTTTTAATTAGTGAAACTATAAACTTCAATACAGATATTTTTTCAGGACCTAGCTATGATAGTGAAAAACAAAGGTTAATTGATAGGCCCTTTGTATTTTTTAAGGTCAATGAAGCTAAAAAAATGATTGAAGAAGCGGATATAAAAATAAAAGAAATAATAGCAAGCGATGGTTATGCAGAAGTTTTGAGTAATAAGCTTGAGGAAATGACTGAAGAATCCTTTAAAAATTACCTAGATTGGCACCTAAGCCACTGCAAGGACCCAGAAAGTCTCGGTGCTACTAACCACCTACTTTTTGTATGCGAAAATAAAAAATGAAAAATATCAACTTATACATCCCAAAAGAAAGGGAATTAGACTTTGCCAAAAATCTCCTAAAAGATCCTGCCACCATAGCCTACAAGATTGGTGTAGCTCACTTCATTTATTTTTCAATAAAATTTTCATTGAATAGAGATATAATAATGATATAATAATGATATAATAATGATATAAAGGAGGCTTTTTTATGATAAACATTCGACCAGTAACAGATTTGAGGAATAAATTTCCTGAGATAGAAGAGACTGTTATAAATTCAAATTCACCAGTTTTTTTAACAAAAAATGGTTATGGAACAATGGTTCTAATGAGTATAGACCAATATTCTGCTCTTACAAATGAGATTGAAGTTAAACTTGACGAGGCTGACAAGCAAGCCGCTATTTCTAGCAAGCGCCTAAATAAAGATGAAGTTTTTTCTAAAGTCCGAGAAAGTATAAATGCAGAAGAAAACTTATAAACTAAGCTTCTTGCCACTTTTCCAAGAAGATCTATTAGCAATCACTAGCTATATTTCTTCAAACTTACAAAATCCAGCTTC
Source organism: Anaerococcus sp. Marseille-P3915 (assembly GCF_900258475.1). Lineage (GTDB taxonomy): Bacteria > Bacillota > Clostridia > Tissierellales > Peptoniphilaceae > Anaerococcus > Anaerococcus kampingae. The sequence continues at coordinate 632,801 of NZ_LT984888.1, read as the reverse complement.
TACTTATAGACTGGTTGATGAAATTGAAAATGCTATCGATAAAAGGCTAGAAACCCCATTGATTTTCGCTCCCTTCAATTCCAAAAAACATAGAGTTTATCCTTATTACAGGATTTATGTTAAGAATTATACTATTTTCTATGTAGTTATAGGAGACATTATGGAAGTCAGGAGGATTCTTTACTCGAAACGTGATTTTGAGAGTATACTATAATTCATTTTATAATATATAATCTTAATAAGCTGGTAAATTATAAATAATGAAAAATATTAAATTATATCAACCAAAAGAAAAGGAATTAGACTTTGCGAAAAATCTCCTAAAAGATTCTAAAACCATGGCCTACAACAAGGGCTATAATTTGGATTTTCCTGGCTATGATAAGGAAACTGGCACTATTACTCATGACCAGGCTTATTGGGAAAAATGGTATGACCTTTATTTTACTAATCCTGGCGAATATTTTTACGCCTATATTTATGACCAAGATTTAAAGGTCTTTGTAGGTGATGTGAATTTTCATCCTTCAAAACTTAACCCTTATACAAGGGATATAGGAATTGTGATTGAGGACGAATTTAGGGGCCAGGGCTACGGAAAAATTGGTCTTAGGCTTCTAATCAAAAAAGCTTTTTCCTTTGATTCTATAAGGGCTCTTGCCAATAATTTTGAAAAAGAACGTGCTATTGCCTTGAAAATCCACCAGGATTTGGGGTTTAAAATTATAGACGATAAGGAAAATGTACTTAAGCTTATTTTAGAAAAATAAAATTTCCAAAGAAAAACCAGCTTGATAAGCTTCAAAAAGCTCTTCAAGCTGGTTTTCTTTGTTATTAGATTTTGAAAAAACTATTTATTTAGTTTCTCATAGATTTCTTTAATTTTTTCTATTATTTTCTCATCTTTTATTTCAGTTATTTTTTCTACTGTTTTTTCTAGGCCAAGATTCTCTATGTCTTTTTCAAGCTCTACTGCTTGGCCATCTTCATTATTTCTAAAGTTTAGGGCTGCAGCTAGGCCTACTAAAAGATTATCTACTGGAAGCTTGTATTCTAGAGCAGTATTGATTGGTTTTACAAATCTTTCATTAACTGATAGCTTTCTTATTGGCTCCCTGCCTACTCTTTTTACATCGTCCTTTAGGTAAGGATTTTTAAATCTCTTGATGATTTTTTCTATATAGGCAAAATGGTCTTCCTTATTGAAGCCAAATTTTGCTATTAGGGCCTCGCCTGATTCTTGCATGATTTTTCTTACTTGGTCTTCTATTTCAGGATCATTTATAGATTCGTCGATTGTTCCATAAGCTTTTAGGCTTCCTAAATAAGCTGTAGAGGCATGGCCTGTGTTTAGGGTGAAGAGTTTTCTTTCGATATAGGCTTCAAGATTTCCTACGAGGTTCATTCCTTCAATTTGAGGAATTTCTCCCTTAAAGCCAGCTTCTTCTACATTCCATTCATAGTAATTTTCAACTGTTACATCTAGTGGATTTTCATTTTTAGATGGTGGTACTATCCTGTCTACTGAACAGTTTGGAAAGCCTACATACTTGTCAGCGTAGGCTTTGGCCTCATCATCAAGCTTTTCATAAACATAGCCCTTTAGGGATTCACTTGCCTTTATGGCATTTTCACAAGCTATGATATTTAAATACTTATCAGAATCTGCTTCAAATCTTTTTTCTATTCCACTTGCGATTTTTCCTGCAATTTTAACTAGGTTTAGAGGTCCAACTGCAGTTGTAATTATAGCTGCATCGGCTATTTCATCTACAATTTCATCTCTTGTTGAGTTTACAGCTGATATACCTTCTACTTTTATATCTTCATTTTCTACATCTTTTACATGGATTGTGTAGGCCTTTTCTTTGTTTATTAGGTCTATTACATTATCAAATACGTCTGCGAAAACTAGGTCGTAACCTGCATTTTTTAGGAGGTAGCCGATAAAGCCCCTACCTATATTTCCTGCTCCAAATTGTATTGCTTTTGTCATTTTACTCTCCAAATTCATCTAAAAAGTCTTGTTTATTTGTTGTATTTTTAAGTTTTTCTGTTAGCTCTTCGCTGATTTTAATTGCTACACTTGATAATACTTCTAGGTGCTCATCACCTTTTCCAGCTATACCTATTACAAGATAAGCTTTTTCTCCATCAAAATCTACTCCATTAGGATATTGAAGGAAAACTAGGCCAGACTTGTGGATGGTTTTTTTAGCTTCGTTTATACCGTGAGGAATGGCTATACCAAGGCCCATGTAGGTTGTTGCTAGCTTTTCTCTTTCAAGCATATAGTCTATATATTCCTTATCTACACAACCAAGTTGTACTAGTTCTTCACCTGCTCTTATGATGGCTTCTTCCTTGCTAACGCTGTCTAAATTTAAAAATATATTTTTTTCTTCTAATTTGATATTCATCTTATTCTCCTTCTTTTTCTATATTTTCCCTAATTATATTATATATTATTTCTCTTAGGTTACGGTCAATTTTATTTTGATTTAGAGTCCTAAGAGCCCTTAAAAAAGCATCATCACTTACAATTTTTTCACTGATTTCTGAGAAAAATTTTATTATCTCATCTTTTTCGTCAAGGCTTGATATCATTACAATTACAATATCATGACTATCTTCAATCTTTCCAAAACCTAGCTTTGGTCTATTTATCTCACATTTTGCATGGATCAAATAAAGATTAAATTCCTCATAATAGGTCGGATTTAACTTATTTCTTTCAACTATGGCTTCAAAAATCGTCTCTCCTTCTAGCCTATCATCCGAAACTAATTTTGAAGCTTTTTTATAAGGGTCATCTTTCTTTTCAAGATAAAAATACTTGGTATTTTCGTAAAGATTGTTGAGATTAGTTGAAATTTCGAAAATTTTTTGCCCCAAATCTATTTTGGATTCTCCTATCTCTTTCGAAGAAATTTCACTAAATGACTTTTTCACACTTCCACCATTATAGTATTTTTTTCTTGAAATCTCCCTTAACTTGGTGGTAAGTTTCAAATAATCATCTTCATCTGCTAAGGCAGGCATTTCTATATAGGCAAAATCGCTAATATCACCTTCTTCCATAAGGCTATTAATTTTAACGGTTGATACTATTAAATCTACATCATTTTCCTCTAAAAATTCTCTATTCAGATTCATTATAGAAGCATTATTTACTATATTGGCATTCGAGAATCGGTTTTTAATTTTAGTCGCAAGTAACCTTGATGTACCATAACCAGTAGGGCAAACTGTAAGGATATTAACCCCTACATTTTGGCTTATCTTTGATTCTATAGCTGTTATAAAGTGAATAGCTATATAACCAATTTCATCATCAGGTATTTGCGTATGGCTAGGTAATTTTCCCTCATCTCTGATGATGTCCGGACCAATTTCCTTAAGACTTTCATAGATTTGTCCATACTTATCTCTTATTTCATCCAGAATAGGATTTTTAATAGCAAGCCTGTATTTTAGCCTAGTTAAGGCTGGCATTATATGTGCCCTAAGATCACTTTCAAGCCTCAGGTCATCTTTAAGGTTGAGCCTGTAAAGCTTATCCATCTTTTCAATGAGTTTTTTTGTAATATTAAGGGACTGGCTAGCTTCATTTATATCAAAATTTTCGTTTTTGTCATCGGTTATTTTTGTGCCCTTAATATGCATGGCCACAAAATATATTTCGATATCAGGAATTTCTATATTAAATTCTTCTTCCAAGTCCCCTATGATTTCTTTGGCAAGTTCATAATCCTGGCTTGACTTAAGATTTTCAACCAAATCTTCGTTGAAATCTATTTTTTTATCCTGCCTAAGTCTCTCAATAGATAAAGAGATATGAACTAAAAGGCTAAAATAAGAGTTGTCCGAAATGCTAATTTTTAGCCTAGCAAAGGTCTTATCCAGTGATTTTTTGGTCCTATTTATGATATCTAGATCTATCATTGATAAGATATCATTTTCCCTTATGAGAGTTACCTTGACATCATCATAAATATCCCTCAATATTTCTATTTTCTTATCATCATCTAGCATATCATTGATAAGCTTGGCCTGGGCCTTCCTGATGGCCTTTTCCCTGCCTTCAATACTTACTCCCACTCCTCGCTTTCTGATAAGCTTTATGTCGTAAACTGACAACCATTTTTCAATTATGTCTAAGTCCTCTACCAAGGTTTTTTCAGATATTTTTAAATATAGGGTAAAAACAAAATACTTTATTGCTTGCTTGCTAGTTAAGAGTCTTGAGAGAATAAAATTTACCCTTTCAACCCTCTCATACTGCTTGGATGAATCCACCATTTCTAAAAGCTCATAAAGATAAGCAATTGATTCCCTAGATTCATTTAATATAAGACCTTGACCTGGTTTTTTGGTTAGAGAGAAGTCATTTTCATATAAAAAATCTTCAATAAGAGGCAAATCCCTTTGGACAGTCCTTGTAGATACACCAATTTTCTTAGCTATATCATTTACTGTTATATAGTCATCCTTATTATCTCCAATTATATGGATGATATTTTTTTGTCTTTGAGATAAATTATATGCCTTCAATGACCTCCCTCCCTTCTATTTATTATTTTGTAAATCTTTCGATTAATTGATTGATACCTGGATCTGCTAAGAAGTTTTTGATTGGAATTATTTCATATCCCTTAGTCTTGTCTACTCTTTCAACTAAGTTTTCATTTGTAACTATTATATCAGCCCCTTCTGGTATTTCTGAAACTGGTGCGTGAGTTACTTCAACATCATATGGTGAATCTTTGATTGCATTTCTAAATCTTGATGCACCCATAGCTGATGAGCCCATTCCCGCATCACAGGCAAAAACTACCTTATGAACATCTTTGGCTGCCTTTACTGTATTTGTAGTTGATGCTTCTTTCTTAACTTCGCCCTTTGATTCTGCCTTAGAACTTGCAAGATCTGATTTTGCCTTTTCAAAATCAACTGTGCCTCCCTTAGCAAAGGCTCTCTTTACAAAAATAGAGGCTATTAAAAATGATACTACTGCCGCTATTATAACAGAAATCATAATCTTAATATGGTCTCCAGGCGCTGCCAAAGACATTATTGCTATGATTGATCCAGGGGAGGCTGCTGATCTTAGACCAGTATTTAAAAGAAGATTTGTTAAAACTCCTGAAAAACCACCCGCTATTACAGCTAGTAATAGGTATGGATTCATTAGTACATATGGGAAATATATTTCGTGGATACCACCTAGGAAGTGGATTATCATAGCACTTGCTGATGAATTCTTTGAGTCACCCTTACCAAAGAAGAAATAGGCTAAAAGTATACCTAGACCTGGTCCTGGGTTAGCTTCTATTAGGTACATTATAGATTTACCCATTTCTGATACTTGGTTAGCACCAATTGGAGTAAATATTCCGTGATTGATGGCATTGTTTAAGAATAAAATCTTAGCCGGTTCAACAAAGATTGATACTAATGGAAGAAGTTTTTTGCTAATTAAAAAATCAACTCCACCTTCTAAAACAGCTGTTAAGCCTGCTAAAAGTGGTCCAATTCCGTAGTAACCAAGGATTGCTAGAAGCATTCCGATGATACCTATAGAAAAGTTATTGACCAGCATTTCAAATCCTGCTGGGATTTTTCCTTCAACACCCTTATCAAACTTCTTGATAACCCATCCTGCAAAAGGTCCCATGACCATAGCACCCATTAGCATTGGTATTTCAGCTCCTGCTATAACACCGGCTGTAGCGATAGCTCCTATTACTGCCCCTCTTTCACCGCCAACTAATTTACCACCTGAATAAGCTATTAGGGTTGGTAAGAGATATTTTAATAAAACATCTACCATTGCGGCAAGCTTTTCATTTGGTAAGTAACCTTTAGGTATGAAAAGAGCTGTGATAAATCCCCATGCAATAAACATACCAATATTTGGCATTACCATTGCGCTTAGGAACCTTCCAAAACGCTGCACACTATTTTTAATGTTAGTATTTCTGTCCATAATTTCCTCCTTTTTCATTTAGACAAATAAACTTCTTAATCTTATTATAGCTCTTTTCTATAGGCCTGTGCAAGCGTTACTAAGCGTAGTTTTGTCACCATCGTTGGTGACAAAATGTAAAATTAAAAAACCAGGGATTATCCCTGGCTGTCACATATCCATTATCTCCATCTTGTCTAGTTCATCTTTTTGTTTTTTCTTATTTTTGTAGTAAATATAAACCAAATACTGAATCATCGTTGGTATATTTGCTATAATAAGACCTATAATGAAGCCTGGTATGGTGACCTGATTTTCCCCATAGGCATCAAAAGTTACTTGTCCTATATACCAGGCAAGTGTACTTAGAAAAGATAAGATTGGTATTATTAACCCCCATCTTCCCTTGGTATTTTTACAAATTATGATTTGAATTATAAGTGGAATTAAAAAAGTATATATCCCTAAGCCTAAAAATAATCCTAATAATTTTTTCATTTCTCTCATCCTTCCCTTTTGTATTCTTCAATCAAAATCTTGGCAGCATCTAGGGTGATTTTTCCGTCTATGGCCATTGATTTAATTAGGCTTACATAGGACTTATCTTCCTTGTCTAATAGTTTTATTTTTTCAATCAGCCTATCAAGCCTAAGCCTGACTGTCGGATAGGATACGCCGTAGATTTTTGCCATTTCCTTTAAGGATCCCGATTCTAGGATAAATCTCTTGATAAAGTCGATTTCGCTATCATCGAGATTTTCTATCCATTCTCTCTTATCATTTCCCATGGCATCCTCCTTTGTTACTACCATTATAAACCTAAATAATATTAAAGTCAAATTTAATTTTATTAAATATAATCGAAAAACTTACTTTAATATTATTTTAATGTGTAAGATTCCCCTTTTAGGTTATATATAAAATAAGGAGGATTTATGAAATTTTTACACACAATGATTAGAGTCAAGGACCTTGATAAGTCCTTTAAGTTTTATACTGAAGAATTAGGATTTAGAGAATCAAGAAGAAAGGAATTTCCTGAAAAGAAATTTGATTTAGTTTATCTAATTCTCCCTGATTCACCAGAATTTGAATTAGAATTAACCTACAATTACGACCAGGAAGAGCCTTACGACCTAGGTACTGGCTATGGTCACATAGCTATTTCCCACCCAGACATTATCTCTCTAAGGGAAGATTTTGTGGCTAAAGGCTATGAAGTGACAGAAATTAAAGGCCTTAGGCCAGATTCTAATAAATATTTCTTCGTAGAAGACCCAGATGGTTACAGGATAGAGATTATCCAAGAAAGATAAAAAATCCGGATTTGATCTTTTGATCTCATCCGGATTTTTAAATTCTATAATTTATATTCTTCTTCTCTTTTCCAAAGAGGGTCTTCTATGCCTTGGCTTTTTTGTCTTTCATAATCATCCATTACTTCTTTTACCTTCTTAAAGAGCAGGAATAAGCTGATTACATTGATAAATACGATTATCCCAACAAAGACATCTATTATTCCCCAGACCACATGAAGGTCTAGTTTGGTTGAAATTATAAACATGGCAAAGGCTGTTAACCTATAAATCCAAAGTGGGATTTTTGCTTTTTCTTTAAATATTAGAAGGACATTGGTTTCACCATAGAATAAGTCTGCTATTAGGGTTGTAAAACCAAACATTAGCATAGCAAAGAATATCATCCAACGACCAAGGTTGCCAAGTTGTGATTGGAAAGCATCTTGGACTAGGACTATACCATCGTTACCATTTCCTAATACTCCTGTAAGCATGATGGCAAAGGCTGTAAGGGTACATATTATGATTGTTGTAACAAAGGTCCCAAACATGCCCAAAAATCCTTGCTCTGCCGGATGTTTAACATCTGCTGAAGCATGCATGATACCTGCTATACCATTACCAGCATCGTTTGAAAATAAGCCTCTTGCAACCCCATACCTAAAGGTGGTCATTACTGTATAACCACCAAGGCCAGCGAAGGCTTGTTTAAGGCCAAAGGCCCCTTTAAAGATATCTGAAAACATGGCTGGGACCTTAGTAATATTTGTAAGCAGGATAAATAAAACTGCAAGTATGTATAAACCCGCCATAACTGGAACTATCTTGCTTGAAATATCTGTAAGCCTTTTAACCCCACCGATTGTAACTATGGCAGCAATTATCGTAATCACTACCCCTATGTAAATTGGATTAATATTAGATACGCCTGTAAGGGCTTGAGCTATGGAGTTTGTCTGCATGAAGGCTATGCAAAGGCCTACACCAATTATGTAAAAAATAGCAGTTATGACTGACATTATTCTAGATTTTAGACCAAATCTCACATAGTAGGCAGGACCGCCCCTGTAGGTTCCATCTTCTAATTTTACCCTATAAATTTGTCCTAGTACTGTTTCAGCAAAGGTTATAATCATACCAAGTAGAGCTGTAATCCACATCCAAAATATAGCCCCAGGACCTCCAGCTACAAGGGCTGTTGCAACTCCTACAAGGGATCCTGTCCCAACCTGACCACCTACAGCTGTTGCAAGGGCTGCAAAACCAGATACATTTGAATCTGATTTCAGATTTTTCTTAATGACATGGAAGATATCCTTTGCATAGCGAAATTGGGGAAAGCCAAGCCTTATTGAATAATAAAGGCCCACCCCCAAAAGGACATAGCCAATTACATTGGCCCACATAAAGTTTGCAATATCAATAAATATATTCATAATTCTCCTCTCAATTTACTACATTTTTCGCTTTACCTGCTTCAAAGGCCCTGATATTATCTATGGCAATTTCTAGAAGCCTCTGACGAGTTTCAACCGGTCCCCAGGCCATGTGTGGGGTTATGATTATATTATCATAAGCAAGCATTGGGTTATCGTCATTTATAGGCTCTGTTTTATTGACATCAAGGGCTGCCCCATAAATCTTGCCTGAATCTAAGCCTGCCATTAGGGCATCCTCATCAATTAGGCCGCCCCTTGCTGTATTTATGATAATAACCCCATCTTTCATCTTAGAAATTGAATCTTCGTTGATAATATCTTTTGTCTGATCATTTAAAGGCAGGTGAAGGTCTATTATATCGGATTTCTCAAATATTTCATCCTTAGTCACATATTTTACGAAAGCCTTTGCCTCTTCATTCTCGCTCCTATTGTAGGCAATAACTTCCATTCCCATGGCCTTATATATTTTGGCAGCTGCAAGTCCAATCTTACCAAGTCCCATAATGCCAATGGTTTTGCCAACTAGTTCTATTAGTGGAAAATCTCCAAAATACCAGAAGCCTTCCTTTTTCCAGCGACCCTTTCTAACTTCCCCATCGTGGTGACCAACCCTTGTTGTTAGCTCAAGAAGGAGAGCAAGGCCAAACTGGGCCACAGCATCAGTTCCATAAGCTGGCACATTTGTAACGACAATCCCATTATTTCTTGCAGCCTCTAGGTCAATAGAATCGTAGCCTGTCGATAGGACACCGATATATTTAAGCTTTGGAAGTTTTTCTATAATATCTCTTGTAATTTTTGTATAGCAAATAAGGAGAATTTCAGCATCCTTGGCCCTTTTAATTATTTCTTCTATGTCGTTTGGGCATTCCTTATAAACTGTCACATTTCCAAGCTTCTTTAGGCTACCAAAGCTCATATCGCCTGGATTTAGGGGTTTAGAATCAAGAATTACAATATTTGTCATTAAAATCCTCTCTTAACTTATCAAATTCATCATGACTTAGACCATAATCTCCTAGTTCAAATCTTCCCAATCTATGAAAATCAGACCCTCCTGACATGATAAAATCAAATTTTTTAGCAATTTCCCTTGCTCTTTCAAAATCATCGCCCTTCATCCTGGAGTGATTGATTTCAATTCCTCTTAGGCCAAAGCCTGCGTACTTTTCAATCTCATCCCAATTGTCATATTCTTGTGGATGGGCAAGAATTGATAGGCCAGAATCTTCATTTATGGCAGAAATGGCATCCTTTACTGGTATGTAGCCCATTTTCCTAGCCAGGTCATCCGTAGTTTTTTCCTTAAAAATATCCTTAAAGCCAAGACCCTCCATCTTTTCTGGATACTTGGCCTTTAGGGCCCAAAATATATCTGACTTATAGATTATAGAATTTGGGGCAAATTTTTTGACAAAATCATAGTCAAGGTCAAATCCCTTTTTCGCAAGTTCAGGTAAAAGCTCGATGTGACAGGCTTCTCTGAGCTTATTTGTGTGGTCATTAAGTTTTTTAATGTTAGGCGTGGAATCTGGCAAGAAAAGACCAACTATATGAACTTTTTTACCCACTTCATAGTCATAGGCTGATATTTCTATCCCCTTTATAGTTTCAAGATCATAAGCCTTGCCAAGAGTCTTGATTTTGTCATAGTGGTCGCACCTGTCGTGGTCTGTTATGGCAATTTTTTTAAGGCCTGCCTCAGCCATCATTTTTATTACTTCTTCTATATCATAATCCCCATCTGAATAAGATGTGTGCATATGTAAGTCTGCGTATTTCATAGTTCCCTTTCTTTTTGGAAGAATTTTTTAATAAAAAAAGGAGCCGTTTTGCCAGCCCCTATTTTTATTTATTTGGAGTCAATTTTACTGTAGATGTGAGAATGTCAGAATAAGTGTATGACACTGTTCTTTCCACATCAAAGTCGTTGTTGACCTTTACTGTAAATACACTTGGAAATGCATCTACTATGACACCTGTCTTAGTTTTAACTCTCTTCCTGCCCATATCGGCCTTGAGAATTACTTCCTTACCTACCGAACTTTCAACTTCTTTTCTAATATCGTGAACTGATCTTTGTGCCATTTAATCATCCTTCCGTTTGATACTTATATCATTATACCCTAGAGGGACGTATTTGTCAAAAAATATATATTATACATCTGCTAAAAGTATTGTCAAATATTTTTCGCAAAGTTTTTATAGCTGATCAAATGGGTAGATATCAGTATTTTAGATATGTTTATAGAAGGCAAGATATGCTTTAAAAGTCTGATATAAATCTGCCTTTGAGATAACTTCTAAAGGAGCATGCATAGATACCACTGGTGTACCGCAATCGACTACACTCATGCCGTATTCTGCAAGGATATAGGCGATTGTTCCACCACCACCTTGGTCGATTTTACCAAGCTCACCTGTTTGCCAAATAGCAGCATCTTTTCCAAAGGCAGTCCTTACTTCAGCTAGATATTCGCTGTCAGCATCATTTGAGCCACCCTTGCCACGGCTGCCTGTATATTTAGTTAGGCAAACCCCATGGCCAAGCTTGGCTGTATTCATCTCTTCTGTAGCCTCTAAGAAATTTGCATCTTCTGCTAGGGTCACATCTGCTGAAAGCACCTTAGAATTTCTAAGTGCACGCTTTAAGCTAACAACATTTCCCTTGCCAAAGGCATTTAGGATTTCAAGGGTCATGTCTTCGAAAAATTGGCTGGTCATGCCTGTTGCACCAACAGATCCTATTTCTTCCTTATCTACAAATAGTCCAACTAGGGTCTTTTCTGGATTTTCTACTTCTAGAATTGCCTTAAGGGCTGCATAAGAGCATACCTTATCATCGTGGCCATAGGCCATAATCATTGACCTATCAAGGCCTACTTCACGAGCCTTTGTAGCAGGTATTACATTTAGCTCAGCTGTAAGGAAATCTTCCTCTTCTATTCCATATTTTTCATTTAAAATCTTAAGGACATTCTTCTTAATAGGATTTTCCTTCTCATCCTTAAGTGGAATTGAGCCAACCATGATATTAAGTTGCTCACCTGTTATAACTTCGCTGGCCTTTTTTTGGTTAAGGTCAGCTGAAAGGTGGATTAAAAGCTCAGAGATGAAAAATACTGGCTCATCGTCCCTTTCTCCTATTGAAATATCAACTTTTTTTCCATCCTTAGTAAAGGCTACACCCACAAGGCTAAGGGGAATATTTGTCCAGTGATATTTCTTAATACCCCCATAATAGTGGGTCTTAAGGTAAGCTGCATGGCTTTTTTCAAAAAGTGGAACTGGCTTAAGGTCAAGCCTTGGGCTATCTAGGTGGGCACCGACAATAGTCATACCCTTTTCTAAATCCTCCCTACCAATCACAAACATAGCCACAGCCTTATTTCTATTGATAACATAAGCCTTGGACCCAGCCTTAAGGTCACCACTTGCGATTAAATCATCAAGATTTCTAAAACCAGCTGCCTCAGCTCTTTTAACAATCTCCTTAACAGCCATTCTCTCAGTCTTAGACTTATCCATAAATTCTAGATAATCTTTAGACATAGCTTCTAACTTATCAAGGTCATCATCATCCATGGCAAGCCAAGCATTAGTTCTTTTATATTCCATATTTCCTCCCAATAAAAAGGAGACCTTGGTCTCCCGACTTTCTTTTTATATTATTATACTAGTTCATGAGAAAATTTACCTATTTTTTCAAATTCTTACAAACTAATAGGGGCTAAAATCCAGCCCCTTTGTAACAAAATTTTCTAATAAGTTACTAAAATTTTTAAGATATAATCCTCTTTCTTATCCTTAAATAACTTATCCATATCATCTACATTTGCCCACTTTAGTAAAATTTCTGAAGTTTCTCCTCTTACAACATTAAGCACAAATTTTTGTACAGCTGCAGATGGTCCTTCGACCATATTTTCGTTTTTAATTGGAAAATCAATCCTACTATATGAAGTCAAATTCATGTATTCTTTTTCATCAAGACTCCAATAGTTAATAAGAGGTCCTTGGGGAAGAGTAATCTCAACAAAGTCCCTATCCCCATCCATTTTAACTTCAATTTCAGATTCCATTTGTGATTGACCTACAAAATCTATAGGATAAGATTTGCCATTGATCATTACCAGATTGTTTTGCGGGTATCCCTTATCATCGACAGGAAATTCTATATCCTCTTTCTTTTCTGATACAGATTCTTTACCACAGCTTACTAGTAAAAACATGCCAGCAAGCAAAAATGCCCAAAGGAAAATTCCTAAAAGCTTCTTAAAACTCCAAGACTTAGAATAATTCATAAAATCCACCTTCCTTAATTTTTTAAGCAACAGTCTTAACAAGCAATTATCAACTATATTTAGAAGATCTTATCTAATATTAGTTTTGGGAAAATCTGATGTTAAGACATCTACAACATTATCTACACCAATTATTACAAAGTGTATTATTTTATTATCCTTAATATGATCTACTTCTTTCTTTAACTTGCTAATATATTCTGAATCTTCAGCATAATAGAATGGGTAGTAATCTCCTTCTTTACCTATCCACCAGCTTGGCTTGTATAATTCCAAAGTGTTTGAATAGAGGTAGACTATGTCAGCAAATATCAAGTTGATTTTGATATGATTCTTTTCAGCTTCTAAGTTATTTTTTAGACCCTCACCGTCCCATTTTATTTGATCTATATGTATGAAATCTTCCCTATAATTTTCCACTTGAAATCGCTTAAAATTATCCATATAAATTCCTTCTAACTTGTTAAATATCCTTTATTTTTTTATACCCAAATAAAAAACATCAAATACCTCATAAAGATAATTTTATGCAAGGAAAAAGGAAAGTACAGATTGACCTGAACCCCAAAATCCGGAATACGGATGGAGGGGTTTTTGTATGCCAAAATATACAAAAGAATTTAAAATCAAACTAGTAACGGAATATTTATCAGGGGAATCTGGAGGCAGTCCGATGGTTGCTAAAAAATATGATATACCCGAAGGTACATTACAAAACTGGATAATCAAATATCAATCAGGTGGATTTGATAACTTATCAAAAAAGCAAAATAAAGATAAATTCACTAGTGAATTTAAGCTATCTGTAATACAATATAGGCAAATCAATAATATCTCATTCAGACAAACCGCAGAGCACTTTAATATAAGCAATAAATCAATAATATGTAATCGGGAGAGAGCATATAGACAGCGTGGTTTATCTGGACTAGAGGATAACAGAGGAAGGCCTAGAAAAAATATGACCAAATTAAATAAAAAGTCTAAACTTAATACTCCAATAAATGAAACTGAAAGAGAAGAATTAATAAGATTAAGAGAAGAAAATAGACTTCTCAAAATGAAGATAATATACGAAAAAAAGCTACAAGCCTTGCTCCTGGAAGAGGAAGCAGAAGCAAGGAAAAAACAAAAATAATCCTCAAGTTACAAAAAGAATATCCTAAAAGCAAGATAAGTGAATGGTTAGAAATAGCTGAATTGCCAAAATCATCATACTATGAATGGAAGATGAAATTAGCTAAACCAATAGATAAAGATAAAGAAATTAGAAAAGAAATAACAACCATAGTAGAAGCATCAAAAGGTAGATATGGCTATAGAAGAGTAACTATGGTATTAAAAAATAAAGGCTTTAATATTAATCATAAAAAAGTCTTAAGAATAATGAGAGAAGAATCCTTGCTATGCTCTAAATTTAAAACTAGATCAAGAAAATACTCATCATACAAGGGACAAATAGGTAAAGTAGCAGATAATGTTGTAAATAGAGAATTTAAAGCTGATAAACCGAACCAATTATGGCTAACAGATGTAACAGAATTTAGAATTAAAGGACAAGAAAAGAAACTATACTTATCACCAATATTAGACCTATACAACAGTGAAATAATCAGCTATACCCTAAGCAATCACCCAACAATAGAATTAACTAATACTATGCTAGAAAGAGCGTTAAAAGAAAATAAGGACATTAAAGATTTAACTATACACTCAGACCAAGGATTTCATTACCAACATAGTACTTGGACTAAAAAACTAGAAAAGATGAATATAAGGCAAAGTATGTCAAGAAAAGGGAATTGTCTAGACAATTCTCCAATGGAGAACTTCTTTGGAATATTGAAACAGGAAATGTATTATGGAGAAGATTTTAAAAGTTATGATCATTTAAGAAATGAGACTGAAAAATATATAAAATGGTACAATGAGGATAGGATTAAAACAAAATTAAACGGAATGTCCCCTGTTATGTACAGATTACATTCCGCTTAAAATATTATTAAATTATTCCGTGTTTACGGGTTCAGGTCAGATTTTCCGTACTTTCCTTTGTATTTTTTATTAAATTAGTTTCCAAATATTCTTAGCATATGCCACTAGGTCTTCGATTTCTAGGCCTTCTATTAGTCTTGCTTGGTCTAGGAGTAGTCCTGCTATCAATTTTGCCTATGTTTATTCCTCCTTTTCAAAATATTTCAGGAGTTTTAATCATTAATTTCTTTTTCTAGTTCTTTAAGAGCTTTTATAATCTCTTCAAAGTTTGGATAATCTCCATAAATCATTTCAGCCATAGCTTTATAATCTTTTTCTATTTCAGAAAATCGAAACTCTCCTGGAACTAACTTTAATCTACCATTTAATGCATCTTCATACCTAGCCCACTTTCTGGGGTAGAATTTCATTTTAAATTCAATCACTTTTTTTAATAAATCTTTGTCCTTTAAGGCTTTATTTTTAAAATCTGAATCTGCTATCTTATATAGGTCATAAAAGTGTCTTGCATACCTATGGGGCATAGGAGAATCTTCTGGTCTATTTGCTTCATGATGAAGTATAGTAGCCTTTTCCCAAAAGGTTCTTTCTGCTGATACTGTTCTAATATTAGTTTTTTCTTTAAATACATTTGGATAGGCTTCACCAATTATAGGTAAAACTTCAACATCAATTGCTGGTGTCCATGCTGCAAGGCTTCCTATTTCAAGCCTTATATTTTGACTTAAATAATTAGATTTAAAAATTTTAGGATATTTACATAGAATTGTTTGTGGGTCTATTGTATCTATGGAAAATTTAAAGTTAAAATCGTTTAAATCTTGTTCTAAAACTTTTAAAAATTCATCTCTTAAAAATTCTTCTGTCTTTTCATTAACCGCTTTGTTGAATTTATCTTGCTTGGTATTTGACCTTTCTAACCATGGTTCTTTTTCTTCATATCCTAATACTCTCCAATCTAAGATTAGATCTATATCTTCAGAAAATCTTTCTATAAGTCCAAAGCATTTTGAAAGTGATGTGCCACCTTTAAAGGTAAAATATTCTTTCCATTTATTTTCTTTAAATAGATAGTCTAAGATAAAAGTAACCCAATAGTCCTTTTCAATGACTGCTTCAGATATATTTTTCTTTCTTGCAGTATTGACTATTAAGACCCTTAGATCTTCTTTGTTTTCTATATAAAACTTATTCATTTTGACCCTCACAAATTTCCCTTATCACTTCATATATCCATGATGGAACTGATTTTGATTCGTTCATTAAGTTTATTCTTTCTTTTTCACTTAAGTTTTCTCTTATCTTTTGTATAACTTCGCTAGTTATATTTTCTTTGCCCAAAGACTTAATTGCTTGAATAACTGTTGCCGTCTTTAGGGACATATTGGCAATTTCTCCTGGATTTACTTTTTTAAATTCTAAAACCGTATTCCCAATTTTATATTCCTTATATCTTCCACTAGATATATATTTATAGTGAGTCGGAACTTGTGTTGAAAGTCCTAATAAGTTTAAGGCTGTGCTATTATATGGTGCAATATTCCAATTGTATTTTCTTGATATAGCAAGTGCTAACTCATGTATTGATACTGCTTCGTACTCTCCAATTAATTCACTGTATCTTGGATTGTAATAAAAGCCATCAATTACACGCTTAATTTTATCTTCGTCTGCTAATCTTTTTAATATCTGTCTAACCGTAGCATTAGATGCAATATCTAAAAAGTCATTTGCAAAAAATACTTTATGTGAGTCGAAGCTATTTATTTTATCTGATATTATTTCCATATATGAACTCATTACAATTCTCCTTTGTCACGGATATTGTATCATATTCGTGACAAAAATTCAATCACAATAAACTTTGCTAGATCAAAATCTTATATATTTTTTTATTTCTTGTATAAATATAAAAGGAAAGCACAGATTTTCCGCACTTTCCTTTGTAATTTTTTATTAAATTAGTTTCCAAATGTTTTTAGCATATGCCACTGGGTCTTCGATTTCTAGACCTTCTATGAGTCTTGCTTGGTCTAAGAGGAGCCTTGCTATCATTTTTGCCTGGTCTTTATCATCCTTGTAGGCTTTTTCTAAGAGGTCGTAGGCCTTGGTTTTGTTTGAGATTTCTAGGACTTTTTCTGCCTTGATGCCAAAGGCGTTTGGTTGGTCTTTGAGGGCCTTTTCCATCTCTATTGAGACTTCTCCTCTTTGCTTGATGATGGCTGGTATATCTTCTAGCTTATCTGAGATATTTACATCTACCACATCTTCAGGCATGGCTTCCTTGATGAAGTTTATTAGCTCGCTATCTTCCTTGTCTTCTTCATTTTTTTCATCTTCTGCTGATATGGACTTAAATTTAAGACCATCGTATTCTTCTAGCATTTTGATTAAAAATTCATCTAGTCTATCATCTAATAGGAGGACATCAACATCTTCATCTACTAGTTTTAAAGCTGGGGAAGCTTTGATTTTATCAATTGACTCTCCTGTTCCATAGTAGATAAATTCTGCAGTTGAAGCAGCTTTTTCCTTATATTCTCTTAGACTTATTAGCTTATCTTCTTTTCTAGAGTAAAAGAGTAAGAGGTCTTGGAGTTCTTCCTTATTTGCCCCAAAGGATTCGTAGATTGCAACCTTGATTGAGTTGCCAAATTCCTTGTAGAATTTCTCGTAGTCCTCCCTATTTTTCTCCATCATTTCCTTGAGATGAGCATTAATTTTCTTATTGATTTGCTTAGAAATTACCCTTAGCTGCCTATTTTGTTGGAGGGTTTCTCTTGAAATATTTAAGGTCAAATCATCTGACTCTACAACTCCCTTTACAAAGGAATAGGCATCATCTAGGATTTCATCGCAAGAATCCATGATTTTTACACCGTGAGAGTAAAGCTCTAGTCCTGTTTTCCTATCTTTGGAATAATAATCGAATGGAGCCTTTTCTGGTATATAGAGTAGGGCCCTAAATTCTACTAGACCTTCAACTGAGAAGTGAAGCCAGCTTAGTGGCTTATCAAAGCCGTAGTGACTTTCCTGGTAAAAATTGATGTAATCATCATCACTTAGGTCTTTTTTATACTTTTTCCAGATTGGTTTATCTGAATTTAGGATGTCATAGGCCTTATAATCTTCATATTCTGGCTTATCTTCTGGAGATCCTTCCTTGATTTTGGTCTTGGTTACTAGCATCTTGATTGGATATCTGATGTAGTTTGAATATTTACGAACGAGTCCCCTAATTGTATTTTGGTCTAGGTAGATGTCGTAGTTTTCATCTTCGGTATTTTCTCTTAAGAAGAGTGTGATGTCTGTGCCTGGCTCATCTTTCTTTGCTTCTTTTATTTCAAAACCATCGGCATTTTCACTTGTCCAAAGGTAGGCCTTATCTTGGCCGTGTTTTTTGGATAGGACTTCGATTTTTTCTGCAACCATGAAGGCTGAATAAAAACCTACACCAAATTGTCCTATAAGGTCTTTGGCGTCTGAATTTTCTACAGAATTTCTGAAGGCTTCTGTACCTGATTTGGCAATTGTTCCTAGGTTATTTGTTAGGTCCTCTTCATTCATGCCAATACCTGTGTCCCTGATTGTAAGGGTTCTCTTTTCCTTATTTGGGATGATTTCTATATAGTAGTCATCTTTTTCTGTGGTTGAATCAGACTTTAGGTCTTCAAAATAAAGCTTATCTAGGGCATCTGACCCATTTGATATTAGCTCTCTTAAAAATATTTCCTTGTTTGTATAAATTGAATGGATCATTAAATCCATGACTTTTTTGGCTTCTGCCTTAAATTCTTGTCTCATTGCTAATCCTCCTAATCATTTTCCAAATAAAATTAGCAGTCTTCTTACTCGACTGCTAATATTATACTTACTTTCTATTTTCTTGCAATTATCCCAAAAATTTATAGTTGCCATAAAACATGACAAAGGCTGCTACAAGGATAAAAATATGCCAGATAGCGTGGTTGTAGGGGATTTTCTTTATGGAATAGAAAATGGCTCCTAGGGTGTAAAATAGACCGCCGACTAGCAAAAACATGATATAGGACATGCCGATGTATTTATAAATTTGATAGATAAGTAGGAGGGATATCCAGCCCATGGCCATGTAGATTATCATCGAGGCCTTTCCTATCCTATCTTCCTTGCCTGTAGCAAAGGCTATGATGTTCATGGTTATGCCTGAAATAGCCAAGATCCATATAAGGACAAAGATGACTATGGATAGGCTTGACCTGAGGCCAATTAAGATTATCGGCGTATAAGACCCTGCTATTGTCAGGTATATTACCCCGTGATCTATGGCCCTAAAGATGGTCCTGGCTGTGGGATTGGTCATGGAATGGTAGAGGCTCGATGCCAAAAACATGATGGCTATGGCTATAAAATAAATTAGCCAGGCCAAAAATCCTAGCAAGTCCTTGCCATGGTAGGCTCCTACAACTACTGGTATAAAAAATATCAGACTAAGGATGAAACCGAGAGCATGGGTAGCTATATTTAGGGCTTCTTCAGACTTACTATATTTAATTATTCTCATTTTTTATCTCCCTACTTAAGCTTACTATCTCCTTTTGGAGGGCAAGTCTTTCTGCTATTTGCCTTTTCTTTTCCCTTTCATTTTTCTTCTGAGTCCTTAAGGTATAAATACTAAGGCTAATTATAAATATTATTATAAATATGCCAATTTTTTGCACATCTGTCATTTTAAAAAAAATCGCAAGACTAAGGCCAAGAAAGGCTAGGCCCAAGGGTCCTAGGAAGGTCTTTAGAAAGCTATTTTGTGGGCCCTCATTGATTTTTTCTTGTAATATTCTTAATTCTTCTTTCTTTTTTTCTAATAATTCATACTTTTCCATATTTTCTCCTATATCCTAGTGATTTACTTTGATTATTATATTTTAAGTAGTAAAATATTCCTATAAAAGGGGGAATATTTATGACCGAAAATACAAAAGAAACAAACAAAGTAACTATCACTCGTGATATGATTATAGGTGATATAATTCAAGCAAAGCCAGAAGCTATCAACGTTCTTATGATGAGCGGTATGGGCTGCATAGCATGTCCAACATCTTTATATGAATCTCTTGAAGAAGCTTGCATGGTTCATGGTATGGACCCTGACTACATGCTTGATCAACTTAATTCCCTATAGATACAAGGCCCTTTTTTCCGGGCCTTTTTATATTTCCATAAATCTCTTATCCTTTTCTAGGTCAAAGAGCAAATCTATGAAGGATTTCTTGTATTTTACAAATTTCCCTCTCTTCATCAGGCGGGTTACCTCATCATAGGATGCCCACCTTGCATCACTTACCTCTTCTTCTTGCAGCCTTAAATCTTCTAGTCTTATATTTTTGTGAATCATGTAAAAATCATCAAAGCCATACTTAAAATTGGCTGTAAGGATTGGTCTTGAGCCCCTAAAATTGAAAGCTATGCCTAGCTCTTCGTAAAGCTCACGGCTTGCTGCCTGATCAGTGTTTTCACCACTTTGACAAGCCCCACCGCAAGTTATATCCCACAGGCCTCCCATGGACTTTTCTGCCTTTCTTTGTTGGATGAGCAATCTCCCGTCCCTATCAAAGATTAGGACATGGACAATGAGCCTGTATGTATTAAGGGGCATGACATCACCCCTTATGTAGGTCTTGCCTGTTTTTTTCCTGTACCTATCGTATAAATCTAATATTTCCATCCTATCTCCTAAGTAAAAATCTCTAGCTAGGCTAGAGACTTTTGTTATTTCTTGACTATTGCTGCTGTTAGTTTTGGTATTACTTGTTTCTTACGTGAGAGAACTCCCTCTGCGTTTATTGTGCCATTTTTGGTGACTTCTCCAAATTCTTCTTGGATAGCATCATAGAATTCACCTACTACTAAAAGCTCACTTCTTTGGTTAAAGATATCTGTTAGGACTAGGACGAAGGTATCTTCTCCCCTTTGCTTAATTTTAGCTGCCATTAGCTCTTTTAGCTCATCCATAATTGGTACTAGCTCTTCTGGATTCATGGTCATTACTTGGCCTACTCTTATTGTTGAAGAGCCGATTGTAAAGGTCTTGATATCTCCTTCGATTAGGTCTTTGGCTGATTTACCCTTCAAAGATGTGCCTGCCCTAAACATCCTATCTGCAAATTCTTCTGGGTTGATGTCTGCAATCTTGCTCATCCTATCTAGGATTCTCCTGTCAATATCTGTTGTAGTTGGTGACCTGAAAAGAAGGGTATCTGAGATTATAGCAGCGCAAAGTATACCTGCAATTTGCTTAGATGGTCTGATACCACTTTCTAAATACATTTCTGAAATGATTGTAGCAGTTGATCCAACTGGCTCTGCCCTAAAGAAGACTGGGCCTGTTGTAAGGATGTTTGCTACCCTGTGGTGGTCGATTATTTCTATAATTTCTGCTTCGTCTATATCATCTATTGATTGGTTGCGTTCGTTGTGGTCTACTAGGATTAGCTTTTTCTTATCCGAAGAAATCAAATGATACCTAGAAATTGAGCCTACTACTTGATTAGTTGGGTCTACTACCGGATATGACCTAAATCTAGACTTGGCCATGACTTCCCTAACTGTATCTAGGGTATCGTCGGTTTTAAAATAAATTAGATTGTCTGTGGTCATTACATGGCTTACAGGAATTGTAAGTGGAAGCAGTCTTGAAGCCATGAAGGAGTTATATTCTGTAGATATAACTGTAACCTTGTTTTCTTTTGCCACTTCTAGGGCCTCATCATCAAGCCTTGCCCCGTTGGTTAGGATTAAAAGTGATATCTTTTGATTTAGAAGATATTTGTAATAGGCATACCTATTTCCTGATATGATTATGTCATTTTCAAGGACTACACCCTCTAGGTCCTTTTCATCCCCACTCATGGCAAACACTGCCATCTTTCCTGAAAGCTCCCTAGGCTCTTTTGGTAGGTTTATGATATTACCAGCTAAGACATCTATGATATTATCAATTGGAGTACTTGACCTGCCGAGGATCTTATCATCCCATATATCCATGTAAGATTTTGTAATATTTGATAGGGATGCTATACCCACGATTTCTCCCTTAGAGTCTACAACTGTTAGGGAATTGGTAGCTCCATGTTGGAAGGTATCCCAAGCTTTTCTAATTGGAATAGATGGGTCGATTATATTGCCCTTATCTATGTTTAGGTCTCCTACAGTAAGCTTCATTGTTTCCTTGATTTCTGGTGGCCTTACCCCAAAATATTCAAGTACAAAACGGCTTTCTTGGCTTAGTTTGCCAAGTCTTATAGGAATTGCATCATATTCTCCTAGCCTATTTTTAAGGTCAGCATAGGCTATGGCTGACATAATTGAGTCTGTATCTGGCTTCTTGTGGCCTGTGATATAAACTGTTTCTCTCACTGTCTCCTCCTTAAGAAAACTCTACCTTTAGCATTTCTATCTTGTATCTATCTACTTTGATTACTGTTATCTTTATACCCTCAATTTCGATTTCATCGCCCTCTTTTGGAATTTTTTCTAGGGTGTCAATTACAAAACCGCCTATAGAGTCGTTTTTAATCTGAATTAGGTCTGTATCAAAATAATCATTGAAGTCATTTATGTGAATTGATGGATTGACCAAATATTCCTTGTCACTTATCTTATAAATTTTATCGTGGGATGTGTCATACTCATCTTCAATCTCGCCTACAAGCTCTTCTACAATGTCTTCGATTGTGACAATACCACTTGTGCCCCCATATTCGTCTGTGACAATGGCAAGAGAAACATTTTCTCCACGCATAGCCTTAAAGAGGTCAAAGGTGTGCATATTATCATAAACATAAAAGGCAGGCCTTATCATCTTTTCTATATCAAGTTCCTTATCTTCTGCAATAAAGGCAACTATGTCCTTCATATGGAGAATTCCTAGGATGTTATCGATAGACTTGCCATAAACAGGAATCCTAGAATGGATAGAATTTCTTAAAAATTCCTTAAGTTCATCTTGTTCTATATCGACACAAATGGCCTCCATATTAGTCCTGGCTGTCATTATATCTTCTACATCGCTATCTCCAAAAGCAAAGACATTATTGATAATCTCACTTTCCTCAAGGTTGATTACCCCTTGCTCTTCAGATACATCCACAATTGTCTTAAGGTCTTCTTCTGTCACCTGATCTCCACTTTGCTGATTATCATCAATAAAGGACTTAGTAATGACCCCAGTTATAGCCTGCAAGATAAAAGAAAGTGGCTTTAGGATAATATTTAAAAAGCTTATTGGCTTTGCAACCTTTAGGGCTACCTTTTCGCTATTAGCTGCGGCTATATTTTTAGGAGAAACCTCGCCAAAAATTAGGATTGCAATTGTAAGGACAACTGTTGAAACCAAAGCCCCTGATGGACCCAAGATATCTGTAAAAAATAGGGTGGCAATGGTGGTTGTCCCTATATTTACGATATTATTGCCGATAAGAATAGTTGTTAGGACCTTGCCAATATTCTCTGAAAGCTTTCTAACCAGGGAAGAATTTTTCACCCCATTTTCTTCTAATTGTCTGATTTTAAATACATTGAGAGATGTCAGGGCCGTCTCACTTGATGAGAAAAAAGCACTCATCATCACTCCTATAATTATTACTATTAATTGTATGATATTTTTACTTGTCATATACCTTCCTTATCTAATAAACTATTGATAGTTTCTTACTTCTATTATAATATTTATCAAGCTAAAAATAAAGGTTAAAAATTATATAAATGTGGTGACAAAAACTAAATTTATAATATAATGGACTCGTATCATTAATAAAAGGAGGCAATTATGGAAAAAGTTTCGTTTTTCGAGAAAACTTTTAAACTTAAAAAACATGATACTAATATCAAGACCGAGATAATGGCAGGTATAACCACATTTATGACAATGTCCTATATCCTAGCTGTTAACCCACAAATCCTATCAGAATCTGGTATGGACTACGGTGCAGTATTCTCAGCTACAATCCTAGCATCCATTATCGCAATGTTATTGATGGGCTTTTATGCCAATCTTCCATTCGGTCTATCAGCTGGTATGGGGCTTAATGCTTTCTTCACCTATACAGTCGTTATGAAAATGGGCCACCCTTGGCAATTTGCTCTGACAGCTGTATTTTTTGAAGGTATTTTGTTCATGATTTTATCCCTATTTGGTGTCAGAGAGGCAATATTTAACTCAATCCCATCTACACTCAAAAAGGCTGTATCAGTCGGTATTGGTCTATTTATCGCAGAAATTGGTTTATTAAATGCAGGCATTATAGAAAAGGCAGAACCAGCCCTATCCTTAGGAAATATTTCAAGCAAAGAATCTATAGTATTTTTCTTTGCCCTAATCGTGATGGTAGTCTTAACAACAAGAAAGGTAAAGGGAGCCCTCTTATGGGGAATCTTGGTATCAACAATCCTATCCCTAATACTTGGAGTAACAGGTCTTCCAGAAGGATCACTCGTATCACTCCCTCCATCAATCTCACCAATAGCCTTTAAGCTAGACTTCTCAAATGTCTTTAGCTTAGAAATGTTCTCAGTCCTATTTTCATTCTTATTTGTGGACTTATTTGACACCCTTGGCACACTCACAGGTGTAGCAACCAAGGCAAGAATGCTAGATGAAAATGGCAACCTAGAAAACGCATCAAAGGCCCTACTAGCAGACGCTGTAGGAACAACATGTGGAGCCCTATTAGGAACATCAACAGTAACAACCTTCGTAGAAAGCTCTGCAGGTGTTGCAGAAGGCGGAAGAACAGGCCTTACAGCCCTAGCTTGTGCAGGATGCTTTGCAATCGCAGCCTTCTTCTTCCCAGTATTTTCACTAATACCAAGCCAAGCCACATCAGCAGCCCTAGTAGTAGTCGGACTATTCATGCTATCAACAGTAGTAGAAATAAACTTTGGAGATATCACCGAATCATTCCCAGCCTTCATGACCATCCTCATGATGCCACTAGCTTATTCAATAGCAGAAGGTATAGCATTCGGAATGATTTCCTTCGTATTAATCAAGGTCCTAACAGGCAAATACAAGGAAGTAAGCTGGGTAATGTATGTCCTAGCAATCATATTCTTAATCAGATATATGATCTAAGGCTTGACAAGATTATAAATTTAGTGTATTATAGTATCAATATAAATCGTAGTTAGAAATAGTAGCAAATAATTAAACCAACAGAAAGTAAATGGTAGATGAGAATTGCAAGGTAAGATTTTTTGTGAATGGATCTAACAGATCAATGGTGAATCAAAATAGTAGCCAGCGGGTGCTTCTCACCTTACAGGGATAGGATATGTATGTATCTAAAGATGTCTAATTTTAGACAAGAGGGATGGCACCGTGGGCTAAGGCTCGCTCCTATATATTAGGAGTGAGCTTTTTTTATTCCCCTAATTAAAAGAAAAGAAAGGTAAAATAATGCAAAAACAAAATACAATCAAAACAAGAAATCTAACCATATCAGCAGTTTTCATGGCCCTAGGACTAGTCCTTCATTTCATGGTGCCAGGAATATTTTTTGGAGTCAAGCCAGACTTTCTCCTATCAATGATGTTCATCTCCCTTATGATAGTAGAAGATGTCAAAGAAGCCCTACTATTAGGAGTCGCCGGAGGAATCATGAGTGCCCTAACAACAGGTTTTCCAGGCGGTCAAATCCCAAACTTCATCGAAAAAATAATCACAAGCCTAGTAGTCTTCTACCTAATAAAGGCAATGAATAAAAACTTCTCAATCCCAAAGATAATCCTAATCTTTGCCCTAGGAACAATGGTTTCAGGAACAATGTTTCTAACCCTTGCCCTAAGCATGACTAAACAACTAAATCTCTTCATCCCATCCTACCCAGTAGTCCTAGTAGCCATGCCAATAAACGCAATCCTCGGCATATTTTTATACCAGGCAGCTAGAAGGATGAATTTGTTGAAATAAAAATATCCCAGCCCTTTAGCTGGGTTTTTTTAAAGCCTCCAAAAATTGGAGGCTTAGTTTTTATATTTTTATCGACTTAAAAAGTTCTTTTGTGTAGTCATCCCTATCTTGGCTTGCTAGATCTTTGGTTTCGAATAGGTCTACTAACCTTCCCTTATAGAGGACTCCTATCCTGTCGCATAGATAGGCTATTACGTTTAAGTCGTGGGAGATGAAGAGGCAGGTGAAGTTGTGGGTTTTTTGAAGTTTCTTAATTAGGTTTAGGATTTGAGCCTGGATTGATACATCTAGGGCAGAGACCCCTTCGTCAATGATTAAAAACTCTGGCTCTATTATTAGGGCACAGGCTATGGCTATTCTTTGCTTTTGGCCGCCTGATAGGTTGCCTGGATAATAATCTAGCACATCGCTTTCCATCTCTATTTCTTCTAGGATGTCCCTGATCTTTTTTTCCCCTTCTTCTTCTGTATAAACCTTGTGGATTTTAAGGATTTCCCTGATGGAAAAGCCTATGGTTTTTTTGGGATTTAGAGCCTGGTAGGGATTTTGAAAGACTACCTGGAGCTTTTTCCTGTAGGCTAAAAGTTCTTCCTTGCTTAGGCTTGTTATGTCCTTATCTTCAAAATATACCTTGCCGCTTGTTTCCTTTATTAGCCTTAGGATGATGTTTGATAGGGTGGTCTTGCCTGAGCCAGATTCACCGACTAGGCCAAAGATTTCTCCTCTTTTTATGTCAAAGCTAACCTTATCTAGAGCTAGGTTGTCCTTTTTTCTAAATAGGATAGCAGAATCCTTATATACCTTGCTTATATTTTCTATTTTTAAGATACTAGTCATTTTGATCTCCGTATAAGTGGCAATGAACTTCACGCCCATCTTTGATGTAGGCTGCTGGGTAAGCTTTCTTACAGATTTCCATGGTGTGGTCACACCTATCTGCAAATGGACATCCTTCATTTGACCTATTTTTTAAATCTGGTACATGGCCTTTGATATTGTAAAGGGCCTCTCCCCTTTTCTTATAATTTGGCACTGCCTTTAGGAGGGCCTTGGTATAAGGATGGAAGGGCTTATCTATTACATCTCTTGTGTCTCCCTTTTCAACCAATCTTCCTGCATACATGATCATGACTTTTTTACAAATCCTGTCGATTAGGTTTAAGTCGTGGCTTATAAATAAGATTGCTCCCTTGTAGATGTGGCCTAGGTCTTTAAAGAGGTCAATTATTTGGGCCTGGACCTTGGCATCTAGAGCTGTGGTTGGCTCATCTGCTATGAGGACATTTGGATTTGCAATTAGGGCCATGCAGATTACTATCCTTTGCTGCATGCCGCCTGATAGCTCGTGGGGATATTTATTATATAAGTCTTCTACATCCCTAAGACCTACATTTTCCATAGTTTTATATACAAGGTCTTGGCGTTTTTTCTTATCAAAATCGTAGTGGATTTTTAGGACTTCTTCGATTTGGGCCCCCACTTTCATTAAGGGATTTAGGGCTGAGCCTGGTTCTTGGAAGACTGTGGCTATATTTCTAGACCTGTATTTTTTCCAATCCTTATCAGATAGGCCAAGGACTTCTATATCACGAAGCTTGCAAGAACCTGACTTTATTATAGCATCTTTTGACTGGATTCCAAGAATTGTCTGGGTTGCTACAGTCTTGCCGCAGCCGCTTTCTCCAACTAAGCCTACAAAGTCATTTTCAAAAAGGTCAAAGGATATGTGGTTGACTGCATTTTTATCTCCATTAACAGTATTAAAGGCTACTGTTAGGTCCTTTACTTCTAGGATTTTTTTCATCTTGCTGCCTTCTCTTTCAATCTTTCTGACCTGAATTTCTCTCCATAAAGGGTAAAGCCCAATACTACTAGGCTTAGGCAAATACCTGTGAAGATGAAATAGTGAGGTGCCTGGTTAAAATAGGCTTGACTTTCTTTTAGCATCCTGCCCCAAGATGGGTTTGGTGGCCTAACTCCAAGGCCTAAGTAGGAAAGTCCTGCTTCGGCAAGAATTGCCTGAGATACTGATAAGACAATAGCTACCATGAGTTGGTTTTTGATATTTGGAAGGATGTGGTTGATGGCTATATAAAGAGGACTGGCCCCCTTAACAACTGCAGATTTTACAAACTGAGCGTTTTTAACCTGCAAAAATCCACTCCTTACAACCCTTGCAAAATAAGGAACTGACATAATTCCAATGGCAAGGATGGTATTCATAACCCCAGCTCCAAATACTGTTACAAGCATCATGGCAAATAAAATGCCTGGAAAGGCCATGAGTGAGTCTATAAATCTCATCAAAACTTCATCAACAGCTCCTCCAAAATATCCAGCACTTGCCCCTATGATTGAACCTAGGAAAAGGGCTAGGGATACTGTTCCAAAGGAAAGGATGAGGGCGTATTTTGACCCTTCCATTAGGCGAGATAGGATATCCCTTCCCATATTGTCTGTCCCAAAAGGATGGGCTAGGCTTGGTGATAAGAGCTTCATAGATGTATCTACCTTATTTGGGTCATAAGGTGTCCAAAATATTGAAATAATAAGGATTATAAAATAAAGGCCAATGATTGCCTTGCCAATCCTTATCGAATTTTTATTTTCTTTAATCATCTGCCACCTCGAATCCTTGGGTCAACTAGGCCGTAAATTATATCAATTATAAGATTTATAAAGATTACCAAAAATGCCACCGCAAGTACTACCGACTGGATAAGTGGGAAGTCTCTGGAGCTAATTGAGGCTACAATTAGAGAACCTACTCCTGGTAGGGAAAATACGTTTTCTACTATAAGCGATCCGCCAACTGCTGATGTTAGGCACATTCCAATAACTGTGATTACCGGAATTAAGGCATTTCTTAAGACATGCTTGTATAAGATTTCCTTAAGTTCCATCCCCTTCATCCTGGCTGTCCTTACATAGTCCTTGTTGATTTCATCAAGAAGGGCCGCCTGCATGTACCTAATTATGGTTGCCACATTTGGTATTGCAATGGCAAGGGATGGGAGGAAGAAATTCTTTAGCTTATCCAAAAAGCTTCCGCCCATTATATTAAAAGACAGGGTTGAAAATAGGCCGAGTCTTACTGCAAATAAGTGGATTAGCAAAAATGCTAGCCAAAAGGATGGAATTGAAATCCCAAGTTGGGTCACCGCAGTAATTATCGATGCATACCACTTATCAGCCTTCATTGTAATTTGTATTGATAGGGGGATGGCTATTATTATTGATAAGATCAATGAATAAAAGGTAAGCCACATGGTTACAGGTAGCTTCTTAAAAAAAAGCTCCCTAACAGGGATTTGGTATTTGATGCTCATGCCCATATCAAGTCTAAAAAGCCCTAAAATCCAATTTATGTATCTTTCAAAGATAGGCTTATCAAGACCTAGCTCTTTTTCAAGAGCTAGGAGTTGATGTGGATCTGCCTCAGTTCCTAAGATTATTTCAGCGGGATTGCCCCCTATTATCTGAAATACAAAAAATATGAGAAGTGAGACAAAAAACAAGGTCATGATAAGCGAAACTATCTTTTTTATTATTGATTTTGTCATTATTTTAAGCTTATATCTTCTAGATTTAGTTTTTGGACTGGATAGGTCTTAAGACCTGTGTAGGCATTATTTAGGACTATGTTGTCGTTAGGGTCTTGTAAAAATACTGCCGCACAATCTTTGGCTATTATTTCTTGGGCGTCTTTTACATTTTTGATAAGCTCATCCCTATCTAAAGTTGCCATGGCATTTGAGATTGCCTTATCAAAATCTTCTGAAACATAGTTTAGGTAGTCCTTATCAGATGTTGAAACATACCTATCAAGGACTCTAATTGGGTCTGTGTAGCCTATGAATCCTGCTATTGTTGTTTCATAATCTTTATTTTTGTAGACCTTATCTAGCCAAGTTGAAAACTCGATTGGGTCTATAGTTGCGTTTATATTTGCCTTTTTAAGTTGGGCTTGGATTAATTCTGCTGTGTCCATGTGGAATTTGTAGTCACTTGGCACTGTCATCTTAAAGGAAATTCCATCTGGATAACCTGCTTCTTTTAATAATTCCTTAGCCTTTTCTACATCTGTTGGGTAGAGCTCGCCAAGGTCATTGAAATAGTCCTTAAGGGCTGGTGAGAATGAAGAGTAAATCTTTGTTGCCTTGCCCCCTGCAACAGTTTCTATTAACTCATCCTTATCGATAGCATAGGCTATAGCTTGTCTTACTCTAATATCATCAAATGGCTTGATACCATTATTTAGACCGAGAAGTTGGACTAGGTTTTGTGGGTGAGAATATGAATCTGTATTATCCTTTACTTGCTCAAGCTCATCTGCTGTAAGCTTTGAAGCAAGGTCCACTTCCTTGTTATTTAAGGCCATAACTAGGGCTTGGTTATCAGCAACCCTTACAACATTTACTTGCTTAATCTTTGCTGTGTGATCAGCTCTATGGTAGTCATCAAATCTTTCCATAACCATGCCCTCGCCTGGTGTGTAGGAAACAAACTTGTAAGGACCTGTACCAATTGGCTTAGTTTGGTTATCTTCATAGTCTTTTTTGACTATTGGTTGGTTTTGTAGGTAGATGAAGGAATTATTTACCTTATCAAGGGTCATGGTAATTTCTGTAGGTGATACTACTTTCATTTCTTTGATAGCTGCAAATTTAGATGACATAGGCTCGCCAGATGATAGGCCAGAAAGCTTATCATAAGTGTAGTAAACATCATCTGCTGTAAAATCTGAACCATCGTGGAATTTAACACCTTTTTTGAGTTTAAAAGTGTAGGTTAGGCCATCTTCTGAAATCTCGTAAGATTCTGCCAAATCTGGCACAAGATTACCATCTTCATCCACATCGAGTAGGCCATCAAAGATTTGATCCATCACAGTCTTGGTATCCCCTGCTGTAGCATTGAATGGATCAAGAGAGTCAATCTCTGTAGCCATGGCTACTGTAAGTGGTCTTTCTTCTGCTTGTGTTTCATTCTTTCCTTCTGTCTTTTGCTCTGCCTCTTTAGCACCACCGCAAGAGGTCATCATTAGACCTGCTAAAAGTAGAGTCAAAAGTGTTTTTGATTTTTTCATTTCTCCTCCTTAGGAAAATTATTTATTACTATTATAACACATGGATATTTTTTTAACAATGTTTTCTAAAAAAAATTTCCTATGTCCTATGGACAGTATACTTAAATAAAATTTTAATGCTAATTTTAGTTATTCAATTTTAGATTTACAATAATAAGATATCACTTTATTGAATCAGTATAAAATGATTGTATACTAATTAATTATAAGGAGCTTGTATGAATTTTTTAGACCTAGCCAAAGAAATTGAAGAAACTATCATCAAGGATAGAAGGAATCTCCATAAGATTCCAGAACTTGAACTAAACTTACCAAAGACAGTGGCCTATGTAGAAGAAGAACTAAAATCTCTAGGTATCCCCTACAAAAAATTGGTAAATGGCAATGCCATAGTGGCTGAGATTGGTACTTACAAGGGCAAATGTATTGCCATCAGGGCTGATATGGACGCTCTACCAATCACAGAAGAAACTGGCCTTGATTTTAAATCGACCCACCAAGGCTGTATGCACGCCTGCGGTCACGATGGCCACACAGCCATGGTTCTTGGGGCTGCCAGGATTTTAAAGGAAAATGAAGATAAGCTAGATGGCCTAGTCAAGATATTTTTCCAACCAGGTGAAGAAATCCCTGGCGGTGCCAAGCCAATGATTGATGAAGGATGTATGGAAAATCCTAAGGTAGACAGAGTAATTGGCCTTCATGAAGGCGGAATTTTTGGTAATCTACCCCAAGGCACTATAGCCTACAAAAAGGGCCCGATGATGGCCTCTATGGATGCCTTTATCATCAGGGTGAAGGGCCACGGTGGCCACGGGGCAAGACCGGATTCTTTTATTGACCCGATTGCAACCATTAGTGAAATTAATTTGGGTCTGCAAAAGATTATCTCAAGAGAGCTTGACCCAACCCAGTCTTCACTCATTTCTATCTGCCAAATCCATGGCGGCACCTGCCAAAACATCATCCCAGATGAGGTTTGGGAGGAGGGTACAGTTAGAAATCTCAACGAAGAAACCAGAGACTTTATGGAAAAAAGAATGGCAGAAATTGTAGAAAATACAGCCAAGGCCTTTAGGTGCGAGGGAATCCTCGAATACAAGAGATTTTACCCAAGCCTTATAAATGACGATGACTTTACAGGCTATGTTAAAGATATTGCCACTGATTTACTTGGTAAAGATAAAGTTAGAGAGATAGCAAATCCATCTATGGGTGGTGAAGACTTTTCCTTTTTCCTAAAGGAAGCCAAAGGTACCTTCCTATCCCTTAACAATCTTAAAGAAAACAAAGATGGCAAAATCTACCCACACCACAATTCAAAATTCGACGTAGAAGAAAGCACATTTTATATAGGAACTGGCATCCTTGCAGAAGTTGCTTATAGGTATTTGAAAGAAGGAAAAAAATAAAAAAATTTAAACTGCACATCATAGCCCTAGGAATAGTCATAATCCCAGCCTTTCCCATATCAGGCTTTATCAGCTACCATACAGAAAATGTAGATTTCACAACCCTTTGTACACCAATCCTTGCCTACGCAGGTATCTACACAGGTTAAAAACTAGACAAGCTAAAGAAAACCGGACCAAAAATCATCATACTTTCTATCTTCGTAATCTTGGGTACCTACATAGGTTCATCTATTATTGCCCAAATTATCTTAAAAATGATTGGTCAAATCTAATTTAAAGTCTAAAAGAGCCTTGCAAATATCGCAAGGCTTCTTTTATTAAAATTAACTTTCGATAAGCTTTCTATAAATTTAGCGAATTTGATTTTCTAACAAAACTAAATTGATATTTTATAAATTTTCATCAAACTTTGTAATTAGAGAATAATTATAGTAATTATAGCAAACCTTTGTCACGTGTAAATATGCGATATTTATGAGTGCAGGCCTTGCTTTTTTATTTGTATTACTGTATAATTATTACGTTCATAGTTATATAATAATTATGAACAAAATTATAGAAAGAAGGTTATGTATTTGGTAGAAAAGAAAAATTTTCATTGGCCAACTTTTATACTTATGGCAAGTGTAACATTTATGGCAATCTTGTCTGAATTAGTGCCGTCTGGAATCTTGCCAGAGCTTATGACTGGTCTTGGTATATCAGAAGCACAAGCTGGTACTTTAGTTGGTTTTTATGCAATAGCCAGTGCGATTTTTGCAATTCCATTAATATCTGCAACTGTTGAATTTAACAGGAAGAAGCTTTTGCTTGGTTTACTAATAGGCTTTGCTCTAAGTAATATCTTAGTAGGTATTGCACCTAGTTATGGTATTGCCATTGTCGGAAGAGTTATTGGTGGAATATGTGCTGGAGTTTTGTGGCCAATGATTGCGGCTTACGGAATGAAGCTTGTTGATGATGAACATAAGGGCTTGGCAGTCGCTGTTATTATGAGTGGTACGACATTTGGTATGAGCTTAGGTCTTCCGCTTGTAACATTTATTGGTACAAATATTGGATGGAGAGTTGAATTTTTAGCAATTGCAATTCTTATTATTTTTATTGCCCTAGGCAGTAATTTCATGTTGCCAGAAGTTTCTGGAGAAAAAAGAGTTGCGGCAAACTCACCTCTTACTCTTATCAAAAATAAAGGCGTGCTTATTATTATCTTACTTACCTTTATATCAGTAGTAACTAACTACGGAGTTTACACATATATCACAAATTTGGTTGATTCAATGAATTACAGTGGAGGAATTGGATTTGCCCAAGTTCTTTTTGGAATTGGTTCAATCTTATCTGTTTTTATTGCAGGAAAAATTATTGATAAGCATATAAAGATACTTTGCCTTTTAATGTTAGCGTCATCTTGCCTAGCCTTTATATTTTTTAGTGTCTTTTCATCAATTAGTCTTATGGTTCACTTAGGATTTATCCTATGGGGAATTGGCTTTGGAGCCTTAGTTACCTTATATCAAACAGCAGTTGCAAGACAAGTGCCACCAAACGCATCAGCAGTTGCTACGTCATTACAATCTGCAAGTTTTAATTTTTCAATAATGGTTGCAAGTTCACTAGGTGGAGCAATACTTGCAAATGGAAATATTAATAATCTACTTATCCTAATGACTACAATCTTAGGAGTAGGTTTGATTGTAACGATTTTATCAAAGAAGACAATGGCTTAATTATTTAAAATTTCTTAGGAGGAATATATTATGAAGAAAAAATTTATTAATGCAAAAGTTTATGGTCATGGAGATTCATCTGAAATCTTAGTTGAAGATGGAAAGTTTTCAAAATTTGGAAACAATCTGGAAGATGCAGATGAAGTTATTGATTTAGATGGAAAACTTGTTATTCCACCATATGTGGATGCCCATCTTCACCTAGACTACTACATGATTGGTAAGACTGATGAAGTTAAAAATGAATCAGGAACACTTTTTGAAGCAATCGACCTTTGGAATGACTTCAAAAAGGGAGTAACAAAAGAAGATATGAAAAATAGAATTTACCAAGCAGTAGAAGATTGTCTTTCCTATGGTACTCAATATATAAGAGCTCAAACTGACTGTACTGATCCTAACCTAACAGGAATAAAGGCTGCTCTTGAAGTGCGTGATGAATTAAAAGATAAGTGTACAATTCAAGTTGTTGCCTTCCCACAAAATGGTATGTATTCATATAAAGAAGATGGCAAAACAGGAAGAGATTTAGTTGAAGAAGCTCTTGAACTTGGCTGCGAAGTTGTTGGTGGAATTCCACACAACGAATGGAGCCGTGAACTTGGAGAAAAGTCACTAAAAGAAATTGTTGAGCTTGCAGTAAAACATGACAAACTTATTGACGTTCACTGTGATGAAACTGATGATGTTATGGCAAGATTTGTAGAAGTATTAAATGCAGAAGCAATGATGAAGGGTATTGCTGAAAAAACAACAGCAAGTCATACTTGTTCCTTTGGATCAGCTGATGATTCATATGCCTTTAGAATGATGGGACTATTTAGAAAATCTAAATTAAATTTCGTCTCCCTTCCAACAGAAAATGCCTTCTTACAAGGCCGCCAAGATTCATACCCAAAACGTCGTGGTATCACAAGAGTTCGTGAATTTGTAGATAATGGTATTAATGTATGCTTTGCTCAAGACTCTATAGTCGACCTTTGGTACCCAGCAGGCAATGGAAACCTAATGAATATCCTTGATAATGGAATCCATCTTGCACAACTAATGGGCGAAAAGGACTTTGATAAGGACTTTGACCTTGTAACTTATAATGGAGCAAAAGCAATGTACCTTCAAGACGAATATGGATTTGATGAAGGAAAACCAGCTAACTTCATAGTTCTTGATGCACCAAATGAATTTGAGGCAATAAGAAATAGGGCTGAATGTCTTTCATCAGTACGTAATGGAGAATTCTTATTTAAAAAAGCAAAAAGAGAATTTGAAGTTGCTCTTAAATTAAAATAAAAATCAACAAAAAAATAGGGGCTCTATAGGCCCCAAAGCGTCGATAAATCCGTTAATTAATCGGGTTTATTGACGCTTTTTCTAATACAATTTGTTTTTAAAAACTATTACAAATACATCATCAGTTAATAATAAAATTGAATTAAAAATAGACACTCTCTTTAGAAAAAATATTAATCCTAACTAGCTTAAGTAAGTAGGCCTATTTAAAGGAAAATTTCTATTAATTAAATTTTATAGCTTATCTTCAACTGATTTTATTTTTTGTTCCATAGAGGCTTTCTTATCACGTCTGTCATCAATTTTTATAACTGTGTAAACCCTGTCTGCTCCCTTAGAAAATACTGACTCTTGCATCTTTCTAATGGCTGCAAAGGCCTTGTCACAATCCGCCTCAATTACTGTTCCCATAGGATTTAGCTTATATTTTAAGCCCTCATCCTTTAGGATTTTTTCTGCTTCTGCTACATATTTACTAACTGATGTTTCCTTGGTGCCAAGTGGCACAAGTGCTACTTCTACTATTGCCATTTAAATCTCCTCAAAAAATCCCTTATATATTTCGTAAGCCTCGTAATGGTCTTTCATGCCGCAAAGCTCTCTAATAGAATGCATGGCAAGCATTGGTATGCCCACATCTATGGTCTTTAGTCCAAGAACTGTAGTTGTGATTGGCCCAATGGTTGACCCACCTGTCTTGTCATTTCTGTTGTGGAAGGTCTGTAGCTTAAGACCCAATTTATTTGCTAGGTCAAAAAGTCTTGCCTTAGTTTCAACAAAAGATGCATAGGCTCCATTTGCAGCGATTTTTACTACTAGTCCCTCATTCATCTTTACAATATTAGTTGGGTCAGAATATTCTGGATAAGATGGGTGAATGGCGTGGGCTTGGTCGGCTGAAATTAGCATAGAATTTTCCACCATAATTTGGTAGCCTTCCTCATCAAGGCCTGATTTGAGGGCAATTCTCTTAAGCACAGCCTTTAAGAAATTAGAAGCCGCTCCTCCCCTAGTCCTTGATCCGATTTCCTCATTGTCATTTAAGATAATCATCTTATTGGCCCCTTCTTTAGAATCCACAAGAGCCCTAAGAGAAGCGTGGACAGAACCGAGATTGTCAATCCTTCCTACTTGAACCATATCATTTATTATCGCCCCAGCTTGCCTATCATAAAGGCCTAGGTCAAAGTCAAGGATGGCATCCTCATCTATTTTCAGGTCCTCAGCAAGAAGTTTAAGAATAAATCCATCCGCTTCAAGCGCATCGCTGATAGTTTTTACAAGAGGATAAAGTTTATCTTGAGGATTATAACCATAGCCCTTGTTGATTTCCCTATTCATGTGGATGGCTGCATTTGGAATAGTCAAAAGGTTCTTGTCAATATTTACAAGAGAATATTTAATCTCATCGCCTTCCTTGTAGGCAACCTTTCCTGCTAGAGATAGGGTCCTATCAAGCCAGGTTGAATGAATCATGCCCCCATAAGGTTCTATATTTAGCTTTAAATAGCCATTTGTCCCTATTTCTGGATTAGACTTGACTTTAAAGGTTGGGCTATCGGTGTGAGATCCTATTATCTCAAAGCCCTCCCTTGGGTCTTTTCCTATTTCAAAGGCTATAAGAGCGGAATCATCACGAATTACATAGTATTTTCCCCTTCCTAATTCCCAATTTTCTTTTTCAGAAAGCCTCTTAAAGCCAGCCTCCTCTAGAATTTCGCTAGCATTTTTAACTGCGAAATAGTTTAGAGGCGATGCATCAATAAATTTTATTAAATCTTCATTAAATTCTTTGTATATTTTCATCATAAAATTATCATACGTCAAGACCGATAAAATTCATTTGAAAATGGGTATAATTATCTTAATAAGGAGTTAAAAATGAATGAGCAAAAAAATTTAAAAATTAAACCAGTAATTATTGAAGGACTTATGTTCTTAGCCTACGCATTTTTCGCAGTCAACTGGATAGCAGGTTCAAAACTTACACCCAATATCCTAAATTTCTTTAATGTGGAAGGCCCTCACGCAGTTAGCCTTATAAATAATGTGGTAACTGTAGCAAAAATCTTGGGCAACCTGATAGCTGCTACAATCTTTGCCAA
Source organism: Anaerococcus sp. Marseille-P3915 (assembly GCF_900258475.1). Classification (GTDB taxonomy): domain Bacteria; phylum Bacillota; class Clostridia; order Tissierellales; family Peptoniphilaceae; genus Anaerococcus; species Anaerococcus kampingae. The sequence goes on along the minus strand of NZ_LT984888.1, from coordinate 595,217 downwards.
GCTATTTCCCAAAAAATCTATAGGCCTAGCATCCCTCTTAATACCAGCAGGGGCCATGCTTGCAGCCTTATCCCAGTCCTTTCCTGTTTTTCTAATAGGAAGATTTATAATGGGATTTGGAGGAGCACTTTTTGTAGTCTACTTCTCACCTGTAGTAGTAAATTACTTCCACCCAGATCAAAGACCAGTGGTAAATGCCCTAAATAACGTATCCTACAATGTAGGATCAATCCTAGCTCTCCTTCTAATAGGACCAATCATAAAATTATTAGGACTTGGTAGGTGGGCCTTAGTAGCTTTTGCTATCGTATCTTTTATAATCTTCGCCCTCTGGCTAATATTTGGTGAAAACTTTGAAATTTCATCAACAAAAACAAGTGATGGGCTAGACTTTAACCTAAAAGATGCCTTTAAGGAAAAAATCGCCATAATCATGCCAACCATGTATTTTGGCCACTTGACCCTATATATGGTCATGCTAAATATTTTCCCAAACACCAACTTTTCGCCAATACCTGCCAGTAAAATTTCAACCCTATTTACAACAGGAGCTTTAATCGGTACTCTCTTATCAATAATAGTAGCAAAAAAATCAATTAAAAGAGTCCCAACCCTAAAAATATCAGGCATCCTTACAACAATAATAGCCATAGCCCTAATAAATTCAACAAATGCGACACTTTCAACAATCCTAGCCCTTGCTTTGGGAACAATAATGTATGTACCACTAACAAACTTCGTCTTAATCCCACAAGAGATCCCAGGTATGTATTCAGAAAAACTAACCCAAATCATGAGCGTCTATTGGTCCCTAGTTTATATCCTAGAAACCATAGCCTATCAGATAATAGTAATGATAGAGCATTCAGCGGGAGAAAAAACTGCCCTAATGGCAACAGCAATCTTATCAGCAACCTTCATCATTGGATCCTTTATAATAAAAGAACCAAAAGATTTATAGGAAAAGGGGCCTAAGCCCCTTTTAAAATCCCCTTTTTTTCTCATTTTTTAATGAATTATTATTATTTAGTATTTTTCTTCGTTATTTTATCACATAATAAATGATTGTCATCAAGCTGATGACTTCGCCAAAGGGGGAGAGCCAAGGGAACGTTCCGCATGTTCCCTCACCGCTCTCCCCCTTACCCCCCCCTCTTCGCTACACCCTCCAAGCGGCTCCTTAGCGGAGTGCGAAACAGGAAGATTTTTTTCAAAAATCTTCTTTATTATGGTGGATTACTTCGTATTCATCTAGCTTTATTCATACTGATTTAAAATCAAAAGTCCCCTAAAAATCACAATCTAGTCCAAATTGTATTTTTGTAATTACTTGTCATCTTAGTATTAACAAAATTATTATTTAAGTATGGCTGTCAGTGTGATTTTCTTTACGGTGACTTTTTATTTTAAATCTCCCAATAGATTAGTATTTTAGACCCATTTATCGCAATGTTTGCGAAAGCAAACGAGCCTAATAACTACTATGACGTTAATATCCTCTCAGAATACAGAACAAATCTCCCAAGGCCGGGAGATTTTGTAAATGTAGATGCCGTTAAGAAAATCTCCTGACGCACGAGTTAAAATTAAAATTCTGTAACTACTGAGATGTAGAGTATATACAAAACATAAATGTGGACTAGATTGAGATTTTTAGGCATCGGAATGTCAAAATCAGTTAGAATTAGAATAGGTATTACGAAGAGTTCTGTCTAAAAAGAGTGGCTTGCCGAAGGCAAGCTTCACTATCCGCACTCCGCTAAGGAGTCGCTTGTGGGGTGTAACGGGGAGGGGTTTAAGGGGAGGCCGATGAGGACCCATGCGAAAGGGTCCTTGGGCCTCCCCTTACTACGAAGATTCAATAGTATATAAATATAATTAATTATGAGATTACATTACGAAGAATTAAAGTAAATAATAATATTATCTTGGATAATAAAAAAAGGGGTCTTAGGGGAAACTCCCCTAAAATCCCTTTATCTTGGATAAATATCAGTTTAAATATCTTATAACTTCTTTAAAAACTCCCAAGGCCTCTTCCAAAGTATCCTCATTAAAATCAAAGCTATCCTTATGGTGTCCTGCTGCTAGTTTGCTTCCGAATATGAAGTGGACTGCCTTGCCTCCATTTTCTTCTACTTTGTTTATGAAGTAGACTACATCTTCTGAGGCTTTAAATTTGCCATTTAGGAAGGTCTTGTAGCCTCGTTTTCCTAGCATATCGTTTATTTCTTTATAAAATTCACTTTCTATCTTTAAAAGAGCTGGGGCCGATCCTACTGTTTTTATTTCATAGGCTAGATCGAAGGCTTTGGCCGCTCCTTCTACTATGTCGTAGGTTCTTTTTACCAGGGTCAGGTTGATGGCTTCTGGCTCTCCCCTGGTTTCCATTTCTAGGACTGCCCTATCTGATACTGAATTTCTGGTTGAACCTCCCCTTATTACTCCTACATTTATCCTGGCCATGCCGGTTGAAAATTGGGTTAGGGTGTGGAGATTTAGGGTGGCTGTAGCTGCAGCTAGGTTGGCATTTTTTCCTTCTTCTGGGAGGGCACCTGCGTGAGAGGCATGGCCCTTAAATATTATATCTAGTTTGGTGGATGATAGAAATCCTCCTGTCCCAACGCAGATTTTCCCATCTTCTACACCCATGCCCAAATGACCTGCAAATAAATAGTCTAAATCATCAGCTACTCCTGCCTCTGTCATAGACCTTGCTCCCCTTAGGCCCTCTTCGGCTGGTTGGAAGATTAGGGTGTAGGTGCCCTTTAGGTTTTCCTTATTATCTACAAGCCATTTTCCTAAAAATAAGCCAATTGTTAAGTGGCCATCGTGGCCGCAGGCATGGCAGGTCTTATCATTTCTTGACCTAAAGCCTTCTTTTGCTGGCCTGTGGGATTCTTCTTTAGATTCTCTAATTGTTAGGGCATCTATGTCGAAACGAAAACCAATATTTGGGCCTGGCTTATTTGTATAAATTTTTGCCACTGCTCCCGTGTAACCTTCTAGGATTTCTGAAATATCGAAATCGACATCTTCATCTATTGTGGCTGCGTAGGCCTTTGTTTGTTTAGGGCTTGGTCTGCCGTACATGTAGGCAGGGCTATGGATTTCTTTTCCAAATCTTATCTCATCGACCCCGATTTCTTTTAGGTTTTTTATGATGTTAATTGTTGTCCTAAATTCCAAAAATCCTGGTTCTGCTATTGTATGGTAGAATCTCCTAGTTGATTTTATATCTTTTTCCATATCAAGCCTCTTTCCTATAGGCTAAAAAGTACAAAATCCCAACAAGGATGGCCCCGCCTATGATATTGCCAAGTGTAACTGGCAGGAGGTTTTTAAAAACCATATTAGAAATATTAAGACTAGCTAGAGCCTCTTGACCTAGTCCAGATTTTGCCGCAAGACCTCCTATATTTTTAGCCATAATTCCTGCTGGTATATAATACATATTGGCGATGCTATGTTCAAAACCTGAAAGAACAAATATTAGCACCGGGAAAAATCCAGCTATTAGCTTTGACCCATAAGACTTGGCACCAATTCCCATCCAAACACCCAAGCACACCAAAAAATTGGCCAAAATCCCCAGGATAAGGGCCTGGCTAAAGGATAAGTCTATTTTTGCCTTGGCTATTAAAATTGTCCTTGCTCCAACAAGCCCATCTCCCATAATCCACTGGCCTGATTGAGAGATCAGAATTACTATAAAAAGAGCCCCTATAAAATTTCCCAAATAGACTAAAAGCCATGATTTTAGCATGGTCTTAAGGGTGGTTTTTTTGTCCAAGAGAGCAAAGACCATCAGGCAATTGCCAGTAAAAAGCTCACCGCCTGCGACCATGACAAAGATTAGACCTGGTGTGAAAACAAGGCCTTGGATAAGTTTACCCATAGGCAAGGTCTCAGGACTTGCAAGCAAGTGGGCTGAGGCAAGGCTAGAAGCCACTGCCGCTAGGCTTATAAAGATGCCTGCAAAAAAAGCTAAAATCATTGTTTTCTTGATTGGCAATTGAGATTTTTTCCAATAAGTATCAATCGCCCTTGGTAAAATTTTATCAGGGCTTAGATCATTTTCCATAAATACTCCTTATTTTTTATCTTATTAATTATTAATCTTACCTTTTCTAGGCAAAGAAAAAAGACAGACCTTCGCCTATCTTTTAAAATATTAAATAATTTTTCCTTAGTCCCAAATTACAAAGGAATTTTCCCCTAACTTTTTATCCTCATACTTATTAGCTGCTAGGATATTTGAATCACCTAGGTCAAAATCTAGATCATTGCCCAAATTTATAGCAAGGCTTAGCTTGCTTTCGCAATCAAACCTTTCGACTAATAAAATATCATCCTTGCTTGAAATTTTAATCTTGCCATCTCTTATAACTTTTTGACCCTTTATACTTAAAATTTCCTTGATTTTTTCCAGATAGGATATGTTTTTTTCTAGACTAATCCAAGGGAAAGATCTCCTGCAATCTGGGTCTCCCTTGCCTTCTAGGCCAATTTCTGTTCCATAATAGACTAAGTTAGCTCCCATATACACAACGCTTAAAGCTATCGCTGCCAAATGTTTATCCCTAGACCCATTTATTTCTGTAATAAATCTAGGTGTATCATGGGTATCAAGTAGATTTAGCATCATCATGTTTGCCTGATTTCTATTTCTCATCTGAACCATATTAAAACAATCACTTGCTTTCTTTGCATCAATCTTTTTAGTAAAATAATCAAGGCTTATTTTACTAAAGGCATAATTCATTATAGAATCAAATTCATCACCTCTTAGGAAAGTCTCAGCGTTATGCCAATTTTCACCAATTATTACAGCGTCAGCCTTGGCACTTTTGATTTCCTTACGAAATCTCTTCCAAAAATCATGACTAACCTCATCTGACACATCAAGTCTCCAGCCATCTATATCAAACTCCTCAATCCAATACTTGCCTACCTTTATTAAATAATCTTGGACCTCCTTATTTGAAGTCCTAAGCTTGGGCATATTATAAACATGGGCAAAGGTCTGGTAATTTATCTTTTCTATATCAGCCTTATCTCCATCAATATAAAACCAATTGTTATATTTAGATTTTTCTCCCTTTTCCCTCACATCTTCAAAGATAGGATTTAGGTGGGACATGTGGTTAAAAACTGCATCTAGGACAATCCTTATACCCAAGTCATGGGCCTTATTGACAAGCTTTTTAAAGTCTTTTTTATCACCAAAATGCGGATCAATTTCAAAATAATCAATTATATCGTACTTGTGGTTGGTCGGTGACTTAAAAATCGGAGTCAGATAAAGGCAGTTGATACCCAATTCTTTAATATAGTCTAGTTTTTCAGTAATTCCCCTAAGGTCGCCACCTGCAAAAGACTTTGGAGATGGCAAGTCTAGCCATTTTTGATTGATATAGGTATCATCTTTGTCAAAATTCCCCCTATTAAATCTCTCGACAAAAATCTGATAAAATACAGCATCCCTCATCCATTCGACTGGCTTAAAAATATCTGCCTCGTTGATATATGGCATATGAAATGATGTGAAGTAAAAATTATCAAGATCATAAGTCTCTTCGAGTCCATATTCACTTAGGTAATAAGTCTTATTAGCTTCTTCTATTTTGAAAATATAGGCAAATCTCTTATCTTTTATTTTTATATTTATCTCATAGAAAGCAAAAAGCTCATCGACAAAGGTCTTCTCCATATTAGCTTCCTGCCAGCTGTGCGGGTAGTCAAATTTGTATGTGTAAAGCAGGCTTACATCGACTTCATCTTCCCTACCAGCCCTCAACCTTATATTTAGTTCGTCTTCACCTATGGCATAGGCCATAAAGCTTTCACTTAAATGTAAAATTGCACTTTTATTCATAAATCCTCTCTTTCATTTATATAATTATATGCTAGGATGAGATTTTTTCATTATAAAGGAAAAACCCCTCCATCCGCCTTGCGGATTTTGGGGTTGAGGTCATTTTGAAAGGAGTGATTTACCTATAAATATTTTTCCTTATATTTTTCGACAATATTTTCTACGCTAAATCCTAGTTTTTCTGCTACTAAGTCACCAGGGCCTGAGATTCCAAAGTCATCTATGGCAATATTTAGTCCCTTATCTCCGATCCATTCTGCCCAACCAAAGGATGAAGCCATTTCAATAGATACCCTATTTTTCACTTCTTTTGGAAGAAGGGCTTCTTTGTAAGCTGCATCTTGTTTTCTAAAGAGGGTCATTGATGGCATTGATATTACCCTTATGGCTTGACCTTCTTTTTCGAGAACCTCTGCAGCCTTGATGGCTAGGGATACTTCTGAACCTGTTCCTATAAAGATTCCATCTGGTATTTCCTTGCTTGCTTCTTTTATGATGTAGGCTCCCTTATCTATTGATTCTAAATTTTCTGTCGCCTTTAGATTTTCTAGATTTTGTCTTGATAGTGCTATGACTGTTGGGCTTTCCTTACTTTCTAGGGCTATTTTCCAAGCTAGTCTTACTTCGTTGGCATCTGCTGGTCTTAGATCGATTACATTTGGTATTGCCCTTATCATGGCCAGTTGTTCTATAGGTTCATGGGTTGGTCCATCTTCTCCTACTGCTACTGAGTCGTGGGTGAAGACGTAGGTTAGAGGTAGTTTGGATAGGGCTGATAGCCTTAGTGCTGCCTTTACATAGTCTACAAATACGAAGAAAGTTGATACATGGTGGAAGCTTCCCCCATGGGCCATGATTCCGTTGCCTATAGCTGCCATGGCAAATTCTCTTACTCCATACCAAACATTTCTTCCTGCTGGGTCATCCTTAAAGGATGGTGAGCCTACTATATCTGTCTTATTTGATGAAAAGAGGTCTGCTGATCCTCCCCAGATATTTTGGTTATTTTTGGCTAGGTCTTGGAGGATTTCTCCACCTGATGCTCTTGATGCTAGGGCCTTATCTTCTGCTGAGTATTTTCTTATCTTGTCAAAGAAATTATCGTCTAATTTTCTTTCTATACCATTTATTAGAGATTGATAAGCTTCTGGATAGGCTTTTTTATAGGCTTCCATTAAATCATCCCAGGCCTTATTTGCTTCTTGGCCTCTCTTGCCTAGGTCTTCTTTGAAGGTCTCATAAATTTCTTCTGGGATTTCAAAGTCCTTGTTTTCCCATTTATAAAATTCTTTGGCCTTGGCAAAGTCGTCGCTGCCTAATGGTGCCCCATGAACCTTGTTTGTACCTTGATTTGCTGAACCATAACCTATGATTGTTTTTATTTCTATTAGGCTTGGTTTTTCATCTTGGCTGTTGGCTTTTTCTATGGCCTTGCCTATTGCTTCTAAATCTTCGCCATCTTCTACTTTTATATAGTTCCAGCCTTGGGCCTTGACTCTTGCTTCTACATTTTCTGAGAAGGATGTATTTAGTTTTCCATCTAGGCAGATGTCATTTGAGTCATAGAGTACTACTAATTTTGACAATTTTAAGTGACCTGCCAGGCTCATCGCCTCGTAGGATACGCCTTCCATTAGGTCTCCGTCCCCACATAAGCAGTAGGTTTTGTGGTCTATTACTGGATAATCTTCTTTGTTATAGACTGCTGCCATGTGCTTTTCTGCTAGGGCCATGCCTACTGCGTTTGCTATACCTTGACCAAGTGGTCCTGTTGTTACTTCTACCCCTTCTGTGTCAAGTCTTTCTGGATGGCCTGGGGCCTTTGATCCTATTTGCCTAAAGTTTTTAAGGTCTTCTATTGGTAGATTGTAACCTGCTAGGTGGATCATTGAGTAAAGTAGGGCAGACCCGTGGCCTGCTGATAGGACAAACCTATCTCTATTGAAGTATGATGGATTTTTTGGATTTACATTCAGATATTTATTCCATAGAGAATAAATCATTGGAGCTGCTCCCATGCAGATGCCTGGGTGGCCACTGTTTGCCTTTTCTATCTGAGCTAGGGATAGGCTTCTTATGGCTGCTATCGCTTGTATATCTTTATTTCCTGTCATTTCCCCACCTATTTTCCTCTATTTTCAAATGCTTCCCAGTCTTTTTTAAAGCTTGCTATACCAGCATCTGTGAGTGGGTGGGACCATAGTTTTTCAAAGATTGAGCCTGGGATTGTTGCTATGTGAGCGCCTGCTAGGGCTGATCCTTCTAGGTGTTTGTTGGTTCTGATGGATGCTGCTATTATTTCACTTTCTAGGCCGTAGATGTCTAAAACTTCTCTAAGTTCTGATATTAGTCTAATTCCATCTTCTCCCATATCATCGATTCTTCCTACAAATGGTGAGATGTAGGTGGCTCCTGCCTTAGCTGCCATGAGACCTTGGCTTACTGAGAAGATTAGGGTGCAGTTGGTTTTGATGCCTTCTTTGGATAAGGTATTTACTGCTTTGAGGCCGTCTTCTGTCATTGGGATTTTTACTACGATGTTCTCTGCCCATTTTGCTATGTCACGAGCTTCTTTGACCATGTTTTCATAGTCGTAGCTTGTTACTTCTGCTGAGATTGGTCCATCTACAAAGGAAGCTATTTCTGTTACTACCTCTTTAAAGTCTCTGCCTTCTTTCTTGATTAGAGATGGATTGGTTGTTACCCCATCACAAAGACCTAGGTCATTTATTCTTTTTATTTCATCTACGTTTGCTGTGTCTAAGAAAAATTTCATTTTTACTCCTTAATGTTCTCTAGTACATCTATTACAGAAAATAAATTTTTATATGTTCTTTCTACGCTTAGGTCGTTATACTCAAATGAGCTATCTGGAATTATCATATAATTTATTCCAGAATCCTTGGCCGCAATGTAACCATTCTCTGAATCCTCTAATATTAGGGCCTCTTCTTTTGAAATTCCTACAATTTCCAACGCTCTTAAGAATATATCAGGGGCAGGTTTTGATTTTTTAACATCTTCACCTGATACTATCACATTGAATCTTTCAAGAATCCCTTCTTTTTCTAGCAAATTATTTATTCTATCTCTTCCACTAGACGAAGCTATTGCATATAAAATATCGTTTGAATCTAGGTAATCTAACAATTCAATTAGACCATCCTTTTTTAGAGATATTTTAGGATCTGAGAATATTCTCTTTCTTTCTTCTAATATTTCATATCTCATCTGGGATGCTTTTTCAGCATCCCCCATATCATCACTTAGAGCCGTCAAAACCTGCTTATCTGTCATTCCAGCATAACGGTGTCTTTTAGTTATATCATATTTGAATCCGTATTTCTCAGCATACATAAGCCAGGTTTTAAAATGTATTATTTCAGTGTCCAACATTAAGCCATCCATATCAAATATGATTAATTTTATTTTATTTTTTAAGTTCATTTCTTACTTTGCTTGTAATTCCAATCATGTTGAATCCAACAGCATATCTATTAATAGATTCTTTGATTATTTCTTTTATAAACTTTTCACCATCTAATCCTATAGAATTTATATTTTTAATTAATTTTTCTCTTTCGTTTTTAACATCTTCGTCGTTAAAAGTATAGTGGCCGCCCAATGTGAAAATCTCATTTGATAGGTCTACATTATTTAAGATTTCTTCAGTTTCCATCGATTTAAATTCATCAGAAACCCATTTCTCCCATCTTCTTGATTTTACAGCATTAGTGGTTATTACTTTTTCAATATCACTTACACTGTCAATTAAGCCTTTTTCATGTGCAAACTTTTCTAATTCTGCTAACTTTTTAATAGCACCAGTTTCAACAGTTCCAAACTCTGGAGCAACATTAGTTGCTGTTACGTGTGATGGTAAATGCTTGATAAGGTCTTCGTAGGTCATATAGTCGCCATTGTGTTCTTTAACCCCAACATTATACTTAAAAGCCATATTAGCTAAATCTTTTGCATTATTATAATCAAAATGTCCAACTTGTTCAGCTTTTCTAGTTAGAGTTCCTGTTTGACCTACAATAAATATTGGATGAGGTAGGTCCCTTTTATCAAGCTCTTCATTGAGTTGATTAATAAACTTTTCGTATGTCTCTGTTGTTGTTAAACCTCCGTTAGTTTCCTCAGTGCCTACTTCATAGCTAATTTCACCAACACCTAGTTCTTTTCTAGTTTTTTCGCAATATTCTATTAATTCAACAGTCCTAGATAATACAACATCTAGAGGTATAACCTTTCCAATTTGAAAAGGATCCTTTGTTGGGTCTATCATCAACAAATCAAATCCATTTTTAATATCTTCATAATAGGATTTTTTTCCTAGCTCCATAGCAACATCTTCTTCAAGATGTGCATTTCTCTCCTCATCTCTCTGCCATGGTCCGCCATGGTCCCTACAAAAATAATATAGTCCGTTAAAATCTATATCGTCAGCAATTTTCTTTATATCATTTACAAATCTTTCTTGGTTCCAACCATTAACATAGCCAGAACCAAACTCATCGCTATCTACCTGATTTCTACTGGCTATAAACATTAGTGGAAAATCTTTTTCATTAGCAAGTTCTAGAGATGCCCTTATCATAGTTTCTGACATCGGTCCTATTCCCAATAGAGTTGCTCCTTCATTCTTCTTTAATAAATTTAAATTTGCTTTAATAAAATCGTTAATTTTTATGTTCATTATTAATTCCTTTCCTATTATTAAAATTCTATCTTCATTTGTCTTATTCAATATCCGGTTTTAAAATATGAAGTATCAGTGCTGTAACTAGTGACCCTATTATTATTGCTAGTGAGAACCATAATTTTCCATTAACTGCACCTAGTACAATAAAGCCACCATGCGGAACAAGAGTTTCTACATTATTTAGCATCCCTATTGCTCCTCCGACTCCCGATCCTATAACTATAGCTGGAATTACCCTTTTCAAGTCTTTTACTGCGTATGGTATTGCACCCTCAGTAATACCAAATAATCCCATTATTCCTGAACTTATAGCCATTGCCTTATCATCCTCACTATATTTTTTTCTTGATAAAAATACTGATAAAGCAACTCCTAGTGGTGGTATAGCTACGGCTATTCTGTGGGCACCATTTAATGTATATACACCTTCAGCCATTAAAGCAAGGGTAAAGGCAGAAACTGTCTTGTTGATTGGGCCTCCCATATCTATAGCTGTAAAAGCTCCTATTATGAATCCAACTAACAATGCACTACTACCTTGTAGGCTTCCTAATAGGTTTGTAAGACCAACTACAAGTAGAGACAATGGTTTAGCAAGTACATATATATAAACCATTGATACTAAGAATGTAGATAAGAGCGGAATCACTAGTATAGGCATTATAGGCTTAATTGAAGCAGAAACTTTCCATTTTTTTATCCAATCTGAAATGTAGCCTGATAAAATACCAACAATCATACCGCCTAAAAATCCAGTCGATACTGCAGGTTCACCTATAGGATTAGCTGCGATGTATCCTGTTACCATTCCCGGTATTAATCCAGGCTTTCCAGCTATAGAGTATGATATATAGCCAGCCAATATTGGTACCATTAGTGCGAATCCTGATGATCCTATAATTTCTAAGTTTTTCATGAATGTATTTGTAACTTTCATTCCTTCATCTGTTGGAGTACCACTTGCTAAGGCTATAGCTAAGAATAAACCTCCAACAACTACAACAGGTAACATATAAGATATTCCGGTACTAAACGCCTTTTTTATTTCATCCCATATATTTCTCTTTTTATTCATAGTATTCTCCTTATAATAGTTTTTCTAACTCGTCAAATATAGCTCCAGGATTTTTTATTACATCTGACGGATCAACCTCTAATATTTTTCCAGATTCTCTCTTTTCATCAAATCTTTCTTCACCCTCGATGCCAACAGCGATAGCTAAAATTGCAACATCCGCTTCATCCACTTCTTCTTGGCTTATCTCATTTTCAACACCCATACCACCTTGTGTTTCTACTAGTATTTCATATCCTCTTTTTTTACTCTCTTTTTCTAAGGCCGCTTGTGCCATATAGGTGTGTGCGATTCCTGTAATACATGCAGTTACTGCTACTATTTTCATTTTTCCTCCTGATTTTTTAATAATTCATAAATTTCTTCTACACTTTTAGAATTTTTTAACTTCATTCTAAAATCATCATCAATTATTTTCTTACTAATTTCTGCTATATACTTTAAATGCCTATTACTCCCCCCTTCACTTACCGCTATTAAGAACACTTGATTGGTAAAATCTTCATCAGTTTCATTCCACATAATATCATTAGATAATTTAATGTATGAAATGAAGTCATGCACTATAGTGCTAGATTTTGCATGTGGAATTGCTAAATTAAAATCTAATGATGTACTCATGAGTTCTTCCCTATAGTATAATTTATCTATAAAATCAGTTTTTGATTCTATAAGTCCTAACTTATATGCCTCGTTTGAAACAAATTTAAAAACCTCATCCTTGCTCTTTAAATCTTTGTCAACAAATATCAGTTTCTTTTCTATCATAGTATTGTCCTCCTTAGTAGTTCTATAAATTCTTGATAGCTTTGAGTCTTTATTAATTCATCAATCAAATTTTTATCTTGAGATATTTCGTAAATAAAATTGAATAATGTTCTCAAGTTCTCTATATCACCTTGACTTATATTCATCATAAACATAATGCTTACTTTATCATTCTCCCAACCTACTTGTTTTTTATTAATAACTGTATATATACAACTGCTTTTAACAAATTTAGGGTTTCCGTGAGGTGTCGATATCATATAATTAAGTGCAGTACTTCCCATTTTTTCTCTTGCAAAAATACTTTCAATATAATTTATATCAACAATATCTTTCTCCAACATATCATTCAGTGCAAAATTCATCATTTCATCTCGATTACTGAAATTTTTATTAAAATGAATAAATTCTGGTCTGAAATAATTGTTAATAATATCAAATATTTTGTGCTTACCGTTTAACTGTTTATACTTTGTGTTTTTAAAAATAGTTGAATTGTACTTATTGCTTATGTTTTTTAAATCTCTTTCTGTTACAACAGGGGTTATTTTTACAAAAGGAATATTTCCAAAAGTTATATTGTCACTGGTTGTTATTATCATGTCACATTTGATTTTAGATAAATCAAAGTCACCTTCAAGCACTTCTATATCGACAGTTGGTAGCACTTTTTTTATTCTATTAATAATAAAACCAGTGTCATAATATCTACTTACTATATGGAGAATTACTTTTTGGACTATTTTATTTCTATCTAAGGATGATTGTAAATAAATAGTCAGGAGTCCAATTTCGTCATCATTTAAATCAAAGTCAAAAATCCCTCGATTCATTATCACAATCATCCAGATAGTATTAAACAAAGTAGTGTATTCATTTTTTATCTCATCTATAAATGGATTGTCAATTCTTATATTATTTTTCGATCTTTCAATCATAGAAGGAAAGTGTTTATTAAGTTGTTCAACTAGTATAGGATCCTTCGATAAATCTAACTTTAAGAGTTCACCAGATGATTTTAAAAATATTTCAACTAAGTCTTCAACAGCATTTTTATCGTATGAGTTTTTAACTTTTATATTATTTGCTCTTAAAATATCGTAAAAATAATTAATTTCAGACTCTGAAAATATAATTCCGAAATTGCATTCAACCATCTTTAAAATATCATCTGAATTTTGATTCGTTATTATCGAATCAATATTTACAATATTATTAACTTCATTTAGATCTGTCTTTCTATATACTAAAACAATTAAGTAATTAATAATATTATCAAAATAATACTCTGCTAAAACTTGGGAGTTATTTGTCAAATATGAGTAGAGCACACTTTTAACTTTTTTTACAAGCCGCTCGCCATAAACATCTGATAAAAACAAATAATAATTTCTATATAAATCTTTAGATTCAATTAGCATTAATCTTAATTTTTTAAAAATCAACTCATTAAATCTTACATATAAATTTTGGATACTTAATTCATCACCATCTATATATAATTCATTATTGCTTATTAATAAACTTGCTGACAAATCCTTAATATATTTTTCGTTTATATAATTTATGTCATTTAAAATTGTTGATTCACTAACAAAAAGTTTTTCTGACAAATCATCTATATTTAATTCATTTGCGAATAGAATATTTTTAAACAAATCATATCTTCTATTCGAAGAATAAAAATCTTCAATATCAATTTCTTGCCTTTTACTAGAATCATCTTTTTCCAACATCACGCCATCATCTAATCTCATCAAACTGTAGCCCGATGTTTCAAGTAAATGGTCCAAATAATTCAAGTCATTAAAGACAGTTCTTCTAGATACAGCAAACGTTTTTGATATTTCATTTACCGATAGTTTCTTATTAGATTTTTTTAACAAATTTAATAATTTTTCTTGCCTTGAGTTCATATAATCATCCTTACTTATATACTAACAAAATACTATTATTTTATCTAATATGTTTTTTTCACTGTACGATGAAAACATTATTATAATATGAACCTATTTTTTAGCAAAATTAATAATTTCTCTTGTCTTGAGTTCATATAATCATCTCCTTACTTATATACTAACAAAATAATATTATTTTATCTAATATGTTTTTTTCACTGTACGATGAAAACATTATTATAATATTAACCTAATCTTTTTTAATTTTATCTCATAAAAAGGGGCTGTTGCAAAAGTCCCAGTATAGAAAAAAGACGAGGAAACTAAACATCCTCGTCTTTTTCTGATACAATGTATTTATGAAAACAATTAAAAATACATTATCATTAACTAATTTTACACTAGCTGATGATACAATTCAATTAAAATTAAATTTTAACACGGAAGTATACATTCAAGATGATATAAAACTAAGGCTTGTAAAAAATATAATTGAAAGGATAGACCTAACGGAACTAAGAAAAGTTTACTCATCATTTGGAAGAAAACCTACTGTGAACCCAATAACAATGCTTCAAATAATAATATTCTGCTACTCTGAAGGAATATTCTCATCAAGAGAAATAGAAAAATCATGTAAATATGAGATCTCAGAATAAAACATCTTCACTTATGGCATAGTCCATAAAACTTTCACTAATATGCAAAATCGCAGCTTTATTCATCTTCCCTCGCTTTCATTTATATAATTATATGCTAGTGTTTATATATTTCATTTTTTAATAAAAAAAATACCAGAAGACTTAGCTTTGACCTGAACCCCAAAATCCGGAATACGGATGGAGGGGTTTTAGTATGCCAAAATACACAAAAGAATTTAAAATCAAACTAGTAACGGAATATTTATCAGGGGAATCTGGAGGCAGTCCGATGGTTGCTAAAAAATATGATATACCCGAAGGTACATTACAAAACTGGATAATCAAATATCAATCAGGTGGATTTGATAACTTATCAAAAAAGCAAAATCAAGATAAATTCACTAGTGAATTTAAGCTATCTGTAATACAATATAGGCAAATCAATAATATCTCATTCAGACAAACCGCAGAGCACTTTAATATAAGCAATAAATCAATAATATGTAATCGGGAGAGAGCATATAGACAGCGTGGTTTATCTGGACTAGAGGATAACAGAGGAAGGCCTAGAAAAAATATGACCAAATCAAATAAAAAGTCTAAACTTAATACTCCAATAAATGAAAGTGAAAGAGAAGAGTTAATAAGATTAAGAGAAGAAAATAGACTTCTAAAAATGAAGATAATCTACGAAAAAAAGCTACAAGCCTTGCTACTGGAAGAGGAAGCAGAAGCAAGGAAAAGACACAGATAATCCTCAAACTTCTAAAAATATATCCACAAAGTAAAGTAAGTAAATGGCTAGAAATAGCTAAATTACCAAAATCATCATACTATGAATGGAAGATAAAATTAGAAAGTCCAGTAGATAAAGACAAAGAAATTAGAAAAGAAATAACAACCATAGTAGAAGCATCAAAAGGTAGATATGGCTATAGAAGAGTAACTATGGTATTAAAAAATAAAGGCTTTAATATTAATCATAAAAAAGTCTTAAGAATAATGAGAGAAGAATCCTTGCTATGCTCTAAATTTAAAACTAGATCAAGAAAATACTCATCATACAAGGGACAAATAGGTAAAGTAGCAGATAATGTTGTAAAAAGACAGTTTAAAGCTACTAAACCAAATCAATTATGGCTAACAGATGTAACAGAATTTAGAATTAAAGGACAAGAAAATAAGCTATACCTATCACCAATATTAGACCTATACAACAGTGAAATAATCAGCTATACCCTAAGCAATCACCCAACAATAGAATTAACTAATACTATGCTAGAAAGAGCGTTAAAAGAAAATAAAGACATTAAAGATTTAATTATACACTCAGACCAAGGATTTCATTACCAACATAGTACTTGGACTAAAAAACTAGAAAAGATGAATATAAGGCAAAGTATGTCAAGAAAGGGGAATTGCTTAGATAATTCTCCTATGGAGAACTTCTTTGGAATACTAAAACAAGAAATGTTTTATGGTGAGGATTTTAAAAGTTATGACAATTTGATAAATGAGATTGAAAAATATATTAAATGGTACAATGAAGATAGGATTAAAACAAAATTAAACGGAATGTCCCCTGTTATGTACAGATTACATTCCGCTTAAAATATTATTAAATTATTCCGTGTTTACGGGTTCAGGTCACTTCTGATATCTTTTCTTATTCGTTATATTTTTCCCTATCAAGCTTGCCTTCACTAGCTGCAACGATCACTGCTGATGAGGCTGCTGCTGTGACGTTTGTAGCAGTCCTTCCCATATCTGCTAGGGATGAAATTGGAGAAAGAATTACTACCATTTCTATCGGTAGACCCATAGCTGCAAAGACTGCTGTTGTAGAGATTGTGGCTGTGCCAGGAACTCCTACTGTGCCTAGGGACACAAGAAGGGCTACTATTATAAGGCTAGCGTAATTTGATATTCCCCAACCTAGGTCTAATACATTTGCTGTAAGGACTGCTGTCATTACTGGCCAAAAGCCCGCACAACCTGGCATGCCCATGGTTGCTCCAATTGGGGCTACAAAGGATGCTATTTCTTCTGCTACACCTTGTTCTTCTTCAAGGTTTGCGACATTGGCAGGAATTGTTCCTACTGATGACTGGGTGGTGAAGGCTATGGTTTGGACTGGGAAGTGCTTTTTGAAAAAGTGGACTGGGTTTATCTTAGCAAAGATGCTTAAAAGGGCACCGGTTGTTACAAAGGAATGAATCCCACTTGCCAGATAAGTTAATATTAGGATAAATACTAAAGGCTTGATAGCTGTGTAGTCTATCTTTGCTACAGCCCTTGCTATTAAGGAAAGGACTGCATATGGGGTAAAGTCTGTGACAAAGCCGATTAGCCTATTAATCACTGCTGAAAATGATTCAATAAAAGCTACAAAAGGCTTGGTTTCCTCTTCCTTGCCGTGTTCGATTAATTGTAAAACAGCAAGACCGATTAGAACAGCAAAGACAATTATTGGAATTACCCTACCATTTCCTGCATCATCTATAATGTTTTTTGGGAAAAATCCTACCACTGCTTCGGCAAAGCTTGGTACTTCCTTGGCTTCTGCCGCTTCTGGCAAAGGAATATTTGCCCCACTTCCGATTGAAAAACTAAGAGCTAAAATTAGACCAATTAAGGAACCTAATATATTGTGAAGACTTAAGATTCCAACTGTCTTTAGACCCAAGCTCTTAAGCTTGGCTAGGTTTTCGCTTGATACCACCACCTTTATAACAGATGTCAAAAGTAATGGAATTACAAGGGCAAAGAGGAGGTTGGCATAAACTTCTCCAAAGATTCCTACAAGCTCAGTTTCTCCCTTAAAGATAAATCCTACTCCTAGACCTAGGATTGAACCTAAAATTACCCTCGTGGAAAATTTTGATCCACGTTTTTTAAGTAGACTTAGGCCAAAAAACAAAGCCAAGACTACTACTACTGCTAGATATTTCATATATCACCTTTCTATAAATTCACCTCTCAATGGAGGATTATTGCAACAAACCATCATAAATTGAGTAAAAAAAATCCCGTCCCCAAATAAAGGACGAGTGCAATCGTGTTTCCACCTTCGTTCATCTTCTATATATAATTAGAAAACCTCATGGGAGTCAAATAACTCCGCTCGCTATAACAGGCGAACCTGTGATAAGCTACTATTTTCGCCTACCCGACTCAAAGATGCATAAATATATTGCTCATATAGTTATCTCAGCTACCTAACTTTCTCTGTAATACTCGCTTATATATTCTCTTCTTTTTCATGTCAATTTATTATATTTAGATTATACAAGACCTAGTAAATTAATCAAGATTAACTTTTACTTAAAAATTAAAAAATCTACATAAATACCAAGATAAGGATACGAATAAAAGATGAATATAAACACTTTAGGAAAAGAAAAAACCAAGGCTACAAAGTCCTTTATCCTGATATTGCCCAACCTAGAAATCTACTAAATTTAAAAAAGGAAATTAATATATATACAATAATCTTTGACTCGAATGAATAATGAGAGTAGAGTTTTAAATATTTATAAAATATACATAGATAAAAGGAAGGTTAGTATGAAAAACAAAAAACTTTATTCATCCCTATTGGCTTTGGCTTTAGTCCTAAGTCTTTCGGCTTGTGGATCCAATTCAAATTCTACAAACGATGCGGGAAATGGGGCAAGTGGACAAGAGGAAAACAAGGATGCCCAACCTTTAGAGGATAGTCAAAAAGAAAATCTTGATGATTTTGAAAAGCAGACAGCTGATGATACCATAGTTTTGGGTGTTGGCACTATTAATGGAGACTTCATCCAAGGCTACAATAATGACGCAAATGACGTAAATGTTAGAAAGTTTATGGGTATTGAAGGAAACAATGGCTATAATTGCTATGTTATAGATGAATATGGCCAGTTCCAAACAAATACCGCTGCCCTAGAAAAAGAACCTGAGCTCATCAAGAATGAAGATGGGTCTATGACCACCAAATACACAATCAAAAAAGATTTGAAATGGTCAGATGGCGAGCCTATTACAGCTGATGATTATCTTTTTGGAATCCTACTAGAATCTGATAAGGACTTTAACACTCTTACAGGCTCTTTAAATGTTGGTGGTGATTCTATTAAGGGATTCGAGGCTTTCAAAAAGGGTGATACAGATTCATTTGAAGGTCTAGAAAAGATTGATGATTATACTTTCTCTATCACAGTTGATGCTTCACAATTACCATATTTTGAAGCTCAAGCCTTATCTAATGCAGGCCCAACACCTCTTCACTATATTGGTCAAAACTTGGCTGTATCAAAAGATGGCAAGAAACTTGTTGTTAAAGAAGGTTACCAAGTGACTGACAAAGACAAAGAAAATTACAAAAAATCTATAGATAATCAAATTGCCCTCCTAAAAGAAAACTTTGACAAAGACAATGAAGGAGAGGATAAGGAAAGCGAAGATTACAAAAAAGCTAAAGAAGAATTAGACCAAAAAGAAAAAGACCTCGAAGCTCGTAAAAGCGGAGATGTTGACCCAACAAGACTTCTAATTGAAGAAGCCATGATAAAAGAAACAAGCGATTACAGGTTTAATCCTGCAGTAACTTGCGGTCCTTACAAGTTCAATAAATTTGAAAATAACATGGTTAAACTTGACCTTAATGAGAATTACCAAGGCAATTTCAAAGGCCAAAAAGCTAGCATACCTCACATCATAGTTCAATTGGTTAATAGAAATATAGGCCCAGACCTACTAGAAAATGGCGACATCGACATTTGGGAAGCTGAAACTGATGGCGGGAAAATTGCCCAACTCAAAAAAGCGCAAGAGGCTGGAAAAATAGGCTTATCTTCTTATGAAAGAAATGGTTATGGAAATATAATCTTTTTAACAGACAGAGGAGCAACTAAATACAAAGAAGTAAGACAAGCTATAGCAAGCTTAATGGACAGGAACGAATTTGTTCAAGCCTTCCTAGGTGGTTATGGTGTAGTAACAAATGGTATGTATGGCCAAAGCCAATGGATGTATAAGGAAAGAGGAGCAGATTTACAAGAAAAACTTACAAACTGGGTTTTAAATATTGATAAGGCAAATGAATTATTAGATCAAACTCCTTACAAGTTCGAAAAAGACGGCAAGAGTCCATGGGATAAGGCAAAAGCACTAGATGAATTTAACAAAAACCAAGACGGCTTCGACTATTATAGGTATGACGAGAATGGAAACAAGCTCGTTGTTAACCAATATGGAGCAGAACAATCACTAATTACAACCCTAATATCAAACCAACTTCCTCCAAATGCTAAGCAAGCTGGTATGGAATATAATGTGACAGCAGGCTCATTCTCAACCCTAATGGATTATTTGAGTTTCCCAAAAGAAGATGCACAATATACAGCTTTTTCAATGGCTTCAGACTTTGCTACACCATTTGACCCATGGTTCTACTACTCATCAGAAGGACCATTTAACAGAAGCAAGGTTAACGATCCAAAAGCTGATGAAGTAACTGCAAGTTTAAGAAAAACAGATCCATCTGACAAAGAAGGCTACCTAGATAAGTGGGAAGAATTCCAAAAATGGTATAACGACTACCTACCAGAAATCCCACTATATTCAAATGTATTCCACACAGGATATTCAAACAGGATTAAGGGCTTTGATGTCATCACACCAGTATGGCAAGCATGTGACCAAATCAACGCAATGACAATCGAAAAATAAAATTTATTATAAAAAGACGAGGACATTTTCATTCCTCGTCTTTCTTCTATTTAGACCTTTTAAAAATCCGTCAATATTATTAATGATTTAAAAGCTTAGCTAGCTTATTATTCTGGTTTTTTCTTGATTGCTCCAAGGATTAGGCCGCCAACTACAGCGCCTATTACTACTGCACCTACAAAGAGTAGGGCTTGGTTTAGGCTTGACATTGCTGGAAGGATGAAGATTCCTCCGTGTGGGGCTGGAGCGCTTACTCCGAAATATCCTACTATAGCACCAGCAAGGGCTGATCCTGCTATACATGATGGAAGGACTGTTTGTGGCTCAGCTGCTGCAAATGGGATTGCCCCTTCAGTGATGAAGGATGCACCTAGGATGTAGTTAGTAATTGTTGTCTTCTTTTGTTCTTCATTGAATTTGTTTTTGAAGAAAGTTGTAGCAAAAGCTATGGCAATTGGTGGGACCATGCCGCCTACCATTACTGCTGCCATAAAGGTTCCTATTCCTGTATCTGTGAAGGCACCTATTGCAAAGGCATAGGCTGCCTTGTTGATTGGACCACCCATGTCTGCTGCCATCATTGCTGCAAGGAGGGCACCAAGGATTACCATGTTTGCTCCGCCAAGTCCTGTTAGCCAGTTATTGATAGCTGTGTTTATTCCTGTAAAAATTGGATCTATTACAAAGAACATGATTGCCCCAACTATAAATAGGCCAAGAACTGGGTAGATAAGCATTGGTTTTAGACCTTCTACGGTCTTTGGTAGGTTTTTACAAGCTTTCTTAAGGAAGTTTACTACATAACCAGCTATAAAACCTCCGATTAGTCCGCCAATAAAGCCTGCTCCTCGGCTTGCCATAAGTCCTGCAACCATACCTGGCATTAGGCCTGGTCTATCAGCTATTGAGTAGGCTATATAGCCTGCAAGGATTGGAATTAGGAAATTGAAAGCATCTCCACCAAGTCCATTTAGGAAGGTGAAGGCCACTGATTCATTGCCTGCAAATCTTTCTATTAGGAAGGAGATAGCCATTAGGATTCCACCACCGATTACAAATGGTAGCATATGGCTAATACCATTCATGAGGTCTCCGTAGATTTTTTGTCCAAGAGATTGGCTCTCTTCGGCGTATTCTTGGCTGGCTCCGCCTTCTTCATGATAAATATTGGCCTTGCCTGCTAGGGCCTGGTCAATTAACTCATCTGCCTTTCTAATCCCATCTGATACTGGTCTTTGGATTAGCTTTTTGCCGTTAAATCTGGCTGTTTCTACCTTTTTATCTGCTGCAATTATTATAACATCAGCCGCATCTATTTCTGCTTGGGTGAGTCTATTTTTGATTCCATCAGATCCATTTGTTTCTACCTTGATATTTGCTCCCTTAGCCTTAGCTGCCTTTTCTAGGGCTTCTTGGGCCATGTAGGTGTGGGCAATACCATTTGGACAAGCTGTTACAGCTAGGATATTGCAAGCTTTTTTATCAGCTGGAGAAGCTTCAACTACTTCTTCTTTTTTAGCTTCTGAATATTTATCAATCACTCCATATACATCTTCAGGACTATTTACATTCTTAAGGTCGGCGATGAAGCCATTTTTCATTATCATCTTTGATAATTCTGCAAGTGTTGCAACATGGAGGTTATTTTCCCCATCTGGAGCTGCTATTGCAAAAAATATTTCTGTCGCCTCCCCATCAAGGGCATCGTAATCAAGTCCTCCGATTTTTCTAGCAAAGAGAACTGCTGGTTCTATTACTGTTGCGTTTTTGCTGTGAGGGATGGCTACTGATTCTCCAAGAGCTGTTGAGCCTTGGGCTTCTCTTTCTCTAAGGCCAGCTGCAAAGTCTTCTGCACTTTTTACATAGCCTTTTTCAAAAAACTTTGCTGCGATTTCATCGATTGCCGCTTCTTTACTGTCTGCTTTTAAGTCTAGGATCATCAGATCCTTTTTGAGTAAATCTCTAATTTCCAATTTCTTCTACCTCTACTTCCCTTAAAATATTGTTAATCATTGTCCTTTCAGCTATATCAGGACTAAATGCTGTTGCGCTGCCACAGGCTACTGCAAGCTTATAGGCATCTGTCTTATCGTAAGCATTTACAAGTCCGTAGACGAAGCCTCCCACCATACTATCTCCAGAACCTACTGAATTTACAAGCTTTCCTTTGATAGGTTTAGCCCTTAGGGCGATATTATCATCTACAAAGATAGACCCTTCCGCTCCTAGAGAAACTATTACATTTTGAGCACCAAGCTGGTTGAGCTTTTTGGCGTATTTAACCATATTTTCATCGGTGATTTCTGTTTCAAAAATCTTACCAAGTTCTTCCTTGTTAGGCTTAATTAGAAGTGGCTTGTATTTTAGGTAGTCTAAAACCCTCTTGTCAGCTATATCTATGGTAAATCTCGCCCCTGTCGCCTCTATGACCTTTTTATAAAAGTCTTCATCAAGGCTATAAGGAAGGGAACCCGAGATAACTATAATGTCATCTCCACTAATTTCCTTAAGACTTGCAAAAAATTCTTCTACTTCTTCCTTGGAAATGTTTGGGCCCTTGGCATTTATTTCTGTTTCGTGGTCATATTTTAATTTGACATTGATCCTTGAATTGTCTGCAATCCTTACAAATTTTTCCTTAAGACCCAAGTCTCTTACACCACTTGCTATATATTCTCCAATAAAACCACCCACAAAACCCAGATTTATAGGGTCTTCTCCGAGGTTTTTGAGGATTTTACTTGCCATAATCCCCTTGCCACCAGGATATTTTTCATCTTCATAAGCCCTGATTGTGGCCCCATCGCTAAACTTATCAAATCTCATGATATAGTCAATTGATGGATTTGTCGTAATTGTGTAAATCATCCTTCCTCCCTTATTAGTTCTACATCTTCCCTTTTTGCTATCCTTGCAAAGTACTTGATATTTTCCTTAGAAGAATCTGCCAAGACATAGGCCCTAGTCGCATTTTCTATTGCCTTTGCCTTAACTACAGCCTCATTAGTATCTGCTGTATAAAAGCCCTCCTCATCATAACCATTGGCCCCAATAAAGGCTAGGTCAAAATTGTAAGAGCTTATGGATTCTAAGGTCTTAATCCCTGTTATCACCATAGTTGATGGCTTTATCTCCCCTTCTAGAATGAGGGTTGGGATATTTTTAGAAATCAGCTTTTCTACATGCATAAGACCATTTGTTACTATCTTTATATCCATTGTCATATCCAGATAGTCAAGGATTTGATGGCAGGTAGAACCAGCATCTAAATAAATAAATTTGGCATCTCCTATAAGGCCTCCCGCCTTTTTGGCAATTGCTGCCTTCTCTTTGGTGTGGACCCTTTCATTGTCAAGATAATTTAGCTCGCTAGGATTGATATTAAGAACTGCACCTCCATGCACTCTTCTTATCTTGCCTTGCTTTTGTAAATAATCCAAATCACGCCTAAGAGTAGACTCGCTTACCTTAAGCTTTTCAGTTAGGACCTTATTTGATACCTTTTCCTCTTTTTCGAGGGTTGAAATTATAAGATCCAATCTTTTTTCTAATATCATGTTAATATTATAACATCAAAT
This sequence comes from Anaerococcus sp. Marseille-P3915, assembly GCF_900258475.1. Taxonomy (GTDB): domain Bacteria; phylum Bacillota; class Clostridia; order Tissierellales; family Peptoniphilaceae; genus Anaerococcus; species Anaerococcus kampingae. Next base: position 570,953 of record NZ_LT984888.1, on the reverse strand, counting down.
TCATTCAAAGTCAATCAAAAACAATCATAACTTCTCAAAAATTGACTAATTTTAGAAAAGAATTATAATTATAAAAAGCTTACAAATATTGATTTGATATGATAAGGAGATATGATGAAAGAACTAGAAGAAAGAATTCTCAAAGACGGAATTGTTATTGGTCCAAACATACTAAAGGTAGATTCATTTTTAAACCAACAGATAGATGCCAAACTTATACATAAAATGGGAGAAGAGTTTGCTGCCTACTTTAAAGACAAAAACATCGATAAGGTCCTAACTGTTGAATCATCTGGTATTGCTCCAGCCCTTGCTACAGCCCTAGAACTAGAAGTAAACTGTGTTTTTGCAAGAAAAAAACAATCTCTCACAACAAGTGAAGATGTCTACCACTCAAGCGTATATTCATTTACCAAACAAGTCACAAATGAGCTAATAGTAGATAAAAACTTCTTAAAAGAAGGAGAAAACATCCTCATGATCGATGACTTCCTAGCTAATGGCCAAGCAGCCAAAGGCATGGTAGCTCTTTGCAGACAAGCAGGCGCCAACCCTGTAGGACTAGGTATAGTTGTAGAAAAGTCATTCTCAGATGGCAGAGCCCTTGTAGAAGAAATGGGCGTTGATATCTATTCCCTAGCAAGAATTGCAAAACTAGAAGAAGGTAAAATCACCTTTGTAGAAGAATAAAAATATAAGCTGGTAAGAGACAAATCTTAACCAGCTTTTTTGTGTTTAAATATATAAATATGATATAATAAACTTGCCTAACATCCTATATTATTTAGGTGGAGGGAGGTGAGTCTATAATGACAACCATCATTTGGGAAAATTTTTATTTTCCGTTGTTTGTAGGTCTAATCCTGCTTCTAGCAAGCAAGATTCTAGATTCTATGGACAATTAAATCAAAAAGACACTAGTTTAGGCCTAGTGTCTTTTTTCGTGAGTCTAATCACGACTACCATCATTTGCTTTGTAAGAGGTGGCTTCTCTTATCTTTATTATATAACAAATCCCACATTTTTCAAGCTTATCTATTTGTCCCCACCTAGCAAATTATGATATAATACATTTGCCTAACACTCTATTTTATTTAGGTGGAGGGAGGTGAGTTATAATGCTAACTCTTATACTTTGGGAAAATTTCTATTTTCCATTGTTCGTGGGACTAATCCTGCTTTTTGTAAGCAAGTATTGGGATTCTATGAACAAATAATAACAAAAAATACCCCAGATTGCAGCTGGGGTATTTTTTAGTGAGTTATATCACTACTCTTATACTTTGCTTTGTAAGAGGTGGCTTCTCTTGATATTATTATATAACAAATCCCTTGTTTTTCAATATTAATTTTCTTATCTAATCTTTTCTATAATCCTTGACCTGGTTTCAAATTCACCACTTGTGCCTGAGATTGAATTATTTTTCCTAGCAAGGTTTGACATTTGGTCTAGGACTTCTTTGGCCTTGTCTAAATCGCCAGTTTTTTCTTCTAATTTATCTATGCCTTCTGCCTTATATCTTCTAAGGCCTGAGTCAAATTCGTCATATTTTGCCTTATAGGTGTCAGATCCTTCTTTTAATTTTAAAGCTCCTGCTCTTAGGTCCAGGATTCCTTTATTTAGGTCGTTTAGGCCTTGGGCCATTGGATTTAAGGCCTTGTCATTTATAGATGTTAGGTCTTTTAGGGCCTTAGATCTTTCATTAAATTCACTTAGACCACCTGCCAATTGTTCTGAGCCTGTCTTTAATTCTTCTGATTTTGAATCAAGAAGATTTAAGGCTTGGGCAAGTTTTTCTACACCTTCCTTATTCCTACTGGTACCTGCTGCTAATTTCTCGGAACCCGCCTTTAATTTAGAAAGTCCCTGGTCTAATTGGTCGAAGGCCTCAGCTAATTTCATCAAGTCACTTTTTTCTAAGCCTTGGTCAAGCTTGGCAAGTCCTGCTCCTAGGGCATCTGATGCCTGGTTTAGCTCTTGCTTAGAAGCATTTACTTGACTAGCCATTTCTGCTAAGCCTTGATTTAATTTACCCAGACCTGATGAAAGGTCATTTGATGATTGACTTAATTGGTTTAAGCCAGCTGAGATACTGGCATTTGCCTTGGCACTTGCAGCAAGATTTGAAGCATCTTTATAAAGTCCACTTTGGATGGCTCTTAGGCTTTCTATCTCTCCTGTCAATGATCCGTCAAGGTTTTTCGATTCAAGGCTTGCTATTTGATTTTCAAGAGCAGACGCCTTTTCATTTATACTTGATAGAGTTGCTTGACTAGATGGGGCATTTTGGCTTGCCTCATTTAGTTTTTCAAGACCTCCTGCAAGACTCACTTGAGACTTGCTTGCCTCTTCTAAGCCAGCACTTAACTTATTTAAGGACTCAGCCATAGGATCTATTTTTTGGCTAAAATCATCGATTCCTGCCTTTAGGGTCTTGATGCCCTTAGCAAATTCTGCCAAATCATTTCCATCAGATCCCTCAGATATTTTTTCTTTCATACTTACAAGGCCCTGGCTAAGCTCGTTAATTCCAGCATCTAGGTCATTGGCCCCTTGATTTAGGCCATCAGCCCCTTCTAAGAGGGCGGTCATATTTGAATTTATCTCAGCAACTCCTCCTGTATATTGGCCAAGGCCTGCATTTAGCCTTGCCCCTCCATTATTTAGGGCACTTATGGCTTCTTGCATTGGGCCAATCTTTTCTGGAAGACCTGCAAAGGCACCACTCATCTGATCAAAGCCGTCCTTTAATCTTTGGGAACCATTTGCTAGCTTATCAGCTCCACCTGCAAGGTCTCCTAGGCCTTGATTTAGGCTAGCTGATCCATCCTTAAGCTTAGCTGATGCATCGACTAGTTTGCCTGCATTTGCTGTTAATTCCCCTATCCCTTGATCAAGGTCATCAAGGGAATCCAAAGTCTTGCCATCTTGGAAAATTTCATTGGTAATTACAAGATAGGCCTCGCTTGGTTTGAAATTTTCAACATCCATCTCAATTTCAATCTCATCTTTAAACTTATCGAGCTTGTCTCCATCAAGGATTCCATCGAAATTATCCCTCATTCCAGGTGTTAGGATGCCAGTAACAATCTGGTTTTTACCATCTTTGATAATTTTTGCAGAATCAGCCTTAATATTTTTAACCTGGTCATCAGCAAAGGTCATCTCACTTGCAACTAGGTAAGGTGAATAGATAATTTTTCCTGACTTAAGGCTAGATTTTACTTTATTATGGGCACTTATGGTGATTTTTAGCTTACCTGATTTGCCATCTAGGTCCTTATAAGTTATATCCTTACCGTCAAGTTGGTATTTTATTTCCACATCCACTGGCAAGTCCTTGTCAGTCTTACCTTGGTAATAAAAGTCTTTGACATCACTATCTATGTCAATCTGGCCATCCTTGGCCTCGATTTTCTCATCGGTCTCTAGATTTTTGATATCCTTAAGGTCTGATTTATCCTTAATCTTGGACTTCTCATCCTTATTTATCCAAACAGAAACAGTCTTATCTTTAATCTCCCCTGCTTCCTTGCTTACATAAACTGTTTCATTTTTGCTAGCCTTAGGCTCAGCAGCGTAAGCTATATTACCTCCAAGGATTGCGCTTACGCTTAAAACTGCAAGGGCCTTTGTAAATTTTTTATTCATTTTCGTTTCCTTTCTTTAATCCTTTAGTAGTTTTTTCTATAAATGGAAGGGTGATTCCAATTATTGCTGGTAGGAAGATAATAATTACAAGCATTGAAATTATCGCACCCCTTGCCAAGAAAATACAAATAGTCGAAACAATCTCCATTTTTGAATAGATACCAACACCAATTGTCGCCGCAAAAAAGGCTAAGGCTGATGTAACAATTGATTTTGAAGTTTCCCTGACTGAAAGGTCGAGGGCCTTTTCGAGATTTCTGTGCTTTTTATATTCAAAGAGGAACCTATCCATCATCAAGATTGAATAGTCAATGGTTGATCCTAATTGAACTACCCCTATAATTATCGATGTAATAAATGGGATGGTGTGGCCAAAATAAAATGGGATTCCCATATTTATAAAAATAGCTAACTCAATTGCAGCAATCAAAACTATTGGAATTGCAAGTGACTTAAAGACTAGGGCAATGATTAAAAATACCACTGCGATTGATACGATATTTACCATCTTAAAGTCCCTGTCTGATAATATTGTCAAATCCTTTGTAAGAACTGCTTCACCAGTGAGCTTGCCCTCTGGGTCATGGGCCTTTACAATCTTATCTATAGCTGAAATTTGCTTATTTACCTCATCTGAGGCTGTCTGATATTTGGAATTTACCATTATCATCTGATAGCCACCTTGCTCAAAATTCTTCTTAAGCTTATCTGGTAAATATTCGCTAGGTAGGGTTAGGCCTGTCATAGAATTTATACTAAGTACATTGTTAACCCCATCCACATTTTCAATTTCTTCAATCATGGAATTAACAGATGTCTTTGATAGGTCATCTTTTACTACTATAAAGTGGCTTGAAGCCATCTTGTAGTCCTTTTTCATCTTATTTAGCGCAACTATTGAATCCAAATCTTGAGGGAGAGACCTATCTAAGTTGTAGTAAAGGTCGGTATTCCTTGACCCGTAGATAGCTGGTATGAACAAGAGCAAAAATACTATGAAGAGTTTCTTCCTATGTTTAATTGTAAAATTGGCTGTTCTTTCAAAACTAGGTAGGTAGACCTTGTGGTTAAACCTATTTACAAGTTTTTCTGCCATCAAAATCATTGGTGGTAAGACAACCACTGTTGAAATCAAACCCAAAAGTACGCCCTTACTCATTACAAGGCCAATATCTTTACCAAGGCCTAATTGCATAAGTAAGAGGACCAAAAATCCTGCAAAAGTAGTAAGGGATGAGGCAAAGATAGACGCAAGGGTTGAATCAACGGCCTTGGCCATAGCCTCGTTTTTGCTTTCATTTTTCCTCTTCTTTTCTACATACCTGTGATAGAGGAAAATCGAATAGTCTGTAGTAACAGCTAGCTGCAAAACAGCTGCGATAGCCTTGGTAATATAGGAAATTTCCCCAAGGAATAAGTTGGTCCCAAAGTTATACAAAATCGCATAGCCAATATTTAGCATAAACAAAAATGGGATAATAGTTGATTCGTTGGCAAATGATAAGACCACAAGGGCAAGTGCAACAGCAAGAGCCACATAGATTGGAGTTTCCTTATCAATCAAATCCTTAGTATCCTTAACCAAAGAAGAAATCCCGCTTAGGTATTTTTCCTTAGACTCAAGGCTCTTTATGGCATCAATAGCCTCCATAGTCCTTATAGATGAAGATGATTCAGAAAATTTAACCATAAGCAGGGTAGAATCCTCCGCATAAAAGGCATCCCTGATTTCATCTGGCAAAAATTCATTTGGAACCGTATCGCCAAGTATAGAAGACTTGGAAATTACATCCTCCACCCCATCAATTTTAAGGATTTCATCCTTGAGCACATCCGCATCATGGTCAGTCCCCTTAAGGATTAGCATGCCCGTAGCAGCATTTTTAAAATCCTTATCCAAGATTTCCTGGCCCTGAGTAGACTCTAGATCAGCTGGTAAATATGACAAGATATCATAATTGACACCAGTAGACTTATATCCTATCCAAGAAGGAATGAGCAATAAGGTCATAATAAGTAAAACTAATCTTGGATGATAGGAAATAAATTTAGATATTTTTTTCATTTCTAACTTCCTTATATAATGTATTTAGGTTGTTAAAGGTAACCTATAAGCCTTTTTCGACTAAGTATTATTCAGATTTACTGTATAATATTGTTATTAGATAGAGTGTACTCGTCACTTCCTTGAGATTTAATCTCGTACTTGAAAGAGTGAGTCCTCTAATCTTTTAACTGTTTACGAATAAGTTAGATGTTGACCCTTTCAGGGTACTTCGTATATACCATAAGGCAGTAACGTTATTAGATTTTGAGGTGTCTATCTAAAATACTTTTTTATGAGGTTTCAAATGTTCTATTTAGGTATCGATATTGGTAAAAATACTCATGTTGCTTCATTAGTTGATGACAAGAAAAAGGTTATTTTTAAGGCTTTTTCTTTTTCAAATTCCATTAATGGCGCTGAGAGTTTAGTCCTTAAACTAGAAGCTTTCAAAAATGAACTTGAAGTTGGTATGGAAGCTACAGGTCATTATTGGTTATCTCTATACTCATATCTTGCCCAAAAAAACTTTACTGTTCGTGTTATCAATCCAATCCAAACTGACGGTTGGCGACAAGGTGTAGAAATCAGAAAGAGAAAAACTGATATTATTGATTCTCTTTTAATAGCTGATCTTCTTAGATATGGAGATTTCGTTGAGACTTCACTTTCTAATGAAGATTATTTGTCTTTGAGGAATCTTTCCAGATTTAGGTCCTACCTCATTTCTTCAATTGGCGATCTTAAAAGAAAAACTATTGCACTTTTAGATCAAGTTTTTCCTGAATACGCCTCTTCTTTTAGTAATATTTTTGGGAAGACTTCTAAGGAAATTCTTTCAAATTTCTCTACTCCTTCTGATTTTGAGGATATTAATTCTGATGATTTGAATACTTTTCTTGAATCTGTTTCTAAGAAAAACTATGCTTCTAAGAAGATTGATGAGCTTTCTAAAAAGGCTTCTTCTTCTTTTGGTATTAATTTCTGCCTGGATTCTTTTAGTCTTCAAATCAAAATGCTTATTGAGCAAATTTCTTTTATTCAAACTCAGGTTTCTAATGTTGAGAATGAAATTGAGGTTTTACTTGAAAAACTTAATTCTCCAATTACTACTATTCCAGGTATCGGTTCTGTTAATGCAGCTACTATATTAGGTGAAATTGGTGATATTAAAAGATTTTCTAATCCTTCTAAACTTGTCGCTTATGCTGGTTTGGATGCTAGCATTTCTCAGTCTGGAGAATATGAATCTACTTACAATCATATGAGTAAAAGAGGTTCTCCATACCTTAGACGTGCTTTGTTTCAATCTGCTCTTAGAGCTGAATTTTGTGATCCTGTTTTCTCAGATTATTATCAAAAAAAGATTAGTGAAGGAAAACATCATTTAGTTGCTACTAATGCTGTTGCTAGAAAGCTTTGTCATACTATTTTTGCTGTTCTTACTAAGAATGAACCTTATCAAGTGCAGAGTTAGTTTTTGCTTAACTGTTTACAAATTTTTGATAAAGCTTCTGTAAATGGCGAGCGAAGCTAGGGTGTAGCCTTTACCTTTTACAGGTTTTTTTGAAAAAAATTACAATTTCATGAGCAAAAAACTTATGAACCCAATATTTAAAATCTATTAAATATTAGGTCTTTTTGTTGTGCCTATTTTTATTCATTTTTTATCTATATCAATCCCTATATTTTTTTATTTCACCTCTTGACTTTTAATAGTTAGTCTTTCTAAATTCGGACTAAATAATTTAGCCACAAGCTAAGACCTAAAAGAAATTTCTTAAGATTGGCTTTTATGAAATATTCCTATTAGTAAAAGGCATTTAATAAGTTATGATTCATAATATATTATTTGCTCTTTATTAAGAAACTTAATATTGTAAATGTTTTGAAGTCATCTTTTAATAAATAATAGGTCTTAACTTATATATCTTAAAATATATTTTTCATGTCCTGGCTATATAATACACCTACCAACATAATATTCAAGTTTTGAAATAATATGATTTATAATTAATAAAATAAAAATATTTATCTATTATTGAAAAAAGTCCTAATTTAAGCCAAAAGTCCAAGAAGAAAAATATTTTTAAAAAATTAGATTTTATAAAAAAGAATATAAAGAAAACCCTAGCCAAGCTAGGGTTAATAGTGTAATAGTAGTTAATATTTAGTTAAATGTATTTGTGGGATTTGCCAGTCATAGCTTGGCTATGGCTATTTTCATAGACTAATGAGCCTATTAATCGTATAGGCCTGCATCCTCCATTACCTTTCTTAGGGTAGCTGCAGACTTGTCCATTCTTTCTTGCTCTGTATCTGTTAAAGGCACGTCGATTACCCATTTTGCACCATCCTTGCCGATTACTGTTGGCACTCCTATATAGATATCCTTTTGGCCATATTCACCATCAAGATAGGATGATGTTGAGTAAACTGCCTTTTCATCATTAATTATAGCTTGTGCTAGGCGGGCTAGGGCTGCTCCTATTCCGTAGAAGGTTGCCCCCTTCTTATTAATGATCTCATAGGCTGCATTTTTAACCTTATCGAAAGTAGCTAATAGCTCCATCTCATCGACTTGCGAATGCTTAGACACCCATTCGTATAGTGGAAGGCCACCTATATTTGTATGGCTCCAAACAGGGAATTCTGTATCTCCGTGCTCACCTAGGATATAGGTATCCACACTTCTTGGATCGATACCAACAAGCTTGGCTATTTCCTTCTTAAACCTAGATGTATCAAGGCTTGTACCAGATCCTATAACCTTGTTGCAGTCTGCACCTGAATATTTCCAGGTAGCGTAAGTTAGGATATCAACAGGATTAGCAGCTACTAGGTAGATCCCTTCAAAACCTGAATCCTTAATCTTGCCAATCATATCCTTAAAAATCTTCAAATTCTTATCTACAAGGTCTAGACGGGTTTCGCCTGGTTTTTGTGGTGCACCTGCGGTAATTACAACAAGCTCAGCATCAGCACAATCGCTATAGTCAGCCTTATAAATCTTCTTAGGTCTCGCAAAACTTAAAACATCAGATAAGTCCATGGCATCTCCCTCAGCCTTATCCTCATTGATATCTATAATTCCAAGCTCTCTGCCGATACCCCAAAGGGTAGCAGCATAGGCAAAAGATGAACCAACAGCTCCATCACCAATTAATATAATCTTACTATCTTTAATCATTATTTTTCCTTTCAATCTATTCTACTCAACGTTTCTATAATAATTTTATCAAAAATATAAAAACTTACTATGACCTAGGTCACAAAAAGAAAAAAATATTTTAAAGAGAATCGAGAACTTCCCTCGCCATCTCAATTTCTATGCCGACCGCATAAGAATAATCAGAAAAAGCCCCTCCAAAATTATTATAGGAGGTCTCTGTTTGGTAATAATCTCTAGCTGACATATGGAAAGACTCAATCCCAGTTTTCTCGTAAATCTCCTTGATATTTGAAGAATTTATTCCAGAACCAGCCATAATTTCGATTTTGTCACCGTATTTTTCTTGCAAATCTCTTATTAAATCTAAGCCATCTATAGCCTTAGGCTTCTTGCCAGATGTAAGAATTCGCTCAACTCCCATCTTAATTAAGTCCTCAACCTGATCTTCCCCACCAATTGAATAATCAAAGGCCCTGTGAAAGGCCACAGACTTTGGATAGGTCAGATAAACAAGTTCTTTCATAGTTTCTATGTCAATTTTGCCATCAGCATCAAGGACACCAAAGACAAAGCCGTGGATTTTCATATCCTTAAAGGCCATAATCTCCTCTTTCATCTGGGCAATTTCTAGCCCATCATAGGTAAAATGCCCAGGACGAGGCCTAATCATCACATATTTTTCAATATCAAATTCTTCACAAAGCCTCACAAGACCCACCGATGGAGTAAGGCCATCCAGGTCAAGAGCTGAACAAATCTCAACCCTATCAGCCCCAGCCACTACAGCTGAAATCATCGAATCATAAGAATCAATACACACTTCTAATTTCATAAGCCCTCCTAAATATTATCCTGCCTCAAATTCTTATAAATGCCTGGTATAAAAAGTCCCAAGACCTCTTTTTGTATATCCTTATTATCCAAAAGCAAGCTATAAAAATCCTTATTTTGGTCAAAGCCAGCAATCAAGGCATCTTCTACATTAGAATAAAAGGAAAATCTAAAGTCATCTTCGCTGTTATTTCTCGCTGACTTTCTAAGGTCATCAGACCTCATCATCAGGTCCCTAATCTGCATGATAGCCCTTGATGCCTCATCCACATCCAGATTCAACCCGGTCCTAGCATTGATATCATCAATTATTTCAGAAAGCTTTTTCTTATTATCAGCCCCTAGGCTTCCCCCTCCCATATTCATGGTTTCATAGGTCGCATATGACTGGAGGACATCGATGATAAAGCCCTCCTCGATGGCTTGCTTCATGGAATATAGGTGAAAGGCCAGCTCTCGGCCCTGCCTATCCTTGCATCCAAACATCTTGTATTTTTAAAATTACCTTTAGAAAAATTTATGGTAGAAGCATGCAGAATCTTTCAAATCCCAAGCGCCTTGTTTTACATAAAAATTATAGGCTCGAGAATTTTTTAAAGTAGTAAAAAATGCACCGCTTATACCTCTTTCCTGCAATTCTTTTATACTTGTTTGGTAAAGTTTTTTTGCCAGACCTGTCCCCCTATATTTTTCAGAAATGAAAAACTCATCAATATAAAAAGTTGATTCAGTCGCATATCTTCTTATATGACCAATTATTGCACCAATTATTTTATTTCCATCGACAATTAGATTGCCAAAAAATTTAGGAAAATCTGAAACATCGGTTAAGGATTCCAGGGCTGTTTCTGCTGTCCATTTATCATTCCAAGGTGGACCATTATAGACATCTACCATTAACTTTGCTAATTCTTCTAAATCTGATTTTGATATTTTTCTAATTTCCAAATTTTTCTCCTCGAGATTTCTTAATCAAATTTATTTTATAATCCCAGTAACACCACTAGCCAAGCTTGGATTATGGATACTATTGGAATTAGTAATGGCATCAAGATAAAATGTTCCTTAATGGCCAAATGTTTCATCCAATTTCCAAATTTGTAGTCCTCATGCCCTTCTGTGCCTGGTATGACTATCCTATCCTTGTACTTTCCTTGGAATAAAAGAATATCCAACAAAAGGAAATCTCCAAAGTTTAATATTATCCACTGAATATAGCTCATCCAGAAAAGATCTCTAAGTCCTCTTGTTCCCGTATGTAAAAGAGAAGCCACTCCATATATCAAACATATTATTGAAATTACATATGTAAGTATTAAATTTATTCTTTTTTCTTCCTTTGTCATCTTTACTGGAGCCGAATTTTGAATTGCCTTTGGATAAGAATCGAAGAAAAATCTTGGGTTAATCAGTACAAAAGCTGCCACTGAACCGTTAAAGATAGCAGCCATTGCAATTCCATCTAATATTGCTCTTGTTATATCCATAATATTCTCCTTATTTATTTTCTAAAAATATTTTTAGTTTCTTAGCCTAATCTTTAGGATGTCCATGGAGAAATTATCCGTGGCTCATTCCTTCAAATACTGCCTTTGCATTTTCTACCTTTGCATACTCAAGCATCTGATCCTTGTTCTTTAAAACATTTTTTTGACCCCAAAAAGTCTTACTATTGTCGATTCAATTTTATAAGTAAAACTCATTTCACACCTTCATTAATAATCATTTATAAGTTTTTACCAATACTTATTCTTGTAACTTAACTTCATTCCCTATCGCCCGTGATAAAATAATCACAACAATCCGCTCCATTTGCTATAGTATCATTTCTGTGAAGTACTCCATGTTCAAGACTTATCATAAGCTCATCAAGCTCACAAAATAGGGGCATTAATTCATCGACACCCAGCTTCTTTGTGTAAGCACAAATGGGACAGCGTGTAATTCTATAATAACAAGCACCCTCATAGGGTTCTCCCACAAAATCAACCTTAAAGGATGTAGGATAGAGCTTTTCTTTTTCATCTGTATACCACTTGTAATACTTAAGAATATTTTTCTTATTGGCCTGTTTTCCAATCTTAGTATTGAGGTTGATTAAAGAAAAATACCATTTAAAAGAATAAAGAGTTCTTCGCATCATCTCTTGAATGATTTCTGGTGGAATTTTTTTCTCACTTGCTATATATGGAGCAACAAAGACAAGGGCGAACATCTCATTGTATGCCATTGGATTGTCATCGCCGATATCATCTGCCTCTTCTATTAATTTTCGATAAATTTTTTTACTCTTCTTAATAATTTCTGAACCATATACTTTATCATACTTTTCTGTAAGAACTTTCTTCATTGGACCCTTAAATAATAAGAAATAAAAAGCTTTGTATTTCATCTTGCACACCCTATCAACTTTCTAAATTTGTCTAATAATTTATATACAATTTTATTTTCTCCCAATAAGAAGAGTTGAGCCGTAAAGTCCTAAGAATAAGGCTTCTTTGTGTCCCATAAAAAGCCCCTTTGTTGTATCAATTAATTGCACATCTTCGTAGCCATCTTTTTTAAGCTTTTCGATAAATTTATTCATATCTCCGTATCTTGACTTGCTCATCAGATCATGGATGACAAAAACTCCACCTTTTTTTAGCACACGCAATGTCTCCAGTAAAAGTTTTTGTTTGTTTTTCCCACTTATATTGTGATAAACGTAGTTGCTTGTTACTGCATCAAAACTTTCATCTTCAAAAGGAAGATCCACTGCATTTCCTTCTTCAAATCTCACATTCTCTACTCCCTCTAATTTTGCATTATTTTTACAGAGTTCTTTAGAAAATTCAGTTTTATATGAACCTTTCCATATGTCACAGCCCACAATGGTCGCCTTTGGATTATTCTTTGCACAAGCTATAGTAAGAGCTCCACTACCACATCCTACGTCAAGTCCAAGTCCACCATCAGGAATTTTTACATAAGCTGCAGTCTTTTCTATAATTATTTTGGCAAGCTTTCTTTTTCCATTGTAATCAAAAGCCCTATGTAGTACTCTCATCCAAATTACAAAGAAAGTAAGTTTCAGCGTTGCATATCCAAGAATAATGGCAAATATAAGACGAGTTCTTCCGCTAAATACAAAGTCACTGACACCAAGGGCTATAAATAGGATAAAAGCCACGAGGCTTGCAAGTATTAAATTCCTTAACAAGCTTTCAGGAACCCAGTTTTTGTAGTCAGCTTTTGTTTTCTTGTTGTCAATAAAATTTAATTTTCCCATAAATTTTCTCCTATAAATAATAAATTTAATCCCTGACTTATAAGCTTATAAATTCATATTTGTATAGTTTATCAATAAGGTTAGGTAGTAAACAAAATATATTAAATTGAACCAGCCACAGCAAATAATCATATGCAAACCCTTTGGAAATCTATCAACAAGGGGAGTGAGAATCAAAAGAAATATGGGTGTAAATAAGGCTTGCCATCATAATCATTAGGATTATAATATAAGGTCATATCTCCCAAAAACATCAAGAAGAAGCCCAAATGACCTATCAATATAGCCTTTATAAAGTAACAGTTAAAGGCCTTCTTTTATCGCATGATATCAATTATCACTTTCATTATAGCATATAAGACTGGTTCCTTTCAAATATATAATCTACTGCCTTAAACTAAGAAAAAAAAAGCTAGCCCGAAAATGTACTGACCCCGAAAAGTTAGACCAAAAAAATAACCAAAGGAGGTAAATTTTTTAATTGCAAAATATAGCACAGAATTTAAAATAAAAGTAGTAAAGGAATATTTTGAAACAAATATCTCATATAAATCTTAATCAGAAAAATATAAACTTTCTCATCAATAAATAGTAAAAAGATGGGTAAATGCATACAAGTCACAAGGCTATGAAGGGCTAAAAGTAAAGAAAAAAAATACACAATACACTAAAGACATGACTTTTTCTTGTATTTTAGATTCTATTTTTGACATAAACCGTTGCCCATACTCCTTTCCTACAAATTGCATTTTTATTGCTACTCTTCCTTGTAGTCTTTAAAAATTTCATCCTTAGTCGGCTCAAGAACGAATTCAAATCTCCTAATTATTGTCATTTGGATGATGACATTCCCGTATTTGTCAGGCATATAGACGCCCCTTAATTTATTGGCTATGGCCCATATAAAATTAGCTTCCTGGCTTATGTCTATTGACTAATCTGGGTCGATATTGCCAGTAGCTGTTAAGTTTTCAGTCATGATTTCTCCTCTGTTTACGATTTCTTAGCTTTATTATATAATATTCTCCCTGCTTATATATATATCAAATTATCTTAAAATGTCCCGATTTAATTTAATAGGTATTGAAGTGCATTTGAAGAGTAGTCTTATTCACTCTTGTATTATTATATCTTGTATATTATCCTTAAAGTCTGCTTTGATACCCTCCCTTAACTTTATTTCAATACCCCCTTTTAATTTTGTTTTAATATGTAAGGAAATTTTATGCCATAAAAATAGAGTTAAGCTTGAGCCTAACTCCGTTTTTATGCTTATTTTTGTATATGTTTATAAAGAGCGCCTATGAGGTTGGCGTCGTTGAAAAATTTGCAATTTGTTAGCTTTGGTACCTTTAGGTCAAGTCCCATTGAGTCGTAGATTTTTTCTAGCTCTTCTTTTAGGATTGTATGGGTCAATTCTTGCCTGCTTATGCCTCCGCCTATGGCAAAGATTTCTGGGTTTAGGACTAGGTTTAGGTTATAGATCAAAAAGGCTATGATTGATAGGTAGGCCCTTATTTCTTCTAGGGCTACTTCATCGCCATTTTCTGCAAGAGAGAATACATATTCCCCATTTGCATTTTCTTTTGCTAAATTTAGCCTTTCTACCACTTTTCCCACCATTTGAGGCACACTTGCTATGGCACACATAGAATTTTCCATTTTTCTTTCTGCCATAATATTTGTAAGGATAAAGGATAATTCTCCTGCTATTAGGTCACTTCCCCTGTAGATCTTTCCATCTATCATGATTGCCCCGCCTATTCCTGTTCCTAAGACTAGGGTCACAGAGTTCTTATAGGCTTTGAGATTTCCTTGCCAATATTCAGCTAGGGCCGCGCACCTAGCATCATTTTCTACTGTCACAACTTTGCCAAATCTCTTGCTTAATTCATCAACTATTGGCCAATTTTTGATATAAGAAAGGCTGCCTCCATTTACAATAAAACCTTTTTCTGAATCTATAAAGCCTGGCATGGATAGGCCTATACCACTTATTTGGTCCTTGTATTTGTCTACAATATTTTCTAGGGATTCGACAAAGTCTTCTCTATTTGTCCTTACTGTGTCAAATTTTCCCCTTTCTTTAATTTCGGCTTTGTCATCCATCAGGGCATATTTGCTGTGGGTGCCGCCTACATCAAAAACTAAATACATTAGTCAAGGTCCTCGCCGTTTGATCCTATGACTTTTTTGTACCAATCAAATGATTTTTTCTTAGTTCTCTTGAGACTGCCCTTGCCGTAATCATCACGGTCTACATAGATAAAGCCGTATCTCTTACTCATTTCACCAGTGGATGCTGATACTAAATCTATTGGTCCCCAAGTTGTGTATCCTATGACATCTGCTCCATCAAGTTCTACCGCATCTTTCATGACCTTGATATGGTCTCTTAAAAAGTCTATCCTATAATCATCATTCACATAGCCATTTTCATCAGCCCTATCGACAGCTCCTAGGCCGTTTTCTACTACAAATATTGGCTTTTGATACCTGTCATAGATTTCGTTTATGGTTGTCCTAAAGCCTAGTGGATCTACTTGCCAGCCCCATTCGGTTTTTTCTAGGTATGGGTTATCTACTGTGATTTGTAGGTTGGATTCTGAAAGTTTGATGTCCTTATCAGCACTTACTGTCTTTGTTGTGTAATAAGATATTGATACGAAATCTACTGGATTTTCTCTTAAAATTTTCTTATCTTCTTCTGTAATTTCTGGTAAAATTCCCTTTCTTTCAAGCTCTCTTAGCTTATAAGTTGGATAATAACCCCTTACCTGCACATCTGTAAAGAAGTAATTGTCCCTGGCTGTCTTTTGGGCTTGGAAGATATCTTTTGGATTGGATGTGGCAGGATAAATTGTTCCTGAGTTAAGCATACAACCTACTTTTATCTCTGGATCGATTTCGTGGGCAATTTTTGTAGCATAAGCACTTGCCAAAAACTCGTGGTGGATAGCTTGATACATGGTCTTTTCAATGTCTTCACCCTCTTCAAAGCATAAGCCCGCTCCCATAAATGGTGCTGCAAGGATTACATTTATTTCATTAAAGGTTAGGTAGTATTTGACCTTGCCCTTAAATCTTGTAAAAATTGTCCTTACGAGATTTTGATAAAAATCGACAACCTTTCTATTTCTCCAACCACCATATTCGTGGATTAGATGCATTGGAAAATCGAAATGGGTTATGGTAATTAGAGGTTCTATATTATATTTTAAGCATTCATCTATGAGGTCTTCATAAAATTTTAGACCAGCTTCATTTGGCTTTTCTTCATCGCCCTTTGGGAAAATTCTTGTCCATCCTATAGAAAACCTATAAACTCCAAAGCCCATTTCAGCAAAAAGGGCTATATCTTCCTTGTATCTGTGATACATGTCTATGGATTCCTTGGCTGGATAAAAGTGGTCATCATCAAATTCAAACATCTTTTTTCTGCCTGTAATTACAGCGACCCTGTCTTTTCCCACAGGGCAAAGGTCAACATTGGCAAGGCCCCTGCTATCTACATCATAGGCTCCTTCGCATTGGTTAGCAGCTGTTGCTCCTCCCCACAAAAAATCATCTCTAAATGTCACTTTACTCTCCTTATTTTTCATAAAAATTTTATGCAAAAACTATCTTATTATAAAAATACCCAATTAAAGGATCTAAAAATCATATAATTAAAAGCTTTAGCAGGATTTTTTCGCTTAAGCTTTTATAATATTATTTTTAAAGTTCTTTGGATTTTATTATATTGACCTGACAAGACTTCATAGCAGCTATGGCTGTTTGGTGGGCCGCTTTGCTTGTAGCCTTGCAGAGGTCTTCTATTACAGTGACTTCTGTGTCAAGAAGGGCGTTTTTAATCATTAGGGCATTGGAAATCACGCAAATATCTGTGCATATTCCAACCATATAAATCTGGTCAATTTTTTCTTTTTTGTTTAAGTCTTCTAGATATTCCACAAGCTCATAAGAGCCGAAGGATGGCTTATCTATGATTTTTTTGCCCCTGGTGTCAATTCTTACTTGCCAGCCGCTAGTCCCCCTTATGCAGTGGGTTACAGGAAGGTGCTTGCCTTCAAGGCTAGCTAGGTAATCATCATCGTGGGTATCTCTTGTAAAGATAACTTCCCCATCAAAATTTTCTACTAGCTTATCAATCGGATCAACTATCGCGTCATTGCCAGCATTGCCTAGGGCCCCATCTATAAAATCATTTTGTAAATCCACTACTATTAGTACTTTCATTTTTTATCTCCTAACTTTCTAAATCAGCGATTTGCTCATCTAATTTATCGGATATTTTTCCTACAGTATGCCTAAGTTCTTTGAGAGCCAGTAAATTTTCTTTTATCTCCCCTTGGACTCTGATATCGGTGAAGATATTGTCAAAGATTGTGTCAAAAAGCTCATCTGATAGCCTATCTGGCACGCCTTTTGGCAAGCTTATACCTACATCGCTAAGCTCTTTATTTAAAGATTCTAAATTTTTTGGCAGGTCCTTTAAAATATCATTTGCCTTGCCTATCTTATTTCTTTTTACGAGGCTTGGAATAAAATCTCCTCCCAAAAGGTCAAGGATACCCCAATTTGAGGCAGAATTTAATTGCTTTATAGCTTGGTCAATTTTGTCAATCACAGCCTCTGCGGCCACCTTTGCTTCCTTTAATTCTTTTAACCTATCCACGCTTGCCTCCTTTGTTGATTAGCTATAGTCTATTAATAATTTTAAATCCTTCATAATTTTATTTACGACTTACCTATATTATAGCACAAAAATCTATGTGGTGTTTAATTATATTTTTATGCAAATTTTATGTTTACAAATTATCTGCAAGGGTATATATTTAATACACGATATTACGTAAATTTATGGAGGATAATATGAAATTAACTGAAACAGTTCAAACTGCAGATTGGAAAGCTGAAAAACACGTTCCTTTTCTAGAAGCTAAAAGAGAAGGCAACCTACTTCACATCAAGGCATTTGTAGGCGAAGAAATTGCCCATCCAAATACACTTGAACACCATATCGCATGGATTAAGGTATTCTTCAAGGCTGAAGGAGCTAAATTCCCAATTGAAGTTGGTTCTTATGAATTTAAGGCTCATGGTGAAGATGAAGTCTTCTCAATTCCAGAAGTAGAAGTAAGCATCCAAACAGAAAAATCTGGCGAAGTTTACGCCCTAAGCTACTGCAATATCCACGGCCTATGGGAAAACTCTATAGAAGCTTAATTATATAACATTAAAAGCGAGGATTTAATTCCTCGCTTTTTCTTATCTACTTAATTTTTAGAAGGGCCTTTACTTCTCTTTCATCCACATCAGCAAAGCTTGATACAGGCCAAGCTGCCTTATTGTCCTTATCTATAAGCTTGGCCCTGATGCCTTCTTTGATAGCGCCTGTCTTTAGGCCGTATCTGATTATATCTAGGTCTAGGTCGATTGTTTGCTTGCGGGTTAATTTTTTTCCTAGGAAATATTTTTCAAATTGGACCTTAACCATGAAGGGGTCTCTTGATTCTAGGGCTTCTAAGCTTTCTCGTGCAAAATCATCATCAGCTTCTTTTAGGCTTTTTACAATTTCTTCTACAGAATCCTTAGCGAAGTGGGCCTTTATCTTGGCCGCATTTTCTATATTTGGGCTGGCGCCTTCTTTTATGGCAAAGCCTGAAATTTCATTCTTTATGTCCCCTATTAAATCTTCGCTTGTTTCTGATAATCTTACTATTATTTCTAAAATCTCTTGATAATCTTTATGATTTATTAGGATGTGGGCAAGGTCGTTTTTTACCAAATCTATTGGATATAGCCTTGATCCTATTAGGCCGACATATTGGCCAAGGGCCCTGTCAAGCCTTGATATATAGTAGCCTACAGATACATCTGGCACAAAGCCTAAGCTTGTTTCTGGCATGGCCCAGTTTGTTGTTTCATCTGCTATGATTAGGTCAGAATGGATGGTAAGACCAATTCCCCCGCCCATTGTGATGCCGAACCAGTGGCTTACGATTGGCTTTGGATAATCCATGATGTATTTATTAAGGTCAAATTCCTTTTTGAAAAATTCTTCCTTCTTAGGTGTGTCATCATTTGTAAGATAATTATAGTAAATTTCTTTTAGGTCTCCACCTGCTGATAGGCCCTTTTCTGCATGAGAATCAAAAAGGATTGCCCTTATATCCTTATCTTCTTCAAATTTCTTAAGAGCTTCATATATTTCATCGACCATTTGACCATTTATGGCATTGAGGGTCTCTGGCCTATCTAGGTATATCAGTCCGACTTTATTTCTAACTTCTGTATTTATCATAATTCCTCCAACTTTATTCTTAATCCTATCTTATATATACCTATAAGGCTAATTAGTTAAACAATTTTTTGCAATCTTTACAGGCTTATCTTAATTGATTTAACAAAAAAAGAAGCCCCGAGGGACTTCTCTTGATATTTCTTAATTTTTGGCATTTGCTGCTGCGTTTTCGCCTGCTATTTTACCAAATACTGTGATGTCTGCCATTGCTACAGATCCTAGTCTGTTTTCGCCGTGGATACCGCCTGTTACTTCGCCTGCAGCGTATAGGCCTTCTATCCATTCTCCGTCTTTGTTTAGGACTTTTGCTTCTGTGTTGATTTTTAGACCACCCATTGTGTGGTGAACTGCTGGAGCTGCCTTCATCATGTAGAATGGCGCATCCTTTACTTGCCAGCCTAACATTCTTAGGTTGAAGTCTGGGTCTTCTTCTTTGGCTGAGTTTTCGTTGAAGGTTTTTACTGTTTCTAGTAGGGCATCCTTGTCTATGCCAAAATGCTCTGCTAATTCTTCTAGAGTGTCAGCTTTTACCATTAGGCCTCGGTCAAAGAGTGATTTTGCTTCTTCTGGGTTTGATGCCATGGTGCCTGTCTTTTCGTTTGATGTTTCATCCCAAAGAACATAGCCTACATAGTCTGTTTGAGCCTTGATTGCCATTGAGATTTCTCTTCTTGTGCCTAGCTCTTCTACAAATCTCTTACCTTCTTTATTTACTAAAAGGGCTCCACCTACAAGTCTTGTGTCTCCGCAGTATAGAAGTTTTCCTGTTTCTACGTCACATACTGGGTAAAGTTGAATCTTATCCATATCTACTGTGTCTGCACCAAGTTTTTCTGCCATGACGATTCCATCGCCTGTTGCTCCTGGTGAGTTTGTTGATAGAACGTGTTCATCAACTTCCTTGTCATTTTCGTAGCACATTTCAGCATTTGCACCAAAACCACCACTTGCTAGGACTACTGACTTAGCATTTACAAGAAGTTCGCCATCTTTTGTCTCAGCCTTAACTCCGCAAACCTTGCCGTCTTTAGATAAGATTTCTTTTACGTCTGCTTCTGTAATTACTTCTATGCCAAGCTCTTGGCATTTTTTTGTATAATTTTTGATTAGCTCATTACCTGTGTGGGCTGCTGGTATTAGAGATCTTTTTACTGAATGACCACCAAAGAACATTAGTGAATCTAACCACTTAACTCCTATGTCATCTCTTAACCAGTAAGCATCTTCTGTAGCCTTATCTGCTAGGACCTTGATTAATTCTGGGTTACCACCAGCTTTTTCTACGTCTTCTGCAAATTTTTCCTTACTATCTTCGATGCCTTCTTTTTCTTGAAGTTCATTGGCTGGGGCTGCGTATTCACCACCAGAAATTAGGGTATTACCACCAACTGCTGATAGTTTTTCAAGTAGGACTACATTTGCTCCTGCTTCCTTGGCAGATACTGCTGCTGCAAAACCTGCACCACCACCACCGACTACTACTACGTCTACATCTTTTTCTGTAGTTTCGCCCTTGGCCTTTTCAACTTGGCCTTCGTAGTTTTTAACATCCCTACCGCTTGCTTCTATAGCAGCCTTAACAGCTTCTATAAGGGCAGTAGATGTAACTGTAGCACCTGAAACTGTATCTACATTGATAGAGTTATTAGCTATGATTTCTTCAACAAGCTTGTCAGCTGCCTTATCTCCAAGACCTTCTGTCTCTTCGTGAGTAAGGTCGATTTTTGCAATCTTATCTCCATCGAATGTAACAACAGCCTTTAGGTCTCCATTCATACCTGCTGCAGTTCCTTCTCCAGTTTCCTTACCTGCACTCTCTTCTACCTTAGTATCTTGATTATCTCCTGCCTTCTTATCAGCTGTGTTAGATCCACAAGCAGAAAAAAGCATAGATAGTGATAACAATAATGCTAACGTTTTACTTTTATTCATATTGTCTCCTTTATATGTATTATGCTAATATTATAGTAAAGATTTACTTTTTGTGCAAGGCTTTGAAATAATTAGTTAAAGCATTTTTTATAAATATTTAATAAAACCCTAAATTTATGCTTAAATGCATAAATTTATAAGGCAGGTAGAATAAATAAACAATTGTTTTTTTACAAATCATGATAGAAAAGGCAAGGTTAGTACGAATATATAGGTGAAGGAGGCAATGATGGATGATTTAAAAATAATAAAGGGAATTAAAAATAAAAACGAAAAGTACCTTAGAATCTTCATCGACACCTACGGCCCGGTAATGAAAGCATCTATCTACAAGGTCTTGACCTTTAATGATAATCTGAGGATGGAAGTCTTAAATGAAGCAGTCCTAGCAGTCTGGGATAATATAGGATCCTTTGACCCAGAAAAGTCATCCTTTAAGAATTGGTGCGCAGGTGTGGCTAGATACAAGGCCATCGATGCCCTAAGAAAGGAAATAAGGCATAAAAGCGTAAATTTAGATGAAATCTCAAATTATCTAGAAGATGATGATGAGATTTACCTAGATAATACAGATGAAATTCTTAAGGTCCTTGATGAAAGGGATAGAGAAATTTTTAGGAAATTATTTATAGAGGGCTTCTCCTACGACGAAGTGGCTAAAATCTACGACATATCAAAGGCAAATCTCTACAACAGAGTTTCAAGAGGTAAGAAAAAAATAAGGAAGGAGATTCAAAATGAAAAATGTTTATGATGAAATTAATAATTTAGAATTTGAAAGCGAAGAGTATAAATTAAATGATATAGAAAAGGAGTCTTTATATAAAATGGCAAAATCTTATAAGAAAAATTCAAAGAAAAAATATATAGCAGTGGCAGCAGCTCTCCTTCTTGCGGCAGGCCTTACCGTTCCTCCTGTAAGGGCACAAGTTTCCAAGGCCTTCACAGACATAAAGGTCACCATGATGGAAACAATCGGGGCAAGCCCTGAGTCCTATAAATATGTAACAGAACTTCACAAGCCAATAGAAATAGGTAATCAATCTATCGTTCTTGAAAATCTTGTAATCGAAGATAACAAGATTTACTCAACTATTCTTATGGATCCAAAAGGAAAAAGCATAGAAGAATCAAATGAAACAGCAAGTATCTACAAAGTTGTAATAAAAGGCGAGACTTACAAGGCTTGGGGTTCAAGTGGATCAAAAGGAATGTCAGACGATGGCAAGGCCTTTGTTTCAGAATCAATGACCGATTTTGATAAGGTTTTTCCTGAATTAGACCAGGCTGATATTGACCTATATATATCAAACGGAACAGCTAGCGAGGTTGTATCAATCAAAGCAAGCTCAAATATAGTTAATAAGGAAAATAAAGTCCTAGCCAAGGATTACAAGCTTGAAAATGGGGGAAGTATCAGACTAATGAAGCTAAACCCAATCACCATGACCGCTATAATTGAAGGTCTTGATCCAGATTATGTTTACGAACTTGAAGGAGTCGACAAGGACGGCAAAAAAATCGAACTTGACCTAAGGACAGTTTCTGATGGAGTATTTACCTTTATCTACAATAAAGACTTCTCAGACCTTAGCTTAGATGAGATAAAAGATGGCAGGGAAATAGACTTTAGCCTATCAAGATCAAAAATAAATGAAAACTCCGGCAGACTAACAGACGGTAACTACGAAAAGGTGGAAGAATTTACTCTTTCAGCAAAATAAACATCAAAAAAAGTAGGTGAGATTAAAATCACCTACTTTTTAATATGCATAATCAAGCATCTTTTTGGTCATATAAAGCTGGTAAGACGCAGCTATTGCAAATAAGTTTAAAAATTTAATGCTCAAGCTTACAGAAAATGAGATAGCAAGACCCATGAGGGCAAATGACCCATAAAATAGATACTTATACTTTTTATCAATGCTTTCTAAATAATAATTTGCTTCCTTATTAAATTTGATTCCTAGGCTTTTTTGATAAAATAAAGCTATAAGTGACCAAACTAGGGTGGCTACAAATAGGTACCAAGTATCATAGACCCTAACTTCATAAACTACACCGACCATCAAGATGTACATGATAACCATAAGTCCTAAATATGTATTTTTTTGTTTATTAGATAAATTTCTAGCCATAAGATTTCCTTTCTCTTTACTTTTTATATTTATACCCAATCTCCCCCCTTAATCAAAAAAAAGAAGGCCGTGGCCTTCTTGATTTTTTATATAATTT
Source organism: Anaerococcus sp. Marseille-P3915 (assembly GCF_900258475.1). Taxonomy (GTDB): domain Bacteria; phylum Bacillota; class Clostridia; order Tissierellales; family Peptoniphilaceae; genus Anaerococcus; species Anaerococcus kampingae. The sequence continues at coordinate 547,509 of NZ_LT984888.1, read as the reverse complement.
TTCTAAATTGTCCCACATTTGTAGGATTCTCCCATCAATTCACTAATTGAGATGAGTTTTACTAACTAGGCATTTATTATTACTTCAACTTGCTCTTCTAGGACGTCCTTATTGTGTTTGGTTTCTGATGAGTAGGCAAATATTAGGCCCTCATCTTCTATGCCTAGGGTTTTTTGGACTTGTTTTAGGTGTTTTTGGACCTGGCCCTTTTTGATCTTGTCAAACTTAGTTGCGATAACAAAGCCCATGTAGCCTGATTCTAGGATCCAATCATACATTTGCTTATCCAGGGCTGTTGGCTCATGGCGGATATCTACCAAGAGGAAGACCTCTTTGAGATTTTCCCTCTCGTGGAGGTATTCATTTATTAGTTTATCCCACTTGGCCTTTTCGGCTTTGGAGACCTTGGCATAGCCATAGCCTGGCAAGTCTACCAGCCTAAAGGCATTGTTTACCCTATAAAAATTGATTGTTCTGGTCTTGCCTGGTTTGGAACTGGTCTTGGCAATGGCCCTCCTATTTGAAAAGGAATTGATAAAGGAGGACTTACCGACATTTGACCTACCTACAAAGGCAATTTCTGCCAAATCATCATTTGGCCACTGGCTCTTAAAACCTGCAACTTGTTCTAATTCTATGTCTTTTATCTTCATATGAGGGCTCTTTCTATGACTTCTGAGACATTTGAAACTGGGATGAAGTTAATCTTATCCCTGATTTCCTTTGGTATATCTTCTGTATCTCTCTCGTTATCCTTTGGAATAATCACATTTGTGACCCCATAAGAATAGGCTGCTAGGGCCTTTTCCTTAAGACCGCCTATGGCTAGGACATCACCTGTGATTGTGACCTCCCCTGTCATGGCTAGGTTATTTCTCACCTTCTTGCCTGTGAGAGCAGAGGTGATAGCTGTGGTCATGGTTATACCTGCTGATGGACCATCTTTTGGTGTTGCCCCTTCTGGAACGTGGACGTGGATGTCCTTATCTTCATAAAACTTATCTTTAATACCAAGCTTGTCAGCATTTGACCTGATGTAGACAATAGCTGCTTGGCCAGATTCTTTCATGACATCTCCAAGAGAGCCTGTAAATTCTACATGTCCTTTACCTTCCATAACATTGGCCTCAACTGTAAGCATAGTACCACCCACAGATGTCCAAGCTAGGCCATTTACAACGCCTATCTTTTCTTCCTTAGATATGTGATCGTCTATAAATTTCTCACGGCCCAGGTATTTGATGTAATTATTCATAGTAACTCTGACAGACTTCTTACCTTCTAGGATTTCCTTGACTGCCCTACGGCAAATCTTGCCAATTAGCCTTTCTAGCTCCCTAACACCTGCTTCTCTGGTATAGTTTTTAATGATTTTTTCTATAACATTGTCTGATAGGGCAAGCTCTTCATCGCTTAGGCCTGTATTTTTCATTTGCTTGGCTATGAGGTATTTCTTGGCAATGTTCATCTTCTCACCCATGGTGTAGCCTGATAGCTCGATGATTTCAAGCCTATCGTAGAGGGCATCTGGGATTTGGTTGATGTCATTGGCTGTAGTTAGGAAAAATACATCCGATAGGTCAAAAGGTATGTCTAGGTAGCGGTCGATAAATTTATCATTTTGCTCAGGGTCTAGGACTTCAAGGAGGGCTGATGATGGATCACCCCTAAAATCAGATCCTAACTTATCAATCTCATCTAAGAGGAAGACTGGATTTTTAACCCCTACCCTGTTGATATTGGCAAGAACCCTACCTGCCATAGCTCCTACATAGGTCCTCCTGTGGCCTCTAATTTCTGATTCATCTGTCACACCGCCCAGCCTCATTGAGACAAATTCACGGTTTAGGGCACGGGCTACAGACTTAGCAATGGATGTCTTACCCACTCCTGGAGGGCCTACAAGACAGATTATTGACCCCTTTACAGACTTGTTTTTAATCCTAACGGCAATTGATTCTAAGATTCTTTCCTTGACATCTTCAAGGCCGTAGTGGTCTGTATCAAGGATTGTGCTTGCCTTTTTTATATCTAGGCTTTCCTTAGATTTTTTATTCCAAGGTAGACCTACCACAAAGTCTAGGTAAGAAATAATCACCCCATAGTCTGGGCTCATCTCTGGTATGGAGTCAAGCCTATCTAGGTCTTTGTTTAGGGATTTCTTGCTTTCCTTATCAAACTTAATCTTTGCAATCTTTTGGCGGAATTCGTCCACTTCATTTTCTGCCTGACCTGTTGTTTGGTTGAGTTCCTTCTTTAAAACATCCATCTTCTCCCTGAGGTAGTATTCCTTTTGGGATTTGTTTATATTGTCAGTTACTTCCTTTTCGATTTCTAGACCTAGGTTTTTAAGCTCGATTTCCTTATCAATTGTCCTGTGGAGAAATTTCATCCTTTCAGTAATATCAAGCTCACTTAAAAGCTGATAGTATTCCTTTGGAGAAAGGTCTAGGTGAAAGCTAATTAAATCTACTAGTCTGTGGTAATTTTCAACTTCTACCATGCCATAGGATATCTCATCCATGATATCTTCGTTAATTAAGACATATTCCTTAAAATCTTCCAGGAGGAGTTTTTTGAGGGCTTGTAGGGTGTCGGTGTCTTCCTGGTTTTCTTCTAGGTATTCGTAAACTTCGACATCGCTTCTTAAAAAGCCTTCTGCAACCTTTAATTTTTCAAGCTTACCTACACCTCTCGCCTGAACAAAGACTCTAATTTCGCCATTTGGCATGGTGAAGGTTTCCTTAATGGTCGCAACTATTCCATATTCGTAAAGGCCATCTTGCTTAGGATTGTCATCGAAAATGTCCTTTTGGTTTAGTAAAAATATATCTTCGTTATTTAGCTTAGCATTTTCAACAGCATTTTTTGAGATGGACCTAGCGCAATCAAAATTAAGCATAGTAGTAGGCATTACCCAGTAGCCTCTTAAAGGCACCAATGCTAAGTTTTCTTGTGTTATTTTATATGTTTCTTTCATAAATCTTCCTTACGTTTAAAAAGGGAAATGACTAGCATTCCCCAATTTTACTCTTATTTCTTTTTATATTCTAGCTTGCTAGGATCATCTATAGCTTCTTTGGTTACTAGAACTTCTTTTATTTCATTCCTGGATGGTATGTCAAACATCACATCGAGGAGGAGATTTTCAAGTATGGTCCTAAGGCCCCTAGCTCCTGTTTTTTGCTCGATTGCCTTTTTTGCTATAGCCTCAATAGCATCATCTTCAAAGCTTAACTTGACATTATCAAGGTCAAACAGCTTTTGATATTGCTTGATGACTGAGTTTTTAGGCTCTTTTAGGATTCTCACTAGGGAATCTTCATCTAGGGCATCAAGACTTACTATTATTGGCACCCTACCGATAAATTCTGGTATAAGGCCAAATTTGAGCAAGTCTTCGGTATTGACTAGGCTTAGGTCTGTCTTTTCTCTTTTAGAAATATCTGCCCCGAAGCCGATGGTCTTATCGACTTGTCTTTGGTTTATAATATCCCCTATGCCTTCAAAGGCCCCACCTAGGATAAAGAGAATATTGGTGGTATCTACCCTGATATATTCTTGGGATGGGTGCTTCCTGCCTCCTTGTGGAGGGACATTGGCTTCTGTGCCTTCTATTAGCTTTAGAAGAGCTTGTTGGACACCTTCCCCACTTACATCACGGGTTATAGATGGATTTTCACTTTTTCTAGTAATCTTATCTATCTCGTCTACATATATTATTCCAATTTCAGCTGCTTCTATGTCGTAATCAGCTGCTTGGACTAGTTTTAGAATAATATTTTCTACATCCTCACCCACATAACCTGCTTCGGTAAGGCTTGTAGCATCTGCTATAGCAAATGGCACATTTAGCTTTTTGGCTAGGGTTTGGGCAAGGAGGGTCTTACCAGAACCTGTTGGTCCAAGCATTAAAATATTTGATTTTTGTAATTCTACATCCGTATCTTCAACATTGGATGTAATTCTTTTATAGTGGTTGTAAACTGCTACTGATAGGGTTTTTTTGGCTTCTTCTTGGCCTATTACATATTGGTCAAGGTAGTCTTTGATCTCCCTTGGTTTTGATAATTCAAAATCAAAGGCAAAATCATTCATAGCATTTTCTTCACCCTCGATAATTTCCGAGCAAAGTTCCACGCATTCATTGCATATATAGCCATTTGCTCCGGCAATTATCCTCTTTACTTGGCTAGAATCTTTACCACAAAAAGAACATCTCACTTGCGTTTTGTCCATTTCTGCCATATTACTTATTACTTTCTATAACTTTATCTATTAGACCATATTCTAGGGCTTCTTGTGCACTCATGGCAAAGTCCCTGTCTGTATCTTTCTCTATTTGGGCAAGGTCTTTGCCAGTATTTTCTGCTAGAATCCTATTAAGGTTAGCCTTAATTTTTAGGATTTGCTCAGCTTGGATAACTATATCTGACGCTTGACCTTGGGCCCCACCTGATGGTTGGTGGATCATGATGTTGGAGTTAGGTAGAGAAAATCTCTTGCCCTTGGCTCCTGATGATAAAAGTACTGCTCCCATTGATGCTGCTTGGCCTATGCAGATTGTTGATACATCTGGCTTGATGTAGTTCATTGTGTCATAGATTGCAAGGCCGCTTGTTACAACACCGCCTGGAGAGTTGATATAAAAATGTATGTCCTTGTTTGGATCTTCACTTTCTAAAAAGAGAAGTTGGGCAATTATTATATCACTTACCTCATCACGGACCTCTCCAGATAGGAAGATTATCCTATCTTTGAGAAGTCTTGAATATATATCATAGGCTCTTTCGCCTCTGTTTGTTTGTTCTACTACTGTTGGTACTAAATAATTTTTAGCTAACATAAAGCCTCCTTTATAAGGATTTTCCTTATATTCAGCTTAAAACTAGGTTAATTATTTTGCTTCTTTGTTTTCCTCTACGTGTTTGTGGTATTCTTCATGAGGAAGAGCCTTAGCCTTACTTACTAGTAATTCTACAGCCTTTCTTCTCTTGATATTTTCTTCTAGAGTCTCATCAGAAACATTTTTAGCAAAGATTTCTTTGAATTTTTCAAAGTCATCTACACCGTAGTTTTTAGCTGTTTCTTTTAATTCTTCTTCTTTTTCTTCATCAGATACTTCGATGCCTTCTTTGATAGCTAGTTCATCTATTACAAGATTTGCCTTAACTCTAGCTTCAGCACCTTCTCTATATTGGTCACGGATAGCGTTGATATCCATCTTTGTCATTTCAATATATTGAGAAAGTGTTAGACCCATTTGTTGAAGTCTTTGATCTAGGTTTTGAAGGTCAAAGTCGATTTCTCTGTCTACCATTGATTTTGGAGCACTAACTTCACTTACTTCTACTAGGGCTGCTACTGCTTGGTTTTGCATTTGGCTTTCAGCAAAAGATTTCTTATCATCTGCTAGCTTTTCTTTTAGGTTATTTTTAAGTTCTTCAAGTGTATCGAATTCTGAGATGTCTTTTGCAAATTCATCGTCAAGTTCTGGAAGTTGTTTTTCTGTAATTGAGTTGATTTCAACAACAAATTTAGCATCCTTGCCTTGGAATTCTTTTGCTTGGTAATCTTCTGGGAAAGTTACGTTGATTTCAAACTTATCTCCTACCTTGTGACCGATTATTTGGTCTTCAAAGCCTTCGATAAAGGTGTTTGAGCCTATTACTAGGTCATAGTCTTCTGCCTTGCCACCTTCAAATTCTTCATCATCTAGGTAGCCATCAAAGTCTATATTTACCTTGTCACCTTCTTTTGCTCCCCTATCTTCTACTGAGATAAGTCTAGCATTTTCTTCTTGTTGGTGAGATAGTTCGTGGTTTACATCTTCTTCAGTTACTTCGCCAGAAACTTCTTCTATTACAAGATTATTGTAATCACCTAGTTCTGGGTGTGGTTTTGTTTCTACTTCTACCTTGAAGGTGATGTCTTTGCCTTCTTCAATATCATCTAAGTCTACTGATGGTTGGTCGATTACTTCTAGACCTAATTCTTCTACTGCCTTTTCATATGGTTCTGGGAATACTATTTGGATAGCATCATCGTAGAAGATTTCTGGGCCGTACATTTTTTCAAGAACTCTTCTTGGAACATGGCCTGGTCTGAAACCATCTATTCTGTATCTTTTCTTATTTCTCTTATATACTGTGTCAGTTGCTTTTTTAAAGTCATCATAAGCTACATTAAATTCAAATTTAGCTATGTTATTTTCGTGTGATTTTAATTCTGTCATTTTCTCCTCCGTGAAAGTTCATACTCATTGAAATAATATACTACATTTTTATCTAGCTAGCAAGAAACTAGCCCATTTCTCTTATAAATTTAAGGATTGCGGTCTTATTATTAGGAAGATTTTCCTCAAGAACATTTTCTTCTATTAACTTAAGCAAATCACCCAAAACCCTGCCTTCTTTGTATCCGAGTTTTATTAAGTCCTTGCCATTTACTGCTAAATCCGACCTTTTAAGGACCAGGTCTTCTTTTTCTAGATTTTTTAAAAGCTCGTGGGCCTTATTTATATTTGCTAGGTCCTTGTGGACTGTTGCAAGCTTATCAGCCTTTTGCAGGTCAAGGAGCCTCAAGAGGTCTTCCTTGCCAAGTTTTCTTAGAAGCCTTTTGATAGACTTTTCTGTATAGGTATTGGCCGCATCCATATGCCTTCTAATAAGATTTTCTACAGATCCTATAAGCTTTTTGGAATATTTTAAATCTCTAAGCCTTGCAATGGCAAGGTCTGCGGACAGGTCTTGGTGGCCAAAAAATCTCCCATTGCCCTTTTCATCAAGAAAAAAGCAATCGACCTTGCCTGTATCGTGAAAGATGGCAGCAAGCCTTGTTATTAGGTCTTTTTCTGTATTTCTTAAGACTTCTAGGCTGTGTTCATAGACATCTAGGTAGTGGTGGGGCGAATGTTGGTCAAAGCCGATAGTTCTAGATAGTTCTGGGAAAATCTTATCTAGTAAACCCAGCTCTTCTAAAAGCCTTATCCCATAAACTGGATCATCAGCTAGCAAAATTTTATTTACTTCACTTGCAATTCGCTCTTTTGAAATAAATTCAATATTCGCTTGTTTTTCTATTATGGCCTTTTTTAGACTATCCTCGATTGTAAAATCAAGACAAGTTGCAAACCTAACTGCCCTAAGGGCCCTCAGGTAATCTTCTTCAATCCTCTCTTTAGGATTGCCAACAGCTCGTATTATCTTGTTTTTTATATCAGTCCTTCCGTCAAAAGGGTCGATTATTTCTCCACTTCTTTTGGCCATAGCATTTATTGCAAAGTCCCTGCGGGCCAAATCTTCATAAATATCATCAGTAAAGGATACAGCTACAGGCCTTCTCTTGTCTAAATAGATTGAGTCGGACCTTAAGGTTGTTATCTCATACTCATCAAATCCTGCAAGAACTTTGATTGTTCCAAACTTCTTGCCAATATCAACTAGGGTAAAATCCTTAAAGACTTCCTTAATCTCATCTGGCCTTGCAGTCGTTGCTATGTCAACATCTGATGAAGGCTTTCCCATTATTTCATCTCTAAGGCAACCTCCCACAAGATAGGCTTTAAAGCCAGCTTCTTCTAGGCTTTTTAAGATAAATTCCTTATTCATCCTCGGAACTATCTTTCTTATTTACATCTATCCTGTAATTTATAACATCTTCCCCATCATAAACTTCTACACCATCTGGTAAATCTAGTTTTACTTCTCCGGACTTGCTAGCCTTGATGTTTGATACATTTACAGGGAAGGTTGAGATTTTACTTATATTTTTAAGGCTTTGGCCCTTTATTACAATCTGTTCAGGCCTTAGGGTCTTAAGGCTTGCTTGATATCCTTCGGCAAGTTCACCCCTTACCTTTAGTTCTACCTTTACTTTTTTTGTTTCATAAACTAGGAAGGAAAGGTTGATATCCTTATGGTCTAGGTCAACTCCTTCAACTGTCTTTCCGCCCTTATCAAGGACATTGACATTTACATTATGAATTTTGCCATCCAGATATTCGGCATCATTGATGTAGGCTTCGATTCTGTCGACCTTATTTATTATAGATTCTGGTCCTGAAATCTGTATTTCCTTTGGCCTTTGTTCATTTACCTCGACAAGTTTGCCATCTTTTAACTTATCATCTATGACAATATTTACCGGCATTGACTTTGTGATTATCCTTTGGATATTAAGGTTTATACTCTTTGGGTCTATGTGATCGACATAGATTCCTGTTGGAGTATCAATGTTTACATCGAGGGAGTTAATGCCTTCTTTGACATTTGCAACATTTATTGAGGCTTGAATATCAGATTGGTCAAGGCCTATAAGGTTATTTCTTGAGCCTGTTAGCCTGACTGATACAGTGTTTGCCTCATCCTTGCTGACAATGGTGTAGCCATTATCTTCAAGCTTATCCTGGTTTTGTATAATAAGCGGAAGGTTTCTAAAAGTCCTATTTGCTGTTGGATTGGTTGAAGTTGTGACAAAGGTCCACATCACTACAGCCACTATAATTGATAGGATTATCAGTTTATTATCGCTTTTATCGTCAAATTTTTTGAGTTTTTCTAGAAAGCTATTCATCTTTTTTTAGCCCCTTTTCGCTGATTTCATTTCTTAGTCTAATTGTTAGAGATTCTTCATCAAAATATCTGTTGATTACACCATTTTCAGCTACAGATATATTGCCTGTCTCCTCTGAAACTATGATTACAACCGCATCAGACTTTTCTGTAATGCCTATAGCCGCCCTGTGCCTAGTGCCAAGCTCCTTGGCAATGGTATTGGATTGGGAAAGTGGCAAGTAGCAGGCTGCTGCTGTGATTGTGTTTTTTCTAATAATAACTGCCCCATCGTGGAGAGGGGTGTTTGGTATAAAAATATTTATAAGAAGTTCACTAGAAATATCTGCCTCAAGCATGGTTCCTGACTCAATTATATCAGAAAGTCCTACTTCCCTTTCAAGGACAACTAGGGCTCCAATTTTTTGACGAGAAAGGGAGCTCATTGCAGAAACTATTTCCTTGATAGAATCCTCATTTCTCATATTTTTCTCAGATCCAAAGATAGACCTACCCCTACCAATCCTCTCAAGACCAGTCCTAAGCTCAGGCTGAAAGACTACGATAATAAATACCAAAGATACAGTTAAAAACTGGTTCATAACCCAGGAAACCGTATTTAGGTTGAGCATATCAGCAATAGAGGCGAAAATTAGGACAAAGATAAGTCCATATAAAACCTGCTCAGCACGGGTGTTTCTAAGCAAGGAAAAAAGCTTATAAACAACAAAGGCTATAATTGCAATATCAATAACATCTGTGACTCTTATTAACATAAGAGATGTAATAAAATTATCTAAAAAATTCATATTCTCACTCCTAATAATATCCTACTTCTTTTTGCTAATAAATTACACTTCTTATTGATTTTCTTTAACAAAAAAGACCCTGGTATAAGCCAGAGTCAAAATCTGTATTTATTTTATCCTAGGTCAGAAACCTTTCTTTTAGCTTTTGGCCTAAAAATCAAGCTCATTAGGACAAAGGTTAGGGCAAAGGCAAGCATTATTCCCATATTTGGCAGAATTGTACTTAGGGCGGGATTTTCTATTAGCATATTATTATTTTTTATATAATAATAAGAAGGTAAGATTTTTCCTATATTTAAAGCAGTCTTTGACAAAAATTCCTGAGGGACAAAGGCTCCGCACAAAAAGGATGAACCCAAGCCCACCACCTGCATGATAGCCGACATTATATTTTCACTTACTATAAGATTTGCAAGCATAACAGCCATGGCTACGACAGTAATGGTAAAGATCAAAGAGTTTAAGATCATGAGGTTGGTGTGACTTGCCTTAAAATCGTACTTGTAGATTAGGGCAAAAAGAATGACATAAAATAGCCAAACTCCGATGCCTGTCACTATATGGCCCAGAATTAATTCCAAATTCATCCTAGCCTTTGACATGGCAGAGACCTCATTTCTCATGGCAATAGTAGATTTCTTATAAATCTTAACTATAGTTGAAACTATAAGGATTACTTGTGATAAGATAAGATAATTTAAAAAGTTAAAATAAAAGAGGGAATCATCCTTGTTTTTAACCTTATTCTTATCCTTTAAATCCACTTCTATCTTCTTATCCAAATCCTTACTTGCAAAGTCAATTGCTTGAGCTTTCTCAAAACCTGCCTTCTCATAAGAAGCCACCTGGTTTAAAAACTGGTTGATATTCTCCTTTACAGCCATCCCATACATATCATTTGGGGCGTTTTTAAAGTCTAGCTTCCTAGTTTGGTCAAAATCTTTAGGAATCACGACAGCTGCGTTTATCATCTGGTAAAAGAGCTTATCTTCAACTAGGTCTTCATCCATTTCCCTTATCATGGTGTTTTTATCAAGATAGGTTACTAGGGCCCTTGATAAATCAGTCTCAGCCTCATCATTTATGTAAATATCAGGTTTTACACTTACATAAAAATCTCTCTTGACAGACCTTGTCGAAAAAATCATAAGGAGGCCAAAGATTAATGAGTAAAGGATTATAGCAAATTTGTGGCCTGCTGCAAGCTTAAAATAATTTTTAAAGACTCTCATATTCTTTACCTCGCATAAAATACATAGATCCTAAGATTAGGGCCAGGGTCACTAGGCCAAGGTAGACCATATTTTGATAAAATCTACTGGTCTCTTCATAATAATAGAGGGCATAGATGGCATCTGTTACAAGAGCTACGGGATTAAGCTTATTAAGTATAGGGATATTTTCTTCAACTATAATCTTCATCTCAGACATCATCATGCCTGCCAAAAAGCTCATAAGCATGGAGATGGCTATGCCTAGATTTATCTTAAACTCGATTGACTTTTTATTTGAAACGCCGATAAAAATCCCGAAGACAATACCTGTAAGGGATGAAAGCCCGCTTAAAAGGACTAAAAGTCCCATCCTATCCCCAAAGTCTATCCCGATTACTTTTTTCAAATATCCTATAAAGATTAGAGTGATTGCAAAATTTATTAGCCAGCTTGCTAGGATTGATGCGCTTAGGGCTCGGCTTTTTCTAAGTGGAGATATGGTATTTCTCTTGGCATTGACAGATAAATTGGCCTCATATTGATAGATTACGAAAAGTCCCCACATATAGCCATAGATTGTGGTCATGCCAACAAGGGTATAGAAAAAGGTATTTATCGGGTCCATGTTTTTTCTGGACTTATCATTTATAAAGTCATCCACCTCCAAGACCTTGATAAGATCTGCCTTAGGATTTTCTGCCATGACCCTTTTTACCATTTCAGATTTTTGCAAGTAGGCCTTAAGGATTGTCTCTACTATGGTCTGGCTTATGCCTGATTTATTGGCATAGACCTTATCAAGGCTTTCTACATAGACCTTGACCTTGTCATTTTGATCTAAGATATTTTTGTCAGTGGCTTTATGGACCTTAAAATAATCCTCATCTTCCATCTGGTCTAGGAAATTTTTGAAATTTTCATCAGCTAGCAGACTCTCTTTGACACCTATATCTATCCTTTCAAATTTGGCCTGAGTGGACAAATTGCCAAAGGCTAGCTTAAATAAAATCGCCAAAAGAAAGGGGAAAATCAAGGCCCAAAAGACCATGGCCCTTTCTCTTAAAAGATATTTGAGTGTGTACTTAAATGAATGCAAAAACATACTAATCCCTCAAATCCTTGCCAGTAAGCTCTAGGAAAACATCGTTTAGGCTTGGTTTTTCTACGCTTATTGACTTATATTCTATGTTTTTTTCTTCTAGGAAGGTCATGAGTTTTACTAAATTTTCATCTCCCTTGGAGAAGTTTAGCCTTAAGATATTATCCTTGTAGTCAAGGCTTATTAGGTGGTCAAGACCCCTTAGGTCTTTAAGGATTTCCTCACCTATATCACTTGCCTCAAGACTTATCTTTTCTGTAAGGTCAATCATATCCTTAAGCTCTCTGGATATGCCCTTGGCAAGGACCTTACCCTTATCGATTATGACTATATCATCACAGAGAAAGTCTACCTCATCCATATAGTGGGAGGTGTAGATTATGGTTGAGCCCTCTTGGTTTAGTTTTTTGATTCCCTCAAGGATGTTATTTCTTGACTGAGGATCAACGGCTACTGTCGGTTCATCTAGGATTATGATATCAGGCCTATGTGCTATCCCGCAGGCTATATTTAGCCTTCTTAAGAGACCGCCAGATAGTTTTCTTGGCTTAAATTTTTTAAAGTCATTTAGGCCAACTAGGTCTATGGCCCTTTGGACAAGTTCTCTTCTCTCCTTCTTATCCCTTATATAAAGTCCGCAAAAATAATCTATATTTTCATAGACGCTTAGCTCGTCATAGACTCCCACATCCTGGAAGACTACGCCGATTTTTTCTTTTATGTCATAGGCATCTGACCTCATTTCCTGGCCATAGATTTTGACACTGCCCCCATCTTTTTTAAGAAGAGAAAGGATGCAAGAAATTGTTGTCGACTTGCCAGACCCATTTGGGCCCAAAAGTCCCAAGATTCTTCCCTTTTTGACATCTAAGTCAAGGCCGTCAAGGGCTTTTACTTCCTTATAATTTTTGACAAGCCCCCTTACTTCTATGAGATTTTCCATTGCTTTGCCCTCCTATATTCTTATACTTATATTAAACCTCCAATGACATATACTTGTAAAATTTATGTAAAAACCATGTAAAAAAACCGCCAATGGATTCCCATTGGCAGCTTTCTTTAAAGTTTCATTGAGTTTTGTCTGCGTCTTAGTCTGGTGATTGTAGCCTTTTCGTCGATTTTAACCATGGACATGTCTATTACTGTGTCCTTTTTGATATCGACTATGGCTTCTGTATTTGGTGTTATAAGACCTATTGGAAGGAGGTCTTCATTTAGGCACCTGTCATGGCTAGTTAGCTTTCCAAAGACCCTGTCAGAGCCGATTCCTTCAAGCTTTTCGCCTTTTTTGATATCCCTTTTGGCTACTGTTACAGTATCTGCTACCTGGCCATGGATTGGAGCAATAGATGGCTCATTTTCAACTACTGCATCATAAATTGTGATTGGAGCTTCTAAACTTGTTAGGTGGTAAGGTCTATATAATAAATAGTTTGGACCATCGCCAAAACCTAAGAATTTCATAAGATCTCTTACATCTTCCTGATCGCTTGTTACTATTATAAAGACTCCTGGAGCCATGCCTGGTGAAAAGTCAACTATTCCATAAGAGTTTAATACTCCACCATCAGCCTTAAGTTTAAAGTCTTCTACTGCCCTTTCCGGACTTGTTGTAATGCCGTGGCAACCAAAGGTATCTGGCAAAAATCCTAGGGCATTGCAGACAGCATTTAGCTCAATCATTGTATTTGTACCATCTACAAAGCTTGTTAACATTCTAGGAGATAAGCCTTTTTTCTTAGCTTCTTCTTCAAGAATTTCCGCTGTTGCATAGTTATCAAGTGGGTTGTTCTTGCCTTTTGCAGCTACTAGGACTTTAAGGCCCATGCCGTAGGCATTGTCTACTAGGTCAATTATTGCACCTGGCTCATCACCAAGGATGCCAGTATAAACAACTCCAGCCTTTTTTGCCATATCGTGTAGGACAGGTCCAACAGTCGCATCACATTCTACATTGAAACTAATCATATGTTTGTGGTATTGGATTGTTTTTCTGGCAATTACTGCCCCAAATGGTGGGTTGCCAGTACAGTCAACAACTGCATTTATCTGTAAAAGCTTATAGGCTAGTCTGTGGTTAGTTGATACTGCTACAAAGCCCTTTTCTAGAACCTCATAACCCTCGTTATAGTCATCTGTATAGATGATCTTATCCTCGCTAACACCAGCCTGAACTAGGGCTTTTATAGCCTTTCTAGGATTCCTATCTACAACTAGCTTTACTTCCATGGCATCTATCTTTGATAGCTGGCTTATAAGAGAAGCCCCCATCTTGCCACAACCGATTATGGCTAGTTTGATGCTTTCTCCATTATCTTTCATTTCTCTTAGATTTCTATTTATCTTTAACATCTATTTCTCCTTTTTAAACAAAAACTAGTTTTTGTTTAGGTAGTCGGCACAAGCCTTTGCGCTTGAATATGCCCACTGTATATTATATCCCCCACAGGCCCCATCCACATCCAAAACTTCGCCTATAAAGTATAAGTCTTTTATATTTTTGGACTCAAAGGTCTTGGGATTTACAAATTTTGTATCAATTCCCCCAATTGTAACTTGGGCATTTTCCACATCATTTATCTCTTTTATCCTAAATTCCAAACCTTTAAGGCTTGCGGTGATTTTTTTAAGGTCCTTAGGACTTAAGGATTTTGCCTTGATATCTTCTCTAAGACCTGTGCTTTTTACTAGGTCAAAAATAAGCTTTTCGTTTATAAAGCCTGTCAAAAGCTCTCTAAGGGTCATATCCTTATATTTTCCCGCAAGAGCAGATAAAATATCCAAGACTTCCTTAAAATCATAGGCACTTAACAAGTCTAATTGTACCCTAATATCACTATTTTTAAACAGACCGTAGGAAATTTGGTTGGATAAATCAAGGATGGCTGTTCCTGTTAGGCCGTAAGGCTGAAAGATTACATCATCAGTAGAAGAGTTTATAAATTTACCGTCAATATATAAGCTCGCCTTGGCTGTGACCCTGACCCCCTTAGCTCTCTTTGAGAGAGGGTTTTGGCACTTATAATTGGTAATAGCATATGAAAAATCTCTTTGGGAGTGGACTTTTTTAAGGATTTTAAAAATCTTGCCATCTGACCCACTTCCAGGTAGACTCTTCCCTCCACTGGCTATTACAAGCCTATCGTAGGCATATTTGGCATCTTTTGTGATGACAAGTTTTTTGTCAAAGTCAATATCAAGGACATCTGCCTCGAAGATAAATTTGCCATTCGCCCTCATAAATAAGATATCCCTCACAGTTTTTGAGCTAAGGGTTTGGGGATAGCACCTGCCTGATGGAAGATTTGTAGTTAGGATTCCTAGGCTGTTAAGGTAGGCGATTAAATCCTTGTTATCATTTGTCCTTAGGGCATAAGAGTAAAAGCCCTCATTGGATGAAAAATAAAAGTCATCTGAAAGATTGAGGTTGGTGAAATTGCACCTGCCATTGCCTGTGGCTAAAAGTTTCCTGCCAGCTTGGTCATTTTTATCAAGGATTAGGAGGCCTTTTTTATAAAGACCTGCAAAAAATAGGCCAGCCGCCCCCGCTCCTATTAGGATTGTCTTCATAAATCTTCCAAGACCCTTCTGATGGTTTCCTTTTCGTTGTAAGGAGTTTTTTCATTGCCATGAAGTTTGATGAAATCTTCCTCGCCCTTACCAAGGCAAAGGACATAATCGCCAGGCTTTGCCATTTTTATGGCAGCTCTTATGGCGTCTTCTCTGTCTTTTACAAGACTATAGGCCCCATAATTTTCCCTAAAGCCTGCTACTATATCTTTTGAAATATTTTCGTAGCTATCAAATTTAGGATCGTCAGTGGTAATCATGGCATAGATGTCAAAATCTGATACGGTCTTGCCGATTAGGGCTCTAAATTCTTCATTCCTATCGCCCTGGATACCAAAGACTGCGATTTTCTTGGCATCTTCTGGCAAGGATTTAAAAATCTCCTCATAGGCCCTTGGTGTGTGGGCAAAATCTACAACTAGGTTTATACCAAGGTCATTGTCTATATATTCAAATCTTGAACCCACTCCTGGGAAATCTGTTATGACTTTTGCTATATCTGTAAGGCTTGCTCCCATCATCTTTAGGGCTGCTATGGCTGCAAGGTTGTTGTAAAGCTCAAAGTCTGCTATTGTGTTAAGCTTAAATTTTACCCCGTTAATGCTAAAGTTCATGGTTTTTTCTGATTTTTCTATATCTACCGCCCTGATATTGGATGTATCAGATTTGCCAAAGCTTATGGCATCTGGGAAGATGCTTAGGGCTTTTTGTCCCCATTCATCATCGGCATTTACTATCTTTATTTCCGAGTTTTCAAGCAAAATCATCTTTGCCTTAAAATAAGCTTCCATGGTCTTGTGATAGTCTAAATGTTCTGTGGAGAGATTGTTAAAGATACCGACCTTAAAGTCAATCCCAAAAAGTCTGCCCTGGTCAAGTCCATGACTTGATGCCTCTAAAGTTAGATATTTAATTTCCTTTTCTAAACATTTATTTAAAATCCTATTTATCTCTGTGATATCTGGAGTTGTATTTGAGGTAGGGATTATCTCTCCTGCCACATTTGCCCCATCTGTACCTATATTTGCACAAGGACCAAAGAGCCTTTCAATAAGATAAGCAACGAGTTTGCTAGTTGTGGTCTTGCCATTGGTTCCTGTTACTGCCACAAGGTCCATCTTTCTTGATGGGTAATCTGATATTATATTTGAAAGTTTTGCAAAAATTTCCCTTGGATTTTCCACTCTTATATAGGTGACATTTGGTATAAATTCCACATCTTCTGAGTGGACAATGGCACATGCTCCATTTTTCATGGCATCTGCTATATACTTGTGACCATCAAAGATTGACCCCTTTACTGCCACAAAGATGAAGTCTCTTTCTACCTTTAGAGAATTGTTAGTAACTCCCTTTATGAAAGTATCGTGGCCCATTCTTAGGCTTTTATATTCAATTTTGCTTAAAATCTCGCTTAATTTAATCAATGTAGGATATAACCTTTCCTTTCTATGGCTTCTCTAATTTTTTTGACATGGTCCCTGCCATTGGTCTCTAGGGTTAGCTCTACATTTATATTCTTAAATCTAGATGCTTCCTTGAAGCCGTCGTGTTCTATTGATATTATGTTGGCCTTAGTTGATGTAATTAGGGTGAGTAGCTCATTTAGCTTGCCTGGAATATTAGCGATTTCTACATCTATCCTTGCAATTTGGCCAATTTCATATAGTCCCTTATTTATAAGTTGGCTGATAAAGGACATATCGATATTGCCGCCGCTTACCAGGCAGACTACGTTTTTGTTAAAAAAGTTTAGCTTATCAAGAGCTGCTAATGGGAGGATTCCTGATGGCTCTGCTATTAGTTTGTGCTTTTCAATTAGCTTTATAAAGGCCATGAGGATTTCCTCATCTGTTACTGTAATCCAGTCATCTACCACATCCTTGCAGATTTCGTAGTTTAGATCACCTACTCTTGCAACAGCTGTACCGTCTGCTATGGTATCTACACCTTCAAGGGTTACGATTTCGCCTCTTTTTATAGATTCTTTCATGGACCTGGCTGAATATGGCTCAACACCTATTACTTTTATAAGTGGTGATATTTGCTTGATGCATTTGGCAACACCTGATATGAGCCCGCCCCCACCTACTGGCACTATTACATAATCTACGTATTTGAGTTCATCAACTATCTCTAGACCAATTGTACCCTGGCCCTCGATTACGTCGAGGTCATCAAAAGGTGGAATAAAAGTATAACCCTTTTCCTCAGCTAGTTTTAGAGCGTGTTCCTTACATTCATCAAAACTTGCCCCATGTAAAACTACTTCAGCCCCGTATTTTAAAGTCCCGTCGACCTTGATCATTGGAGTATGTTCTGGCATGCAGATTACAGCCTTCATGCCTAGTTTTTTGGCAGAAAATGCTACACCCTGGGCGTGGTTGCCAGCTGATGCTGTGATTATTCCCTTAGCTGCCGCCTCCTTATCAAGCTTAGATAGCTTGTTATAGGCCCCTCTTAGCTTAAATGATCCTGTTTTTTGAAGGTTTTCTGGCTTTATGTAAACGTTGTTATTGCATCCTTCAGAAAAAACTTCGGAATAAATCAAATGTGTAGGGTTTGTTACTTCACTAACTCTTGCTCTTGCTTTTTCAAAATCAAACATAATATATCCTTTCATATTTATTGTATATTTTTATTATAACATGTATTTTGACATTTTTTAAGTTAAGTGTAAAATCTAGTCAAGATTTGTTTAAAAGTAGGGAGAAAATACAGTGAAGAAGATTGATAATATTAAAATTTATACAGGAACATTCATCCTAGGCATCCTAATCTTAACTATTTGTTTTATCTATAGATATTCATACATAGATATTTTAAGCTTTAAAAGGCCCCTTGCCCTGGCCAGTGTAATTTGTGCAGGCCTTGGTATATTAGGAAGTCTTATTGGCCTTATAGATGGGGTAGATAAGCACTTTAGGTCACCAATTTTAGGGCTTATCGTCCTTAACCTTGTGCTGATTTTTACCTATCCCATCCTAATAAGCCTAGAAAAGGCCCTAGCCCCTGTGGCAAGTCCATACAAGACCACATCGCCTGAAATCGCTCAGTCTACAAAGTTTAAATCTGACTCATCCTTCATAATAGAGGGTAAGCTCTATCAATTCCCGCTAAAACTAAAAAATTTCACCCAAAATGGCTTCACCTATTCAACCAAGGATGAAAATGGCAAAATCATAGCCACAATTTCACGAGAAGGAGATTACTACCATCCAAACCCTACCTGGTTTACAGATGGGGTAAATAACGAAGTCTACAAGGAATTTTACCTCCTGGAGGCCTACTTTAATATGGACCTGGATTCTATAGAAAATAAGGAAATTAAAAGTCTTAAGGCCTCAGTTATTAATAACAACAGGGACTTTGAAGTAAGGGGAATCAAGCTAGAAGATTCTATCTATGACCTTCAAAATAGGTTTAAGGATGAACTTACAGAAGATCCAAATAATCAAAATGCGACTATGAAGGCCTACTACCTAGGGGCAAGTGATGGCTACAAGATAAAATTAGAGACCCTAAATGGCATAGTCCAATCCATAGAAATCTACAAAGAGTCTGACCTTTAGGGCAGGCTTTTTTCTTGGAGTATAATAGAAGAAAGGAGTATCTGCAAATGGAAATAATCGAAAAAAGTCTCATAAATTTATTAAAAAATGACTACAGTAAGTCTGGTAAAATCTCAAAAGAAAAGCTCTACGCCAAGATATATGCCTATGATGAGAACCTAATCCGCCTACTTTTGTCGGATAAGCTTATAAGGGATAAGTTTTTTGTAAAAATAGATCAGACCTATATTTTTAAGCTCAATGAATTTGTAGATTTTATAAATAACCACGACCTAGTCTGCTCCAAAGAAGAGATAATAGATGATATAGGATATTTTTTCTACCCCTATGATTATGAAATAAAAATCGACGAGATCCCAACATCTTTCCTTGATAATATCTATCTAGAAAACTCATCTCGGATAGATTTTAAATTTCAAACCAAATTTCTTGTAAGATACAAGTCAAAGGATGAGAATAAGGAAATAAGAGAGCTTGGTCAAATCAAAATCTACAGGGAAGCTGATTCCTTTATAGATACATCCAGGGAAAATCCAATCAAAACTAGGACCTTTGACCTCTTAAGGGAAGACTTTGGCCACTATAGGGAAATTATAAAAATAAGTAATAATCTTACCGGCTATATTTCAGTCTTTGCAGACCCTTCTTATTATATAAGCTTGACAGAAAATCTGGGCAAGGCTAAGACCAAAAAGGTTCTTGAAGGCCTAAATGACCTAATCCTCAAAGACACTTCCTATTTTGATAATAAGAATATGGGCTACCACACCCTAATCAAGGACTCCCTCCTTAGGGAATTTGACGGTTTTAGCCTATCCTTCCTAAAGATTGCTAATGTCTTAAATGATTTTTACGGGCCTTATAAGCTTATAGATATATTTGCCAAGGTAAACGAAAAAATAAAAACCGCCAGGTATAAGGAAAACACCTACACCTATGAATTTGTATCCCTAGCCCTCGACCAGCTAAAAGATATAAGCCAAAGCAAGGTCAAAAGGCCTCAAAGTTTTTATAGGAAATATCTTTCTTGCCTAGAAATCGAATTTAGGGACAGCCTAAATATTTTTTCAAAGCTCAACGACTTTTATAATAAAATAGGGTCTAGTTCTGATAAATTAGCCGCCTTTGAAGAAGCTATAGTCTATGATATAGATCAATTGATAGAAAAACTAACCATAAAACCCTCTGATTATGAAAATCTCAAAAAGGATAGTAAAAATTTTCGCATAGGCCATTACACTTCCCTAGACAATCTCCAATTTCTAATCGATGATAGCATAGAAGAAATCGATGAAAAATATAGAAATAGGCTAAGGCTTACCAATGCTAGGATGTTAAATGACCCGATGGAAGGCAAGGCCCTATTTGAATTTTTAAACGATGGAGATAGCGACTACCTGGCCAGGGATAATAACGGAAATAATAAAATCTATCTCTTATCAGCCTCATCTGCCGCTGATAGCCTGCCAATGTGGAAGCAATATGCTGATGATACCAAGGGAGTCTTTTTAGAATTTTCTAAAGAATTTGTAAAGTCAGTCATAAATGATAAGAAAATCCAGCTTATTAAGGTATTTTATATAGGCGATGGCAAGGAAGACCCACAAAGTACTGAAATCTACGGACTTCTTAATAAATTAAAAATGGATTATAATTTCTATCTAGAAAAGATAAAGGAGACCTACAAGCTTGGAGAAAAAAATAAGTCCGAGCTTTTAAGGGCTATAAATAACGAAATTTATTTAAAACTTGATAAGATTTCCTATTATTTCAAAAAGGACCACTACGCCTACGAAAGCGAATATAGGATCCTTGTAGACCTAGACCAGGACCAAAACAGAGGTTATTTTAAGGAAATCAAATACACTAATAGGACCTTTCCTCTGCCATTTTTAGGCACCTACCTAGAAGATTACGACCTTAAATACCAAAGACTAATCTTTGGACCAAAGGCCATAGACAAGGATTACCTAGTCCCTTACATCAAATATTGCCTGGGTAAGGACATAGAAACTGTAAATTCAAACATAAGATATAGATGAAATAAGACAAATAAAAACTAGATGACAAGGAGAATTTTCCTGCCATCTAGTTTTTTTAATCTAATAATTCTTTAAGTCTGCCTGTGACCTTATAATCGATCTTTTTAAGTTCTTTTATAGATTTAACTCCCAAAAGGGCCATGACTTTTACAAGTCTTTCCCTAAGCTCTAGAAGATAATCATAGCAAGCATCGTAGCCTCCGAGGGTCAAGTATCTCAATGCTTCACCGCTTATAGCCGTCATATCAGCTCCTATTATTAGGGCCTTGGCCATATCTAGGGCATCTTTTATACCGCCTGAGCCTATGATAAATAGATCTTCTGATAGGCTTCTGGCATCGATTATTGCCTTGGCTGTTGGCACTCCCCAAGAGTAAAACTCCTTATAATCTTCCTCAAAATCTCTCATATCTTCGATTTCGATGAAATTTGTGCCGCCAGAGCCGGCTATATCTACATATTTAATTCCCATCTCTAAGAGGGTCTTGACAGATGCTTTTGAAAGGCCATTGCCTGTTTCCTTTACAATTATTGGGATATCTAGATTTTCATTTAAATTTCTAATATTGTCCTTCCAGCCCCTAAAGTCCCTATCACCTTCAGGCATGAAGAGCTCTTGGGCTAGGTTTAGGTGGACTTGCATGGCGTGGGCATCAATCATGCCTGCTGCGTTTTTGAAATCATCTAGGCTTCTTTCAGCTCCTAGATTTCCTATCCTTACAAGGTCCTTATCCTTTATGAGGCTAAAAGATTCTACCGAATCTTCTTCCTCAAGACCAATGGCTTGGCTGCCTAGGGCCATTGGTATGTTTAAGCTGGCACAGATTGATGATAGGTCTTCGTTTATATCAGAGCTTACCTCTCCACCCCCTGTCATGGCATTTATCATGACAGGCATGGATATCTTTTTGCCTAGGAAGGTCACGCTTGTGTCTATCTCGTCTAGACTTAGCTCTGCTAGGGAATTATGCTCTATATAAATATCATCTAAAAGTGTTCCCCTAATAGGTTCTGTCTTTAGATAATTTTCTATATGTTCATCTTTTCTTTGTCTTCTTTTACTTGTCATCTCTACTCACCTTCTGATTGACCTTCTCCATCTATGCTTGGCATAGGTTCATATTCTATTATATTTGATTCATTGCCTGAAGGAGCTTCCTTGGCCGGACTTTGATTTGGTTCTGGTTTGGCAGGGGTTGGTCTTTCTTCTTCTACAGGCTCTGTGCTTTGATTGTGGCTAGGTGTCTGTTCATATTCTTCTTCATGAGAATTCTGATAATTGTAGTTATTATTTGAATTATTATTGGTGTTATTTTGCCTATAGGTGTTGTTGTTATAGTTATAATTATTATTATAAGAAGGAGCTTGATTATAGACTGGAGCCTCATTGCTTGGTTGTGGTTTGGCTAGGTTTGGTATGAAGGTTTTAGTATCTGGAGTACTTTCCTCGCTGCTTTCCTCTTCATCGTTTGTTACAAAACCTGAGTCTTCTTCCTTCCATTTTGATAGTTTAAAGTCAGCAAAGACCTTATCTCTTATGGCCCAAGTTTCTTCTACATCTGGTATATAGTAGCTTGTGGCATTTATAGTCTCTTCATGGCCTGGAACTGTAAATGTTTCTACCTTATCTGATGAGAAGGTCTCTATATTTGATAAGAGGTCAGCTATTACTGACATTGGTAGGTTGGTTTTAACATATTTGATGTAGGTTGAGGCTATTGTCATCAAATTCATTTGTTTAGATTTTTTGACTGCTTGGTCTACCATGGCCTTTACAAAGTCTTGTTGGGCACCTACCCTTCCTATATCTCCTGTTAGATAGATGTGTCTGGTTCTTAAGTACCACATGGTCTGTGTTCCATCGAAGTGGTTCATACCAGGTCTGACATGAATGCCCCACTTATCTATTTCAACGCCTTCTGGCACTTGGTAATCTACTCCACCTATAGCATCTACTATATCTACTAGGGCCTTATAATTTATTTGAACATAATAATCTATGTCAAGACCTAAGAAGTTCCTTAGAGTCTGGATGGTTAGCTCTATACCGCCAAAGGCATGGGCGTGATTTACCTTATCAAAGCTTGTTCTAATCTTAACCCTAGAATCTCTTGGCACTGATAAAAGCTTAATTGTTCCATCCTTGGTGTTGGCCTTAAGGAGCATTATGGTATCTGTTCTGGTAAAATCTTCGTTATTTTCCTCACCTGCTGCCTGGTCTACACCGACCATCAAAATTAAATATTCATTGTCACTTTTCTTTACGGCATTATCTTCAAAGCCACTGCCCGCATAGGTTGGATCTGTCCTTTGGTTTAAGAAATCAAGGGCAAATTTGCTGCCTATAAAAGAAAGGGCAAAGACAAAGAGGATTGCCAAAAATCTTTTTATTTTCATAATTTTCCTTTACTTGTAATCTTAGGTCATTATACCCTAAGTTCTAGGCCTGATACAGAAATTATAAAAAAGATTCCCCAAGTTAATTTTAGATCAACTTGGGGAATCTTTTATTTTACAATTTTTATTACAGATGATTTAAGATAAAGACTTCCAAAGCCTTCTACCTTGCCATCTAGGTCGTGGCCATTTACTTCTTCATCTAAAATCCTTACATTTGTGACCTTGCTTCCTTGTTTTACAACTTCAGAGCCCATCTTAAGGTCTTTGATAATTGTGGCCTTAGCACCATTTTCTATAATATTTCCTACAGCATCTCTTAGTTTTTTCTCTTCTTCTACGACTGGCTCTTCATCTGACCACTCGTGAAAACATATCGGGCAAACATACATATGGCCATCTTGGTAGGTGAAATCTTCACCACAGGCTGGACATTTTGGTAAATTTGTCATTTTTTCCTACTTTCTTAATTCTTTTACTAAATTTGAAATTAATTTGAAATTAGAATCCTTGCTGTCAATGGCTAGGTCAAATAAGATTAGCTCAGTATTTACAAGGACTGCTCCCATGTCTCTTAGGGAAACCTTAGCACCATCTTTAAGCTCATTTGTAAATGATCCAATGGCATCATCTACATAAAAAACATTTAGACCTAGATCTAGAAGGCTTCTTATAGTTTGGTAGATGCAGATGTGGCCTTCAGCTCCTGTTACTACAACATTTTTAATATCATTGTCCTTAATGAAGTCCAAAACTTCTGGAATTAGGGCATTAAAGCTTGTCTTTGGGAATATTTTCTCATCGCAAAGCTCAGCAAGTATTCTCTCATCTGACCTGCCAAGGCCCTTTGGATATTGTTCTGTGGCTATGATAGGAAGGTCATAGGCCTTAAAGGCCTTTATTAGGCCGACTGTATTTTTTGTCACCCTCTCGCCTTCTTCTACACTTGTCATTAGCTTTGGTTGGATGTCTACCACCAAAAGTAGGGTTTTACTCCTATCTGTGTAAAGGCCGTCACTAGCTAGGCTATTTGTATAAAATTTGCTGTCTAATTTTCTTTCCATAAATCCCCCTGTCTTAGGTCTTTTTCCTTTAGCATCTTGTCAATTTTTGTTAGAATCTTGCCCTTGTTCTTAGCCCGGGAAGGATAGGCTATAGCATCCCTCAGCCCATCTCCTGTTAGCCTATTAATTACTATATCCTTATCCAAATGAGTGAGAATTTCTACTATAGTATCTACATAAAAATCCTCTGTCATGTCATAAGAAAGGTCATTGTCCCTATAGAATTTTTCAAGCCTTGTATCCTTTTCTATATAGAGGTTGTGGATTTTGATTCCCCAGGGCCTAATCTCATTTATATAGTTGATGGCTTTTTTGTAATCATCAAGATTTTCATAAGGAAGTCCTATTATCAAATGGACCAAGGTCTTAATTCCCCTGGTATGTAATTTACGAATTCCAGAGTCAAAATCACCATGATCATAGCCCCTATTTATAAGCTTAAGGGTCCTATCATTTACACTTTGCATGCCTAGCTCTACTATGAGAAAGGTCTTCTTGGATAACTCTTCCAAAAGGTCAAGAACCTCGTCATTTAAACAATCCGCCCTGGTTGCAATGGCAAGACCTATAATATTTTCTTCTTCAAGTACACCATAGTAGATTTTTCTTAATTTGTCAATGGGCCCGTAGGTGTTTGTAAAATTTTGAAAATAAGCAAGATAAGCCTCATCCCTGCCTGGCTTTGACAAGCGAGCTTTCTGGTAGACTATTTGATCATGTAGGGATTTTTTTCCATAGGTCCGCTCTCCTGACCCAGATTCTGAGCAAAATATACAGCCAGCATTTGATAGACTCCCATCCCTATTTGGACAAGTAAAGCCCCCGTCAAGTGGGAGCTTTATAATCTTTTTATTAAATTTAAGCTTCATATAGGAATCAAAATCCCTGAAGCGTTTTTTATTTATCTCCATCATCTTCCTCTAGCAAATATATATCTACGCAGGCCTTTGGCGAAATCCTCTTTTCTATGCCATCTTTTTCGATGATTGCAGTCATATCAAAGGGGTCAAATTTTACAATTTTTACCCTATCACCTATATCGATCCCCATGGACTCTGCATAATTTAAAAGACTACGCTCATCCCTTATCCTTCTTATGGTGTAGGTCGCTCCTGACTTAGACTCGCTCATCCTCACTAGGTCACGACCCGTGCCTTCGTTATTTATATAGATAACCGATCCGTGGGGGCAATATTTAGGGTGGCCTAAAAAGTCATTTAGCTTATCTAAAAGGTCATCGGGTGTGGCTGATTGGAGCTTATTTGCTATTTCGTGGACGTCTTTCCATGAATAATCCAAGGTCTCCTGGAGAAAATATTCCCAAAGTCTGTGCTTAGATATTAGAAGCCTTGCTAGGCTTACTCCCTTATCTGTCAAAAAATTTGTCTTATCATCCTTTATAAGGCCCTCAGCCTTGAGTTTCTTAAGCATCTCTGTGACTGATGGTGGGCTTATGTCAAGAGCTTGGGAAATATCCTTGTTGGTGATTTTATCATTTTCCTGCATCAATTTGTATATTATTGTTAGATAGTCCTCTCTTTGAGGATTGATTTTTTCCATAATTTCTACTCCTATCTAAAATATACTTCTTTATGATGATTAAAGCTAAATAGCTTGCCATATTGATTGTTGCAATCATACCTGTTATGGATACATTAAAATTAATGGCAAGATAAAAACCTATGCTTGGATTTATAATTGAAGCAAGAGTCGCTAACAAGAAAGCTTCCCTAAGACTTCTTGCAAATAAAAGAGCAATTGCAGCCGGCCCTATGAAAAATGAAATTACAATTATTGCCCCGACATTGTTAAAGGATGTAACTGCCACAAAGGATGTAATTGTCATCAGACTATAAAAGATAAGACCTGTTGAAATTCCAACAAGGGATGCAAATTCTTCATCAAAACTTCCTATCTTTAATTTCCTATAAAATATGCCGATGAAAGCTATAACGCATACTAGGCTTAAGGCCGCTTCAAGGATTGATTTTGACATCTCTATACCAAAAATTTCCGTCCTTATCATTGATGAGAAAATCACCTCGCCCATCATGACAATATCTGTATCTAGGTGGACATTTCTAAAAAATTTACTAATCAGGATGACCGCTATTGAAAATAGAAGGGGATAGACTATGGCTGTGGCATCATCTAGCTTGGCAAGTTTGAGCTTGCCAATAGATTCTATCAAAAACACAGTCACTAGGCCCATAAGGCTTGCCCCTAATATTAGAAGTGGGCTATCCAAATCCCTAACTAGGAAAAAGGCCAAAACTATGCCGAGTAGGACTGAGTGGCTTATGGCATCTGTCATCATAGATAGCTTTCTTAAAACCAAAAATATTCCAAGCAGAGAACATGATATGGATGTGAGTATTAAAACTATGAGTGCATCTGTCATTACTTCCTCCTTAGAATTTTTATGATTTGGGCAAGGATGGCAAAGCTTGCCTGGATAATTATTATGGTAGGCCCTGTCGAAAACCCGCTATAGATTGTTGAAATATAAGAACCTATAAAGGCTGAAAGGGCTGAAATTACAATAGATATGGCCAAAACCCTGCCAAAGGAGTGTGAAAGCTTACTAGCTGCGAGTGTCGGTAGAACCATAAAGGATGCAATGAGAATAACCCCAACTGCCTTTATGCCCACACCTATGGTTAGGATTGTGATAAATAATACCAAGCTATCCAGGATTTTTGTATTTATATTTACCATATAAGCAAATTCCGGATCAAAGAGATAGGCCTTGATATGCCTGTAATTTAAGGCAAAAATTATCAGGGCAATAAGAAGAACTCCTCCTATTAGCCAGATGTCATCTTCCAAAAGATAGGCAGCTTGGCCGAAGATGTAATTATCTAGGCCTGCTTGCCTGGATGATGCAAAGGCTGGATTGCCCTGAATATAAGACTTTAAAACAAGTCCTAGGCCAAAAAATCCCGACAAGTATATGGCCATATTTGCATCTGGGCCAATCTTTGTATTCTTGCTTGAATATTCTATCAAAAAATAGGAAAGAGCCGCAGATAGGCAGGCCCCAATCAATAGGACCCAACTAGACTTCATACCTGTTAGGATAAAGGCTAAAACTAGGCCTGCATAGGTCGAATGGCCCATGGCATCGCCGATTAGGGATTGGTCCTTGTAGACATTGATAATTCCCACAAGGCTTGCAAGACTTGCAAGGAGAATTGTCCCTATGGCTATGATTTTAAATGAGTATGAAAATAATACATCCATATTAGCCCCTAAATCCCTTATCTATCTGACTATCAATGCCATCCACATTAAGAGGACCTGAATATTGGACTCCTCCATTTAAAACTAGAAGGTGGTCAAAATACCTATTTAGACTATAGATATTGTGGTGAACTGATATAATTGTCTTGCCCTTGGCCTGGAGGTTTTTAAATTCCTTGGCTATTATCTCTTCTGTCTTGATATCAACTCCTGTGAGGGGCTCATCAAGGATGTAGAGGTCCACATCTTGGGCAAGGGCCCTTGCTAGAAAGACCCTCTGCTTTTGACCACCCGAAAGTTTTGATATTTGTCTGTCCTTTAAGTCAGCTATGCCCATTTCTTCCATGGCATGGTCGATTTTCTCCTTATCTATAGCTCTTAATTTCTTAAAGGAACCCAAATAAGGAAATCTTCCCATCTTTACAACATCATAGACCCTTATAGGGAAGTTCCAATTGACCGAATCTTTTTGGGGAACATAGGCTAGGTCAAGCTTGGCATCCTTAAGGTCTTTGCCTAAAATCTTGACCTCGCCCGAGTCTTTTTTAATTAGGCCAAGAACAGCCTTAAGTAGGGTGGACTTGCCTGCTCCATTTGCTCCTACTATGGCTGTTCTTGAATTTAGGGGGATAGTGAGGTCTATCTTAGAAAGTACCTGGTTTTTTTCGTAAGAGACGGAAAGGTTCTTTACTTCAATTGCAGGTCTCATTTAAGCTTACCTACTATTAAGTCTACATTGTGTTTGTACATTTTTATAAAGGTGTCAGCTTCCCCGCCTTCTTTGGATAGGGAGTCTGAATATAGCTCTTGACCCTCGCCTGATACTACCTCTGTTTCAAAACCTTTAGATTTTACAACATCTCTTAATTTTTCCATTCTTTCTGGATTTGTTGTTGATTCTGCAAAGATTGCCTTAATCTTGTGGTCTGCTATAAAGCTTGCTGTGTCTTCAAGGTCCTTATTTGATACTTCAGAATCTGTTGAAACTCCTTGTGGGGCTAATACTTCAATCTTATATCTTCTTGAGAAATAATTGAAGGCATCATGTGGGGTGATTAAATATTTTGACTCTTCTGGGATTTTTGCAAGCTCTTTTTTGTTATATTCATCAAGATCATCGAGCTCTTTTATATACCTGTCGTGGTTTTTGTCAATTTCTTTAATCACTTCCTCATCATCTTTATAAAGCTCTTTTAACTTGTTAGCTGTATTAGTGAAGGCTTCCTTGTATAGGTCTATATCAAACCAGAAGTGTGGGTCTACTATAGTCTCCCCATCTTGGTCCATTTGACCAATCTTATCCTTAGGGAAGGTTTCGGTTACTGCATAGCCACTTGCTTCTAGGGCATCTACCATCTTGCCTTCAAAGTGAAGTCCATGGTATAAAACTAGGTCGGCATCCTTTATCTTGTTATAATCTTCAGGCTTTGCAACATAAAGGTGTGGGTCTTCGCCAGCTGGGATAATCATTGAAAGATTAGCCCTATCACCTATTAATTCCTTCACCATATCAGCTATAAAAGTAGTTGTAGCTGTGATGTTTTTCTTTGAAGGATCTGAACTCTCTTCGCTCTTTACTTCTTCTTTTGTCTCTGCACTTTTGTCAGTATTATTTGTTTTAGCTCCGCAGCCTGCAAATACAAGTAAGGCTAAGAGGCTAAATAATATTTTCCTTGTCATAATAACTCCTTTTAAAATTTTTCTTAAGTTTATTATAACATCTTTATTTATTTTGTCAAAATATATTTTTAGGTATACCTAAAAATATATTCAAGCAAATAAAAAACCAGGAAAATCTAAGTTTCCCTGGCTTTTTATTTTTATTAAAGATTTAATTCAGCTAGGTCGTGACCTGTATCTTCTGCTATTGATTCAAGGACTACCTTGCCGTCATAGAGGTTGATTCCACTCTTAAGTTCTGGGAATTTCTCAACAGCTGCCGCAAGTCCTTCCTTGCCTATTGCCTTAGCATAGAGGGTTGTGGCATTTGATAGGGCGTAGGTTGATGTCATAGCTACTGCACCTGGTATATTTGCTACAGCATAGAAGATTACGCCGTATTTATTAAATACTGGATCAGTGTGGCTTGTTGCGTGATCTTTTGTGATATCTGTAGAACCACCTTGGTCTATAGCCACATCCACTACTACAGAACCTTCCTTCATTTTCTTGACTGTATCTACCTTTACAAGTTGAGGAGCACGTCTACCTGGGATTAGGACTGTAGAAATAACTAGGTCCGCCCCACTTACTGCCTCGTCTATATTTAGTGGGTTTGAATAAAGGGTTTCAATCTTATCTGGGAAGAGGTTGTGAAGTTTGGTTAGGGCATCGATATTTACATCTAGAACTGTTACCCTAGCTCCCATACCTACTGCTATCCTTGTTGCTGCTGTACCAACTGTACCAGCTCCTACAATTACAACATGGGCAGGTCTTACTCCCGGCACACCTTGAAGGAGGATTCCCTTGCCGCCTTCTGGTTTAGTTAGGTATCTTGCCCCTTCTTGGACAGCCATCCTACCAGCAATCTCACTCATTGGTTGAAGAAGTGGTAGCTTTCTATCCTTCTCTACAGTTTCAAAACCAATTGCAGTTACCTTTTTCTTTAGTAATTCTTCTGTAAGCTCAGCATTACCAGCTAGGTGGAGATAGGCATAAAGGATTAGTCCTTCTCTAAGGTATTTGTATTCTTCCTTAAGAGGCTCCTTGACCTTGTAGATCATCTCAGCCTTCTCCCATACATCAGCAGCCTTATCAATTATTTTTGCACCTGCTTCTTCATAATCCTCATCGCTAATTCCAGAGCCAACGCCCGCTCCCTTTTCTATTAAAACTTCATTTCCATTTTTAACTAAATCAGCCACAGCACCTGGTACTACAGCCACTCTAGATTCTTGGTCTTTAATCTCTTTAGGTATTCCTATAATCATTTTATATCCTTTCTTAATCTGTTAAACTCGTCTTTACTTCTACATTATACCGGTTTTAGGCCTAAGAATAAATTCTTCTTATAATTTTTTTATAAAATATGCTAATTTCCTTGTTAATTTATAAGTTTATCGAAATAAATTTAGCGATGTTTTAGGGCTTTGCGAGTAGATTGACAAGAAAATATTTATTTTTGTAAATCATAAAAATGCGGATAAAATAATAAAATACTATTTATGAAAGGAGATACATATGAAAGAATTTTTCGTCGCTATTGATAAGATACTTTGGGGTGCTCCCCTCATTGTCGGAATCATTGGCACTGGCCTTATCTTAACTCTTGTTTTATCTGGCCTTCAATTTAGAAAACTTGGCTTTGCCCTTAGGAATACCCTACTTAAAGTTTTTGATAAATCACACAAAGAACACGATGGGGATATTTCACCTTTTGAGGCCCTTTCTACTGCCCTTGCTGCTACTGTTGGCACTGGCAATATCGTAGGTGTCTCCCTTGCCATTATCTTAGGTGGACCTGGGGCTATCTTTTGGATGTGGGTGGCCGCTATTTTTGGTATGGCTACCAAATTTTCCGAAGTAAGCCTTGCCCTTGCCTTTAGGGAAAATAAAAACGGACGCTTTGTGGGTGGACCTATGTATTATATAAAAAATGGTCTAGGAAAGAATGGCCTTGCCAAAACTTTCGCCCTTTTTGCTGGTATTGCTGTTTTTGGTATAGGTAATTCTACCCAATCAAACGCTATAGCTGGTGTCCTTAAGAGCAATTACAATATCAACCCTCTTATCACAGGTCTTGTTTTAGCTACTCTTGTTGGCTTTGTAATAGTAGGTGGGATTTCATCCATAAGCAAGGTTACATCAAAGCTTGTCCCTCTTATGAGCCTGCTTTATATACTAGGTTCTATTTATCTTTTATTTTTAAATAGGGCATATATAATACCAGCTTTCAAGGCAATTTTCCTAGGAGCCTTTTCTCCTGCTAGCCTTGGAGGTTCATTCGTGGGTCTTACAGTTAAACAAGTTATTTCAGCCGGTGTTGCTAGGGGTGTTTTCACCAACGAAGCAGGTCTTGGTTCTTCACCTATAGCCCATGCAAGTGCCTCTACAGACCACCCTTGCCGCCAAGGTCTTTGGGGGATGAGCGAAGTATTTGTCGATACAATTATTATCTGTACCATTACAGCCCTTGTTATAATAACTAGCCAAATATCATGGACATCTAGCTCTGATGCCTCAAGCCTTGTGGCAAATGCCTTTGCCAAGTCCACAAATTACGGGTCTTATGTAGTAAGTATTGGCCTAACTCTTTTTGCCCTATCCACAATCATGGGTTGGGCTTATTATGGAGAAACCGCCCTCACCTATCTTTTTGGAGATAAGATTGTAATCCCTTATAGGATTTTATATATAATATTTGTATTTGTAGGTGCAAATGTCGACCTAGGCCTTGTTTGGGTTGTTTCAAATATCCTAAACGGCCTAATGGCTCTTCCAAACCTCTATGCCCTAATCATGCTAAGCCCTGTAGTTAAAAGGCTTGCGGATGACTTTTTTAAAGACCCAACAAGGATTCGTAAATCACCTGATGAGTACAAAGACCTCTTAAATAGAAAATAATATAGTATAATAGTAGTATGATCAAATTAATTACTATTGATGTGGATGGTACACTTGTTACCCCACTTAAGAGACTCAGCAAAAAAAACATAGAAGCAATCGATAGGGCAAGGGATATGGGAGTCCATATAGCCCTAGCCAGCGGCAGGCCATATCATTCAATGGAAAAATATATAAGAAGGCTAGGCCTAAATAGAAAGGGGCATTTTACAGTCTGCCAGAATGGTTCATATATCTTTGATAATGCGACCGGCAAAGCAATTGGCGGAAATTTCCAAACTATTGATGATCTTAAAAAACTTGATGACCTAATGACTCCTTATGATGTAGAAGTATCCGCTATGGATGATATAGGTTTTTATTCAAGGCATAAAGAACCAAATTTTTATACTCAAATGGATGCAGCAATCAACCAGCTAAAATTAACTAAGATTGACTACGACAAAGTAGCCAAAGACAAGGACTTCGGTAGATTTCTGATTTTAGGCTCAAGAGCAAGTATAAATAAGGTACTTAAAAACAAACTAAAAATCCTTAATGAAGATTATTATGCAGTCCAAACCGCACCCTTCCTCATAGAGGTCATGAACAAAAAGGCCAACAAGGGCCACGCTGTAAAGCTTATGGCGGAGATGTTAGATATCACTCCTGATGAAATCATGTCCATAGGCAATGAGAAAAACGACATACCAATGCTAGAGCAAACTGGCTTTCCAGTTGCCATGGCAAATTCAGTCGATGAATTAAAAAAACACGCCAAATTCATCACCAAGTCTAACCTACAAAATGGTGTAGCCTATGCTATAAATAAGCTAATTGACAATAATTTAGAAATTTTTGAATAAAAAATGACTAAGCGAAAGTTTAACTTTTGCCTAGTCATTTTTTTCATTTTAAATAACCCATAGATCCTTTAAGGTCATTTTTAAGTTCATGTCTAATTTCTTCAAGCCTTTTTATAAGAGTTTCCAGATTTCTAAGGCTTACAACTACATCAAATTGCCTAAATCTCATCGAAGCCCTAAGGCCAATATCGGTAAATTTATTAGTCACCTTGCCCGATTCGCTCATCTTTGATGGGAGCCTTAAAAATCCCGCAAGATTTGTGTCATTATCAATATCATAAACCATGAGGTCAGCCTCAAGTTTAAGCATAGACTTTTGGACCCTGTCGATATTTTTGTTCATCTTATCAATCTTTGATCCCCTTATAAAATTACCGAGGAAATTGCCCCTAAGCCAGGAGCTTGCAGAAAAATCATATTTATTGTCAATAGACTGTAGGCTTTTAATCACAATAGCCCTAGTCTGACGCACCTTTCTTAAAATTTTATCAGTCTTAACTAGTTTTTTTTCTAAATTAATTACTCTTTCAGTCATATAGCCTCCTAGGTTCTTAAATAATTTATACCCATTTTTTGAAATTTGAACAAAATTTTATGATTAGTATAATTTATATGTATTTAGTAAAAGAAATGAGGAAAAAATGGCAGATATTTTATACTATAAATCCCACTTAAATAGTGATTTTGATAAATTTAAGCAAATTTGTGACTCTCACGATGTAAACATAATAGAAGTAGACGAAAAGGAAGTAGACCACCTAGTTGGCTACCTTTTAGGCCTTGAGGACTTTGATGAAAGCAAAAAGGAAGTAATAGATGAAGAAGCAAATATCGACTTTGACTTCATCCTATTTTCTAATTTTGACAATCAAAAGATGTTTGATGTAATCGATGCCCTTAGAAATAATCAGGTCAATGTACAACACAAGGCAGGAGTTACAGAAAATAATATCAAGTGGTCCCTAAGAGAGCTTTTAATAGAAAATGACAGAGAAGCAAGGACCATGGGCCTTATCCATAAGATAAATGGCCAATTAGAAAAGGCCTCAGACCTTAAGGAAAAATATGGTGAAGATGCCAAAACCAAGGCCCTAATCGATGAAATTAAGGCCTTTTTCAAGGATTCATCTATCTTTAGCATAGAGATGGCCAAGACCTACTACCTAAAATTATTAGATGAAAATATAAGGGTAGAAAACGAAAATAAATAATCATAAGAAAAACTAGTGAATTTTTATTTGCTAGTTTTTTAACTTATACATATAAAGCTAACAAAGACTTCATTTGTGGTATAGTGATTAAGAGACAGTTTTGCATACATAAAAAGAGGTGAGCCAATGTCAATAATAGATGACATAAAAAATATATTTACCAAAGAAGACAAGATATTTTATGCCCCAATCAAGGGGGAAATTACAGAAATAAAAAATTGCCGCGACCTAATTTTTTCTGAACAAATCGTAGGACCTGGTGCTCTTATCATAGCCGATGAGGGCAAGGTCTTTGCCCCATGCGATGGCAAGATTACGATGGTTGCCCACGGCAAACACGCTATTGGAGTTGAAAGTAAAAGAGGCATCCAAGTCCTAGTCCATGTTGGCATAGGGACAGTTGAGCTTGAAGGCAAGGGCTTTAATGCATTCGTAAAATCTGGCCAAGAGGTCAAAAAAGGCGACCTCCTTCTAGAATTTGATCTTGATGCGATTAAAGAAGCTGGCTATAGCCTAGAATCCCCAGTAGTTATCACTAATCCAACCATCAAAAAAGTTAAATTATCAGAAGCAAAAAATGTAGAAGTAGGAGACGAGCTCTTTAGCCTATAAGATGACTAAAAAATTAATTGCAGTAGACCTGGACGGGACCCTACTAACAAGCACAAATACCATAAGTAAGAAAAGTAAAGAAACCATAGAAAAAGTCCTAGATTTCGGCCATAAGGTCGTAATCATCACTGGTAGGGACTTTTACGGATCGATCAAGGTCGCAAGAGAGCTTTTTAATAGGCATGAAGGCGGCCTTGTAGCAAGCTCCAATGGCGCCCTAGTCTTTGACCTTGCCAAAGATAAGCCAGTCATAAACCACACCATCCCAAGAGAAATCGTAAAAGAAATGATTGCTTATGGCAAAAGCCTTGGCCTTGATTATTTAATTTATCACGATAATAAAATCCTTGCAGAAAAAGATGATGCCTACGACCTAGACTTTCTCTCAAAGAAAAACAAGCTAGAAGTAGAAATCATAAAAGATTTAGCAAATAAACTTGATTTTGACCTAAACAAACTTTTATTTTCGGCAAAACCTAGTCTTATTGAAAAGGTAAAGTCAGATTTTGAAGAAAAATTTAAGGGTAAGGTAAACCCGATCCATTCCATGCCCCAATTTCTAGACTGCATGCCAGCTGGTATTCACAAGGGCAGGAGCCTTTTGGAAATAGCTGACTTTTATGGAATTGACCACAAGGATACCCTAGCCTTTGGCGATGAAATCAACGATGAAACCATGATAGAGATGGCAGGCACTGGAATTGCCATGGCAAATGCCAGTGATTATATCAAAAATCTTGCCGATGATATCTGCCCGACAAACGATGATGACGGCATAGCCCTATATTTAGAAAAGAATATTTTGTAAGGAAAAGAAAGGAAGAAAATGACGAAACTAATTGTAGTAGACGTAGACGGAACACTTGTAAATAGCAAGAGTCAAATTACAGAAAGGACAAAAAACGCCCTAATAAGGGCAAGCAAAGAAGGACATGAGGTCATGATAGCCTCAGGAAGGCCTACTTCTGGAATCTATGCCCTAGCTAGCGCCCTCAAATTTGACGAATTTGGTGGTCTTATCTCATCCTTTAATGGTGGCATGCTCTATGATTATAAAGAAAAGAAGATACTAGCCAACCATCCAATGGACTTAAGTCTTGCCAAAGAAATCCTAAAATTTTCCAAAAATCTTGACCTAGAGCTAATGGTGCCAAAGGGAGATTACATAATAACAGATGATGCTAGCAAGCATTATAGCAATTGGGAAGCCCAAAACCTAGGTGTCCCTCTTAAGGAAGATAAGACCATCAGAGATAGCATTGACTTTGAGCCAAATAAGTTCCTCTTCGCAGCAGACCCAGAAAAAATTGACGAGCCTCGCCAAAAATTAATAGAAAAATTTGCTGACAGGACTGTCCAAGTCCAATCATTGAGGTTCTACCACGAAGTCATGCCCCTTGGCCTATCAAAGGGCAATTCTGTCCTAGAAGCAGCCAAGATCCTAGGCATAGGTACAGATGATATCCTAATCTTTGGCGATGAAATGAACGATATAACAATGTTTGAAATCGGCGGAACAAGGGTTGCCATGGGCAATGCAGTTGACCATATCAAGGAAATCGCCGATCACATCACCCTATCAAATGATGAAGACGGGATAGCAGCCTACCTAGAAGAATATTTATTTTAAGGAGAAGATAATGAATGTAATAATAGCCCAATCCGGTGGACCTACATCAGTAATAAACTCATCTCTTGCAGGTGCTATTGAAGGTGGCATAGACAATGACTTTAACCATATCTACCTATCAAATAACGGCATCGAAGGCATCCTCAAAGAACATATAGAAGAAGTCGACCAAGAAATCTTTGCCAAGGACAATTGCGGCAAAAAACTTATGGCCAGGCCATCATCAATACTTGGTTCCTGCAGGTATAAATTATCAGATGATCTAGACCACCCAGACTATGCCAAAATTTTTGAAGTCCTAAGGAAAAACGCCATCGACCTCTTTATCTATATTGGCGGCAACGACTCTATGGACACAGTCACAAAACTAAATAAATACATGGTAGAGAAGAAAATCGAAGACATCCATGTCATAGGATGCCCTAAGACAATTGATAACGACCTAATGGGTATGGATCACTCCCCAGGCTACGGATCAGCTGCCAAATACATAGCATCCACAATCAGGACAATCAGGACAGATGTCGATATCTATGACCTAGAAAGCGTGACCTTTGTGGAAATCATGGGCCGCCACGCAGGCTGGCTTGCAGCAAGCTCTCTTGTGGCCAACCACAAGGCCAAAAAAGATCAGGTCAACCTCCTCTATATACCAGAAGATGAGAAATATCTAGATGATATCTTTGATGAAATAAAAGAGGCCCTAAAGGCTGAAAACAACCTCATAGTAGCCCTAGCTGAAGGCTTTAGGGACCTAGAAGATAAGCTAAACGAAGAAGTCTTTTCAAATAGTAAGGACGGTTTCAACCACCCTGTAGTGGCAGGAGTTGGCGAAAGACTAGCAACTATGGTTAGAGAAAGGCTAGGAGTCAAATCCAGGGCAATAGAGCTAAACACAGTCCAAAGGACCAACACCCTAATAAGTAAGACAGATGCAGAAGAAGCCTACAAACTAGGCTATAGGGCAACAGAGCTAGGAATCGACCACACCAACCTAGTCCCAGTCCTAAGAAGAGCAAATAATGATAATTATGAAGTCACCTACACAGAGGTCAAACCATCAGAAATAGCCAACAGAGAGATGATGATTCCTGTAGATTGGCTAGGTGATAAGAAAACCCTAGAAGAAAAAATGATAAACTATTGCCTCCCACTAATCCAGAGAGAAATAGCCCAGACCTACCAAGACGGCATGCCAGTCTTTATTGAGAAAGAAGATTTTATAAAATAAAAACAAATTCCTATGGCTTTCAGCTGTAGGAGTTTTTACTATAAAATCATTAAAATTATCTAGAGTAAAGACGCCTTGCAAACTTCATCTCGAGCGAAGCGAGAAAATCCCGTCGGCTCCAGGAAACAAGCCTAAAGACACTCCACCCTTGCTTCGACCAACGTGGAGAAGCCTAACAGGGTATTTCGTAGTCAACAAAAACCCAAGAACAACAATCCGTTAATATTCAAAGGGATAAAAAAATTAGCAAAAACCTGCTCAAAGTAATTCAAACACCCAAGCAGAACTAATAGATCTCTCGACAAGCTCGAGATAAGGAAACAAGCCCGTCGGCTCATGGAGACACGCCCCTCCGGCGCGTATCTATGCCTAACCCCATTTGTGAAGCAAATGGTTGGTAGGCTTGATGCCGTAGCTGAGGAGCCCCACGCGAAGCCCTATCCCAATCTTCTGTAAGAAGATTGAGGAAGGACTGGTGCAGAGGCAGAGTGGTCGAGCTTTAGCTCGAAACAAAGAACTTTTATATTAACTATTTTATTAAATTCTATACTCATTAAATAAAAACTCTATTACAATTTTCAATTCTCTCATCCTCCACTAATTAAAAAATAAACATTTTTTTGAATTTTTAAAAGCTAAGGTATAATGATAGTCTGAATTACATACAAGGAGACAATTTTGAACAAGAGAAATAAAGACATACTTATTAGCGGACTTGCCCTTTTCGCTATATTTTTTGGTGCGGGCAATTTAATTTTTCCACCCTATTTGGGTGTCATAACTGGAGATGGATGGGCTTCTACCATGCTAGGATTTTTGCTAGCAGACCCTGTTATTCCGATTTTTGCAGTAATCATGACAGCCTTTGCTGGAGGGCGTGCTGTAGATATCGGCAAGCGAGTGGGCCCCAACTTTTCTAACATTTTAACTATAGCATCTATCATCTGCATAGGTCCTGCCTTTGCCATCCCTAGGACAGCAGCCACTACCTATGAGGTAGGCTTTAAGTCCTTTTTCCCAAACCTACCTATCTGGACTGTAACTTTAGGATTCTTTGCTATCACCTTTATCCTTTCCTTTAGGGAAACAAGTGTAGTAAATATCATAGGCAAATATATAACACCCTTCCTCCTATTTTTCCTATTTGTATTAATAGTTAAGGCTATTATTAGTCCAATAGGAATGCCAGTTTCTAGCGATGTTAAGGATGGATTTTTCGTAAAAGGATTCTACGAAGGTTACCAAACAATCGATGCCTTTGCCTCTCCCCTTTTTAGTGGTATTGTCGTAACAGACATGATCAGAAAGGGCTATGGCAAGACTAATCAAAAGGAAAAAATGTCTTTTATCATAGCTGTAGGCTGTGTGGCATCAGTCTTTCTAGCCCTAGTCTACGGAGGACTTACCTATCTAGGGGCTAATGCCAGTGGGATATTTTCCCAGGCAGACTCCCGTGTAGAAATCCTAATAAACCTAGTCTACATGGTCCTAGGAAATTTCGGCAAATTTGCTATAAGCATTTCAGTAAGCTTAGCCTGCCTTACAACAGCCATTGGCCTTACCTCATCAGCTGGTAATTTTATCGAAAACTTAACAAATGGCAAGATAAAATATCTTTACACAGCAATCTTTGTAACCCTAGCAAGCTTTCTCATCTCATCTTTGGGTGTGGATGCTATAATAAATCTTGCCGCTCCGGTCCTAAATATAGGCTATCCAATCATAATTTGCCTGGCCTTTTATATGATTTTTGATAAAAAAGTCCCTTACAACATGGCCTACATCCTCATGGTTACAGCAGTAATTATAACAGCTGTCATAGAAACTTTTGGCAAAAAATTTGGCCTTATAGGACTTGTAGACCTTATACAAAACCTACCCCTAGCAAAATTTGGCTTCACCTGGTTCATCCCTTCCCTAATATGCTTCATCCTTGGCATAATTTTAGGAAGGCTTGGCCTAGGCAAGAAAGTGACCTATAAGTAAATACTTAAAAAGACGAGCATATTGCTCGCCTTTTTTATAAGGATTTTAGCATGTCCACATAATTTGGCATGGAGTAATTTTCTCTTGATATTAATTTTTCTAGGCAGTCTGAGATTTCTCTTATCTTCTCTGCTAGGCTCCTGGTCTGATTTTGCAAATAAAAAGCCTTGTCTTCTCTATCTTTTATAGATTCAGATTTTTTTAAGATATTTATGATTTTCTCGCTATAATCAAGAAGCTCTCCTACTTCTTCATTAATCTTATTAGCCCTTGCCTTAAGCTTATCATTGTCCACAAAGGCCAGGTAATCCCTGATTTCCTTGATTTCCCTCATGGCTGATGGGAGGATTTCTTGCTGGATCATATTATTTAAAATCTCTAGCTGGGAAGAGAAGAAATTGATCACCTCTTCAAATTCAACATTAATTATAGATTCAATTTCCTTGCTTGTAAAGATTCCCGCTCTTTCAAATATATCGTAGGCCCCATCTTCCTTTGCAGCCTTTAGGGCTTCTAGAAAACTTGGATAATTATCAAGACCACGGTCACTAGCTTCTTTTTTCCATTCTTCTGAATAGCCATCACCCTGGAATAAAATCCTCTTATTGGCTTCATAGATTTCCCTGATTATGGCATAAGCCTCTTCTTTTCGCCATTTTTCATCGGCCTTTTCTAGCCTATCAGCGATTTTCTTTAAAGATTCTGCCATGGCAATATTTAAGACTGTATTTAAGTCTGCTGCAGATTTGGATGAGCCAAGCATCCTAAATTCAAACTTATTGCCGGTAAAGGCTATTGGCGATGTCCTATTTCTGTCTGATGAATCAGTTTTTAGCTCGCCCAGGTGAGGTATTTTAACCTTGTTAGATGGAACTTGTCCTTCAAAGTCTCCCCTGGCTATGGCCTTTAGGATTTCTTCTAAATCAAGTCCCACAAAGACA
Source organism: Anaerococcus sp. Marseille-P3915 (assembly GCF_900258475.1). GTDB lineage: Bacteria > Bacillota > Clostridia > Tissierellales > Peptoniphilaceae > Anaerococcus > Anaerococcus kampingae. The sequence goes on along the minus strand of NZ_LT984888.1, from coordinate 506,925 downwards.
GAAAGAATGGCTGGTGGGGCCTCATCGCCTCCTAGCCTATAGTCGTTGGTGACAGATGATGAAGCTATCCTGATTAGCTTTTGGCACTCGTTACAAACCTCTATCATGGCTGCCAAAAACAAGAGAAAGGTCATGTTATTTTTTGGGTCCTTGCCTGGTGAAAATAAGTTTTTACCATAATTTGTGGCAAGGGAATAATTGTTGTGCTTGCCTGATCCTGCCATATTCTTAAAAGGCTTTTCCTTAAGAAGGCAAACCAAGTCGTGCTTGAGGGCAGTTCTTTCCAAAATGTACATCAAAAGCTGGTTATTATCCACAGAAATATTTGCATTTTCAAACATTATCGCTATCTCAAATTGGTTTGGACCCACCTCATTGTGCTCTGCTTCCATGTAGATTCCTAGGTCATAAAGCTGTTTATTGACATCTTCATAAAAATCATTGACCCTCTGAGGAATAGCACCCAAATAATGGGAAACCAGCTCTTTTTCAACCATCGGCTCTGAGCCAATTAAGGTCATGCCCGAATATTCGAGGTCAATTCTCTTGTCAAAATATTTCTTATCGATAAGATAAAATTCCTGTTCAAGACCAAGTTTCGCCTTGACCCTATAGGTTTTTTCATCTTTCAAAAAAAGATTGCAAATCCTAGAGGATTCACTGCTTACCATGTTCATTGACTCTATTAGAGGTAGCTTCTTATCTAATTTCTCCCCATAAAATGAAACGAAGACTGATGGTATGTAGAGGACCTTGTCTAAGATAAAGGAATTGGCTGTCAAATCCCAATATGTATAGCCCCTGGCTTCAAAAGTTGAACGCATTCCACCGGATGGAAAGGATGAAGCATCAGGCTCTCCCTTGATTAGTTCCTTACCCGAAAACCTATAAATAGGATTATGCTTATCATCCCTGCTCAAAAAGGCGGTTTTCTTTGTTGCAGTCTTGCCATTTAGGGGCTGAAACCAATGTGTGTAGGATGTAGCACCCTTAGAAATAGCCCAGGCCTTCATGGCATGAGCGATAGAATCAGCTGTCTCTCTGTCTAGGTTTGCATTTCCTCTTGCTGCCTCTTTCCATTTTAGGTAAACTGGATAAGGCACATTTTCCTTCATAGTCTTCTTATCAAAGGCCATATTTCCAAACTTTTCCAAAATATTACTCCCTAATTTTCTTTAGCAAATTTACTTTTTCATTATACCTGCGTAAAGAAAAATTATAAATGGACCTAAATAATTATTCTTAGTAAGATTTCACAAAAAAAATCATAGCTTATGACCTCATCACAAGCTATGATTTTTTAATTTTAGTAAATTGGGTTTTTTTGGTTGTAGCCTCTACATACCTTATTTACGTTTTTGATTGTAATATTTCTTGCTACAAAATATCCAAGTCCACATATCCATGAACCAAGAAGTAGCCATAATATCACGCTTGCTCCATTTTCTTGGATATGGTAGCCATATCTATGACCATTTGCTGCAGTTCTATTTGCTAGGGCATAATCCCAATAAATACCATAAATACCACAAGTTAGGATTGTTAAAATTAGATATTTTAATACACCACTAGTGTGTTCTCCATCTCCTGCGCAAGCAATATTTACATCTCTTGATACTGTGTGGACAAAATATAGACTATATAATCCGCAAGTAATTAAATTTAATAGTAAGAATAATATCAATGATCTTCTTTCTGGTAGCATTCCGTGAAAATCTCCTGAATCTCCTGTATATTTAAAGGCATCTGAATCTTGGTAAGCTCCATTTGCTCCGCTTTTTGCCTTTGCGGCTCCATCAGCATCCTTAGCAAATTTTGAGCTTATCTTTCCTATTTCAGTCATAAATAGACCAAAGGCAGCCATTATTTCTGATTTTAAAAACTCTGTGTCGCTTAATTTGTTAAAATATCCATCTTCATAGATTACATCACCAGCAGACATAGCTACTAGGTATATTAAAACTGGTGCCCCAATAGCTAAGAGTATTAGAATCACACTTACAATTGGCCTAAAGAAGAAATCATAATAGGTTACCTTTCTTATTATTAGGTCAATTATCCTTACTATAATCATAAATGCTCCACTTATAACAGTAAGGTTAAAAAGGTCTTGGTTATCAGTTTTGTTCCACTGTCTAGCAACTGTATATAAACCATATCCAAAAAATACTACAGAAACTAAAGAAAGAAGGTTGGCCAATAGGTTAAATGCCATTGAAAATAAAAATCCTAACATTAGAAAATACCTCCTATAGTAAATATAACTAACCTAAGTAGGTCAATTGCAAAAAGAATTGCACAAACAGAAGCTGCTCCAAGGCCTGTTAGGGCAATGATTTTCACAAGGCCACTTGGCTTTATCTCGATGCTTGCTTCATTAGATGCGTCTTTTTCCATATCTTTCATGCTTTTAAAGATAGGCTCATTGTCTACCCTATTTTCATCATTGGAAAATCCATCTATTGCATCACTGCTAGCTTTTTCTTCAAATAAATTATTAGCTGGCTTAACTTCAACATCTTCCTTGATATCCTCAACTGTTTGATCGAGAGTTTCTTCAGCCTTTTGGGCAGTTTCTTTTACTTCTTGAGCAGTATCTTCAATATTTTCCTTGGCTGTATCAAGGGATTCTTCTACAGATTCCTTGACTTTTTCAGCCTTTTCTCCTAGATCTTTGCCTACTTCTTCTAATCTTTCAGCAGCCTCTTGCTTTTTCTCGTCAAATTTTTCTGAAAATTCTTCTTTTTTCTCATCAAGATTTAATTCGACTTTTTCGCTTGCTGGTTGAATTTTTTCTTGGTCAACTGGGCTACCGCATTGGGCACAGAAATTAGCGCCTGGCTTTAGCTCAGCCCCACAATTTTTACAAAACATCTCAACTCCTTTTTATTTTTTAATAAGATTCTCATAGGCCTTATAAATTATCGAATCCCTAGGCCTACATACTACTATATCATCGCTAGGATCAGCCATCCTTATAAAATAAACAGCAAATACTAAGATAAGTCCCAAAATGATGGAAATTTTCTTAAATCTATCTGATAGTTTTCCCCTAAATATATAAGCCACTAAGACAATAGCTGGTAGGGGATAAAGTGGATGGTAAGCAAAGGCCAAAGACGGCTTAAGCCTAAGTAGGGAAAAGTAAGCCCTCGTCATACCACAGCTTGGACAGGAAATCCCTGTCAGCGCCTTGATTGGACAGGTAAAACCAAGTGCAAAAAGCAATGCATAAAAAATTATAATTGCTAATATAAAAAATATAAAATCCTTGGTTTTATCCTTCATCGCTGTCCTTTCATACTTTAACAAATGATATATTATTATTATATCATATTAATAAGTGAAATTCTATTATTTACTAGTTTTCTTTGATTTTTCTTTGGAATTTAACAAAAAAATACCAAGTCTATCTTGTCAGATTTGACTTGGTATTTTAATATTATTAAAATTTTTATCTAAGCTTTGGCTTCTAGCTTTTCTATTAGGATTCTTACCTTCTCTAAGATAAGTTTTTGTCTTATTACTAAAACTTCAAGCTTAGCTCTTTTCGCTTTAGGCATCTTGGCAGTTTTCATATAGTTTTCTGCTCTTTCTAGGACAGCTAAGGCTCTCTTATAAGCCATTTTAAGATTAACTAGAGCTTTTCTAAATTTCTCATTTTTAATCTTTTCTGCATCCTCACTTGTCTTATCGTCATCCTTTGACTTATTATCATTAGTATTTGCTTTATTATTAGTATTTGACTTATTATCTGATGGTGAGCTTGGCTTATTATTTTGATCCTTATTTTCTGGCTTTTGATTTTCTTTTGCCTTTTTATTTTTTAGGACTTCTAGGCCGACTTTTTTATCATTTAGGGTCTTTTCATCTTTTTTGATTGATTCAAGGATTTGTCTTAGAGAAATCTTCTTTTGATCAAGCTTTGCCTTTATTTCCTTGTAGTCTTTAGCCATTTCTGGAGCAACTCTTTTATCTAAGCTATCCTTAAGTGTCTTAATTTTCTCATCTAGCTTTTTATCCTCATTATCAAGGTCTTTCTTTTTATTTTCAAGGCTTGATAGCTTATTTTTATTTGCTGCAAGTTCTTTATTTAATTCTACATTCTCAGCTTCAAGAGCTTTTTTACTAGCCTCTTTATCTTCAATTTCTTTAAGAAGTTTTTCTTTAGCTCTTATTTTTTCATCATAACCTTTGATAACTGCTACTTTTGCCTTGATATCAGCCTTTGTTTCGTTTATTGCTTTTAAATAAGCTTCTAATTGCTTCTTTATTTTTTCTACTTTAAGATCATTAGTCTTCTTTGTATTTTCATTATCTAAGATTTCAATATTAAGCTTTTCAATTTTCTTAGTTAATTCTTCCTTTTTAGTGTTTAACTCTTTAAGTTCCTCAGTTATTTTATTGTATTCTTCTATTTGCTTCTCATATTTTTTCTTTGCTTCTAAGAATGGATTTATATGTGTTTTTGATTTGTCTATATTATTTCTAATTGCAGAATTCTCTGCCTCTAATCTCTTTATCTCATCTATATCATCAGAATTTATATTATTTTGCTCTTTTTCTCTTAATAACTTTTCTTGTTCACTTGTTATAGAATTTATTTTTATTGCATTTGTTTTTTGTTCTTCTTCTTTTTCTCTTATACTATTTAGAGTATCTTGAATTTCTTTTTTGTAAGCTTCTATTTTTGAATTAGCTTCATTTGCTTTGTTTTCCGCTTCATTTTTTAGGGATTCTAGAGTGTTTTTTTCATTATTAGTCTTATCCAACCTACTCTTAAGCTCTTTTAAAGTCTCTTCTTTATTGGCATCATTAGAATTTTCAGCATTTTCAATGCCTACTTCAAGATCCCCAATATTTCTTTCTTTTTCTTTAATTTCGTCATCTAAGCCATTTGCTTCTAACTTTTGTTTGTCAAATTCTCCCTGGGCTTCAATTTTCTTACTTTCAAGACCTTGTTTTTTTGAAATTAAGCTATCAATTTCTTTTTGTAAAGCATTTTGTTTCTCTTCAAGTTCCTTTAATTGAGCTTCTAATTCATCTATCTTTTGTTCTAATTCAGGCTTATAAGAAGGGTTTTTCTTCTTAAGAGCTTCTATCTTGACTTCATTTTCTTTAATTTTATCAAGCTGTTTACTCTCAATTTTTTTATAATCTTCTATTGTTTTATTTGCTTTTGCTAATTCTTCTTTTATTTTGTCAATATCTTGATCTCTGTCCTTAGCATTCTTGATTTCATTTTGTGTTTTATCAAGATTTGCCTTTAATTCATTTAGGGTATTTTTCTTTGAGTTTATATCTATATCAAGTCTTTCGCTATATGCCTTATTTTTTTGGTATTCTTTTTGTAAATCTTCGTGAGCTTTTACTTCTTTTGCTAATTTCTCTTCTAAGGCTGTTTTTGCGCTTTCATCTTTAGACTTTGAACTTTTTGCTTCTTTTATATCTTTTTCTACTTGGGTCTTGTCTGTAGATTTTAATTCAGCGATTTTTTCATTATTAGCTTGTATTTTACCTTCTAGTTCTGTTTTCTTTTGCTCGACTGCTTTTTTCTCTGATTGAAGGTCTTTTAGGGCCTTTTCTGCGATTTTCTTTTCTTCTTTTAGTTTATTTAGCTTGGCTAGATCAGCCTTGCTTTCTTTATCAAATTTACTTTTTATCTCATCTAATTTCTTCTCTAAATCTGAAATCTCAGTTTCAAGTCGAGTTTTCTCTTTAATTCTTGCATTAAGCTCTCTTTGCTTTTCTTGGATTTCTTTTTCTAGTTTTTTGATAACATCTTCATTTTTTTGATTATTTATGCCTGCTTTTACATCTTCTTTTGCCGCAAGGGGACTTTCAATGTGATTAAAAAATATACTTGTCGACAGGGCTGTGATTAGGGCAAGTTTTGCAAGATTTCTTTTCTTCATTTGATTCTCCTTAATAATTAATTGTCTTTACTTTATAAGTTTTTATTTAATTATAAATTATGGATCATTAAATTTATGTTAAGAAATAGGATTTTTTTGCAAAAAATAAAAAGCACCACTTGGCTATTATTAGCCGTTTATGATGCTTTTAAAAAATTTATTTAGTTTTTAGCTCTACTCGTTCTTAATTTTTTTGATTATTTAAGAAATTTGTCCTATTATTTAGATTTCTTAAGTATCTTACTAATAGTGGGTAAGAGTTTTTGATTCTAACCTTTGATTCATGCTTTTTCTCTTCCTTCTTTTCATCTTTTTTTTCTAGATGATTTTCTGGAAGAACTTTTTCTTTGTCTTGCTTTTCATCTTTTTCATCTTTGGCAGGTTTTTCTTCCTGCTTTTCTTTTGGATTTTGAGGATTTTCTTTATTTTCTTCCTTTGTTTCTTTTTCTTCTTTTACTTCTTCTTTATTTTCTGGAAGTTTTTCATCCTTAACCCCGTCTTCGTTAGGGGCTTCCTTTTCCTTGTCAGCTTCTTTTTTATCTTCTAAGTTTTCTTTGTTAGCTTGTTCTTTTTTGTCTTCTTCGCTTGTGATTGTAACTGTTTCTACCTTTGTCATAGCGTGGCCTAGCTTAGAACTTAACTCTTCTAAAAATTCTTTATAATTTTTATCTTTACCATCAGTTAAATCTGTTAGGTAATTTATGTCTGTATCATCTGCAAAGTCTAAGGCTAGATTTCTAGCCTCACTTGGATTACCTTCGGCATAATCTGACTTTAGGTCGATTTCATCATAGGCTATAAGCTTATCGGCTGCCTTTTCCTTAAGATCTTGTGATTGCTTTAAAAGAAGGGCTATATTTCTATATTCCTCCTCAGCTGCCTCTTTATCGCTTAGCTCTAATTCTCTTAAGCTTTCTAGTTCGCTATTTAATAATACTTGTCTTATTATTGTATTTATAATCTTTGCGTGGTTTAGAAGCCTATTTGTTAATAGCTCTAGCTCTTCATCAGATGGTTCGTCATTTTTCCTTACAGCTGAGCTTACCCTTGCTTCTAGGGCCTTTTCCATGTCCTTATTGGCAGTTCTTAAAGAATTGATTAGCTCTTTTGACTTGTCATTTTTCCTATCTTTATTTTCGCCAGCTTTGATTATCAAATCTCCCATTGTCCTTTTTGAATCTTTAAAATCATAGACTCCTACTGCTGCAGATTTGACTTCTTCCTTGCTATCCTTATCTAGGACATCTATCCTAGCTAGGCTAAAGGCTGGTATTTGATAGGTCTTTGGATTTGCTATTGTTTCTGTTTTTTCTACGAGGAGATTTGGATCTATATAATTTATTACAAATTTAGACTTGCTTAAGTCTGATGAGTCTAGGTCAAGATAAGCGCCCAAATTTTGTTCTTCCTTGCTATCATTGATTAGGTATTTCTTGTAAGGAAGCTTTGTAATAGGGTCATCCTTTTTGGATTCTTTATTTTCATAATCTCGTAATTCAGGCTTTGTATCTAGCTCAAAGTCATCTTCATCTTTCTTGGTGACTTTTGCATCTACCTTGCCAAAACTTTTATCCTCACCCTTGCTTACTATATAATATATAGAATAATCACCTGGCTTAACATCTTGATCAAAGTTTGCTTCTACCTTTATGCTCGCATAGTCTGAGATGTTTGTCTTAATCCTAAAACCTAGGACATCTTCACTTTCAATTTGTTCTGCCTTATCTAGGAGATTTTTGCCTGTTTTAACATTAGAATCACTTATGACATTAGCAAGCTTTAGGGTCTTATTTTCGCTATTTTTAAGGGCAAATACTGATATGGTATACTCGCTGTCTAAAGAATTGGCATGGATGCCAAGCATGAATGATAGGGTAAAATTGTTTTTATCATCCTTTGTTTTTTTATTTAGTTCAGTCTTAATGGCTGTGACCTTGATTGGTCCTTCTTCTAGGTTAAACTTGCCTGCTTGGCTTAGGTAATTTGTATTTTGTGGGCTAGTAGTAGGGGTTGTGAGATTTATCCTAGGGCTAGGCACACTTGGCGCTTGGTATGTATTATTCACACTTGGTGTTTGACTTTCCAAGGCTGGGGCTGGTGTATTGTCTATCTCGCTATCTTCTATTAGTTTTTTATTTTCTTCTGGCTTAGCCACTTCTTCTTTGCTAGGCTCAGTTATATTTGTAATCGGCTCAGCTGGCTCTTCTGTTGCTCTTACTTGGTTTGGTAAGGATATGAGAAGGGCCAGGCTTAGGAGTCCGTATTTTATAGGTGTTTTTTTCATAATCTCCTCCACTTACCTATATTTTATCATAGATTACAAATATTACAACGACTTTTTTATAGTAATTTTAAGATACTGACAATTTATAAAATATAAAAAGCAGGCATTCCTGCCCGCTTAGTATATTTTATAGACTTTCTAGTGCTTTTTCAGCTTTTTCGATTAGTGCATTTGATTCTTCTACTAGAGTTTCTAGTTTATCCTTGATTTGTGTAATTGTTTCAGGAGTTTGTTCTAGTAGGATTTCTGCTGCTCTTGCTTGTACTCTGTTGTTAAATACAGCATCTTCAAGCTTTTCTTTTGTTGATTGACCAGCATCTGTTACTGCTTCTTCTTTATCAGCATCAGCTTGGTCAGCATTTTCAGAATCTTCTTCGCCTTCTTTCTTTTCAGCGTCTTTTTCTTCTGAATCAGCCTTGTCAGCATCTGTTTCTTCTTTTGTTTCTGCTTCTTTGTTTTCTTGAGATTCTTCTACAGCTGGTTTTTCAGTATTTTCAGCTTCTTTTTTGCTTCCATTTAGTCCATCACAAGCTGTAAGTGTTGCTGCTGCTAAAAGTATAGCTATTATTTTTTTATTTGTTAATTTCATTGTTTTCTCCTTTTTTCTTCAAAATTACATATATTATAGCGGCTACTACTAAAATTATAGCAACCTTTGCTATTCCATTTATACCCGTTTTTACAGGAGATCCTGCTTTTGTTACGGTTTGGACAGGACTTGTTGTTGGTGCGACTGTTGTAGTTGTCACACTTACCTTCTTATCATTGATTAGATCATAGAATTCTTTTTTGACCGCTTCATAGTCATCCATGGTCTTACCTGGTTCATTTAGGCTATTAATCCTGTCAGCCATAGCCTGTCTCTTATCTTGTGGGATTAGCTTTTGCTTTTCCTTAAATTCTTTGGCTAAGGCATTGATACTATCTTCAAATTTATCGCCATCAAGATTTTCGATAGCTTTTTTTAGATTTGTAAGGGCTCTATTAACCTCATCTAGGCTTGGTTTATCCTTAGCTACGACTTCCTTTGCGCTTGCAAGGGCTTGGTCATAAGCATCCCTATTTACCTTTTTGGCCTTTTGATATTTAAAGCTGCCTTCTTTTAATTTCTTATCATTTGAAACAAGCTCATTTAGCTCATTTAGTAGGTCTTTTCTTTCCTTGAGAGGGTTACTGTCGAATATCTTTTTAATAATAGCCTTGATTGATGGGTCTTCTAAGACTTCGCCTAGGCTTTGGAGAGCCTTTGCTTGCTTATCCTTATCGTCAGGATTTTTCATTGAGTCTTCGGCTAATTCTAGGGCTTTTTCAAGCCTTTCTCTAGATACTTGATTTACATTCTTATAATCCTCATCGGCTTTTACCATCTTTAGAAGGATATAATTTTTATTTATGGTGTATCTTTCCTTGCTTATTTCCCCACCCAAATACTTTCTCGCATTTGTAAGGATTTCTAAGATATGACCTGCTAATTTACTATCTGCTTTTCCAGAGTCTTTTAGATATTTAGCAAGTTTCAAGAAGCCATCATATTCCTTTGCTGCATCCTTATCTTTAGGTTTTTTATAGGCAGCTAGTCCTTTGAATACATCAGAGATATAGATTTCATAATTTAATTTTCTAGCAGGTGTTGATAATTTGCCATCTATCTCATCCTTACTATCCTTGATTGCCTTTAATAATAGGTTGATATTAGCTCTATCAGGACTTGTCTTAGCTAGCTCTTCTTTGGCTAATTTGATGAGATTATTGTAATGATCTATTATTTCCTTCTTGCTAGAATTTTCTTCAAGGTCTTTGTAATTCTTACTTTTTCTAAACTCTTCATCTTCATTTACAAGTTTTTGGAGTTTATCAGATGACTTGTAGTCTAAATTTAAGATTGCTTCTAGAATTTTATCATGGGCCTTTTTTACTTCTTCTAGGCTCAATTTCTCACCATTTGCAAGTTTATTTAGGATATACTCACCATCTTTGATGGCCTTATCATAAGCATCTTTAGCTTCTTTTTCAGCATTTGTATAGGCTGTGCTTTTTTTGATATTATCCTTGTTATCAACTAGGATTTTAAGGGCTGCTCTTGCATCTTCTACAGTCTTAACTTGGCTTTTTGATTTTATTTTATCTGTGATTTCTTTTAGCTTATCATTAAGTTTAGTATAATCTTCTAAAGTGGCTTCTTTGTTTTCTTTTAGTTTTATAGCTTTTTCGATATTTTCTTTGTAGAAATCCTTTAAGCTATCATTTTTAAATGCATCTTCTTTTAGGATTTTTTCGATATTTTCCCTGTCATTAATATAGACATCTAGGTCTTTTTTAGCTTGGGCTAGCTTATCTATCTTTGCAGTCTTAAGATTTAAATCTTTTCCATCTATAGTATATCTTTCTTGATAGGCATTTTTAACTGCTTCTAGGATTCTGTTATAAGCTGCATTGCTATTATCATCCTTATCGATAGCCATATCCTTAAGAGTATTGTAGGCTTTATTATAGGCAGCTTTTTGTTCTGCTTTAGCTTCCTTATAAGGATTTGAGCCTATGAATTCTTCATGACTATTAAGAAGTTTATCCCTATCATCTATGACATCTTGGAAGCCATTGACTTTTGTTTCTTCAGGATTTAGCTCTTTATCTAGGGCTTTGATTTCTTCTTCGCTTACCTCATATTCTTCTTTATCTTCATACTTTTCCTTTAGATCTAAGAAATTCTTATTGATAGCTTCTTTTAAGTCTATGAGTTCTTTGCCAGCTGCTTTTTCTAGATTTTCATTTTTAAGGATTTCTTTTGCCTTATCCACATCTTTGTTAATATCGATATAGGCTTGGTCCTTATCATCGACCTTTTCTTTATTTTTATCTAATAATTTTCCTGCTTTTATTATCGCTACTTTCAAAGATTTTTGATTTTCTTTAGCACTTTTTTCTAGGTCTTCAATACTTGTTTTTAAGCTCATAGAAAGATCATCAAGCTGGTCTGCTTTTTTATCTTCACTCTTAAGATATTCATTCGCTTGACTATAAGCTTGGTCATAGGCTTTCTTGCTCTCATCACTAGCTAGCCTATAAGAATTGCTAGCAACTTTGTTATTATAATCATTAACATAAGCTTTTAGGTCATTGATTTTTGTATCTGTTTCCTGATTGCTTGCCTCTGAAGCATAGGAAGGGTTATTTATAGTACTTATTGGCGTACTTAGGACTAGGCCTAGGGCCAAAATACTTGTCAGTAGTTGTTTCTTCATTACATTCTCCATGGACTCTATTTTAAAAAATATTTATTCTTATCTTATAATTATATGTCTTTGATGATTTTTGTCAATAAAGTCCTAAATTTCAATATTCCTTAGCTTTTAATAATACTGGGCTAGGGCTAGCTTGGCCTTTTTAATCAATTCTTCTTGGTCCTTGATTTGGCCATCTAGCTTATAGCGGACTTTGGCCACTGTTTTTGGTGCAAATTTTATAAGATTGTAGCAAGATTCTAATTGGATTTCGGCCTTTTTTATGGCTCTGTTTAACATTTCAATTGAATCTTTGTTCTTTTCCCTTTTGTAGTATTTAAGCTCTAGACTTACCCTATCTAGCTTTTCTTTTTGCTTTTGAAGCTTTTCAGATATTGGCTTTAGGGCTTGGTCAATTTTTGGCAAGACTACAGAATCTGATATGGCATTAACATAAGAAATTAAAAGCTTGTCATAGACCTCTTTATCGGTCCCTTCTTTCATTACAAAATATGATTTGACATATTTATATAAGTCTTCGGCATTATTTGCCCTTATCTCATAGCCATTTAGCCTTGCTCCCTGGCTTAGGTTTACGCTTAGCATAGCTGATTCTATAGAAGGGATTACATTTGTGACATAATTATCTAGTTGTGAAGAAACATTGTAGAGCTTGGCCCTTATGGCTTCTTCGTTTGTTACATACTGACCACTCTTGCTTATATAAGCCTTGGATTTGCCTTGGATATTTGAATAAGTCTCATAGATTGAGTCATATTCTTCTTGAAGCTTTTTTTCTTCGATCTTTAACTCTTCGATTTTTCGATCTATCTTTGTATCCGCAAAGGCTAGATTTGGCCCCACAAAGGCAAAGGCTAGGGCAAGAGCCGCTATTTTTGTGTATTTTTTCATAGATTTCTCCCTTCTATATTTTCTTATAGGTATTATACCCACAAAGTAGCCATTAAATTAAACTTATTTCTGAGTGAATACCTCTTTTTTTGTCTTGTTATAAAGTATAAAGCCCCTTACTTTTTCACCATCCTGGCTAGAATTTTTAGCTAGGTCTATGAGCCTATCGTCTTTTTCCAAATCCTTTATCGGAGCCCCTGGCCTGTATAAGATGTATTCATCATCCATATCTAGGCCGAGGGCGAAGTCTACATTATAGTAGATGTCATCGTGGGCACCTTCCTTACTTGTGATCTTATATTCAAGAAGCTTTCCTTCATAGCGATATTCATCTAGCATTTTTGTAAGGTCGATTTTACCGATAAATTCTGATGAGTGGATTTCTTCTGCATGGTAAAAAATCTGTGCCGTCGCACTTAGGCCATAATCCTTGCCATCAGCGGCAATTTTCCCGAAATAATCTCCTCTAAATTTGCCATCATTTTCAAAGATTATTTTTGTCTGGCCTGTGCCTTCGCCATAGGTCCTAATTAGGGTTTGAAAACATAGCTTATCAAGAATTATAGGCCTTACACTTTCTATATTAAGGCTTTCTTCTCTACTTTCACTTTTAGCTTTATCAGCTTGATTTTTATCTTCACATCCACTTAAGGCTAGCATGGCTGATAAGCAAACTATCCCTATTAGATTTTTACGCAAGCCCTAAACCCTCTTGATTGATAATATGAATCTGCACCATTGTGGTAGGTGAAGGTTCTGTCATATTTTTTGCTACAAAATAGGGCCCCATCCAATTCTCTTATCGCATCTGGTGTATCAATCCAGCTACTTGTTTTTGTATCAAGGTCTTCTAGGTCTTGGATGGCATAATATTCTTCTTCTTTTATTAGCCTTAGGCCCATTTTCTCAGCTTCTTCTAAGGCTGATGATGTTGGTGGATTTTTCTTTCTTTCTTCCCTGGCCTTTTTGTCATAGCATAAATTGCGGCGGCCTTCTGGGCTTTCCTTTGCCATATCTACATATACTAGGCCCCTAAAGACTTCTAAATCCACCAGGTCAGGTTCTCCACCTGTCTGATCCATCTGAAATACAGCTTCATAAAGATCTTCGTTAGACATAAGTGAGCTTTGGACAAAATCCCATTTGATGTGTTTATGTCTATGCATATTTGCCTTAAATCTTTCTTCTAATTTTTGTAAAAACTTCTTGTCAAATTTTTCCATTAAGCTACCTCCTCATGATTTCCTAGATCTTAGCTCTGCCAATGTATGGGCTAGCAGTGAAATTGGACTTTTAAAAAGCATCCTTGGCCCTGCATATCGCATGACTTTTTTGATGATTGACCTGTGCTTTTTATCATAGCAATGAATCTTGCAAGTTGAACAAAAAGGCTTGTCATCTCCATGGGGACAGGCTTCTAGCCTTTTTTTGACATAGGATTTTAATTCATCCTTATCATGATCTTCATCGGGATTGCCTTTGTAATAGATGTCTATCATCTGGCAAACTAAGGCAAGATTCTTAACCCTTTTAGTCTTCATTTTCTGCCAATTTTTTAAGGGCATCCATGTCTGTGAGATCATCGATTCCTACTGATTTGAGCAGATCTGCTATTTCATCGCTTGCCTTATCAAGCTGGGCTGTTAGATCATCTATTTCCTCTTCTGCTTTAGATTTTTCTACCTTTGGCTCATCTACAAAGAAAACCTTACCTGTCTTTGGGTCAAAACCTACGGTGCCTGATGTATTATCAACTATATCTATATCATCTCTATCTTTATTGTCATTTTTTGCTTCTAACATAATAACTCCTTATTTTTCTCTTAAGTATATTTTAACATTTTTATCGAAGAATTTAAAGCTATAGAATTTTTTTAGCTTTAGTAAGAAAAATCCCCAACTAGGCCGCACCTAGCTAGGGATCTGCTTTTATTTAATTTATTACCCAAAATTTGCCTTCGTGCTCTTCTATTTTGGAGTTGTTTGGTATGGAGGCAAAATTGCTTTCTGCCTTTGGCCTGTTTTTAAATTCGTCTATAGTTCTGGAATTTTTAATATCTGTATCTGATTTTAGGAAATAATCGTAGATTACAAAATCTTCGATATTTTCAACATCTCCTAGGTCAAAATTAATCACAGGATCATCCCAGGTGGTGTCTATGTGGTACCAAACTCCTAGCACCTTGACCATATTCCACATATGATCTTCGCCATTTCTTTTGGACTTGCCTGTTAGAAATATTGTCTCAAGGCCTGCTTCCTTGGCCATTAGGTCAAACAGACTGGCATAGGCATTGCAAACTCCACCATTGCCATAAATTATGGATGATGGGTGATAAATTGAAAATCCTCCGCTTATGGCATTTTTATCGCCTTTGTTATAGTTGTTTTTCTTTACTATAAAGTCGTGAATTTTTACTACCTTGGCATAGTCTGTAAGGTCTGGTGCAATATTTTCCCTTACCCATTCTTTTACAAAGTCTTTTAGATTATATTCTAGGTGCATATCTGCCCTGTAGGATACGTCAAAGTTGGCATTTTCTATATAGGTCTTGCCATTTGAGGACTTGGACGGGTTGAAGGATGTATTGATCTTGCAAGAAGCATACTGGCTATAATAGAAGTATGGGTCTTCTTTGGCAACTTGGGTGAAAAGCTCAGATATGTCTTTGTTTGACGATATCTTATCTACTTTTACCGAAAAATACGAGCTCCTATTTGTCAAATTTTCTCTAATGTCTTTTCTTATTCTTATATTGTCCCTGAAGGAATCCTTTATATTATCTATCTTTTTGATGATTTGACGGCCATTTGCTACCAGTACAGTGAGCTTTTCCTTTTTTTGTGGAGATATTTGACCAGTATTTATGTAGGATTCTGCCGCATCCAGGACTCTTTCATTTCTAGATGTGTCTAGACCTATAAATTTTTCCTCAAAGGCCTCGCTATAGGCTAGGGCTGTGCTTTTTGGAAGAAATATTAGGAGGGCTAGGATTAAGAGGGTCTTTTTTGATATTTTCATTGTGCTCCCTTATAAAAAGCTAACAATAAAGACCTAGCCTAGGCTAAATCTTTATTCTTATGCTTATTTTGTTTTACTTAAGTTTTGCTTCTGCTAATTTTATTAACTCTTCTGATCTTTGTAGCTTTCTTATCAAGACATCTTTTACCTTGGCTACGGTCTTAGGAGCATTTTCTAGTAGGTATCTAGCTGATGCTGCTGTTTTTTTATTGTCTTCGATAGCTTTTTTTAGTCTTTCTCTAGCTAAAACCTTGTTTACATCTCTTTTTATAGCTTGTCTAGCTTGGTTGATGCTTGCTGTTGCTGCAGCAAGTTGGTTTTGCTTTGGAGCTTCGGTTTGTAAAAGAGCCCTAGCATCAGCAATTGCCTTTTCATAGGCTGCTTTAGTTGACTCAGATGCATATGAAACGTAAGCTTCAGAGCTTACTACATTTGCCCTATCACCTACTGCATATTCTAGTTGTTGTCTTTGAACTTTGTATTCTTCTGTTTGTGTTTCATCTTGCTGAGCTTCTGTGGCATAGGCAAGATTTGTATTTGCAAGTCCATATCCTGTTAAGGCTAGGTTTGCTACTAGTATTGATAGTCCTAATTTTTTGATAAATTTCATTTTCCTATCCTTTTATTCCGTTAAGTTCGTTTAATTTTTTCTCTGCTTTTTCTATATCAGCCTTAGATTTTTTAAGCAGATTTTCTAGTTTGTCCTTTACTGGAGCCACTTGTTTTGGAGCCTTTGCTAGAAGAAATTCTGCAGAGCTTATAGCTATTTTGTTTCTCTTGATGGCTTCTTCTAGATTCTTTATTAAGCTTTCATAAGCACCACTTCTTTTATTTACCTTAACAAGGGCTTCTCTTGCTGTTTTTAGGGCTTCTGTTAGCTCTTTATATTCAGATGCGGTTTTCTTGCTAGACTTATCTTCTACGCTTGTTTCTGCAAGTCTTAGGGCTGAGATGAAGGCATCAAAGCTTGCCTTTGTGTATTTATCTGCTTCTGTTCTTAGGGCAGATGATGTTTTGATTTCAGCCTTTAAGGCATCTTTGTTAGCTATTGGTGCATAGTCATTTGTAATCTTATTTCTTGCATCCTCTAAATTTTTAGTGAGGGTGTAAAGCTTTGATGATGAAATTTTTTCATTATCTGTGTTAAGAAGTAAGAAGCTTCTTGCCTCATTAAATGCATTGATGTAGGCTGTTTTTTCAGTGCTTTTTGCATTTTTGTAGGCATCAGAGTTCATGAAATTTGAATCATCTTTAACAAGTTTATCTAAATCGTCTGTTGATACTTTTTTGCCATCTAAGTCTTTTATAGCTTGGTCTAGATAAGCCTTAGCATCCTTGATCTTTTCGTATTTGTCTACATCTGTGCTGTAGGCTGGTAGAGTTTTTTCTAAATCTTCTGCGCTTTTAAGCCTATTATCAAAGTTTTGTTGGTAATAGGTGCCTGCATTTAGGTATTGGTATTTATTCTTTAAAACTTTTGCATTTTCAATGCTTTTTCTTAAGTCTGCTAGGGTATTAAAATAAATTGTACCCATATCTACACTTGTTGATGTAGTTGTTGTTGCGTGTGATTCTTTTATGCTAGGAACTATGGCAGCAGATGCTATCATAAGTGCTAGCATAGCTTTTTTTAAGTTATTTTTTTTCATAATATGCCTTTCTTTTTTTCAAATTAAAGTCTTTGTTATAATATACCCTTTTTGAAAAATTTAAAAACATTATTGGCCTTTGGGGCCTAAAAACCACAGAAAAAGCCTCTTAATTATTTCTAATCAAGAGGCCTTTATTTTATTTAAGAATTTTCTTCAGATATTTACCTGTATAGGATTTTTTGACCTTGGCTACTTCTTCTGGAGTGCCGGTGGCGACAATTTCTCCGCCTCCATCTCCTCCTTCTGGACCTAGGTCGATGATGTAGTCTGAAACCTTGATTACATCTAGGTTGTGCTCGATTACTACTACTGTATTATTTTGATCTACAAGTCTATTTAAGACTTCTATTAGCTTGTGGACATCTGCTGTGTGAAGACCTGTGGTTGGCTCATCTAGGATGTAGAGGGTCTGGCCTGTTGATACCTTGGCAAGCTCTGTTGCAAGCTTTACCCTTTGGGCCTCTCCTCCTGATAATTCGGTGGATGGTTGGCCGATTTTGATATAGCCTAGACCCACATCATAGAGGGTTTGGAGCTTCCTTACAATTGGTGGGTGGTTTTGGAAAAATTCTATACCTTCCTCAACAGTCATATCAAGGACCTCTGAAATATCCTTGCCCTTGTATTTTACTTCGAGAGTTTCCCTGTTGTATCTTTTGCCATGGCAAACCTCACAAGGCACGTAGACATCAGGAAGGAACATCATATCTACCTTGATTGTCCCATCTCCCTTACAAGCCTCGCACCTGCCGCCCTTGACATTGAAGGAAAATCTTCCCTTCTTAAAGCCCTTCATCTTGGCCTGGTTGGTCATTGCAAAGACATCTCTGATGCTGTCAAAAAGCTTGGTGTAGGTGGCTGGGTTTGACCTTGGAGTTCTACCGATTGGTGACTGGTCAATGGCTATGACCTTGTCAATTTGGTCAAGGCCTATAACTTTCTTGTGGATACCAGCGTGGATTTTGGTCTTGTTAAGCTTCCTTGTTGCAACCTTGTAGAGGATTTGATTGACAAGTGAAGACTTGCCAGAGCCGGATACACCTGTAACTGTGGTGAGGGTTGAAAGAGGGAATTTCACGTCAATATTTTTGAGGTTATTTTCCCCAGCCCCGATTATTTCTATAAACTTATCAGACTTACGCCTTTCTTTTGGTACAGGGATTTTCTTCCTACCAGCCAAATAATCTCCCGTAATAGAAGCCTTGTTTTTCATAATCTCATCAAGGCTACCCTTAGCGACAATCTCTCCCCCGTGTATACCAGCCCTTGGGCCGATGTCAACTATATAATCTGCCGCCCTCATGGTATCTTCGTCGTGTTCTACGATAATGAGGGTATTGCCTATATCAGTGAGGTTTCGTAAAGAAGTGATTAACTTGTCATTATCCCTTTGGTGAAGGCCTATAGATGGCTCATCAAGGACATAAGATACCCCCACAAGGCCAGATCCTATCTGAGTAGCAAGTCTTATCCTCTGACTTTCCCCACCAGAAAGAGTCGCCGCAGCCCTATTTAGAGTCAAGTAAGATAGACCTACATCGTCTAAAAACTTGAGCCTACCCTTAATTTCCTTGATAATAAGCTCTGCAATCTTTGCCTTCATCTCAGACAATTCCAAATTTTGGAAAAATTCTATAGATTTGGCCACAGAAAGGCGGGTAAGTTCTGAAATATTTAAGCCACCAACCTTAATAGCAAGAACTTCCGGCTTAAGCCTATCTCCGTGGCATACCCTACATTCCTCTTCACCCATGTATTCCCTAAATTTCTTCTTTTGGGCATCGGAATTGGTCCTTTGGTACCTATCCCAAAGGTTTTGAATAGCCCCTTCAAAAATCCCCACATAGCGTTTTTGGCCTGAAAAGTGAGAATCAAAAATAAAAGAAAGGTCATAGTCAGTTCCATAGAGGATATCGTGGATCATCCCCTCCGGAGCATCTTCAAGAGGTCTGTCGTGGTCAAATTTATAATGATCAGCAATAGCCCTTACTACTTGGTAATAGTAGGTACCCTTGCCAGAACCGGCATAAGGATCTATAGCCCCTTGATTGATAGAAAGGCTATAATCAGGGATAATAAGGCCCTTATCAATTTGCAAATGAAAACCAAGCCCATTACACTCTGGGCACATGCCAATCGGTGCATTGAAGGAAAACATATTTGGAGTAATTTCTGGCAAAGACACATGGCCTTCAGGACAGGCAAGCTTGGATGATAAGAGAATTTCTTCTTTTCCAATCACATCCACAATCACAAGTCCATCAGCAAGACCAATAATAGTTTCAAGCGAATCAGCAATCCTAGACTCGATGCCAGGCTTCATCTTAATCCTGTCGACAATTACTGAAATGTCATGCTTTTTATTCTTATCAAGGTCGATGTCATCTTCGATTTCATATCTTTCTCCATCGATCATGACTCTGACAAAGCCTTCTTTTCTAATATTTTCAAGAGCCTTCTTGTGCTGACCCTTCTTGCCCCTAATCACAGGAGCTAAAAGCTGAATCCTAGAACCCTCTTCAATTTCCATAATCCTATCAACCATCTGGTCCACAGACTGGGCCACAATAGGCTTGCCACAAACTGGACAAAAAGCATCGCCAATTCTAGCATATAAAAGCCTATAATAGTCATAAATCTCAGTCACAGTCGCAACAGTAGACCTAGGGTTCCTATTGGTAGTCTTCTGATCTATAGAAATCGAAGGAGAGAGCCCCTCAATAGCATCAACATCCGGCTTATCAATCCCACCCAAAAACTGCCTAGCATAAGAAGACAAGCTCTCCACATAACGGCGCTGGCCCTCAGCATAGATAGTATCAAAGGCAAGAGTAGACTTCCCAGAACCTGACAAACCAGTAAAGACAATCATCTTGTCACGAGGCAAAGTCAGGTCAATGTTTTTGAGATTATTAGTCCTTGCTCCTTTAATAATAATGTTTTTTTCTGACATTAACATTCCTTTCTTTTTTTATCCTAGATAAATTATTTATTCTTTATTTCATTCTGAATTATTGTTATTTACTAATTATATTGTTTTTTTATCTCTTAATGAATTATTTTTATTTACTAATTCTCTTTGTTATTTTATATCATAATAAATGATTATTATAAACATATCCCTTCGTTTAAGGGGGAATCCCTAGGGAACGTTTCGCACGTTCCCTCATCGGATTCCCCCTTACACCCCCTTTCCGTTACACCCTCCGAGCGACCCCTCGCGGGGAAAAAGGATGTTTGCTACGCAAACTTTTGGTACATGACTGCTACTCATCCTGGAGCAAACTCTATTATTTCAAATCTCGTCAGCTAAAAATTTAGATTCGCTACGCTCAACAAAATTTTTGAACGCTTCCTCGATTTAAAGTAATTGACGATTTTAATTAAGTATATCTTAAAGCTCTCTTCCCTAGACCCATCAACCGCAATGTTTGCGAGAGCAAACGAGCTAAAGACCTGCTTTGTCGTCAATATCCTCTCAGAATACAGAATAATTCTCCCAAGGTCAGGAGATTTTGTAAATGGAGATGTCGTTAAGAAAATCTCCTGACGCACGAGTATAAATAATAATTCTGTAATTACTGAGATGTAGAGTGGATACAGTACAAATATTTGGGCTAGATTGAGATTTTTAGGCATCGGAATGTCAAAATCACTAAGGATAGGGATAGCTAATACAAGGTGTTCTGTCTACAAAGAGTGGCTTGCCGCAGGCAAGCTTCTAATCATGCTCCCCGCTTTAGGGGCCGCTTGTGGGGTGTAACGAAGAGGGGGTGTAAGGGGGAGGGCGATGGGGACCCATGCGAAAGGGTCCTTGGCCCTCCCCCTTTGGCGAAGTCATCAGCTTGATGACAAACATTTATTATAAGACAAAATTACGAAGGATAATAGTAAATAATAATCTCATATTGTATAAGAAAAGAAGGGGTTCTAGGGGAAAATCCCCTAAAATATTCTAATCTTGGATTAGAAATATTCTTATCTTGGATTAGAAATTCTCTCTCATCTTTTTAATTTGGTCTCGTAATTTTGCTGCTCTTTCAAAATCAAGCTCTTCTGCAGCCTTGTACATTTCTGCTTCCATGTTTATTAGGATTGTTTCTATTTCTACCCTGTTTATTTCTTGGATTTCTTCTACATCTTCTGCTTTTTTGGTTACTTGGATTATTTCGCCTATGTTTTTCCTGATGGTGGTTGGGGTAATATTGTGTTTTTTGTTGAAGGCTTCTTGGATTTTTCTTCTACGCTCTGTTTCGTCTATTGCCTTTTGCATTGATCCTGTTATGCGGTCGGCATACATTATTACCCTGCCTTCTGAGTTACGGGCGGCTCTTCCTATGGTTTGGATTAGGGAGGTTTCGCTTCTTAAGAAACCTTCCTTGTCGGCATCTAGGATTGTTATTAGGGATACTTCTGGTATATCTAATCCCTCTCTTAGGAGGTTGATGCCTACTAATACGTCAAATTCTCCCAACCTTAGCTCTCTTATTATCTCGCTTCTTTCGATGGTCTTTATGTCTGAGTGGAGGTATTTGACCTTGATTTGCTTTTCTGTTAAATAGTCTGTGAGGTCTTCGGCCATTTTCTTGGTTAGGGTTGTGACAAGGACCCTGTCTCCCTTTTCAATGGTCTTATAGACTTCATTTATGAGGTCATCTATTTGATTTTCTGTTGGCCTTATTTCTACAAGTGGGTCTAGTAGTCCTGTTGGCCTTATTATTTGCTCGACAATCTTGCCCCCTGTTTTTTCCATCTCATATGGGCCAGGAGTGGCTGAAACATAGATTGTTTGGTTGATTAGCTTTTCAAATTCTTCAAATTTAAGTGGCCTATTATCTAAGGCTGATGGAAGCCTAAAGCCGTAATCTACTAGGTTTTGCTTTCTGGACCTGTCCCCTGCATACATGCCTCCTACTTGAGGAATTGATACGTGGGACTCATCTACCATTAGGACGAAATCTTTTGGGAAATAGTCTATTAGGGTGTAAGGCCTTGACCCTCTTGGTCTTTGAGATAGGTGGGCAGAATAATTTTCAATCCCTGAGCAAAATCCGATTTCCTTAAGCATTTCAATATCATACCTAGTTCTCTGCTCAATTCTTTGGGCCTCTAATAATTTATTTTCGCTTTCAAATTCCTTGATTCTCTCTTCTAGCTCTTCTTCAATTGTAACTATTGCCCTTTCAGTTTTTTCACTTGTGGTGGCGTAGTGGCTGGCAGGATATATATAGCCGTGGGAAAGCTTTGATAAGACCTTGCCTGTTAGGGGATCAAATTCTGAAATCTGATCGATTTCATCTCCAAAAAATTCAACCCTGATAGCCTTTTGGTCAAAACCTGCTGGGTAGATATCAAGGATATCGCCCCTAGCCCTAAAGGTCCCCCTGTCAAAGTCCACGTCATTTCTCACATATTGGACGTCAATAAGCTTTTTCATTACCCCTGCCGGGCTTATTTCTTGGCCAGGTCTTAGGGATACGACTAGCTTTTTGTAATCAATCGGATCTCCCAGACCATAAATACAGGAGACAGATGCCACAATTATAACATCTCTACGCTCAAAAAGAGCCATGGTCGCAGAGTGGCGCATCTTGTCAATCTCATCGTTGATGGATGAATCCTTGGCAATGTAGGTGTCAGTTGCGGCCACATAGGCCTCTGGCTGGTAATAATCATAATAGGAAACAAAATATTCTACAGCATTGTCTGGGAAAAACTCCTTAAATTCTGTAAAAAGCTGGTAGGCAAGGGTCTTGTTGTGGGCAAGGACTAGGGTAGGTCTTTGGACCTTTTCGATAATGTTGGCCATGGTAAAGGTCTTACCAGAGCCTGTTACCCCTCTTAGGATCTGGTCCTTCTTGCCAGCAAGAATCCCATCAGAAAGCTCTCTAATAGCCTCCGGCTGGTCTCCACGTGGTTTGTATTCTGAATTAAGCTTAAATTTCATAACATCTCTCAATCTTTATAAAGGAAAAGACCTAAAAGGCCTTTAAATTTCATACATTTATACCCTTGTATTATACTAGGAAATAGGAAGTTTTCAATGATTGAAAGACTTAGCTCTGTGGTCAAAAAAAGAACCCCTAAAGGTTCTTTTTAAGTATCCTCATGGCCCAGAGGATGGCGGCAATTGACACTCCCACATCTCCGATTATGGCTAGCCACATTGAAGCGTATCCAAATAGGCCCAGGATTAAGATTAAAATTTTAACAGTCATTATAAAGAAGATATTTTGTATAACTGTCGAATTAGTAAGATTTGCAATCTTCATCAGCCTTTCAAGTTGGCTAAATTGACCATTTGCAACCAAGATATCTGATGATTCTATGGCAAGATCTGATGCAGTTTCTCCCATTGAAATACCTATATCAGAATTTTTAAGAACTGGTGCATCATTTATACCATCACCAACAAAAACGACCTTGTGGCCAGCATCCTGGTAGGCCTTCATTATCTCAAGCTTATCTTTTGGCATAACCTCACCATGGTAAATATCAATATCAAGTTTGTCAGCCAAGTCTTTTACAGCAAAGACGCTATCTCCAGATACAACTCCAACTTCCTTAAACTGACCCTTAAGAAAGTTAATAGTCTCCTTAGCACCTTTTTTTATCTCATCTTCTACGATAATCTTTGCAGCAAGCTTACTATCTATGGCTAAAAATACAGCCCTATCGGTTACATCGCCCTCATAGGCTACATACCTTGCTGATCCAATTTTTATTTGTCTACCATCCTTAGTCCTAGCCTTAATTCCAAGGCCCTTTTCATTTTCAACATCATCAAATAAATCAGGATTTTCTTCTCGATTAAGAGAAGCTACTATGCCTTGGGCAAGTGGATGAGTAGACATCTTTTCTAGATTATAAATAAAATCTAAAAGCTCATCCTTATCATCAACATCATAATAAACTATGTCCTTAACTACAAATTCTCCTGTAGTTAGGGTCCCTGTCTTATCAGTAAGAAGGATATCAGCCACCTTCAAATCTTCAAAGTATTGGCTTCCCTTAACCAAAATCCCCTCACGACTAGCAAGTCCCAGACCTGACATAAAGGAAAGTGGGACGGACAAGACAAGGGCACATGGACAGGACAATACTAAAAAGGTCGCTGCCCTAAAGAGATAGTCTGACCAGGCCCCACCCATGAAAAGTGGTGGAACAATGGCAACTAAGCCTGCAAGGGCGACTACAATTGGTGTGTAAATCCTGGCAAATCTTGTAATAAGCTTTTCGCTATCAGATTTTGCTGTGTGTGAATCCTCAATAAGTTCTATAATCTTGGCAGCTACAGAATCGTCAAATTCCTTCTCTGCCCTATATTTTATAATCCCATCTGTGACAATAGATGAGGAAATAATTTCGCTACCTGGCTCAATTTCAACAGGCATAGACTCACCTGTCACAGAAGAAGTATCAACCAGGGCCCTGCCCTCGATTACAAAGCCATCGACACCGACCTTCTCACCATCACGAACCATGAGCACATCGCCCACTTCTACATCATCAAGGTCAATCTCTTCGATAGATCCATCCTCCAGAACCCTATTAGCAAGATCAGGCACTAGGTCAAGCAGGTCCTTGATATTTTCCTTAGAACGGTGGGTAGCAATCTCTTCAAATAGCTCTCCAAAGCCATAAAAAACCATAACGGCAATGGCTTCGACATAATCTCCTATGATAAAGGCTGTAAGGGTAGCGATGGTCATAAGGAAATTCTCATCCAAGGCCTGGCCCCTCTTAATTCCCTCAAAGGCAGCCTTTAAAACATCAGCAGCCGCTATTAAATATAAGAGAAGAAAAGCTAAAAGCACACCCCAATTAGGATGGCCAATATCATTGTGCTTATGGCCTGTCGCAAAGGCAAGCCCAAAACTAGCAAGGCCAATAAGAATCAGCTTATAAAGCTCTTTCTTATGGTCCTTAGTCATTGACTTAAACATCTATTTCTCCTTAATCACAGACCCTGGTTCAATCCTATCGGCAATCTCATTAGCCTCTTTAAGGAAAGCTTCAAGGTCTATATCATCAGCCAAATCAAGCTTAACCTTCTCAGTCAAAAAAGACACGCTAGCAGAATTAACCCCATCCATCTTAGAGATGGCCTCCTCAATCTTAGCTCCGCAATTAGCACAATCCAAACCTTCAATAATATATTTCTTCTTCATAAAATCCTCCTAATTATTCTTCACAAATTTCTTCGCACTCTGCACAATTCTTATCATCTTCACAAACATGGTCAAGGCCAGTCGCAATGATAATCTTGACATGGTCATCAGCCAAGCTATACATCATAGACTTGCCATCCCTCTCGGCCTTAACGAGATTATTCTCCTTAAGATTTCTAAGCTGGTGGCTAATAGCTGACTGGCTCATATCAAGACTTTCAGCAATATCCCCCACACTCACAGGCCCCTCAAAAAGCCTATACATAATCCTCATCCTGGTAGAGTCTGAGAAAATCTTAAACAAATCGGCCAAATCAGCCAAAATGTTATCCGAGATATTTTTAATATTCATATTAGTCACCTTTCATATGTTTGTTTGTTCATATGAATATTATAGCATATATAAAATAAAAGTCAATAGAAAGACAATAAAAAATCCCCCATCCAAGGCCAAAATGGTCTTAGTGGGGGTAGTTAAAATTTATTTAAAACTAATCAACTATATACGAAGACAAATTCTAAATTGTCTTACTTTTCTCCATAAAATTCATCATAGATAGAGCGGATTGCCCTTTCAAAATCTTGAGTTTCTATGCCGATAATAATATTAAGCTCGCTAGAGCCCTGGCTAATCATCTTGATATTAACACCTTCTTTAGCAAGAGCGGTAAAAGTCCTGGCTGAAACACCCTTCTCATTAATCATGCCTCGGCCAACTACTGCAATAAGAGAAATATCCCTCTCCCAAGATAGGCTATCGACATCCAAATAGATTTGTAATTCTTCAAGGACCTTATTTAGCTTAGGGGTAATATAGGAATCTGCCACAAGAACAGAAACCGTATCAATACCCGAAGGCATATGCTCAATTGAAATATCGTTAGACTCAAAAACAGTGGTAAGTTTCCTAAAAAAGTCCTTCTCACTGTTCATATTTACCTTCTCTAGGGTAATAGAAGTAAAGTCCTTCTTGCCAGTAATACCTGTAAGGATGTTTTTATTTTTGACATCACAGGTTGAAACAATAAGAGTTCCAGGCTTATCCGGTTTATTAGTATTTTTAATATTAATTGGAATATTTTTATCCCTAAGAGGGAAAATCGCCTCTTCATGAAGGACATTAGCCCCCATATAAGATAGCTCCCTAAGCTCCTTGTAGGTAATGGTACCAATAGGCTTTGGATTTTTGACAATCCTAGGATCAGCAACCAAAAATCCAGACACATCAGTAAAATTCTCATACATCTTACAATCAACAGCTGAAGCAATAACAGAGCCCGTCACATCAGACCCTCCACGAGAAAATGTCATAATCTCGCCATTTTCCTGACCATAAAATCCAGGGATAACAGCCCTATCATGCTTAGCCAAAATATCTTTAATATCAGCCTGGGACCTCTCCAAATCCAAAATACCATCATTAAAAGTAATCAAATCCTTGGCATCCACAAATTCATAGCCAATAAAAGCAGCCAAAACCCTAGCACTCATATACTCCCCACGACTAACAACAAAATCATAAGAAGCCCCATTTGTAATCTCTTCCTTCACCTCAGCAAGAATAGCGTCAATATCAATATCAAGGCCCAGGTCATCGACAATATTTTTATAGATATCCTCAATAATCCTATAAACCTCATTAAAATTTAAATCATGGTCACTTAGCTGGTGACACATAGCCAATAGATCAGTGACCTTGTGGTTGTTATTGACACCCTTACCAGGCGCAGAAACAACAATATATTTGCGGTCACTATCTGCAAAAATAATATCCTTAACCTTCTTAAGCTGAGTAGAATCAGCCAAAGAACTTCCCCCAAATTTAACAACTTTCATCTTCTTCCCCTTAATATAAAAAATAATTTAATCAAAATTAAAATCATACATCCAAATAGTATGATAAAGCAATTAAAAAAATTATACATTTATAATTCCACTTGTCAATTATTAGATAACTTTGTTAAAGCGATAAAAGAGAATTATCCTCAAGGAGTAAACAATCAGCAGGAATCATATCACCAGTTTTTACACAAATAATATCACCAAGAATCAAATCTGCATTAGCAATCTCAACAAAAACTCCATCGCTTAGGACAGAAGATGTAACATTTACAGAAGATAGGAGTTTTTTACAGCCTCCTTCGCCTTACTTTCGTGACGATAGCTCAAAAAAGAAAAATTCATTATAATAATCAAGATAATAATCCCATCTGAATAATCCTTCATAAAAATCTACAAGATATCCGCAAAGATTAAAATCATAGTTCATGGGGCTCTTAAATTGAGATAAAAAAATCATAAATTTAGACGCCGATTTTCTCTAATCAAAAACATTTTTACCATAAGAATTAATCCTATCAGAAGCTTGCCTGCTTGTTAAGCCAACCTTTCTTGAATCTAAACTTTTTAAAACATAATCTTTATCATATGACCAAAAATCTTTTATACTGCCTCCTAGTCAATTAAAATATATCCCCAAGGTAATAAAAATTAATTAAAAATACCAGTTTAGCTTTAGAACTAAGCTGGTATAATTTTATATTTTTTAGATTATCACAACATCCACCTAATTATAGAGCATTTTCAAATTTTTAGTCCCGTCCCAGTACCAGTAACAGAGAATATTATTGTTTTGAGCTAAATTGATATTGCATTTTAATTTTATAGTTTAGGTACATAATTTTTGAATATCTCTAATACTTCTGTTTGTTCCTTATTTCTCAAGATAGAAATAACAGTATTTAAGTAATCATTGTTTTGAATACCAAGATATCGACCTATTGATTTAGATAATCCCTTTTCATTAAACATTTCTAACACTTTTTTATAATCATTACTTAACAATGCTTCTTCATATGAGTTTAATGTATCTTCATAAATACTATCAAAATTAATATTTTCAATAGCATTAGTAAAACTTTCTTTTGTATTAATCTCGGAGATTTCAACCATAGATAATTCATATTTCATTTGAGAGATTACATTTTTCTTAACCTGACTACGAATTTGATTACCAAATCTTTCTTTAATAATATAATTTTTAATATTACTAAAAACATCATTAAAATTCTTGGCTAAATAATCTGCTAAAAAACTGATTAGTTCTTCTATAATAAATAAATTCTCCACTTCTGAAACCTTTAGTGTGTAAATATTATATTTTTCTAATTTATTTATTTCATCTTGTGTTCTAAAGTCACGGTCAATTATTCCATAAACATTATTATTATGAATGTTTTGAGTTGATTTAAAGGATTTTGTTCTCATAATCACCTGCATACAGCTTCCACAAGGAATAATAAAATAGTTAGGATATAAGATAGAGTATAATTGACTATCAAAACTATTTTCTTCTCCTTCTACAAACAAAATATTTTTACGTGACCCTAGAATATCAAATAGCAACTTTTCTGGTAATTCATTAAAAATTATTTTTTCTAAATCCCAATTTTCACCATCATAACTCTTTATCCATATCTTTTCTGAATTTTTATGAGAAGCAGCAAAATTTGTATCATGTGTTATATAAATAAACAAGCAATCTTGACGATAGTTCTCTAACAGTTCCCATAAAACATTCATTATCGAGCTGTGAAGATGCAATTCAGGTTCATCTATTATTAAAGTCTTATTATCTGGTACAACCAGAACTTGTGATGCTAAATATAAAACAGCTCTTTCTCCATCGCTCATTTGATTTGCAGAATACTTTTCAGTTGGTTTGTTTCTTTCATAAGCAAAGAACTTTGAATCTTCAAATATAAGTGTTCTTTGTGGAAATATGCTATTCCAAATATTTATTAACTTATCCAAAACTGTAAATGGAGTGTTAGGTTTAGTATAGTTATTTTTTTCAGCTATTTTACAATCATTAAAATAATTCGACGTCTCATTGTTATATAAAGCAATTAATGCCGCTAACACTATATCAAAATCATTTAAAAGTTTAGTTGTATATGCTTCTCCATAATCCCATCTAGAGCTCTTATCTTTATTTTCGATGGCATATTCATTATCAGTTCCAAAAAAAATTCTATTTTTAGCGTAATCATAATTGCTTAAGGGTATATTTTTTTGAAAGTTAAGATTTCTTTGTGCTCCTATTCTATGAACATCTAATAGATCCTCACCTTCAATCCAGGCACCTAATTTACTTTTTCCACTACCATTTGCCCCTATAATAATTATTGAATTATTATTTGTTGTGTGTTCTTCAATACCACCATTAGTTTTAGGTAGCTTATATTTATAACTTTTCAAATTCTTCAACATATCGCTTATCCTTTAAAATTTATCTTGATTTTTTTTAAATAGTTTTATCTAAACCTAATTTGAAGATTTAACTTAATAAAATCTTCTCCATCCTCACTATAAACTTCTCCAAAATCATGTCTTGATGTGGATGCTATTTCATATTTTGTAATTTTAAGAAGATATTCTTCAAAATAATTTCGATTATAAATATGATATGCTAATACATCCCCTTATTTAGTTACAATTATTTATCATTCAACAGCTTCATCGATATCATCCAAAACTGTTGCTGGTTTCATACCTAACGCCCTGCTGTAAAACTTTTTAAATTTATATCTATAGGCATTAACATTTCCATAGTTCATTGGATCTTCAAGTTCCAGTTTCTTTACCATATCTATGCAATTATTAATCCCATCCCTGTAAAAATATAAAATAGTTTCTGCAATAATATTATCCATTGAACTATCGATCAGCACTAAATTATCAGAAAAAGTTTGATTTTGCATCTCGATATATTCGACTTGTCCATTGTCTTCAATTATGCTTTTAATTCTTCCCCTAACATCAGTGTGTCTTTTACCTTTTGAAACTTTGTAAATTTCCTTAGTTTCTTTTACCAATAAGGGATTATCATGAATGATTTCACAAATAAAATTTGTTGTTTTTCCAGCATTCAATAAAGTAGGCGAAGAACCTAATTCTGATTTGATTTAAAATCCAACTATTGGAGAATATCCTGTATTTATATCAACTATTTTCATGGTAATATCACTTATATCTCTTGCAGGTGCAGATAATTTATAACAAGATATTCCTTTCATAAAATTCTCAGTTTTTTCTATTTAAAATGCAGAACCCTTTGCATTACAAATTTCATCAAAAAGCTGCTCCGATTCTTTTTTAAACTCATTTCTATCAACTGATTTTATTTTTTTATCGTTAATATAAATATCTATTAAGTTTCCTGTTGTATATTCTGTTAATTCTCCAGATATTTCCTCTCTGATAATCTTTATGATATGAAAATATAATTTAATGTCGTCTT
The DNA here is from genome assembly GCF_900258475.1 of Anaerococcus sp. Marseille-P3915. GTDB lineage: Bacteria > Bacillota > Clostridia > Tissierellales > Peptoniphilaceae > Anaerococcus > Anaerococcus kampingae. The sequence continues at coordinate 476,446 of NZ_LT984888.1, read as the reverse complement.
TAGAAAATACGTTATTAAATACATGAAGAAAATATATTACACACCCTTGAATATAACATCATTGTGATATTCTAAAAAATCTGAAGATGGTTTAAATTTTTTTGGAATTAATATTTTCTGATAATCATATTTCTTAAATACATCGTCGATAAACTTATTTGAATAGTATTCTTTCAGCCTACTGGATATAATAATTCTAAATTTATTATCTATAGTTATTAAACCTTTATCAAAAGCTTTATCGTGAATAGAATTTAAACATATTCCATTATGTGGATTTAATCTATTTTTTTTATCTACTGCCCAAGGCTTTATATGGCTTGCTACCAGAAATTCATTAATTTTTATATTTGTAATTGCACAAGTATTGTTATAGGCTGATAAAACAGAAGAGCGGAAGAATCCTTGGTTAATTCTAGTTTTTACTAGCCTTCTTTTATATTCACTTGAATAATCTATCTCATAAGATTTTAGATATACATCCTCAACTGATTTATCTGACAACTTATCAATTATTTTTTCTGCTTCATATACAAGTCCTTCTCTATCACTATTAAACTCATCCCAAACAACTTCTTCCATTTTTGCTCCATGAGTTAAACCTGTAATTCCCTTCTTTTTTAAATAAGGATCAAGGCGCCCAATATTCCCAATCTTCATATTCAGTGCAGATGGGGTTCTTGAGATTAAGTTTGAATAATGAAATACAGTCGGATTCGTTTTGCTGCTACTTTCAAACGGAATAATGCAATATACATAAAATGCAATAATTGTTTCTTCTCTTGTCTAATTTCTTCGTATATTTTGTAAATTCAATTATTTTCCCTTTCTTGGAAATAAAATACATCTAATAATATATCATGGATAGGTATATCAATTTCATCGATTTTTGTTATATCCCCAAAAATTTTAGGTTTTTCTCCAAAATTAGCTATATATATTTCTTGAGCTTTCTTATCCCATTCGGATACAAAAACTGTTTCTATATCATTACCAAATGCTTGAACAAAACCAAGCTTAAATACACCTATTCCAGCGAATAGATCTATTTATTTAAACATTATTAATCACCTAAATACTCCACTATATCTTCAACCTTACACTCAAGAACATAACAAATCTTTGCTATAGTTTCTAAGTCAATTCTTTTAACCTTGTTATTACAATAAGAATTAAGTTGCGTCCTTTGAAGATTCGCTTCTTTTTCTAATTTGTTTTTGCTTATATTTTTTTCTTCTAAAACTTGGTCTATTTTAAAAATAATTTTGCCAAAGTTTTGCATAAATTCCTCTCCCTTGTAATTTTAAAAATAGGCATTTCAATTAATTATATTATATCATATTTTAAAAACTTCTTACAGGTCTAAGATTGTTAATTTCTTTAAATTTCTTTAAATCATGTCTAAACTCGTATCACATCTTGCCTAAAACTTATACACACAAAAGACCGCAGCTTAAAACTACGGTCTAATTTTTTGACCAAATGTAAACCACTAGGAACTATTATTCGGTTTACTCTTCTTTATAAATTTTCTCATTTAGTCCCGTCCCTATCTCATATCCTCAATACATGTCTAGTTTTTAACCGTCTTTGATAAAATTGAACTATTACTCTTAACCCTGAAGCTCTCTACATTAGGGTATAGAAAAAGCACCTACTTAGTATTTAATATAAGTAAGTGCTTACCTATTATTATTAATATTTATTATTTAGATACTGTTCATTTGCCTTTAGGAGCTTCTTATAGTAATTATCATAGGACTTGCTAAATTTTCTAATAAGTGGAATTGCTATTTCATAATATTGATTTTCCTTCATAAAGTTTTTAAGCTTATCCTGGATCTGTTTCATCAAGCTATTTTGATACTCTTCACTATTTTTATAGGTTTCATACGAAGAGATTGCATCTTCATTATCTTTCATCCACTTTTCTAGATTTTCAACAGCATCGAGTTTAGCCTGATTTAAATCCTTTAAGGTTTTCATAACAAAGGGTGAGCTAATCTTCTCAATATATTTTTTCTCTTTTGCAGTTAATTCAAACGAAGGAAGCCTATCAAGATAATCTATATATTTGTAAAAAGAATTCTTACCATCATTTTCTAGTGGTTCATTTAGAAATGGTTGATAAGCAGCAAATAACATTTGTCCAAAATATCCTGGAAAAGCAATTTCTAGTTTTTCATAGATAGTTTCTTCCGCCTCAAGTAATGAAATTTTATCATTGATAAGTTGATTACTTTCACCTTTAAAAACCATTTCTAGTATTGCTTTTCTTTTTCTATCAAGGTCCAATTGATGTTGTTTTTCCCTTAAAACAGAAGACAGAGTATGGCCACCTGACGATATACACTGATAAATATCTGAGATACTCATTCCCAATTTTCTAAATATAGATACCTTTTTCAGAATTTCTAAATCCTTAGTACTATAGTCTCTATAACCATTCTCAGATTTCTGAGGATGGATAAGTCCTTTTTCCTCATAATACTCTATTGCCTTCCTAGTTAGTCCCGTTTCTTTTTGAATTTCACTTCTTAACATGATTATCTACCTCCTTTGATTAAAGGATAACACGGTCCCCAACGTACATGTCAAGCCCTATATATTATATAAAATTCCCACTTATCTATAAAGCAAAACTATAGCTCAACATTTTTACGAAGTGTTTGTTTTTTTCTGTTAATTCTTATTCAAACCGACACTCAAACCGGCATTTTATTGTCGCATTATTTATTTGTTTGCTAAGTTATATAAAATATGTACACAAAAAGACCGCAGTTTTTAAACTACGGTCTAATTTTTTGTCCTCATGTAAAGTACTTGGAAGAATTATTCAATTTATTCTTTTTACTCCCAGTACCATTTGAGTGGGTCGCTATCAAACTTGAAAATCACTCCGTGATTTTCAAGCCCATTCAGAATACTAGATTTTATTTCTTCTAATATAACTAAATCCACCTAATTATAGGACGTTTTCAAATTTTTAGTCCCTTCCCAGTCCCAGTACCGGAGAAATATTGTTTTAATATAATATCTGTTAATCTTGTTTATCCAGTTTTCAAATTAATCTCACTTCGAATTTACTTCATTTTTACTTTTTGCTTTGTGGGTTTAAATCTAAATATATTACTTGGTAATTATCCAGCCTATGGATATAAGACAAAAGATTTAGAGAATATGAAGAAAGGAGATTTTGTTAAAATATTTGGTCAAGTAAAAACAAGCATTGATAACAAAGGTAAAATATAGAATTGAAAAATGATATGGGATTTTCATATAACAAATTATGGAAATTATTAATATATAAAAATATGAAAAAAACAGACTTACAATGTTCAATCCCAACAACACCAAAGACAATAGCAAAAATAGGAAGAGACGAAAATGTAAGTCTATAAATATTAGGAAAGATTTGTGAGTATTTTCAATGTGATATTGGAGATATTATTGAATATAAGTCAATGGGAATCAAGTATGATAACAGAATTTGATAGTATTCCATATTCCAATGATGGTAGAGGGCTACAATGCTTATTAAAAACTGAGCTTGCTTTAAATAATATTAATACAAATAAAGATAAAATAATTTTAATTGAAGAGCCAGAAAACCATTTGTCATATTCTAACATGAATAATTTAATTGATATTCTACAAGAAAATAGAATAACAAGCTATAAAAGTGTTGAAATAGGTGCTTTTATGATTTTAAAAGAAATCAATTCTATAATAAATTAAAAATCGTGTTGGTAGAAAAATCGTCTACTTCTACCAACACGATTTTACAAAGAGCCAGTACTTACATCTCTTTTTCTCCTGTAAAACTATTGTATCTTGATACTTTAAGGAGTTTCAATTATTCTATATGTTAATTGTCATTTTTTCGGATCTAATTTTAATAAAATAGCATTAATTGCAACTAAGACTGTTGACACAGACATTAGAATTGCTCCTACTGCAGGACTTAATGTGAAGCCAAAAGGAGCCAAAATTCCTGCAGCTAGAGGGATAGCTATAAAGTTATAACCGGCTCCCCAAAAGAGGTTTTGTTTCATTTTACGAGTTGTTTTGTGTGCTAGTTCAATGAACGATTCAATATCTCCTGGATCAGATTGAGTCAAGATGACATCAGCTGAATCCAATGCCACTTGGGTTCCAGCGCCTACAGCTATACCAACGTCTGCTAAGGCAAGAGAAGGAGCATCATTGACACCGTCACCTACCATGATAACTTTCTTTCCTTCATCTTTAAGTGTTTTAACTAACTCATATTTGTCTTGTGGTGATTGATTTGATCTATATTCAATCCCTAAGTCTTCTGCCGCGCCTTGAGCCGCTTTTTCATTATCACCTGTTGCCATAATTGGCTCTATATTGTTATTTTTAAGAGCTTCTATTAACTCTTTACTGGTTGCTTTTAATTCATCCCCCAAAGCTACTGCACCAATGGCATCATCGTTTTCTACTAAGACACTGAGGGTTGCTCCTTTTGGAATATCCATATCTAGATTACGTCCGTATGCTTTTTGACTGATTAATTGGTATTGGTGCCCATTGGCTTTACCTTCTACGCCAGCACCGGAAATTACATCAATGGAATCAAAGGATACTGGACTTATACCTTCTTGGTCGGCGAAGCTTATAATTGATTGAGCAATAGGGTGACTAGACCCTCCTTCAATACCTGCCAGTAAGGCAATGATTTCCTCTTTTGTATATTTTTCATTAAGAAGTTTTACATCTAATACTTTAAACTCACCTGTTGTTAAAGTACCTGTCTTATCTAAAATCATCACATCTGCATCTTGAGCTATTTCTAAAGATTCTCGGTCTTTTACTAGTAAACCTCGACTTGCCCCTAAGCTTGTGCTACGAGCGGTGACCAATGGAATAGCTAGACCCAAAGCGTGAGGACAAGCTATAACTAATGTTGTGATAGCAAATTTTACTGCCGTTGGGATGTCCGATATAAGCATCCATACTACAAAAGCTATTAGTGCGACAATGACCGCAATATAGAAGAGCCACCCTGCAACCTTTTGAGCAATATTTTCTGCTCTGGAAGGCTGACTTTGAGCTTGGCTGATTAAATTCTGAACTTGAGAGATGAAGGATTGATCGCCTGTCTCATTCACTTTAATATAAAGAACCCCTTCTCCATTTGTTGAGCCTCCGATTACTTCATCGCCAGGACCTTTTTTAATTGATTTAGATTCTCCAGTCAAAAGAGCTTCATTTAGACGTGATTCTCCACGCTCGATAGTTCCATCTGCTGGCACATTTTCTCCAGCTTGAACTCGAATTAAATCACCTACCTTTAAGTCAGCAACTGGACGTATTTCAATTGAATCGTCTTCTAACACAACGTGAGCATCTTTCGGCACTAACTTAGCCAATTCTGCTTGTGCGTCTCCTGCTTCTCCAATAGCTTTCATCTCAATCCAGTGACCTAATAACATGATTAATAGTAATGAAGCAAATTCAAAGAAAAAATCCATAATTTGTTCACCTGTTACGTAGCTTGCTATTACAGTATAAATACTATATAAATATGAAACACTTAAACCTAAAGAAACGAGAGCCATCATTCCAGGTTCTTTTTGTTTAAATTCGTCAACTGCCCCTTGATAGAATGGACGTCCACCATAAATAATTAATATAGTAGATAAAATAGCTACTACAATATCAGAATATGGAAAAGTAAACTGGAATGGTAGGTCAAACCCAGCCATAGGGGATAAGAGCATAATAATGATTCCTAGTGGCAATGATTTTAAGAAAAGTTCCTTAAAGTTACCGTGATGATGGTGGTCATGCCCACTATGCCCGCTGCGATCATGCCCACTATGCCCACTGTGATCATGACCAGCATGATGGTCGTGATGTTGATTTTTATGGTCTCCATGTTCTTCCGTGCTTATGTGCTCATGTTTTGAATGATCCATGTCGCCATGATTATGGTGACTGTGGGATGAATGTTTGTTGTTATTGTTCATTTTAAATTCCTCCTTATGCCTAATGATGATGTAAATGACACTCGCATTGTCCTTCTGGACAATTGCAATCCACTTCTTCTACTGCGGAAGATTTTTTCATCTCTAATATTTTTTCTAGTCTATCTATATCATCGAAGCTTAAAACATGATTTTCAATGATGCTTCCTATTACATTTCCGACTTTCTTATTGCAAATACGGTTAAAAATATCTTCTGCATAATCCCTTACGGCTTCTTTCTCTTCAATATTGGCAGTGTAAATAAACTTTCTACCTTCTTGCTCTGTATTTAGTACGCCTTTTTCAACTAATCGACCTAAGATCGTTTTGATAGTGGACTGTGTCCAGTCCATTTTTTCTTGCAATACGGAGATAACTTTTTTACTAGTTACTCGATCATTTGCCCAAACCACACGCATAACTTCCCATTCAGCATCTGTGATATGAGTATTGTATACTATTACACCCATTGTCTTTCCCTCCTTATCGTTTACGAGTGTAGACTTAATACTTAATATAAGTTTACTCTTGTAAACTTATATTGTCAAGTATTTTTAATAAATGTAAGCAACGCTTATAGCTTTTTATCTCTCCACTTCTATCCAATAATAATTTTCATAGTTTTTCCTATACTGAACAAGGTCAGAAAATTGTTCTTTATTTAAGGAATACTCTTGCATAAAGGCTCATTGAATTAGGGATTTTAGAAAACTGATTTAGAGAGTCTTTTAGGTGGCAAGTAGAAGGGGCTGTTGCAAAACTATGAATAACTATCGTCCCATCGCTAGAGGGTTCTTGTGAGAAATTTTTGGCCTAGCCTGCCGGCTCGTGGAGGCAAAATTTTTCACAAGGTTCCTCTAGCGATTTGGGACGATTTATTCATTCTGCAACAGCCCCTTTTTGCGGGTCTGTAAATAATTTTGTGTATCAACCTAAATCCTGATATAAGGGTAAGGGTTGATAATTGGGATAAGATTTGATCCCAGCCTCGTATTCTATATGTCCATATGATGATTTAACTATTTTTTACTAGTACCATTTCTTGTATTTAATGATAGTGGTTTTTCTCCATATTCATAGTGTAAATGCTAATCTAGTTCTGCTTTCAAAAGTTCTTCCATTGTATCGCCTAGAAGGTCTTTTAGAGCTTCTTGAATATCTTGTACGCTTTGAGGCTGATATTCTTCAATTAACATTTTTGCTTTTTTTGTTTCTGGTCTTTTTTGGGCATAAAAATTCCTCCTGATTAGTTTTTACTTACCCTAATCAGGAGGTTTCTATACACAAAATTTTACACAGTCTCCGCCATGGTCATTTTTTTCTTTATTTATATTCTCTTTTGTTCATTGAACAACAATCTAATCTTTCATTTCCAAAAGATTTTTTATTTTCTTCTGCTAGATTTTTCAAGAATTTTTTCCATCTATTTTTTATTGATTCAAAGATTTTCATATTTTACCTCCTCGGGTAATTATTTGTAAATTTTCTACAATAATGTTTATACCAGAAAAAAATTATTTTTTCAATTTTTTATCTCTCCACTTCCTTCCCATAATAATTTTTATAGTTTTTCCTATACTGAACAAGGTCAGAAAATTGTTCTTTATTCAGAGAATACTCTTGCATAAGGGTATTCTTTTTTGTAATTACCATACTAATCACCAGAACTTTCTTTTGATTTATTAAGAAGTAGGGAATGAATCTGCCATATTTCTTTTGCCAATTTTTCTATTTTTTCTTTCATATAATCTATATCTTTCTTGTAAATGACACCAGTTGTATTAGTAGCTTTTGCAATCTGGTTTATGTTATTTGTTGCATTTGAAAGTAGCCATTGGAGATGTCAAAATAAATTAATACTCATAATATGTAGGCAAAAAGACCGCAGCTTGAAACTACGGTCTAATTTTTTGTCCAAATTTAAACCACTTGGAACTATTATTTTAAATATTCTTTTTTACTTCCAGTACCATTTGAGTACCAGTACCGGACAATAAAGGTAAAAGTAATCTATTAACTTTAAAGAAACTTATCTTCCTTATGGAATCCTTAAATTTGTATTTTATACTAAGTTTATAAAATGAAGAGGAGGTTCATTTATGGACAAATTGATATTAGAAACAAAAAATCTTACTAAAACCTTTGGTAATCAAAAAGCTGTAGATAATATTTCTTTAAAAATAAAAGAAAATTCTATCTATGGATTGCTAGGACCTAATGGGGCTGGTAAATCGACTACATTGAAGATGATTACTGGAATGATTCATAAAACATCTGGTCAAATCTTTTTTGAAGGTCATGGGTGGAGTCGTGATGATTTGTCGGATATTGGTGCCTTAATAGAAATGCCTGCCTTGTATGAGAACTTATCGGCTAGGGAAAATTTAAAAGTAAGGACACTCCTACTAGGGTTACCAGATTCTAGGATTGATGAAGTTTTGGAAATAGTTAGTTTAAAAGATACTGGAAAAAAGAAAAGTGGTCAGTTTTCTTTAGGAATGAAACAAAGGTTAGGTATCGCCATTGCCTTGTTAAATAATCCTAAGCTTTTGATTTTAGATGAACCAACAAACGGACTTGATCCTCTTGGAATTCAAGAATTACGTGATTTAATAAGATCTTTCCCAGAAAAAGGAATAACCGTTATTTTGTCTAGTCATATTTTAGCAGAAGTTGAACAAACTGCTGATCATATTGGGATTATTAATAATGGAAAATTGCAATATCAAAACATTATTAATCATGATGACAATTTAGAAGAACTTTTTATGAATGTTATAAAAAGTGGAATGGGAGTGTAAAAAATGATATCTTATATTCTTGCAGAAAATTTAAAACATAAGGGCACTTTCTTGAAGAAGTTATTAGTTATTATGCCAATAACTTTAATCTTATTGTCATTATTTCTTATGCCAAGTTATTTCACTACTAATTCCTATAACTGGTGGTACGTCATAATAATGCCTGCAACTTTTGCCTTAATCCCAGCAATGATGGATAGAAAAGAAAGTAGAAAATTAAACTACAGAGCAGTTTTTCCTCTAAATATTAAGCTTGAAAAGTTATGGGTTTCAAAAATAATTACAGCATTTATTTATATGAGTATTGCTGCTATAATTCATATGCTAGGAGTGTATATTTTTCAATTTTTAATTGGAGGGCAATTAGCACCAAACTATGGATTTTCAACATTGGTATTTGCAAGTTTCTTACTAATAATTACCAACATTTGGCAAGTCCCTCTATGCTTTTTCTTGGCAAAAAAATTTGGCTTTATAGCTAGTATTACAATAAATGCAGTATTAGGTCTAGCCTTAGGAATCTTGATATCTGATAGTGCTTTTTGGATTTATTGTCCATATTCTTGGGGAATTAGATTAATGATTCCTGTTATGCATATTCTACCAAGTGGTGTTTTAATTGAATCATCAAATCCAATGATATCAAACACATCGTTACTTATTCCTTGTATTTTATCTATATGTATATTTATATTACTGACAATTATAAGTGCAAAATGGTTTTCAAATCAAGAGGTAAAATAATGATAAAGATAATAAAATCCGAAATATATAAAATCAAAGGCACATGGCTTCCTTGGATTCACATAGTTTTACCTACAGCCTATTCTTTATTATTTTATCTGGCATCAAAAACCACTGGACTAGAAAATTTTGAAGAAAGTGATATAGTACAAACTTATTTTGTACTTTTAGGAGCGGTAATCCCAATAATATTAAGTTTTATAAGTTCAAAAGTTGTTGATATGGAAATAGGTGCTGGGAAATTTCAAGTGCTCTTATCTACTACAAAATCTAGAACTAAAGCTTATTTAGGAAAACTCCTTGTGCTAGAATTGGGATTTGTTATTTCGCTATCTTTATCTGTTGTGATTTTTGCATTATTAACAGGATATCAACACATCTTAGATTGGCTTATTGAATTTTTCTTAATTCTTATTAGCAGCCTTTCTCTATACATGATTCATCTTTGGGTATCAATTGAATTAAGTAGTGGTGCTTCTATAGGATTGGGTTTTCTAGAAACAATGATTGCTTTACTTTCAATGACTGCCATCGGTGATAGTATTTGGTATTTTATACCTTGTACTTGGGGCTCCAGGCTTCCTGCAATGTATATAACGATGAGCAAAGTTTCGGATCCTTCCTATTTTTATAAAGAGTTTAGAATTTGGAGTTTTGTATCCTTGTTTATTATCTTAATCTTATTTATTTCCTCAATTATTTGGTTTAATAAGTGGGATGGGAAATCTGTTAGTGAATAAAAGTTTTTAATTTAAAATTAGGAGGTGATAAAATGTCTTTAATTCTTGCAGTTGATGATGAGCTAGATATGCTTGATCTAATAAAAAACATTTTGAAAAAGAACAACCATCAAGTCGATGTATATCAAAATCCTTTAGACGTTGATAATAGTAAACTTAGTAAATATGATTTGATTCTACTTGATATTATGATGCCAGGTATTGACGGAATCAGTTTCTGTAAGGATATTCGAGCTAAAGTAGACTGCCCTATTCTTTTTCTAACAGCAAAAACCATGGAAGAAAATATAGTTGAAGGCTTATTAATTGGTGGTGATGATTACATCACAAAACCATTCGGTGCAGCAGAACTCCTAGCTCGTATAGAGGCACATTTAAGACGAGAAAAAAGAGAACGACACACTAGCTTAAATCTCGGCGAGATTCGTTTTGATTTATCTTCCAATGAAGTCTTTGTAGGAGATGAAAAAGTTCATTTGACAAAATCTGAGTATCAAATTTCAGAATTACTAGCCAAAAGAAAAGGACAAGTATTTTCAAGAGAGCAAATATATGAGCTTATCTTTGGATTTGATGGTATAGGAGATGCATCTGCAATATCAGAACATATAAAAAATATTAGGGCAAAATTTCAAAAATATGGGGAAAATCCAATTGAAACAGTATGGGGGATCGGATATAAATGGAATTAAAAACAAAAGGTCAATCTCTTAAAAATATACTTTTTAAATATTTGTTAAGTATTGGACTAGGGCTAGTACTCTCCGTCGGACTAATCCTAGCTTTTATATCTGCTTCTTATAAGTTTGAGTGGATATTTCCAGCAAATTATACTGAGAGTTTAATTCTTGAAAAAAGGACAGATATTGCCACTTCAAAAAATTTCGATAAATCATTGCTACCAAATAATACATCTTATCTATTTTTATCAAAAGACGAAAAAGTTGTAGAAACAAATATGAATAAGAATATCCAAGATATAGCCTTTAGCTATCATAAGGGGTCTGGTAATTCTAATTCCAACTTATCCTTTATGGAAATACAAAGATTAGATGGATATGTCCTTGTAGCTTATGACTTAAAGCCTTTTTATAAAAGTCCTTGGATGCAAAAAAATCTACCACAAATAAATACTTTATTACTAATCTTACTGATAATATTTTGTTTTATTAGTATTATTACTATCACATTAATTTGGGCAAAGAAAATATCGAGAGAATTAAATCCTTTGCTAGAAGCTTCGGAAGAAATCAGGAAACAAAACTTAGATTTCCAAGTTAAAAAATCAAATGTTCAGGAATTTAATGTCATATTAGAAAGTTTAGAAAAAATAAAGTTAGGGTTAAGTGAATCTTTAAGAACAAATTGGAGAGAGGAAGAGAAAAAAAGAAATCAGATTTCAGCATTAAGCCATGATATAAAGACTCCTCTTTCAATTATAAAGGGAAACTCAGAATTATTAGGAGAAACAGACCTAACAGAAGAACAGCAAACATATCTAAATTATATTAGAAAAAACACAAGCCGTATTGATAAATATATCCAAACTTTAATGCTTGTTAATAAATCTAATCAAGCAAATGAATTAAACTTTACCCAAATTAGAGCAAAAGAATTTGTAGAAAACATTGAAAAACTAGCTAAAGAATTCACATCAACTTATAAGTTAAATCTTTTAGAAGATATTAACTATGAGAATGGTATTTTAATAGTAGATTTAAAAAATTTTGAACGAGCCTTTCTAAATATTTTAAGTAATGCCGAGGAGCAAAGTCCCAAAAGCTCAACCATTGAGTTAGTTATATGTTCAAAAGCTGATAAGCTTCAAATATCAATATTAGACCAAGGGCATGGATTTACAGGTGAAGACCTATTATATGCAACAGATCAATTCTATCAAGGAGACAAAAGTAGGCATTCAAAAGAAAACTATGGTATCGGATTATTTGTTGCCGAACAAATTATTAAGATGCATGGAGGAAATCTTGTTTTAGAAAATAGGACTGATACAATAGGCGCAAAAGTCACCATATTATTACCTGTCTTGAATACTCTTATATAGGGTATTCTTTTTTGTATTCATAAATTATATATGATAATACTATGTTTTTGTATCAGTTTTTTTACTCTTAATAATGTAATCTATTGCTAAATTTAGAGTTGATTTTATAGGATATATTTTTATAATTGCCATACTAATTACTTTAACTTTCTTTTGATTTATTAAGCAGTAAAGAATGAATCTGCCATATTTCTTTTGATAATTTTTCTATTTTTTCTCTCGTATAATCAATATCTTTCTTGTAAATAAGGCCAGTTATATTAGTTGCCTTTGCGATCTGGTTTATGTTATTTGTTACATTTGAAAGTACGGTCTAATTTTTTATCCTCATGTAAAGTACTTGGAACTATTATTCAATTTATTCTTTTTCGCTTCCAGTACCATTTGAGTATCAATAGCCATTTTTTTACAACTTTCCTCTCGAAAACTCTCCTGAGTTTTCTCGCTTAGTTTTTCGGACTCAGCTTTGCTTCGTCTTAGTTGGACTTTAGATTACTTGAAAATCACTTCGTGATTTTCAAGACCATTCAGCGACAAAATAAAAAAGATGCTCCCTATGTCCTGGTACTATAACTATTTATTTTTTTAATGAGAGTCTCGTTCATGATATGTTTTCGTACAACTCTACTTGTTAAGGCAAAAAATACACCTAAAGTTTTTATTTTCTTTAGGTGTGCATGTTATTTGTTTAATCAATTCAAAGGTATATTATTTAAAAATTAATAGGTGTTTCTACTTTAAGTTTATTGGCTATATTTATTTTATTTTCTATTGATGAATATAGGTCTATAGTTTCTTCAGGTGTAGAAATACTTACAATTAGCGAATATTTAATTTTTGAATCGTATTTTTTTAGATAGCCTCTTTCTTTCCACCAACCTCCCCCTGGATATACAGCTATATATCTGTTTTCAGCAAGATTTGCTGCAGTATCTTCCCAAATATCTGAATGTATTGAGCCTACATTCCTATTATTCGTGCCTAATAACCATCTATTACTATCGTTTTTATTGTCGTATGATATACCCTTACTTTTTTCTTCATCTTTAATTATATTATTTATTCTATATAAAAAATGTTCTTTATCTTCATTTGTATTATTAACATCAAAAAATAATCTACATCCTGGATACCTATATTTATCCTCCCATCCAATCTCTCCAGGAGATGGATCTATAAAATATGATAATGTAACCCTCATCTTAACAGGGGTTTCTCCTAGACCAATTAAAACTTCACTAGGCCATGGAATTTCATGTAAACTCATTTCATTTATTGTTACCACACTTTTACTTTTTTTAAAAGGCTGAAGTTCATCTTCAATAATTAAATTAACTGAGTTATTTAAGCTGTATAAAGCTTGATTTAAATTAGGCCTACCATATCCTACAATTCGAAGCAATTCTCTTAACTCTGTCTTTGTAAGCTTATTAATTTCCTTATCTCCGAAAGCTTGTCTTATCATTGAATCGGTCCATCTAGCAGAATGTACCATAATAGCTTTTACAGTTTGAGGCCATATATTAGGATATTCATTCATAATTCTTATTGCCAAGTTAGCTGCTTGAGCTGTGGCTGAGCTTGTTCCATTCATCGTTGTAAATAACTTTCCAAGATGATAGCTTTTATTAGTTGTAAGAAGTTCTAAATCTTCAAAATTATCATATTTGAAGTCTTCAGAGTCTTTGTTATAACCTACGTTTCCACCTTCTAATACAATCTCAGGCTTAATCGGCCATTTGTGTTCCCACATCAATGAAGAAGAGGTAACTGGAGAATAGCTTCCCTTTTCAACTAAAGGTATAAAAGATTTATATGAAGGATCCTCAATCATTCCAAATTTGTTTGTAAAAGCACCTACAGTTAAAGCGTTCCATGACTGGGCAGGATCTTCTACAGAGTGTGTTGCTACAGCTACTTTATAATCATCAACTTCTTCAATTTCAGAACATTCTGTATTTCCGGCTGAGATAATAATTAATCTTGAATCAGTATTTTCAGCGCCATAATTTCCTAATGCTAAATTATCTATTCCTGCTGACCAAGAAGTGGGTTTGCCATCCCCTCTAAAATATTTTTTGTCTTTTTTGTCAGCATTAGGATCAAAACCCGCAGTAACTGGCATAGCAATTACTCTTTTATTATTAGGCTTACTTATTTCAACTAGAGAAATAGCTCTAGATGTTACATCTGCATATAAATCAACATCATTTTTTATATTTTCATCTACAAACCTAACTGATTCTAATTTATGATTTATTTCTATATTATTATTACTTTCTAAAGCTTCTTCTAAATTAAAATATGTTGATATACCAGCCATTCCTGTCCCGTGACCATTCGAGCTATTATCTTGTAAAATACGATCGTCAAAAGTTGTGTGCATATCTCCATCATCTAAAACTGGACTTATTAAAGGATGCCCATTATTAACACCATTATCTAATATACAAATAGACAAATCCGAATCCTTAAAATATGCTCTTTTTAAAAGCTCATCCACCCATTCTTTTTGTTCCTGTCTAGTATTTTCTTTTATAAAAAAACTCGCAGGAGTAGTTTTTTTCCTAAATTCCGCAATATGATCGCTATGCATTAAGATAGTTTTTAGAATTCCAATATCTGCCATTATAGATACTACAACACGTTCAGGAAATTCCACAAATTTTTTGTAATATTTAACTTCAAGTTGATTGCATAAGTTAAAAAATTCTTCAACTACTTTTTCTGTTGTATTATTACTATAAACAGAAAGCCAAACTTCGCAAGCTTCTTTATCTTTAATTGGAATCTCTTTAGTATCTGTCCATAATTCATTTACCATAGCTTCATTAATCGACTCAATAGATGCGACAACATCTGTTCCTTTATCATTGTCTTTAAATTTATTTATTTTCTTTAAGAAAAAGTCTTTCTTTTTAAATGGAACAAAAACGGTAGCATATTGTATCCCGTCTTCCTCTTTCACGCTACATAACCTGACTTTTTGACGAGTATCTTCTAAACTTTTAAAAATCAATTTATAGTTTTCTTTACCTCTAAATTGCAAATAAACTCCATCTCTTTTTGAAATGGAGCTGACTTTTTGACTATCTGATACTTCTTTATCCCATATGTTTTTAAACTGACTTTCAAGTAAGTCCGCATGACTTTTCCTGTCTCTTTTTGGAATATTTATCTTTCCTCGACGATTGATTGGTGAAAATGGAATTGACTCTTTGTTCTTTTTTATTCTAAAATGCTTTTTTAATTCTTTAGTCATTGACTAACCTCTTTATATTGCAAAAACTGTTTTCTTTCTTTTATAAAATCCAATAAAATGGTTTCATATATCTTTTTATCGTTTAATAAAACATATTTTTTAGCCTCTTTGCACGCCGTAACTATATCCGCATGACTAAGTCCGAGTGAGTTTTTAATTACATTTTCTGTAATAATGTTTTTTAAATCAAGACCATACAGATTAATTTCTATTAATCTTATTATTTGTTCTTTATCTGGAAGTTTATATTCAAAAACATCATCAAATCTTCTGAATAATGCCTTGTCTAACATATTTGGGTTATTAGTAGCACAAATTATTATACTGGCTGAATCATCTTCTTCTATATATTGCAGAAATGAGTTTAGTATTCTTCTCATTTCTCCAACGTCATTATCAAAGCTTCTATCCGAACCAATAGCGTCGAATTCATCAAATAAATATACCCCTCTATATTCTCTTATCTGATCAAAAATTTTTTTTAGCTTCACACTTGTTTCTCCCATATACTTAGAAATCAGATGGTGGATTTGTATGGAATATAAAGGTAATCCTAATTCATATGCAATTACTGATGCTGTCATTGTCTTTCCTGTCCCAGGATCTCCTTCTAACAATAATTTAGATCTGTTTTTTAAACCGTTTTTTAACAAAACATCTCTTTTCTTATATTCTGAAATTATTCTATCAATCTTGTTTTTTAATGAATTCCTAACTACAAGCTCTTCAATTCCTATATCGGAATATTTTAGTCCTAAAGATTTGTTGTTATTATTAAATTTAACTACATTATTTTTAGCTGATGGAGAGTTTTCCACTAATGCCTTTATCTCTCTAGCACTATTTGTATGGCCTACTTTGGCTTCATGAGCTGCTATTTGTAAAGCTATTACTTTAAATTTATCGCCATCATCACTAAAATGAGCTTTGAGTAGCTCTTTTACTTGATTTATTGTTGCCATTTTCTCCCTCCATTCTTAACGGTATAACTATTATACCAAATAAGTCTAATATTTTCGATATATCAGTTTTAATTTATGAGTCTTATAACTACTAAAGTTATTTAATATGAAAATAAAGCTTTAATTATTTGATGTTATTCAATAATAACGAATGTATATCCCATATTTCTTTTGATAATTTTTCTATTTTTTCTCTCATATAATCAATATCTTTCTTGTAAATGACACCAGTTGTATTAGTGGTTTTTGCAATCTGGTTTATATTATTTGTTGCATTTGAAAGTATCCATTGGAGATGTCAAAATAAATTAATCCTCGTAATATGTAGCCAAAAATACCGCAGCTTGAAACTATGGTCTTATTTTTTGTCCTCATGTAAAGTACTTGGAAGAATTATTTAGTTTATTCTTTTTTACTTCCAGTACCATTTGAGTACCAGTAGCTATTTTTTATTCTATGCATTTGAGTCGGTCGCTATCATACTTGAAAATTACTGCATAATTGGGGGTACCATTCAGCGACTTCACAAAAAAATGCTCCAGCCACAAACCTAAAAAATCTTCCTTTTCGTCAGGATTTTTTAGGATTTGTGACATAAGCTTAATCATCTATTTATACTGCGCAAAGTTCCTTTGTTTGATAAATAGTGATTATCGCAAAAATATCGCCTACGATATTTTTGCTAGCATTATATTCGGTCGCATCTTTTTTGTTACACTGCAGAAGGGCAGCCATCCATCTATCTTCGCATTTCGTGAACGATATATTGGGCTTATGTAAAAACATCGCTTGCGATGTCCTAGCTTTATTTTTATTATAATGTCTCTTCGTTTGAGTGGGTCGATATCAAACTTGAAAATCAATTCATGATTTTCGGTTCTATAATAAATCGTGTTGGTAGAAGTAGATGAAACTTCTGTCAGCACGATTTTTTAGTAAAAAAAGAAGACATATTTAATCATTTACCCTATAATTAAATCAGCTACAAATTAAAAAGGAGATTAAATATGTCTAACAATTATTTTATTACAAATTTGCTGAATATCAAAGATAAGAACCTTAATTTTTCTGATGGAATATATCACAAAGTTATTAAAGGTGTAACTCATACAATTCTAACAGCTAAATTAAAATATTCTAATCAAGTTTGCCCTCATTGTGGTTTAAACCATAATCTAATTAGGTACGGATTTAAATCATCTATTGTAAGGTGCTCTAGGGCAGGTGATAATCCTGTACTAATTGATTTAAAGAAGCAGAAAATGTTTTGTAAATCTTGTGATAAATACTTCTTACTTGAGTCTAAAATAGTTGATAAACATTGTAATATTTCTAATCAAGTAAAAAAACACATATTCGCTGATTTAACTAAAAAAATTTCAATTAAAGATATTGCTAGGGATAACAACATTTCCACTACTAGTGTTGCTAGATTTTTAGCTAGATTTGATAATTATTTTAATGTAGATTTTAGAACACTCCCTAAACATCTATGTTTTGATGAATTTAAATCAACTAAAGATGCTAAAGGTGCTATGAGTTTTATTTATTGTGATGCTGATAATGCAAGGATAGTTGATATTGTTGAGAATAGACAATTACCTTTTTTAAAAAGATATTTTTCTTCTTTTCCTAAATCTGTTAGAAATCAAGTTGAGATTATTTGTATTGATATGTATAGTCCCTATATTTCTTTGATTAAGGAGTTATTTGTAAATGCTAAGATTATTATTGATAGATTCCATATTGTTGGTCTTTTTTCTAGATCTTTTAATCAGATTAGAGTTGATACTATGAAGACTTTTTCTACTTATTCTTTAGATTACAAGAAGCTTAAGAAATATTGGAAGCTATTTCTAAAACCTTATAGGTTGCTTAGTTCGACAGTCCTTTCTAAGAAAATTCATTTCCCTGGTAGGTATATTTCTCAGTTAGATGTTGTTAATGAAAGTATTTCAGTTGATAAAGTTTTAGAAGACTCTTATACTTGCTATCAGATTATTAGGCAAGATATTGAAAATCGAGATTTTGAGTCTTTTAAAAAGCATTTGATTTATTTTAGGGATAGGGTTGGGTTTAAGATGCAGGTATCTATTAATACTTGCCTTGAATATATTGATTATCTTAAGAATTCATTTAATTTTGAGTATTCTAATGGTGCTATTGAGGGGATAAACAATTACATTAAGGTTTTAAAGAGAGTGGCGTTTGGTTACAGGAATTTTGCGAATTTTAGAACTAGAATACTTATTTCAAGAAATTTATTTGCTAGTTAAAAATCGGGGATAGAAATTTCTATCCCCGATAAAGAATGTAGTTGATTTTTAATTACCAACACGATTTGACAAAGAGCCTGATTTTCAATCCCATTCAGCGACTTCACAAAAAAAATGCTCCCTACTCGGTCGCATCTTTTTCGTTACGCTGCAGAAGGGCAGCCATCCATCTATCTTCGCACTTCGTGCTCGATATATGGGGCTGACGTAAAAACATCGCTTGCGATGTTTTTACTCCCATTCAATTGTTCCTGGTGGTTTGCTGGTTATGTCGTAGACTATTCTGCCTACTCCTTCTACTTCGTTTATCATTCTGTTTGATAGTTTTTGCATTAGTTCGTATGGGAGGTTTGCTGCTTCTACTGTCATGGCGTCTGTACTTGTGACTGCTCTTACTGCTACTACGTTGTCGTAGCTTCTAGCATCTCCTTTTACTCCTACTGTTTTGATTGGGGTCCATACGGTGAAGTATTGCCAGATTTTTTCGTTTAGGCCGAAGTTTTTGACTTCTTCTCTTAGGATGGCGTCGGTTTCTCTTACTATTCTTAGTTTATCTTCTGTGATGTCTCCTATTACTCTTATGGCAAGGCCTGGTCCTGGGAATGGTTGTCTCCAGACCATGTCGTGTGGGACGCCTATTTCTTCGCCTAGGGCTCTTACTTCATCTTTGAAGAGGAGTCTTAGTGGTTCTACTAGGCCTTTGAAGTCCATGTCTTCTGGTAGGCCGCCTACGTTGTGGTGGCTTTTGATTACGCTTGCTTTGTCTTTGCCGGATTCTATTACGTCTGGGTAGATTGTGCCTTGGACTAGGTAGTTAGCTCCGCCGATTTTTTTTGCTTCTTCTTCGAATACTTCTACGAAGTGGTTGCCTATGATTTTTCTTTTTGTTTCTGGGTCGGATTCGCCTTTTAATAGGTCTAGGAATTCTTTGGATTTGTCTACCATTTTGACGTTTAGGCCTAGGCCTTTGTAGGTTTCCATGACTGATTTTGCTTCGTCTTTTCTTAGTAGACCGTGGTCTACGAAGATACATTGGAGATTATCTCCTATGGCTTTTGAGACTATGGTTGCTGCTACAGAGCTATCTACTCCGCCTGATAGGCCGCAGATCATTTTCTCGCCTTGGTATTTTTCTTTGATTTCTGCTATGATTTCTTTGGCGAAGTCTTTCATTTTCCAGGTTTTTTCGGCCTTACATATTCCTAGGACGAAGTTTTCTAGGATTTTTTGGCCGTATTCTGAGTGGACTACTTCTGGGTGGAATTGGACTGAGTAAAGGCTTCTGTCTGTGTTTTCCATGGCTGCCACGTCTGTGTTGGCTGTGGATGCTGTTGCTCTAAAGCCTTCTGCTAGGTCTTTTACCCTATCTTTGTGGTTCATCCAGATTATGGATTCTTCTGGAATGTCTTTGAATAGGCAGCTTTCCTTATCTACTTTTAGGTCGGTTTTGCCATATTCGGCTAAGTTTGGTGTTTCGATTGTGCCGCCGTTTACATAATTTATGTATTGGTGGCCGTAGCAGATGCCTAATACTGGCACGCCTAGGTCAAAGATTTTGCTGTCGGCTTTTGGGCTTTCGCTATCGTTTACTGATTGTGGGCCGCCTGTTAGGATGATACCAGCTAGGTTGTCTAGGTTGATTTCGCTGAGATTGGTGTCGCACTCATGAAGTTCTGCATAGACTCCCATTTCTCTTACTCTTCTTACTATGAGCTGGTCGTATTGGCCGCCGAAGTTTAAGACTAGGATTTTTTCTTTCTTCATTGTTTCCCCTTTAATTTAAGTTTCGTACTTCCTTTTCTTCTGGGAAGTTCTCGTAGTAATATTGGACAATTTCTGTGGCTGTTTGTTCGACTGTGTTTTCTGTTACATCTATGACTTTGCAGTCTAGGTCAGAAAATATTTCTTTGGCGTATTCTAGCTCTCTTTCGATTCTTCCCTTGTCAAAGTATTTGCTTTCACCAACTATGCCTAGGGACTTGCTCCTTGTTTCTCTGATGTCTGAGAGCTTGTCTGGATTTATGATTAGGCCTATTATCCTTCTTGGGTCGACTTCAAAGAGCTCCTGTGGAAGTTTGGCCTCAGGCACTAGTGGTAGGTTTGAGACTTTGAAATTTTTTGTGGCTAGGATCATGGTTGTAGGTGTCTTAGATGTGCGTGATACTCCTACTAGGACTATGTCTGATTTTAGAAAGCCCCTGAAGTCTTTGCCATCGTCGTATTGGATGGCAAATTCTATGGCTTCTATCATTTCGAAGTAGTTTCTTGATAGGGTCCTGGTGAGGCCTCTTTGTCTAATTGCCTTATGGCCGGTAAATTGTTCAAACTTATCGATTCCATATGATAGGATGTCTAAGACTGTTATATCTAGATCTTTGGCCCTTGATCTAAGATACTGGGTTAATTCTTTGTTGGCTAGGGTTTGGACTATTATGGAATAGGATGGAAGGTCGGCTAGAATCTCGTCTATTTCATCTGTATCTACTATGTCTGAGAATCTTCTCATGCTTGTTTTTAGGTCTGGGAATTGACTTGTTACTGATTTCATGTAGTTTATTGCTGTTTCCCCGGTGGAGTCACTTATTATCACAATCGTTAAAACATCGTCCATCAAATCCTCCTATCTTACTATTTGTGATATATCAAATATCCTAGCTATCCTCTTTTGTACTTGATTTAGCATAGCTAATCTGTTGTTTTTGATTTCTTCGTTTTCATCATTTATCATGGTCTTGTCTAGGTATTCATTACCGACTAAGGCTGTGGCTTGAATATTTTCTAGCTCTTTTTTGTAGTCAGCAGCATTTACTAGGGCTATCTCATCGATATTTGATATGGTTTCATAGAAACTTCTTTCTAGGTCTGTTTGTAGTAGGTCTGCCTTTACTAGGTCAGCTCCTGTGTCTTTGGCTAGGTTATTTATCCTGATTAGGTAGGATAGGCCGTCTTCATTTTCATCTATGAAGGCTGTAACTGCCTTTACCTTTTCACTCATTCTTAGAATGTTGGTATTATTTGTATCTACTACAGCATTTACTATATCATACCTATAACCATCATCTAAAAGTTTGTTTTTGAGCCTGTCTTTGATGAAGGCGAGGGTTTTGTCTAGAGTTGTGTCATAGTCAAAGGCTAGGGCATTTACCTCTGTGTAGACTAGGAGGGCTTCTGAGATTAGCTTTCTTAGGTCTACGTCTATACCATTTGCAAGTATTATATTTATTATTCCAAGGGCTGCCCTTCTTAGGCCGAATGGGTCTTTTGATCCTGTGACATATTTTTCTATAGCGTAAAGGCCTACAATAGAATCCATCTTATCTGCTATTGATAGGAGGATACCTATTACTGATTTTGGTAGGTCTGAGCTTGCTCCCTTTGGCAGATATTGCTCTTTGATTGCTTCTGCTACCCTTTGGTTTTCGCCAGAGTTTTGGGCATAGATTGCGCCCATGGTTCCTTGAAGCTCGGTAAATTCTACTACCATTTTTGTGACTAGGTCTGCCTTTGAAAGCTTGGCTGCTCTTTTGGCATCTTCTATGATGTCATTGCCTAGGCCTAGTTCTTTTTGGTATCTTTCTGCTAAATCTACTAGTCTTTGAGTTTTTTGGGCCATGGTGCCAAGACCTTCGAAAAATACTAACTTATCTAGCTCTGGCAAATAAGATTCTAGTGGCTTTGATGCGTCTATATCGTAGAAGAATTTTGCATCTTCTAGCCTTGCTACTAGGACTTTTTTATTTCCTTCTATTACATTTTCACTCTTGTAGTCATCACCATTTCTTACTAGGAGAAAGTATGGAAGGAGCTTGTTTTTGTCATCTAAGATTGGGAAATATCTTTGATGGTCCTTCATTGGTGTGGTAATTACTTCTTTTGGTAGGCTTAGGTAGGTTTGGTCTATATCACCTACAAGGACTGTTGGGTATTCGACAATATTTACCACCTCATCTAGGAGGTCTTCATCTTTCATGTAGGTGCCGCCTACTTGGCCTGCTAGGGAATTAAGGCCTCTTTGGATGATGTCTTGTCTGTCCTTACCCCTTAGAATTACGAAATTATCCTTTAGTTGTTTTTCATAAGTATCGATTGATTCTATTTCTATGTGGTCAGAGCCTAGGGACCTGTGGCCTTTGGTGATATTTCCTACTTCTATGCCATCTGCATCGAAAGATAAAACTTTATCATCTAATAGAGAAACAAACCATCTGATTGGTCTTGCCCATCTGATGGACTTGCCGCCCCATCTCATTGATCTAGGGAAGGATATGGATTTGACTAGTTCAAATACTTCTTCTTTTAGAACTTCTTCTAGGCTTTTGCCTTCTTCTTTCTTTTCTACAAAGATATAGTCTTCGCCCTTTACTTCTCTTATAATCACATCATCAAGGCTTGCCCCTTGTCCTCTTAAGAATCCTTCTAGAGCCTTGCTTGCAACGCCATTTTCATCATAGGCTATCTTTACACTTGGTCCTCTTACAGATTTAATTTCTTCTTTTTGGCTTTCTTCTACATTTACGAGTTTGATCATAAATCTTCTTGGTGTGGATTCTATTTCAATGGCCTCGTATGAGAATTTATTTTCTTCTAAAAGCCTTGTAAATTTATCCCTTAGCTGGGTCTTGGTATTTTTGACATAAGCTGAAGGTATTTCTTCTACACCAATTTCTAATAGGTAATTATGCATCTTTTTCCTTTCTTAAGAGTGGGAAGCCTTCTTCTTCTCTTTTTTCTATATATTTTTCTGCTACTAGGCTTGAAATATCCCTTACTCTTTTGATATAGTGATTTCTTTCTGAAACAGATAGAGCACCCTTGGCATCAAGTGTGTTGAAGGTGTGACTTGATTTTAATACATTGTCATAGGCTGGATATACAAGGCCTGCTTCTATGAGTCTTCCTGCTTCTTTTTCGTAGATATTAAATAAAGTCTCTAGAGTTTCGTTATCTGCATCTTCGAATGAATATTTGGAGTTTTCATATTCTGGTGTCTTGAAGATGTCTCCATAGGTCAAGTTTTCTGACCATTTGATGTCATAGACATTGTCCACATCTTGAAGGTACATGCAGATTCTTTCAAGTCCTATAGTTATTTCTCCACTTTCTAGGGTGCAGTTGATTCCGCCTACTTGTTGGAAATAGGTAAATTGGGTGATTTCCATCCCATCTAGCCACACTTCCCAACCTAGGCCCCAAGCACCGAGGGTTGGAGATTCCCAGTTATCTTCTACAAATCTTATGTCGTGGGCCTTTGGATCTATTCCAATGGCTTCTAGGCAATTTAGGTATAAGTCTTGAATATTGGCTGGGGTTGGTTTAAGTAATATTTGCATTTGGTGGTGTTGGTAAAGTCTGTTTGGGTTTTGGCCGTACCTACCGTCTGCAGGTCTTCTAGAAGGCTCTACATAGCATACCTTCCATGGTTCTGGTCCTAGAGCTCTAAGAAAGGTGTGAGGGTTCATAGTTCCTGCGCCCTTTTCTATGTCGTATGGAATCATTACTGAGCAGCCTTGCTCTTTCCAATACTCCTCTAGTTTTAAAATTAAATCTTCAAAGTACATTTATATTCCTTTCGAGTGTCTTAAGGACCCATTTGACGGATGGAAAATATCCTAGATCTAGGTTCTTAAGAGTGTAGTCTATTATTATTTTGCCGATTTTTTCGTAATTTTCCACTAATTTTATATTTTTTAATTCTTTTGACTCTGTGTAAAGAAGTTTATTAAAATATTTGTATTCTTCAAGAGTCAAATATACGCTGTCTTTTGCCTTGTTTTTGCAAGTCTCGCATATGAGCGAGGACTCTCTTGGTGAAAAATAAAGGCCGTGGCCTCTTATATCTTTACCGCAAATCCCGCAAGTTTTAAAGTTGGGCTTAAAACCTGAAAAGGATGCGTATTTGAGGTAAAAGGCCAAGAATATATTTATGAAATTAGTATCAGCCTCTTCAAAGGCCATAAAGCTATTTAATAGAAGTTTGTAAACTGTTTCTATCTGGATAGCGTCGATTGTCCTTAAAAGCAGGTCGGCTATGGCTGATTTGTATAAGATTATGTCGAAATTTTTGCTTGACTTGGGAAAGGCTTCTACAATTACGCCCTCCCTTAGTCCGTAAAAATCTTTTTTGCTCTTGTAAAGGTCGTAGTGGGCTAGGATGAAGCGATTGGTAAGACCTAGGTTTTTGGAGTTTTTCTTAAGAACTGATTGGCAATTGATTGAAATCCTGCCCAAGTCCTTGGTGAAGAGTTCGATAATTTTAGAGGCCTCCTTATATTTAAACTCCCTTAGGACGATGCCTTCTATATCCTTTAAATCACTTGTAGCCAAAGCGGTCTACCAACTTTTCTTTCTTTCTCCAGTCCTTTTCAACCTTGACCCAAAGCTGGAGATTGACCTTGCTTGCCAAAAAGCTTTCGATTTCTTTTCTGGCATCCATGCCGATTTGCTTAATCATTTGGCCATTTTTGCCAATTACTATCTGCTTGTGGGAATTTTTCTCAATTATGATTGAAGCCCTGATGTCAATTAGGTCCTTATCTTCTCTTTCTTTGAAGTCATCAATTCTTACAGCTACCCCGTGTGGGACTTCTTCTGATAGAAGCCTTAGGGCTTTTTCCCTGATTATCTCTCCTACTACAAACCTTTCGGTCTTATCTGTGATCATTTCCCTGTCGTAGTAGGCTGGGCCTTCCTTCAGATATGTTTTGACTAGAGAGATATACTTGTCGATATTTTTATCATCAAGGGCTGAGATTCCTAATATTGCATCGAAAATCTCTTCCTCATCGTAGAGGTCTTCTAGGTCAAAAAGCTCATCTTCTGTAAGTAAGTCAGTCTTATTTATAAGTAATATTATTGGAACTCTCACATTTTTAAGATCATCAATTATCATCCTATCAAGACTGCCAATTTCTTTTGAATCATCTACGACAAAGGTCACCAGGTCTGACTCATTTAGACTTTCCTTAGAAAAGCTAAGTAGCCTTTCCTGGAGGATATTTCTTGGCTTTTGAATGCCTGGTGTGTCTATAAAAATTATCTGTGAATCATCGTCGTTGTATATTATATTAATCTTATCTCTGGTGGTTTGGGGCTTGTTGGAAATGATTGAGATTTTCTCCCTCAAAATCTTTTCCATAAGGGTAGACTTGCCCACATTGGCCCTGCCTACCACCGATACAAAGCCTGATTTCATTCTAAATCCTCCTTGCTGAAGCTATATGGCAAGAGCTCATCGATTGTATAGGTCTTATATGAGTTCTCATCCTTTGCAATTATTATCTTTGTGTCCTTATCAGCAAATTCTCTTATAAATTGCCTGCATACCCCGCAAGGATATGTATATTCGCTATCGCCATTTATAATTATAGTATCAATTTCCCTCTCGCCAGCACTGATGGCCCCTGCTAGGGCTGACCTTTCTGCGCAAAGGGTTGGCGAATAGGCTGCATTTTCTATATTTATGCCCTCATAGATCTTGCCGGATTTCATCTTGACTGCGGCTGCCACCCTAAAGTGTGAATAGGGGGTGTAGGCCTTTTCTTTAAGGGCTATGGTTCTTTTTATTAAATCTTTTATCTCTGTCATGAAAATATCCCAAATATAGCCATGGCCATGGATATACCAAGGATGGCTCCTCTTATTATCTCTTTTGTCGAATGGATGTCTGCCTCATAGCGGCTTTCTGCAACTATTAGGGCCATGCCGCCTAGGATCAACCTTACAAGGGGCTCATCAATTAGAAAAACTCCCATGGTTGCCAGGGCAAAGGCTACTGATGTATGGCCTGACACAAAACCGCCCTTCATGGCCGTTCCGTGGCCTTCGTAGAAGACTCCCTTCAAAAATACTGTCAAAATAATTACTAATGAAATGGTAATTAGGGCAAGGTGGGAAGGACGTCTGGCAATCCTTAGGATTACTGAATCGTAGAAAGTTAAAAACTTATCAAAAAATATCAGATATGCCACAAAAAGGGCATTAATGGCTGCAACAAAGGTAGCCGCAGCAGATACATCCTTGGCCGCCTTGGCAAGCTTAGAATACTTGCCCCCGCTTGCTAGGTCTACCGCCTCTTCAAGGGCAGTATTTAAAAGCTCTAGGGCAATGACAAAGACCACAGCAAAAACTAAAAACATCATTTCAACCCTTGATAGGCTGAAAAATAAAGAGCCCACCAAGACCAAAATGCTGGCTAAGATGTGAAATTTCATGTTCTTTTCGTGGTTTATGGCATAGACTAGGCCCTCGTAGGCATAGTCAAAACCTTTTAGGAATTTCTGCCCATGGCTAAGTTTTAGTGGCTCATAGTCCTCGCCTGCTACTTCTGGCTCATCTTCCCTAAGCTCTTCTAAGATTTCCTTTTTTAAATTTTCTTTGAGTTTGTCGTAATTATTATCCATTATATCTATTTAAAGACTCCTAGATTTTTCATAATCTCTTTTTCCTTGCCACGCATGATGGCCTTTTCATCATCTTCCATGTGGTCATAGCCTAGAAGATGGAGGGTCGAGTGGCAGATTAGATAGGAAAGCTCACGGTCTAGGCTGTGGCCATATTCTTCTGCCTGGGCCTTTGCTATATCAAGGCAAATTACTATATCTCCAAGGATAAGATCTACATCCTCTTCTCCAGGGAAAATTTCATCATCCATAGGAAAGGATAGGACATCTGTAGGCCTATCAACTCCCCTGTAGTCCCTATTTAGGGCATGGATTTCATCCTTATCTACAAGGCTAAGTGAGACTTCAACATGGCTTGCAAAATCTTCCACCCTTAGGACTTCTTCAATGGTTTTATAGGCCATGGCCTCGATTTGGTCAAGGTCTAGGTCCTCTTTGCTATTGTTGCTTATTAGAAGATTCATCGTTTTGCCTTCTTTTTTCTTCCCTACGCTCATCTTCCTTTTCGTAGGCATCAATTATCCTTTGGACAAGAGGATGACGGACCACGTCAATTGAAGTGAAGTTCATAAATTCAATGCCTTTAACATCTCTTAAGATGTGGCTTGCTGAAACAAGGCCTGACTTTCTACCCTTGCCCAGGTCAATCTGGGTCCTATCACCTGTGATTATGGCCTTTGACCCATAACCAAGACGGGTTAGAAACATCTTCATCTGCTCATAGGTTGTATTTTGGGCCTCATCTAGGATAACAAAGGAATTATCAAGGGTCCTACCCCTCATGTAGGCAAGGGGAGCTATCTCTATGATTCCCTTTTCAACAAGGGTTTGGTAGGAATCAAAACCTAGGATTTCAAAAAGGGCATCGTAAAGGGGTCTTAGATAAGGGTCTACCTTATCTTGGAGGTCACCTGGCAAGAAGCCTAGGCTTTCTCCTGCTTCTACTGCCGGACGAGTGAGAATTATCCTGTTTATCTCGTTATTTTTAAAGGCTCTCACAGCCATGGCAACTGCTAGATAGGTCTTACCTGTACCGGCCGGTCCAATTCCAAAGACGATGTCATTTTCTAAAATTTTTGCTACATAGGCCTTCTGGCCCAGGGTCTTTGGCTTGATTGGTTTGCCGGCTGAAGTTGTGACTATGACTTCATTTAGAAGGCCCTTTACCACATCCCTATTTTCCCTTTCCAGCATATCTGCATCGTATTTTATCTTTTGAAAATCAAGGTCCCCACTTCTTTTAATCTCTTCTAAAAGCTGGGCAATTAATTTTGAAGCAAGGCTCACATTGGCCTCATCTCCTGAAATTTCTAGGTCATTATCCTTAAGCTTTAACTTCACAGAGAACCTGTCTTCTATATATTTTCTGTTACTATCAAAATTACCAAAGAGACTCATCAGTCTCTCTGGCACTTCAATTCCTATATATTCTTTTATATTAACACATCCTTATCTTCTTTTTGAGACTGGCTTTGCTAGGATTTCTGCCATGATGACTGCATCCCTAAGCCTTTTTCTCTTTTTAGATCTTTTCATATCGTCTATTTTTTTGTCAGTCACTTCTTTTATTTCAGCTTCTTTTAGCCTTGCACGAGCCTTAGAATCTCCTTCTTCTTTTGGGGCAGATTTTTTCTTAAGCTCTGCCGCATGTTTGGTGGCAAAATCTGCCTTAAGCTTTCTTTGAGCTTCGATATTTGGTTTTTGGCTGGTTAGATCTGCCGGATTTCCCAAATCATTTAGGAAGTCTACGAAGGAATCCAGTCCCTTTTCTGCAAGAGTCTTATTTTTAGTCTTTTGGCTTTCAGCCTCGATTTCTGCTGCCAATTGGTCAAGAAAATTCAAAAATGAATTTCGCTTAGACATCTAAATCCTCACTGGAATCTGAAATTGACTGACGCATTTTTGTATCTGCTTTAACATTTTGGAGGTTGTAATAATCCATCACTCCGAGATTGCCTTCTTTGAAGGCTTGGGCTATAGCAAGTGGGATTTCACTTTCAGCCTCTACTACCTTGGCCCTATTTTCTTGCTCTAGGGCAATAGCTTGGGCACGACGCTCTTCAGCCTTGGCTTGGGCAATGTTTTTATCAGCCTCTGCCTGGTCTCTTTGTAACTCTGCACCAACATTTCGTCCTACATCCACATCTGCTATATCAATTGATAGGATTTCAAAGGCTGTACCTGAGTCAAGGCCCTTGTTTAGAACGGTTTGAGAAATATTGTCCGGATTTTCTAGAACAGCTGCGTGGGAATCTGATGAACCTACTGTTGTTACAATACCTTCACCAACTCTGGCAATGATTGTCTCTTCACCAGCACCACCGACAAGCCTTTCGATGTTAGCTCTTACAGTTACCTTGGCGATTACCTTTACCTCTATACCATTTTTAGCAACTGCTGCTATAACTGGTGTATTGATAACCTTAGGTGTAACTGACACTTGGACTGCCTCAAAAACATTACGACCTGCTAGGTCAATTGCTGCTGCTTGCTCAAAAGAAAGATCTATATTGGCTCTTTCTGCTGCAATTAGGGCATCAACTACTTGGTTGATATTACCACCAGCTAGGTAGTGGCTTTCTAGGTCATTTGTTGAAATTGGAATACCTGCCTGATAAGATTTGATCATCGCAGCTACAATCTTTGATGGAGAAAGTCTCCTAAATCTCATAGCCACAAGGCTTGCCATAGATATCTTAAGGCCTGAAAACCTCGCAGTAATCCAAAGTCCAACTGGTACCATTGTAAAAAATACTATAACTAATACAAATATTAGTCCTAAAATTAAATATTCCATTATATCTCCTTCACTCTTATATGGCCATCTTTGATATCAACAACTGACACCATTTTTCCCTTTTCGATAAATTCTGCCCTGGCCATGGCATCATAAAGTTCTCCATCTATCTCAATCCTGCCTGCTGGCCTAAGGATTGTCTTAGTTATACCCACACTTCCAACAAGATGTGAAAGTTCAACCTTCTTGCCAGTGTATATAGATTTGGGTTTTGTTTCTAGGATTGACTTTTCAAAAAGTTCTGCCTTAAAACCAAGTTTTACAAAGATAGCGACAGTAGCAAGGATTGCAAGGCCTGTAGTAAGGACTACAAATAGGCCCATCCTAGGATCTATAAAAGAATCCATCACCGAATAAATAGTAAGGGCAAGGCCTGCCACTCCAATAAGGCCAAAACTTGGAATAAAAAGCTCCAAGCTTAAAAGGCTTATTCCAGCTATAAAGGTTATTAAAGTCACATTGTCAGCTATATTGTAAAAGGATGCTGCTATATAAAAATAGGCAAATAAACCTAAAGCAATACCAGCAAAGAGCAATTTCTTTTGGGTAAAAAGCACACAAATCATAGAAATAACTGCCAATATAAAGGCAAAAGCTATGACTAGGTCGTTTCCAAGCATAAATACCTCCTTGTACAAAATTTAAAATGAGAAAGAGCATCTAAAAATCAATCCCAAACCCACTTTAAAATATTATCTTCCTTATAATTATTATCTAGTAAATGGGGCAAAAAATCAACATAAGGACAAGCTAACAAAAGAGAAAAGCACTTTTCAAAATCCTTTTCAAAATCCCCAAGAAAAAAGGAGCCTGCGGCCCCCTTTATTATCTGTGTTTTCTTTTCCTAGTAAAAATCGAATCATTCGAATAATTTAGTATATGTTTCTTATAGACTTTTGAAGCTAGGATATAAGTAATATATAAGCTTAGGGCCAAAATTATTAGAGAAAGACCGCCTTCAATTATTCCAGCACTTCCCTTAATCAACCTTAAAGGCATGAAAAATACGGAAATATACGGGATAAATGATGCGATTTTTACAAATAAATTTACAGGTCTATTCATAAAAATCATGGCCACCATAAAGGTCCCTACAATTGTAATCATAAGCGGACTTGCAACCTTTGAAGCATCTTCTTGCTTGCTGGCAAGAGAGCCCAGCATGGCAGCTATTATCATGTAGGCCAAGAGCGAGAGGATAATAAAGATGAAAATCTCCCCTATTATCATAAGGCTTGTCTTATCCAGGCTAAAATCAATTTTTATAAAGTCTAAAAGGCCCTTGGATTTGATTATAAAATAGGAAATTGCTCCAAAAATTATATATAAAATCGAATGGACGATTATGGCTAGGAAGTTACCTAATATTTTGCCAGCAAAATAGTCCTTGGCAGATACTGATGAGAAGATAAACTCAATCATCTTTGACCCTTTTTCTGTGGCTATATCGACGACCAGGATGTTTGAATACATGATTAGCATAAAATACATGAACATCAAAAGGATGAAGTAGGAGGCATAGATCATAAGGCTCTTGCCCTTGTCAATTTGATTGATTTTTATATCTGCCTTGGTCGAAAAAATCCCAATTTGCTCTTCATTTAAACCTGCATTTTTGATATTAATGGCATTTTGAAGCTCATTTGCAAGAAGAGGCAATTTTGAAAGTGCCTTGCTATCCATGGTTTTAGTCTCAATAATAAGTTTTATCTGGCCATTTTCTTCAGAAATCTCCCCGTAAGACTCAATTTTCTCTGCCTTTAAAGTCTTTTCCGCTTCATCTTTTGAAACTAATTTATATTCATTTTCCATTTCCTTTAGGTAAGGCTTTATAGTTTCATCTGCTACTAGGTAATACTTAGTAGTTGAATCTGCCTTGTCTGATTTTGTAAGGAAATAATTAATACCTATAGGCACTAGCATTCCAAGGATTGGTATAAAAACCATGGCCCAAAAGGCAGGCGATTTGATTTGTTTTTTGAAGGAATCAAGGGCAACTATTAACTTTCTATTCATTTTCTTCCACCTTTCTGGCAAAAATTTCATTTAGGCTTGGTGGCTCTTGGCTAAACATCTCAAGGTAGCCGAGTTTTCCTACAAGTTTCTCAAAAATTTCCCTGCCGTTTTCTTCATTTTCTAATCTGATAATCCAGAAATTTCCTTCTCTTTTTAAGTCATAAGCTGGGAAAAGCTCTGATAAATCTGCATCAGCCCTTACTTTCACCAGGTCTTTTTCATAGGAATTTCTAATCTCATCTGGTGATCCATTTAGGACAATTTTTCCATTTTTTAGCATGATTAGCCTATCGCAAAGGTGTTCGACATTTTCCATGTTGTGGGATGAAAAAATTATGGTTGTACCTTCTTCGTTGATTTCCTTGATTATCTCCATCAAAAGATTGGCATTGTAAGGGTCAAGGCCTGAGAATGGTTCGTCTAAGATTAAAAATTCTGGCTTATAGATTAGGCTTGCAAGAAGTTGAACCTTTTGCTGGTTGCCCTTTGAGAGTGACTTTATTTTATCATCCAGACTTCCCTTGATTTCAAAACGATCAAAGTAGCTTTTTAAGGTCTTTTCATCAAGATTTCTCATTTGGTTAAGCCTAGCAAAAAACTTCACCTCTTCCCTGATGGTTTTCTTTGGTGAGAGCGAACGCTCTTCTGGAAGAAAGCCAATTTTTTCTAGGGGCACGTCTGCCATTGGCTCACCTTCATAAAGAATTTCTCCAGCAAAGTGGTCATAGAAATTCATCATGGAACGAAAAAGTGTAGATTTTCCCGCCCCATTTTGGCCGATGACTCCGAAAAGTTCGCCTCTTTTGACTTCAAAGGACACGTCATCAAGAGCCTTAAGGTCCCCAAAATTTTTAGTTAAGTTTTTTATTTCAATCATTTTTCTCTCCTGCAAAACCATTAGTTAATACACCAATCAAGCTTGGTATTAGGACAATTAGGGCTATTATTGGGCTTATATTTTCATAGAGGGCTGAGGAAAATAGGATTATTATTATCACAAATTGACTCATAAGCATCCTCTTATAGGCTAGGTAGCCCTTTTTGTAGTATTTGACCTTATCTCTCTCGTCAGATTCAGCCATGAACTTGCTTTCAAAAAAGAAATCAAAGACCTCAGTCTTTCTTTCTGGCTCAATTTTTTTGACAAGTTTATAAGTAAGGAAAGACAAGATGGAATTTATAGCTGTAAAAACTAGCAAAATCCCTAATACAAGCAAGGTATTTTTTACAAAGTCTGGGCTTGTTTTCATCTTGTTATAGATAATTATAACAAGGGATATGAGGGTAAATAAGCCTGCATCTCTCATTGCATTGGCATAGTCTATATACTTTGTTTCAATAAAATCATCTTGCCTTATGCCCTTTTCAACTTCTTTTTTCCCTTTCAAGTAGAAATAAAAGCCAAATCCCGCAAATATACTACAAAGTCCTATAATCAAAGCCAAGATATGGTCGCTTAGAAAGCTATTAAGACCATATACAAGGCCACCTACATTTAATTTTCTAAAAATAAAACCTGCTCCAAAACCTACAATCAATCCAAATCCAGCCATAGCAAATATGCTAGCTAAGAAGCTTTTTTTATTCTTTTTCATCACTATCCTCCAGTCTAAAAATCTCATTGATATCCACATCTAGGACCTGGGCAATTTTTAGGGCCACGGTCACTGATGGGTTGTAATCTCCTCTTTCTATTAGGCTTATGGTCTGGCGGCTGACTCCGACAAGCCCTCCAAGCTCTGCTTGGTTATAGCCTGCTTTTTTTCTAAAATCCGCCAAATTATTTACTAGGTCCATCGCCCCTCCTTTCCAAATAATTGACAACTATTCTTGTCACTATTATATATTTGACAACTTTATTTGTCAAATATATTTTTATTTACCTCCCCTCTAAATATATTATTGAAATACGGGTATAATGTTAGATATACCTAAAAAGAGGTGATTACTTTGATCTTTTTAAAGCAAGATGAAAACATGTACAAGCTCCTTGAGGCCTTATTTTATAAGGATGGAACCTGGGTTAGGATTGATGAGCTTGTAGATGATTTAGACCTTAGCAAAAAAACTATTCACAATTATATATGTTCTCTTGAGAAATTATTTAAAAATTATGCCAAATTTGAAATGACTTCAAACCTTGTCAAGGCTGATTTTATCCTTGATATAGGTCTTAAAACTATAAAGAAAATTTTTATCAAAAACGCTCTGATAAGCCAAATTTTGACCATTACTTTTTTAGATGAAATGAAAAATAAAAAAGATTTGGCTACTAGGCTTAATACCAGCGATTCTTCTATTTTTAGAAATATTGGCTACCTTAACGAAGCTATCAAGGAGATTTATAATATAGAGTTTTCTTATGCAGACCTTGATTTTGTGGGCGATGAGTATGATATAGAGAAGTTTTACCTAAATCTTTTCATAAGCACTCAAATAAGCCCCCTAGATTGGCCTTTTGAGGGTCTTATCGATGAAAAAGATGTAACTACTATTGCAGAAAGCATTGGCAAGTCCTTATACATGGAGATTATTTTTGGCCAATATTCTTATATCAAAACAGCCCTTGCCATATCTCTTATCAGATATAGGCGAGGCTTTAAATTTAAGCTTGGAAAGATTGACCAAGACATGCTTAGTTTTGTCAAAAAATGCCTGTCAAATATCGAAGTTGCCAGGGCTACAAGAAGACTTCTTCCTGATGAAAATGGTGATTTGACCATGGTTTTATACCAGATTTTGGCATTTTTCATAAACCATGAATACACCCCATACTTTAAGAGCCTTGATGAAATCTTTGAAATTGTTCCAATTTATAAGGACTATTATGCCTATCTTTATGATAAATCTATAGAGCTTTGCGATAAGTACGGAATTGATAAGACGAATCTTGAAAATGCCTACAAGGAGATTTTCTCTTACTTTTATGTAAGGCTATTTAATGTTGAGCAAGCCGACTTTTTCGTAGCAAAGAGCCAGCATTTACTTAATTATATAAAGTTTATCAATATAGATTTCTACAAAGATATCTATGCCATGATGGATGGGCTTTTGGATAAGTATCCTAATCTTAGAGAGAGATATTCGACAGAAGCTACGGTCTATGCGATTTATTCGACTTGGCCAGGCCTTTTGGGCCATATGATTGATAGCGTAAAACCAGCTAAGGCCGTTATCATTTCCAATTATGATAGGTACCATTCAAGACTTATACAGGATTTTATAAATTCTACAGCATCTACTATCTTAAGTGCAGACATCTATACAAAGCCAAGGCTTGATATAAATTGGCTTAAAGATTCAGAATATGAAGTCATAATTACAGACTTCCTGCTTGAGGCAGACCTTGGTGATAAGCTCTTGCTAAACCTTGAAAACTTGCCTAGAGTTAACAGGTCTTTTAAGATTTTAGACCAAATCCTATCAAAGAAATTTATGGAAATCAAGACGGAATATCCAGAATTTTTTGATGATCCAAGGCCACTTTAGAATAATTTTTAATATCAAAAGCCCCCAACAATTTTTGTCAGAGGGCTTTTCTTTTATGAATTTTTTGTGTATAATAATGAAAATATTGTATAAAAGGAGATGATTAGATGTTAGCTGTAATAGTAAATACCCTGGCAGTTTTTACCTGTGGAATGCTTGGGACCGGCCTTTCTAATAGGCTTGCCCACAAGTACCAAGAAGCAATTATGAAATTTTTGCCGATTGCCATTATTGTCTTAGGAATCGATTCTGCACTCAAGGGTGATATTATGATTATGATCATCTCTATAGTGGGCGGGGTCCTTGTAGGCGAATACCTAGATCTTGAGGGAGGTATTGACAAGTTTGCAGACTTTCTTAAAAATAGGTTTATTAAAAATTCTGAAAGTGACTTTTCGACAGGCTTTATTTCTGGAATTTTGCTTTTTTGCGTAGGGTCTATGGGTATACTTGGATCAATTGATGCTGGTGTTAAGGGAGATTATTCGATTCTTTTTACAAAATCAGTCCTTGATGGGCTTTCTGCCCTTTTTCTTGCGGCTAGCCTTGGTAGGGGCATTGCCTTTGCAAGCCTTGCAGTCCTAGTTTATGAAGGATCTATTTGCCTTTTAGCAGGCATTCTCTCTTCACTTTTTACAGACTTTGTCCTAGCCAATATTTCGGGAGTCGGCGGCCTTACAATACTTGCCATAGGCCTATCCATGCTTGATATAGTCGACTTTAGGATAGCAAATGCCCTACCAGCCCTTGCCTTTCCTATAATAATCAGTCTTATAATGTCCTTATTTTAAAAAATCCTCCACTTGGAGGATTTTTCTATGCCCTATAAAGTATATAGGTATCTAATTTTTCAAAGCCATTTGCAAGGGCTACTTCGAGTTCTAAGATTTTTTCTACTTCTACAAAATACTTAATTTCCCCTATTTTCCCAAATTCTTCTATAAGAGAATTTATCATTTCCTTTATTAAGCTATCACATATTTTCTTATTAGGATCTTTCATAAAAAGTCCAAAAATTTCAGCTTTGCAAGGATTTTTGCCGTAGATTTTAACCAATAGACTAGCTATAATCTCTCCATCATCTTTTTTTACAAAGACCCTGAACCTATCAAAGTCCCTATATAAATTGGTACTTGAATAGTACATATCTTTTGCAAAACTATCGTGGAAATCCTTGTAGGAAGCGAAGTCTTCCTTGGCTAGAATTTCGATATTATCTGTGTAATCTGTTGTTTTATTTAGGTTTTTAGTTTCTAGGACATGGGAGTGTTCTACAATTTTTGCTTTTTCTACAAAAGATTTTTCCTTATTTATCCAAGATTCTTCCCCAAGACCGATATTTATAGGATAGGCCTTATGGTCTTTTTTAATCTTTTCTAAAAGGCCTTCTAAGATTTTTAGGTCCTTATTTTTTATGATAAGGAGGGTTGTTTGGATATATTTTTCATCATCATCCCAAAAATAGGTGACAAGGCCTTCTATCTCATCATTTTCTAGGGCTATAAGAGTAGTTGTTGCCATAAATTCTATAGAATATTCTAGCTCCCTATAAAGATCACTTAGGGATGAAAATTTGGGGTAAGAAGCCCCGTACTTATCATTTATGGCGATTTCTAAAAGAGGCCTTACTTTTGCAAGGTCAGGCCTTTCTAGTTTTCTTATTTGCATTAAAATCTTCCCTTAAGTTTGAGGGCTTTTTCTATCCTTGTTAGGCTTAGGATGAAGGCTGCTTGTCTGAAGGTAACCTTATATTTATCAGCTGTAGCAAAGACTTCTCCGATTGCCCTTGTCATGTCTTTTTCTTGTTTGGCCCTTACTTCTTCTTCAGAAAGGTAGGAGCCTGTGATATTTTGTACCCATTCGTAGTGGCTGACTAAAACTCCGCCTGAATTGGCTAGAATATCTGGAATAAGTGGGATATTTTTCTCATTTAGGATTTTCTCTCCCGCTTCTGTGACAGGGCCGTTGGCTGCTTCTACTACTAGTTTTGCCTTGATTGAATCTGCATTGGCATCACTTATTACATTTTCTAGGGCTGCTGGGATTAGGATGTCGCAGTCTAGGGCGAAAAATTCTTCTGTTGTGATTTTTTCTGCCTCTTTATTTAAAACTGAGCCTTTTTTTTCTCTAATTTCATTTAGTTGATCTGGATCGAAGCCATTTTCATCAAAAATTGCTGATGAACCAGCCTCAGCCGACTCATCTCTTGCGCTTACTGCGATAATTTTTGCTCCGTCATCTGCAAGATATTTGGCAGCAAAAGATCCAACATTACCAAAACCTTGAAGGGCAACTGTGGCACCTTTTAGGCTCTTGCCGATTTTTTCGTAGTATTTTTTAATTGTTAGATAAACACCAAAGCCTGTCGCTTCGCTTCTTCCAAGGGATCCACCCATGTCGGTTGACTTGCCTGTGAAGGTTGCTATATCTTGGCGACCACCGTTTAGGGCTATATATTCATCTGTGAAATATCCCATGATTTTGGCATTAGTATTTACATCTGGGGCAGGAATGTCAATTCTAGGTCCTAAATAATTATTCATTGCTCTGACAAAGCCACGTGATAGGATTTCAAGCTCTCTTTCGGAAAGTTTTTTAGGATCTACGACAATTCCTCCCTTACCACCGCCAAGTGGAAGTCCAAGTAGGGCTACCTTTAGGCTCATTAGGGTAGATAGGACTTTGACTTCTTCATATGTCACTGATTGATGAAATCTGACCCCACCCTTGGATGGACCTAGGGCTGTGGAATGGGCTGACCTAAAGGCTCTAAAGGTCTTTGTTGTGCCATCATCCATCTTTACAGGAATATTTGCTTCTATGATTCTTTCAGGTTCTTTGATTATCTCATAAAATGATTCAGATAGGCCTGCAATCTCACAAACTTTTTTAAGCTTGCCTTGTAGGTCTAGAAATTGTTCTTTAGCGTTTGACATATTTGCCTTCTTTCTTAAATAAAAATTAACTTTTATCCTTATTATACAACCAAAGTAAAATTTTTCTCAAAAAAATCACCCTAATTTCTTAGGATGATTTAAAATCTATTTTGCTTTCATCTTATCTCTTGCAGCAGACATCATTAGTTTGACCCTGTTTACTTGGTTTACTTCTGATGCGCCTGGGTCGTAGTCTATGGCAACTATGTTGGCTTCTGGATAGGTTTCTCTTATCTTTTTCATGACTCCCTTGCCGGTGATGTGGTTTGGCAGGCAGCCAAATGGCTGGATGCAGACAATATTTGGAGCACCTTGGTGGATTAGCTCTACCATCTCCCCTGCAAGAAGCCAACCTTCTCCGGCCTGGTTGCCAAGGGATGTGACTTCCTTAGCAAGGTCTGCTATATCGTCTATATAAAGTGGTTCATCAAATCTTTCGCTTGCCCTAAGGGCCTTTCTAATTGGCTTTCTATTTGCTTCTATTAGCTTGATTCCAAGCCTTCCCATCCTGGCTGTGGCAGCTGATTTGCCATATAGGTCACGCTTTAATTCTGTATTTTTCATACAGTACATGAGAAAATCTGTCAGATCTGGCATAACTACCTCAGCTCCTTCAGCTTCAAGGACATCTTGGAGGTGGTTGTTGGCTTCTGGCAAGAATTTGACTAAGATTTCTCCGACTATACCTGCCTTTGGAATTTCCTTGTTGCAGACTGGTATCTCTTCAAAATCTCTGACAATCTCTTCGATTACTTGCCTGTATCTCTTGGTTTTCATCGTTCCAATTTCTGCTGAAAGCTTATTTATCCATGCTTCCTTGAGGTCATTTACAGAGCCTAGCTCGATTTCATAAGGCCTTGTGGCATTTGACACCCTATTTATAAGATCTCCCAAAAGGATTGACCTGATAGCTTGTTTTAAAAGTGGAATATTTTTAAATCTGACTAGGTCAAAGCCCTCGTTGGTTTCTATGCCTTGGGCTGATAGGGCAATTACTGGTAGATCTGGAAAACCCGCATCCTTTAGGCCCTTTCTGATGTAGCCTACGTAGTTGGATGCCCTGCAGGCTCCGCCGGTTTGGGTCATTAGAAGGGCAAGCTTATCGGTGTCGTATTTGCCTGACTTAACTGCATGGATTAGCTGGCCGACTACTGTTATTGATGGGTAGCAGGAGTCATTGTTTACATATTTAAGGCCAGTATCTATGACATCTTCATCGATAGTATCTAGAAATTCTATATTAAAACCAAAGGCCTTAAAGGCATGTTCCATTATCCTGAAATGCTCTCTTGCCATCTGTGGGGCAAGGATTGTGTAGCCTTCTAGTTTCATTTCTTTGGTAAATTCGGTATTTTCGTAGGCAAAGTCACTTGGATCTGTCTTAAAGCTTATGCCTTCTCTTTTCTTTTGGTCAAGAGCTTCTAAAAGAGATCTCAGTCTGATTTTAACCGCTCCTAGGTTTGAAATTTCATCTATTTTTAAAAGGGTATAAATCTTGCCATGAGATTTTAAAAGCTCTTCTACCTGGTCGGTTGTGACTGCATCAAGGCCGCAGCCAAAGGAATTAAGCTGAATAAGCTCGAAGTTGTCATTTTCTGCAACATATTTGCTGGCCCTGTAAAGCCTTGCGTGGTAGGACCACTGGTCAAGGACTCTGAGCTCTTTGGTCAAATCTTTCACATTGTAGGCGATGGCATCTTCTGAAAGAACAGGTATATCCATCGATTCGATTAAGTCTGCTATGCCGTGGTTGACTTCTGGATCTATGTGGTAAGGCCTACCTGCTAGGACTATGGCATTTAAGTCATGGGCCCTTACATGGTCAATTATTTCCTTGCCCTTTTTCCTTATTTGATCATGGTAGGCTTGCTCAGCCTCCCAAGCCAAGCTTACGGCATTTTCAATTTCCTTCTTTCTCAAGATATTGCCCTCATGAGTGTAGCCTTCAAAGACTTCGACAAGTCTTTTTTTGATGATTTCCTCACTTTCAAAGGATAAGTAAGGGTTTAGGAATCTTAACTCATTTAGCCTATCGACATTATTTTTAATAACATCAGGATAACCACTTACTACAGGGCAATTCATCTGGTTTTTGGCCGCATCAAATTGCTTGTAGGCATAAAAAACACCTGGATAAAAGATTAGGTCAGGCTTTTTGTCGATTAAATCTTCCATGTGGCCGTGGACAAGCTTGGCTGGATAGCAGGCTGTCTCTGATGAGATGGTGGCTATGCCCTTTTCATAAATTTTCCTATCTGAGTCACTTGATAAGATAATATCAAAGCCTAGGCTATCAAAAAACTTGTGCCAGAAAGGATAATCTTCATAAATATTTAAAACACGAGGAATGCCGACCCTACCAAAGCGGGCACCATCTCCCAGAGTCTTTCTATCAAAGAGGAGCTTATACTTATACTTGTACATATTTAGGTTATCTTTTTTCTTATCAAGCTTGATGCCTGCCCCTCTTTCGCACCTATTGCCTGTGATAAATCTCCTCCCATCGGCGAAGGTATTTATTACTAGGGCACAATTATTTGTACACCTACCGCACCTGGCTGATTTTTGGCTATAGGAGAAGTTCTCAAGCTCTCTTTGACCTGCCATATTTGATGAGCCTGTGGACTTATCTTTGGCAATTAAGGCCATACCCATAGCCCCCATAAGGCCTGCAATTTCCGGTCTTGTAACATCTCTTCCAGAAATCTTCTCAAAGGCCCTTAGGATGGCATCCCCATAAAAGGTTCCCCCTTGGACTACTATATTTTTGCCAAGAGATTTTGGGTCCCTAATCTTAATTACCTTTTGGATAGCATTTTTTATTACCGAATAGCAAAGGCCAGCTGCTATGTCTTCTACCTCAGAGCCTTCCTTTTGGGCCTGTTTGACCTTGGAATTCATGAAGACCGTACACCTTGAACCAAGGTCTGCCGGTTCCTTGCTCCTAATTGCCCTTTGCTGAAATTCTTTAACATCCATGGATACAGATGCTGCAAAGGTTGATAAAAATGACCCACAGCCTGAAGAGCAGGCCTCATTTAGCTGGATAGAGTCTATTATCCCATCCCTTATGTGCATGGCCTTCATATCTTGGCCGCCAATATCAAGGATAAAATCTACATCAGGATCAAAAAACTTAGCCGCCCTGTAGTGGGCAATGGTTTCTACCTCGCCATTGTCAATATGTAAGGCATTTTTGATGAAATCTTCACCGTAACCACAGATTCCGGATGAGGCTATATAGGCCTTTGGATTTTTCTTAGCAAGACCTTCTTTAAGCATTGAAATGACAACCTCTAGGGGCCTTCCCAAATTCATCCTATAATCATCTAATAAAATTTCATTATCTTCTGATAGCCAGACCATCTTACTGGTTGTAGAGCCTGCATCTAGGCCTACATAGATTGGGCCCTGGTAAGTAGCAAGGTCCCTATATTTGACCTTATCAGTCTTATGCCTAATCTTAAAATATTCATAATCATCAAGAGACTCAAAAAGAGGGTCAAGCCTTTTGGTCATCTCTAGATTTACTTCCTTGGCATTTTCAAGCCTTGTAATGAGGTCCTTAAGGGCCACGGGCTTTGAATTTTCGCTAGATAAAATCGCAGCCCCCTTGGCTACGTAAACTTCTGCATCATCTGGTATATAAAAATTATTCTCATCCTCTCCCAGGGTCTCTACAAATCTGTCCCTAAGAGAAGATAAAAAGTGAAGGGGACCGCCCAAAAAGGTGACATTACCCTTAATCGGCCTACCGCAGGCCAGGTTTGAAATTGTCTGATTGACTACAGATTGGAAGACTGAAATTGCTATATCTTCCCTGCTGGCTCCCTGGTTCATCAAGGCTTGGATATCAGTCTTGGCAAAGACCCCGCACCTAGATGCTATAGGATAAATCTTCTTGTAGGCTTTGGAAAGCTCATTAAGACCTGCCGCATCTGTATCAAGGAGGGCTGCCATCTGGTCTATAAAGGCCCCAGTACCTCCTGCACAAATCGAATTCATCCTCTGCTCAACAGAACCAGAAAGGTAGGTAATCTTTGAATCTTCCCCACCCAGCTCTATCAAAACGTCAGTCTGAGGGATAAATTTCCTGATAGCACGGGTTTCTGCTATAACCTCCTGGACAAAGTCTACACCCAAAATATCTTCTAAAAACATGCCGCCAGATCCTGTCACATTCATAGTTAGACTTAGATTGCCAAACTTATGGTATAAATCTGTAAGGACCTTCTTAACAGTCGCCCTCACATCTGACTTGTGGCGGATATAAATAGAATAAATTGTATTAAAAAGCTCATCAGTGACCACCACCTTGACAGTAGTAGAGCCAACATCAAGTCCCATATGTAAATTCATATTATTCCTTTCTAAATGAATAAAATACCTTCATACTTAATAAATTTTTATCATTATTAAATATCTAACAAAAATTTAAGAAAATACATAAAAATTTTAATATTATTATACCCCTTATTTCTAAAATAAAAGCCTATTATATATTTATAAATGGCTATTTCAAGCTTATTATAAAATAGTGACAAACTTTGGCTAAATTATAAGCTTATAAGCCCTATAAAATTTATGGGAAATTGTAAAATTTTCTTTACATTTTTATGCAAGCAGAAAGACCAAGCAAAAGCTTGGTCTAAATTATATTTATTTTATCTAAAAAGATAATTCTAAAATTTTTATAAATTTGCCATAAAGTAACTAAGCCTATCGACTAATTTTATAATGTCCTTTTTATTTGTTGCACAAATTGCAACCCTAATTCCCTTAGCTTGGGGAATGGTGAATATGTTTTCTTTTTCGAGATTTTCTGCTATCTCAAAGGCCATATCTGTTGGAATAAAGGTGAAAAATCCACCAAAATACGGAATCATTGCTAATTTTTTCGCCTTAGCCTCTCTTACAAATATCTCAGCTCTTTTTTCTAGCATGAGCCTTAAATTTTCTAATTCCTTTTTGTAGCCATCCTTGTCATTTTCCAAATCTTTTAGGATAAGCTGTGGTGCGTGGACCCCGTTAGACCAATTGCACCTAGCTGAGTGGGCAAGGCTATTTTCAAATTCATCGATGATTTCTTTTTTAGAAGAGAT
Organism: Anaerococcus sp. Marseille-P3915; assembly: GCF_900258475.1. Lineage (GTDB taxonomy): Bacteria > Bacillota > Clostridia > Tissierellales > Peptoniphilaceae > Anaerococcus > Anaerococcus kampingae. The sequence continues at coordinate 432,865 of NZ_LT984888.1, read as the reverse complement.
GCCGATTGCTGCCCCACTTCTTAGGCCGTAGGCTGTGTGGGACTTACTCATGGAATAAGCCACTATCACAAAGAAATTTGGGTCAAGGCCTGTAAATTTCTCAAAAAATTCCTTTTGCTTGCCGCTTCCTGCATATTCTATATAGGCCACATCAACAATTAATGTGATTTTCTTGCCAGCTTTGGCAAGATCTTGGCAAGCCTTAATCACCTCATCCCATTCATCATCGCTTAGAGAATAGCCAGTTGGGTTATTGCCTGGAGAATTTATTATTGAAACGAGCCTATCCTTATTTTCTAAAGCCTTTGCCATAGCAACTTTGTAAGCTTCTATATCAAATTTGTAGTCATCTGTAAAGAAATTATAAGTGATGAAATCTCTGCCAAATTCATCGCAAATTTTCTTATATGGGCCCCAATAATAGTCATGACTAAGAACAGGATCTCCCTCATCTGCATAGGTAAAAACCCCTGACCTGATAGCCCCTGTTCCGCCTGGTGTTGAAATGGCGGTCATAAAAGCCTTTGGTCTGTGATTTTCAAAAAGGCTATCTAAAACAGCCTCCCTAAAACCATCTTCTCCCTCAATTGGGGCATAAGATGCTATAATAGACCTATCCATCTGACTTAGCCTGTCATAAACACTATCAAGGGCAATAATCTTTCCAGAATCATCTGCCAAGGTCCCAAGGGCCGCATTGATTACATTTTCCCTGCCATATTTTTCTATGGCTGCATTTGCTTTATTATTTATATCAAAGGCCAAATCCTTGGCAATAGGCCAAGTAGCCTTCTTGATTGTCATTGACATTTTTTGCTCCTTAATAAAATCTTTTTATTATTATACCTAAAAGTGAATTTTTTAATAGTTTGGGAATATGGGTATAAATTAATTACAAGTTTAAACAAGATTAAGGGAGGTATTATGACTAAATATAAAAAAGAAGATTTAAAGAAAATTTTAAGCGAAGAAGCCTATCATGTGACCCAGGAAAATGGAACTGAGATGCCTTTTTCTTCTGAATATGACAATTTTTATGAAGATGGGATTTATGTAGATATTGTCTCTGGGGAGCCACTTTTCTCATCTCTTGATAAGTATGATGCAGGCTGTGGTTGGCCTTCTTTTACCAAGCCAATTGAGGACACTGAGCTTACAGAAAAGGATGATCTCACCCTTATGAGAAAAAGAATTGAGGTAAGAAGCAAGGAAGCTGATAGCCACCTGGGCCATGTTTTCCCAGATGGACCAAGAGAGGCTACTGGTCTTAGGTATTGCATAAATGGAGCTAGCCTTCGCTTTATTCCAAAAGATAAGCTTGAAGAGGAAGGCTATGGCAAGTATTTGAAGCTTTTTGATTAAATTTAAAAAGGGGCTGTTGCAAAAGTCCTAACATAGAAAAAGACGAGGAAAGTGAAATCCTCGTCTTTTTCTGATACAATGTATTTATGAAAACCGTTACAAATACATCATCATTAACTAATCTTACACTAGTTGGTGATACAATTCAATTAAAATTAAACTTTAACACAGAAATATACATCCAAGATGATATAAAACTAAGGATAGTAAAAAATATAATTGAAAGGATAGACCTAACAGAACTAAAAAAAGTCTACTCATCATTTGGAAGGAAACCTACTGTAAATCCAGTAACCATGCTAGAGATAGTAATATTCTGCTATTCAGAAGGAATATTCTCATCAAGGGAAATAGAAAAATCATGCAAATATGATCTAAGAATAAAATATTTACTAGACGGACAAAATCCGCCAGATCACTCTACCATAAATAGGTTCAGACAAAAAATAGTAAAACTAGCACCCAACCTATTAAAGCAAATAGTCCAAATATTAATAAAAGAAAAGCAAATAGACCTATCAAGCATTTACATAGATGGAACGAAAATAGAAGCCTATGCTAACAGATACAGCTTTGTCTGGAGAGGAAGCATAGAAAAATGGCAAGAAAAACTAAGAATTAGAATAATAAAACACTTAAATTTAAATAAAGACCTAAGCTCATCGTTAGTATTAGAAGTAGTAAAGATAGTATTTAATCAAGTAAGTAAAAAATGTAAAGAAAAGAAAATAAACTTCGTACATGGTCAAGGAAAAAGAAAACATCAACTCCAACGAGACTATGAACAACTAAAAGATTGGAAAAATAAGTTAGAAACTTATCAAGAACACCTAGAAATAATGGGAGATTACAGAAACTCCTACTCAAAAACAGACCATGACGCAACCTTCATGAGAATGAAAGAAGACCACATGAGAAATGGTCAACTAAAGCCAGCCTACAACATTCAGCTTGCAAGCGCATCAGGTTTCATCATAGGTGAAAATATATCCCACCATACAAACGATATGTACACCCTAAAACCATTCTTAAAAAAACTACAAGAAAACTATCCAAACAAACTAGACAAAATAGTAGCAGATGCAGGATATGAAAGTGAAGAAAACTATGTATATCTAGAAGAAAATAAGCTAACATCGTACATAAAACCATCAAACTATGAGCAATCAAAAACACGAAAATATAAAAAAGAGCAAGAATTTAAGGGAAGTCTAATCTATGATGAAAGTCAAGACAAATATATATCACAAGAAGGCAAAGAATTCATAAGATGCAAGGACAGATACAATAAAAGAAAAAGTGGATATATAACAACTACAAAGGTCTATAGGTGTTTTGATTGGAACAAAGATGGTCAAAAAACTAAAGGAATCTACATAGCAGAAACCTTCCAAAAATATAGGAAAGAATCATTAGAAAACATAATATCTGACCAAGGAATAGAAGAAAGATTAAATAGATCAATCCAAGCCGAAGGAGCATTTTCCAAAATAAAGTCAGGCTTAAACTACAACAGATTCCACCATAGAGGAAAAGAAAATATAATAAGTGAAATATGCCTCTTATCAATAGCACTAAACTTAAATAAACTGTCATCAAAAATAGAAAATAAAGATTTAAACATCATAAAATACAAAGCTGCTTAAGAAAAAAATATTAATTTCATAAGCTCTATTAAGTGAGCCTATTTTTAATAAAAATGTGGAAAAATTCATTCTCAACTTAAAAACTTCTATAAAAATTAATGGCTTGATACAGATATATAATAAAAAAAGCAATGCGCAGAATAGATTTACCTATTCTGCAACATCACCTTTTTATGCTTTTACAGGGCTTCCATTTAGGTAGAGATCTATCATTTTTCCTATCTCTTCTCCTAAATCTTCATCACCAAGGTCAAAATCGCCCTTTAGGCTTAGATCCATAGTCATGGCCCTTAGCATATTTACTTGGCTTATGCCGTGTTCTAGATTTTTTCTTTCTGTAATTTTTTGATCTTCCTCATAAGCTTCTAAGAGGTCGTCAAAAGTCCTTGAAACCAAGCTTTTGCCGTCAGTCTTTTTCATTATTTCAAGGATTTTCTCATAAAGAGCCTTATAGGAAATATTTCCTGTAGCTAGGGCGTAGGTTTTTTTGTGATTTTCTAACTCTAGGGCAAAAATTGCTCCTTGAGCTAGAGCTTTTGCTGAAATTATTGGAATCACACCCTCTGTGACAGGTATTGTTGTATTTGCCCTTACTAGGTCTATGTGGGCTGCTAGGGCATTTTTGTTAGACTTGCCTACTATTAGGCCCGGCCTTAGGATTGAGACATTCATAAGACCATCGCCTTCAAAGATTGCTATTGATTCTTGCATAAGCCTTGTTTCTATATATGGCTCGTGGTGGTAATTATTTTTCCTTAAGATTTGGTTTTTTTCTGCTATTTCTGACCTATAATCTCCCAAAAGAAGGAAATTTCTGATGCCAGCTTTTTTGGCAAGCCTTGCTATCCTACCTGTTGGAAGGACGTTTCTCTCATAAAAGAATTTGCCAGCAGGCTTTCTAGGCACAACTAGATCATCGATGCCGCCGGCATAGACAAAGCTATCGCAATCACCAATCATCTCCACAGCTTGCTTATCTCCTAGGGCAAAAAAATCTGCTAGGACATATTCTAAATTTTCATTTTCTTCTATATCGCTAGATTTAATTAAATCTACCGCTTTTATCTTATAACCCTGGTCAAGACCGTATTTTATAAGCTCTCTGGCAAATAAATTGGCCCCTCCTAGGATAAATATTTTCCTGATATTTTTCATCTTTTACCTAAAATTTAATTCCAAAATAATTTTCTACTGCTATGTGTTGGGTGCCGTATTTTAGATCTTCCTTGGCATCCTCACCCTTGATGATTTCAACAAGTCTTAGGGCTAGATAATTTGTAACAGCAGCACCTCTTCCTGTTGTGATATTGCCATCTGTGACTACTATTTGATCATCTATATATTCCCCAACATTTTTAAGTTCTTCCTTAATAGTTGGGAAGGATGTGGCCTTTTTATCAGCAAGGACACCTGCCCTATCAAGCACTATTGGACCAGCGCAGATTGCAGCAATTAGTTTGTTTTCATTGTTAAACTCACGAACTAAATCTATTACCTCGTCATTATCCCTAAGAGTCTCTGCTCCCTTGGTGCCTCCTGGTATATAGACACCATCGTAGGATTTTCTATCTATATCAGCCATAAGCTTATCTGCCTTATATTCTATGCCGTGGGAAGTCTTTAAATTTATAGCTCCTGTTGTAGATACCATATCTACTTCGATATTAGCTCTTCTTAGATAATCAACGACTGTAAGTATTTCTATAGTTTCATTGCCATTTGCTAAAAGTACACATATTTTCATAACAATTCTCCTTTGTCTTCTCCTATTATTATATGCATTATCTAAGAAAAAAGCTATGGAAAATCCATAGCCTTGATTCTAATAATATTTTTTGTTTATCTTTTCAATTATTGCATCCGGGTCAAAGCCTAGAATTTTTGCAACTTCTTCGCCTGGGCCAGATATACCGAACCTATCAATGGCAATATTTAGACCATCTAAGCCTGTCCATTCGGACCATCCAAAGGATGTTCCCATTTCAATTGATACTCTCTTTGTAAGCTCTTTTGATAGTATTTCTTCCTTGTAGGTATCACTTTGTTCTCTAAATAATTCCATAGATGGCATGGATACTACTCTAGTAGCCTTTCCTGATTTTTCAAGCTTTTCTGCTGTTTCAAGGGCAAGAGCCACTTCTGAACCTGTTGCTATTAGGATAAGTTCTGGATTTTCGGCATCTTTTATGATATAGGCACCCTTATCGATATTTTCTAAATTTTCAGTTTCCTTTAAGGTTGGGATATTTTGACGAGTAAGGGCAATAACTACTGGCCTATCCTTACTTTCTAGAGCCACCTTCCAAGCAAGTCTTGTCTCATTGGCATCTGCTGGCCTTATAACTAGGGTGTTTGGAATTGCCCTTAGCATAGCAAGTTGCTCGATTGGTTGATGGGTAGGGCCATCTTCCCCAACAGCTACTGAATCGTGGGTCATGGCGTAGGTTAGTGGTAGGTGTGATAGGGCTGAAAGCCTTACAGCTGGCTTTAGGTAGTCAGAAAATACAAAGAAGGTTGACACATGGTGGAAGCTTCCTCCGTGGGCCATGATACCATTGCCTATAGCTGCCATGGCAAATTCTCTTACACCATACCAAATATTTCTACCACATGGGCTATCATCTCTAAAGGACTTTGAATCCTTGATATTAGTTTTGTTTGATGAGAAGAGGTCAGCTGATCCACCCCAGAAGTTTCTGGTAATCTTTGCCAAGTCTTGGATGATTTCTCCTCCTGATGCACGGCTAGCAAGGGCCTTATCTTCATGAGAATATTTTCTGACTTGGTCCATGAAATTTGCTGGTAGCTCTCTATTGATTCCTGCCATTAATTCCTTGTAGTCTTCTGGATATTTTTCTGAGTAAGACTTTAAAAGCTCATCCCAAGCCTCATTTGCAGATTCTCCTCGTGCTTTAATTCCATCTTCAAATATTTTATAGATATCATCAGAAACTTCAAAATCTGCTGCGCTCCATTCATAGGCTTTCTTTACATATTCAAAGTCTTCTGCTCCGATTGGTGCCCCGTGAACCTTGTTTGTGCCTTGGTTTTTGGAACCAAAACCAATTATAGTCTTTACTTCAATTAGGGTTGGCTTGTCATTTTCCTTAGCCTTTGTTATTGCTTCATAGATTGCATCTAGGTCATTGCCATCGGCAACTTTATCATAGGCCCAATTTTGTGCAAGTACCCTGTCTTTTACTGATTCTGAAAAAGATGTGGATAGGTCCCCATCTAGGCAGATATCATTTGAATCATAAAGGATGATTAGCTTATCTAATTTAAGATGACCTGCAAGTGACATTGCTTCATAAGAAATCCCCTCCATTAGGTCGCCATCACCACATAGGGCGTAGGTGTAGTGGTCAATTACCTTCATATCATCCTTATTATAAAGGGCTGCCATGTGCTTTTCAGCAGCTGCCATACCGACAGCTTGGGCTATACCTTGACCAAGAGGTCCTGTTGTAACCTCTACTCCTTCGGTCATGCCTAGTTCTGGATGGCCTGGAGCCTTTGAGCCGGCTTGTCTAAAGTTTTTAAGCTCATCCATGGATAAATCATAGCCTGACAGGTGAAGTAAGGAATAAAGCATGGCTGATCCATGGCCTGCTGATAGGATAAACCTGTCCCTGTCAAAAAACTTTGGATTTTTAGGATTTGCCTTCAAAAGCTTGTTAAATAAAACATAGGCCATAGGGCTTGCACCCATTGGTAGGCCTGGGTGGCCAGAATTTGCCTTCTCTATCTGGGCAATGGATAGGGTTCTAATGGCATTAATTGCCTTTAAATCATCACTTGTAAACATTAAGTCTCCTTTGCAAAAAATTAGTAGATGTGCATATTTATTTCAAGCCTATTATACTTCACTTATCCCCATCATCATAAAAATGTTATTTAATAAACTAGCTTTGCTAGTAGACACAAGCTTAGGCTGAATATTTAAATAAGGCTACAAGGCTTGCGATTAAAATTATAATTGAAAGGATTAAAATGACCTTACCCATTGGCCTTCCTATATTTACAGTCATCCCCACACCAATTCTCTTATTTACAAAGAGAGCTGGGTCGTCAGGATTATTATAGATTGTAGATCCAAGCACCCAATTATCATCATCTTCTTCAAAGCTTGTGTAGGATAAATTATTAAGCCTTGATCCGTCAGTTCCCACCTTAAAACCTAAATAAATTACTCCTCCAATTGAAGTTATGAGGGTAAGACCTGTTAGGATATTTACAAGGCCATTTCCTCCTCCAAAGCTAAAGCTTGTTATGCCAATTTCAAAAAGAATGGTCATGAGAAGGGCATTTATCCCGAGATAATAGGACCAAAGATTTTTAGCCTTTGTATTATCAGCTAGAGACCTTTCCGGGTCTTCCTGGCTAAGCCTTGGCCTTGCCTTGATTAGGAAATAATTAACAATGGCAAAAAGTGCCAAATTTGCTAGGCTTATAAGGCTTGGCATAAAGACATTTGCCAAAGTCTTATCCTGGATGTCAGTGACATTTCCATTAAAATCTGTATGCATAATAAGCTTATCAGGGAGCTTGTCATAATTTAGGTATAAATATAGGCTGCCACCTATGATTAGGGCAAGACTTAGGCCGTAAATAAGGAAGATTGGCTTGTAGGAAATTTTCCTTACTCCTCCGATGCTTACAAGCTTTTTCCTTTCTTGCTTACTATTTTTAGTAATTTTCCTAATTTCCTTGTTGGCCCAAATTAGAGGAATCATGATAAGTCCCAAACTTAGGAAAAAATATAGGCTTATCCAGCCGACATTATTTGTCACAAGTGATATTAAATATTGAATAGATCCTAAGGCTATAGTTAAAATCAGAGTTACTAGTTTGTATTTTTTATTTATTTTTCTCAAACCATCGCTATTTTCATCAAGCCTAATCCCAAAAACGTAGCCTTTTTTGGAAAAAGAATTGACAAAGACTTGCAAGATTCCTACAAGCAAGATGGATGAAGCGTAAAGTATAGAGATGAAATTTCCTTCAGTCATTTTTATCCTCCCAAATATTTTCTATACATGCAATAAAATCTTCCTTGCTAAGGCCCTTAAGCTTGGCAAAAGATGCAAGATAGGCTAATTCATCTTTTATGAGATTGACTTCCTTATCATCTACCGGTTCAAAATCCTTGCCAACCATAGACCCAAACCTCCTGTCCATGACTATGAAACCATCGATTGCAAGGAGCTTGTAGGCCTTATTTACGGTGTGTAGGTTTATACCAATTTCCTCGGCCAAGTCCCTTACAGAATGCAGCTTGTCTCCCTTCTTTAGGTCTCCACGAGCAAGACCCACAATAAAGGCCCTTCTGATTTGTTCATAAATCGCTATATCCGATTCAAAATCAATTTCTAAAAACATCTTTCCTCCTCCCTATCTGTTATAGATATTATATAACAGGTATGTATGATGTGCAAGTCAAAATTACAAAAAAATTTCGCCTTTTAATTTAGGCAAAAAAAGACCACCAGTTACCCGGTGGTCTTTGTATTTTATAGGCTTTGTAGGAATTTTCTTACTGCGCCTTCTTCTTTATTCATTTCTTTAAAGTCTGCTATTATCTTATCAGCAAGGCCTATTTCTACTAGGTTTATGCCAAAGATTTCTTCATTGCCTATAATCTTTAGTAGGCTATCATCGATTCCTTCGTTGTCCTTAAATTTCACATCTTTAAGGTCTTCTTGTAGGCTTGCTAGCATTGGATCTGGTGATGGTTCAAAGGCTTTGCCTTCATCATCTATAGCTAGTAGATATCTTAACCAACCTGCTATAACAGCTGGGATGAATTTTAGGTCTTTGATTGCTTCAGGGTTTTGAGCCTTATAAGCATTTAGGGTCTTACCATATCTTACAGCCACCTTTTGAGATGTGTCTGTTGCTATTCTTTGTGGAGCATCTGGTAGGAATGGGTTAGGGAATCTAACATTTAATACAGTATCGATAAATTCTTTTGGATTGATGATACCTGGGTCTACTACTACCGGCATGCCTTCTGTATAGCCTACTCCCTTGATGAGTTTAACTAGGTCTTCATCTTTCATCTCTGCACTGATTAGGTCATAGCCAAGTAGGCAACCGTAGACTGCAAGGGCAGTATGAAGTGGGTTTAGGCAGGTTGTTACCTTCATTGTTTCTACTTCATCTACTGTCTTTCTGTCTGTAAAGATGATGCCCTTCTTATCCCATGCTGGATAGGATGTAGCCTTTGATTCCTCTATTACTAAGTATTCTGTTTCTTCTGCATTTACATATGAAGGTGGTTGTGGTCTGCCATCCATAATTGGACTTTCTACTGGGCTGTAGCCTTTTTCCTTTAAGATTTTACCGATTGATTCATCTGCAACTGGTGTAATCTTATCTATCATTGATAATGGGAAAAATACCTTGGTCTCATCTTCTAAATATTCAACGAATTCTTTTTCAACTATGCCATTTTCTACCCAAGCCTTGGCAAAATCTAGTACTGATGCCTTTAGCTTATCACCATTGTGGCTGCAGTTATCCATTGATGTCATGGTTATTGGATAAGCTCCATTTTTAAATCTGTGGTATAAAAGAGCTGCAACTATGGCCATAGAGTTAGAAACATTAAGGTCCTTATCTTTCATTTCAGCCTTAACTTGATCTGTGAAATCACCATCTAGACCCTTGATATTGTAGCCTTTTTCTGTGATAGTAAAAGATACTACTTTTAGGCTTTCTTTGGAAAAGATTTCTTCAGCCCTTGCCCAATCTTGGCTCTTAGTTGCTTTTACTGTTTCTGCAATTGCTCCTACTACTCTTAGGTCAACAGTGCCATCAGATTTGAGTGTTACAGCTGTAGATAGGTTATCATTTGCACCAAATATATAGTCAAGCTTTTCTGCACCAAAGGTTTCAAAAATAATAACTCCTGTATCAGCAAGACCTTCATCTAAGATTTCATCTTGAATTCTAGCTGGGAAGGCTCTGAATATGTTTCCACCACCAAAGTGCACCCATTCAGGGTTTTCTTTAGTATTTGCTCTGACCTTTTCAATGTCATAGCTTGGCAAGACAAAGCCTTTTTCTTCCCATAGGGCCTTGTCATTTTGAATTGATTGTAGGGATAATTTAACTTCTGTCATATAATTTCCTTTCTTTGCCTAAAAATAGATAACTTAAGCGCTTACATTCTACCTATAAAATTTTTCCAGAATTTATCAGGAAAAAGATTTCTCTCTACTTATATTATATGATAAGAATCGGTTTTTAGCAATTATTTTTATTCTTATTTACAAATAATTTTTCTACAGGCTAATACTTTGATAAAAATCACTTAGGTATGAAACTGTGCTTGCTATATTATAACCAGCGTCAGATATTTCTTTAGAAAAATCTAGCCTGTCATATGGCATAGTATCAAGGATTTCCCTAATCCACTTAGCCTTTTCTAAAGGAAGAAACTTTAAGTAAGGACTTATGCCCACTTCTTTTGGTATCCTGTCTGATGCTAAGACCTTAAGGCCTGATGCCTGGGCTTCTATAGCCGCTATGCCAAGCCCTTCCCTGAGAGATGGAAATAAGAAAAGGTCCGCTGCTGAAAGATAGGCCCCTACCCTATTACTAGATGGCAAAAACAAGATAAAGTCAGAGACTCCAAGCTCCCTTGCCTTATCTTTAAGCATATTTTCATCTGGCCCATTACCTAAAAATATTAATCGAGTTTTTGGATTTTTTTCTACAAGTTCTGGCATGATTTCTATTAAAAAGCTTTGATTTTTAACACTCATAAGGCTTGCCACATTTAAAAGCACAAACTTATCACAAAGGTCAAATTCCTTTCTTATCTCATCTCTTAACTTGTCAGAAAATCTAAATTTATCCAGGTCAATACCATTATTTATCTTTACATAAGAAGCTCCATAGAGGTCTCTACCTGCCTCATCAGAACAAGCAAACCTATAATCAGAATATTTCATGACTTGACCCTTAAAAAGATTTCTTATAAAGTTTTTAAGCTTTGAGGAATTTTGGATGCCATGGTTATGTGATATAGTCACAAGACCATGGGCCTTGGCCTTTCTTAGGATAAGGGCCTCTGTTCCCCTAAAGTGGTTGTGAAGAATTTTTATTTCTTTGTGTTTATCAAAAAACTTATCCAAGTCATTTAAGTAGACCCAAGGTTTAAGTGGATTTAGCTTATCTATGGTAAATACCCTTCCACCAAGACTTTCAATTTGCTCTTTCATCAGTGGATTATCAATCCTGTGGACCAAAAAATCAAAGGCAAACTTATCAGGGTCTAGCTTTTTCATTATAGTCATAAGAAGACTTTCTATTCCACCGACACCCATTGACCCCATGACATGGACAATTCTAATTTTATTTTTCAAGGATTACTCCCTTCTATTACAATATATGATTTCTGTCCTATTATATCATTTTTCGTCCTAAACTCATAAAAATTTTAAAAAAATCATCTTTGGTAACTAATGTTACAGATATTTAGTGAAATTTCTTCTATAATTGAAATATAAGAATTGAAGAAGAAAAATCAGGAGGAAAATATATGTTTTGTTATCAATGTCAAGAAACAGCAGGAAATAAAGGATGCACCAAAGTCGGCGTATGCGGCAAGAGTGAAGACGTTGCAAATCTCCAAGACCTTTTAATATATACAACCAAGGGCCTAGCATCTATAGTAATGAAGGCAGGAAAGGTATGTGATAAGGTCTATGACAGGATTTCTAACAATCTTTTCATAACCATAACCAATGCCAATTTTGATGAAGATTTTATCCTAGATGCGGTTAAAAAAACAATGGCCATGAAGGAAAAAATCACAAACAAACACCAAATCACAGACCTAAACGAAGTTGAAGCCTACATATCATTTGATGATGAAGAATTAAAAAGAAAGGCCATCGAAGTAGGTGTTTTAAATATCATAAATGAAGATGAAAGATCTCTCGTAGAGCTTGTGACCTACGGTCTTAAGGGAATGGCTGCCTACAACCACCACGCCAATGTCCTAGGCTACAGAGATGAAAATGTCGATAAATTTATATCTTTCGCCCTAACAGAAACAATCAAGAAAGATAAGGAAATCAACAACCTAATTGACCTAGTAATAAAAACAGGAGAACACGGGGTTGCTGCAATGGCCCTTCTAGATAAGGCCAATACCGAAAGATTTGGAAATCCAGAAATGACTGAAGTAGATTTTTCAGCAGGATCTAAGCCAGGCATCCTAATTTCAGGCCATGACCTAAATGATATGGAAATGCTCCTTGAACAAAGCAAGGATGCTGGAGTAGAAATCTACACCCATTCAGAAATGCTTCCAGCCAATTATTACCCAGCCTTTAAGAAATACGACCACTTCCACGGCAACTACGGCAATTCTTGGTGGAGCCAAAATGAAGAATTTGAGAAATTTAACGGCCCAATCCTTATGACAACCAACTGCATTGTCCCACCAAAGAAAAACAACACCTACCTTGATAGGTTCTATACAACATCAAATGCAGCATATCCAGGAGCAATCCACATAGAAGCTGATGAAAATGGCTACAAGGACTTTTCTCCTATAATCGAACAGGCTAAAAATTGTCAAGCTCCAACAAATCTTGAAGATACAAAGATTGTCGGTGGTTTTGCCCACAATCAAGTCCTAGCCCTAGCTGATAAGGTTATAAATGAAATAAATGAAGGCAATATCAGAAAATTTGTCGTAATGGCAGGCTGCGATGGTAGAAGCTCTAAGAGATCTTATTACACAGACTTTGCCAAAAGCCTACCACAAGACACAATAATCCTTACAGCAGGATGTGCAAAATACCGCTACAACAAGCTAGGCCTAGGAGATATCAACGGCATACCAAGAGTCCTAGATGCTGGTCAATGCAACGATTCATTCTCCCTTGTACAAATTGCCCTAGCCCTAAAAGATGCCTTTGGCCTTGAAAGTGTAAATGATTTACCAATCGAATACAACATAGCTTGGTATGAACAAAAGGCTGTAATAGTTCTCCTTGCCCTTCTAAGCCTGGGAGTTAAAAATATCCACCTAGGACCAACACTTCCTGCCTTCTTATCAGAGACAGTAGTCAACTTCCTAGTAGAAAACTTCAACATAGCTCCAAATACCACAGTAGAAGAAGATTTAGAAAAAATGATTGGCTAAAAAATTTAAGCAAAGTCTCATGGCTTTGCTTATTTTTTATACAGTGGGGTATCTTTTAAAAAGAGGTAAGTATGAATTTAAAAGAAATATCTATATTTAAAAATTTAAGTGATGAAGAAATAAAAGACATGACAGCCAATACTCAAATAATCGAAAAAACCTATGCTAAAGATGCCTATGTCTTTAGGATCGGTGATAGGTCAGGCGACTTGTTTTTCCTAAAGGAAGGAGCCCTTAGCGTTTATCAAATAGATTCAAATGGCAAGAGGTATATCTTCCAAAAATTTGATAAGCAAGTATTATTTGGAGAAGTCTATGCCTACCTAAATGAGCCCTTTGATTTTGATGCAGTCTGCGATAAGGATTCTAAAATCCTTATCATCAAGGACTTTAAGGGCCTATTTGAAAGGTCAAACAATCAAAAATTCCTAAAATCCTATATCACCTTCCTATCCAAGAAATGCCTGGCCCTTTCTAAGAAAAACCAAATCACTTCCCAAATGAGCCTTCGCCAAAAGATTGCCAAATATTTTCTAGAAATAGAAGAAGATGGCAAGATAAATCTAAATATGAATAGGGAGGCCCTAGCAGATTTCCTAACCACAACCAGGCCATCTCTTTCTAGAGAACTGTCAAAGATGGCCGATGATGGTCTACTATCTATAAATGGATCAAAAATTGCCATAAACAAGGAAAAATTAACGGAAATTTTATAAAAGACCTAGGCAAGGGCCCGAAAATATTATATAATAATCCTATATTATTTTATAAAGGATAGCTATGCAATATTTTTTCAGACACACAACAGATGGGACTTTTGCCTTCAACATGACCTATGTTAGGCTTGGTCTAATTCTATTTTTACTAATAATTTACAAACTCAAAGACAAAAAAAAGCTTTTAGAAAGCTTATTAGTTACTTCCCTTATCCTTCAGGGAATCTTATTTGCCTGGTATGCCATGGATTTTGACCTTTTAATTAAGGAAGGCCTTCCCCTCTACCACTGCAGGCTTGCAGGGATAATGGTTGCAATTTCTTACTTTCTTAAAAAAGAAAAAATCCAAACCTATTTTGCTGATCTTGCCCTAATTGGGACAAGCATCGCCTTTTCTATACCAGATCCATCCAAATTTGCCTGGCCCCATGTCACAAACCTAACCTATGTGGCCAACCACTACGTCCTAATGGCTTGTGGAATGCTAATTTGCCTAAAAAATAAGCAAAAATTAGGATTTAAAGAGATTTTTCTAACGACAGCTGTTATAAATTCTATAATTTTAATCCTAGACCTAAGCCTAAATGCCAATTACGGCTACCTAGTCAAGGTCCCTATAGAATATTTCAACGGCCTTAGCCCAATAATAATCTCCCTAGCCATGACAGGCCTAATGAGCGGGGCGATTTATCTAGTAGAAATTATTAAAGAGAAAATCAGAAATAAAAAAGCAAGAAAAATTTAAAACCGACGCAAAACCGACGCAAATTTTTGCGTCGGTTTTTGTTTTTCTAATATGTCATTTTTAATAAAATATCATTCTCTTATTGCCTGAGATTAGAGTTCTTACTTGTCTTTCTGTAAAAATTGCGTAGTCGCCTTCCATGGTGTGTTTTAGGGTTGATAGGCCTACCCCAAATTCTAGGGCATCGTACATATCATTGCCCTTTGAGTAGGAATTGATAAGTCCTGCTGCAAAGGCATCTCCTCCTCCTATCCTATCTACTATATCAAAGGTGTAAGCCCTGGTTTTGATGTATTCGTCCCCACAATAGGCACCTGCTGATAGGGCGTTTTTGGATGCTGAAAATGAGGTCCTGATTGTGGATATAGCATATTTCAAATCATATTTTCTGTATAGATCTATGAGCATATTTGATACACTTACATGGTCAAATACTCCCTTAAAGGATGAGTGAAGGCTAGGAAGTACTCCTATTAGGATATCGACATCATCTAGAATTGACTTATAAAATTCTGCTGCCTGATCTAAAGGCCAGAGGTTTGACCTGTAGTTTAGGTCAAAGATTACTTCTACATCATATTCTTTGGCTCTTTTTATAGCATATCTGGTAAGTTCTCTACCCTCTTCTGATAGGGCTGCTGTTATGCCTGATAGGAAGAAAATCTTGGCATCTTCGAATATGTCTTTCCAATCAAATTCAAAGTATTTGGCCTGACTCATGGAGGAATTTTTCCTGTCGTAGATTACCTTGGATGGCCTTAAGCCTATGCCATTTTCTGCATAGTAGATTCCTATTCTTTCTCCTCCCCTGGCTACATGGCTCATATCTATGCCAAAGTCTCTGAGGCTATCTATAGCTGCATCTCCTATGAAATTGTCTGGAAGTCTTGTGATCATCTTTACCTTTTGGCCTAAGTTGGCTAGGGCTATAGCTACATTGGCTTCACTGCCCCCGTAGGTGGTCATAAAATTTTCTGCTTGGATAAATCTTTCATGACCTGGTGGGGAGAGTCGTAGGATTAGTTCTCCCATGCAAACAATTTTATCTTTCATTTTTCCTCCTTTCGGTATCGGGAGTTAAGGGCTGGCCCTTAACTATCCCATTTTTTGTAAATTATTTACTTAATTAATAGTTATTATTTACTATTTTTCTTCGGTATTTTATCAATTAGTAAATTATTTTTATTTACTATTGAATAATAGGAGCTTTATTATTTCATGAAGAGTTATTTTTAATAATTTTCTTCGTAACTATGTCACTTAATTAATTATGATTATTTATAATTGAATCTTCGTAAAAGGGGGAGAGCCAAGGGAACAATTTGCCCAAGCGGCTTAGAGCGCCGCATGTTCCCTCACCGCCCCGGAAACCCGTTTACTACGCAAACTCTTAAGTGCTACCGCACTATGTTTCCGGTATAAACGCCCCAAATCAAGGGGCGTTTATGTCCCCCTTCCACCCCGAGCAAGCCCGTCGGCTCATGGAGACTTACACCCTCCAAGCGGCTCCTGCGGAGGGCATGCTGTAGATTGCCTTTGGCAATCTCTTTTTGATATTTAACTTCTTTTCATTCTGGTTCAAAATCTCTTATTTCAAGTCTTGTCAGCTAAAAATTTTGATTCGCTATGCTCAACAAAATTTTTTTACGCTTCCTCTACTTGAAATAAAAACGATTTTATCTAAGTAAATGATATTTATTGTTTATAGGTTCTACTTTTTTATAAATTTTAGCCTATGTAGGCCTGGGCTTTGCCAGGCTTTTTTTAGTAGCTTAGGCCGTAGCCTAGTTTGTATTCGTTTCCTTCTTCGTCTTTGTAGGCGTAGGTTTCTTTCATGTATTTGTGTTTGTCGTAGCCTGGGACGTCGTTTGGAGATGCGCAGATTCCGTTTTCATCTACTGCTAGGACTGCTTCGTTTTTAGGGAAAGTGAATGGTAGTTTGCCTGTTGGGGCAAATTTGCCTACTAATACATCTAATTGAGCTGGGATGAAGGTTTCGAAGTTTGCTAAGAGAACGTCTGCGTATTTTTCTGCATTTTCTAATAGCCATGGCATTGTTGAGTTGACTGATACTAGAAGTTTTGCATTGTTTTTGTCTGCTAGCTTTCTGTATTCTTCTAATTTTCCTATATTTGCTACTGTTGTTTCTGTGTATTCTGAGCCGTCTAGGGCTTTATTTGTTTTTTCTTCACATAGGTCTAATTCTAGGAGGCCTGGGGTTGCTGAGAAGTAGTTGCCTGATTTAGGTGTGATTTGTACAAAGATTGCTTCAGCTTCTTCTGGGCTATCTACTAGGATGATGTCATCCCTATCTTTTAATTCTTTTAGCGCTTCATTTCTAAAGGTTTCTGCCTTGTCGGCTTCCTTGTGAAGGTAGTCGAAGTATAATTTTGTTTTTTCCTTTAGTGGAAGAGTATTTTCTTTATTCTTTAATAATACTACAGATCTTTGGTGGGCTGAGTAGGCTTTTTCTAGGTTTTTCTCATCTCTTACGATTTCTTTTGCCTTTGCTGGATCTACGTAGGTTTTCTCATCGAAGAGTCCTAGGTCAAACATTTCTTTTAGGAGTCTTACGTTTGCTTCTACTAGTCTTTCGTGGGAGATTTTGCCTTCATCGTAGGCCTTGATTATCCAGTGGGACTCGTTGGTGTCTGAGATTAAATCTACCCCGTTATTTACTGCATAGGCTGCACGATCTTGTTTTTCAAGGTGCATTACACCCCATGCCATGTTATCTAGGATACCTGAGTCTGAGTTGATGTATCCTTTAAAGCCCATGTCTTCTCTTAGGATATTTTGGATGAAGTATTCGTTGAAGGCGAAGCCTACTGGCTCAAACGGAATCCTCTTGCCCTTGTAATTTTGTACTGCTGATTTTTCGTGGGCAGGGATTGAGTAGTAAGGCATGATTGATGATACATTTTTATCTACTACTGCCTTAAATGGTGGCATATGGTATTTTTCTAGAGAGCCTGGTGTCCTATAAACGTTGAACTTACCTTCTGCATAGTGAGGGTCAAAGCCGTTTTCCCTTGCTCCTCCACCTGGGAAGTGCTTCATGGTCATGGCTACTGATTCTTCGTTTACTTCTTCGCCTTGGAAAGCATCTAATAAATCTTCGCCTGCTTTTGTGATTAATTCTACATCTTCACCGAAGGTTCCGTAAAATCTTTGCCATCTTGGGTCTGTGGCTGTATCTAGCATGTACATATAGCCTTTTCTAAGGCCTGAATATTTCCACTCATCTCTTGCTATCTCGCCGAATTCTTTAAAGATTGAATAGTCATAGTCCCCATCTGGGTGGTAATTTCTTGCCTTATCTCCTAGATATACTGCTGCAAGGCCTAGGGTTGATGGATAGGTTGTAAATACTCCTACTGCATCGTTCATGCCGAAGGTTCTTTCGGCATTTTCATTTCTTGAGTTTGATGCTATTATTACAGGTATACCTAGACGGCTTTCTTCTGCCACTTCATTTAGGGCATTGACCCATCTTGCTATGTCTTCTTCAGAGAAGTTTTCTCTTAGGATAAAGTGTCTTAGTCCCATTTCCTTGATGTGCTTTGTTGAACCGTGGTTTATTTGACCGATAAAGATATTTTTATCTTCGTATACTTCTTCATCTAGGATGCCATCGTGGCTTGTTTTGGACTTATCTTCCTGGGCTAGACCCATTCTTTGGCTTTTTATTACCATATTTCCTGCAAGCTCTTCTACAGTCATCCTGTTTGCAAGATCTCTTGCCCTTGTTTCTGAATCTAATCTCCAATCTTCATATGGATCAAGAACGCCATTATCGTTTAGGTCTTTAAATTTTAGTCCTTCTACTTCTAGGATATGTTTGCTTCTAGTTTCTAGTTTTGGTTGTCTTTTCATGTGACTTCCTTATATAATGTATTTAGGTTGTTAAAGGTAACCTATAAGCCTTTTTCGACTAAGTATTATTCAGATTTACTGTATAATATTGTTATTAGATAGAGTGTACTCGTCACTTCCTTGAGATTTAATCTCGTACTTGAAAGAGTGAGTCCTCTAATCTTTTAACTGTTTACGAATAAGTTAGATGTTGACCCTTTCAGGGTACTTCGTATATACCATAAGGCAGTAACGTTATTAGATTTTGAGGTGTCTATCTAAAATACTTTTTTATGAGGTTTCAAATGTTCTATTTAGGTATCGATATTGGTAAAAATACTCATGTTGCTTCATTAGTTGATGACAAGAAAAAGGTTATTTTTAAGGCTTTTTCTTTTTCAAATTCCATTAATGGCGCTGAGAGTTTAGTCCTTAAACTAGAAGCTTTCAAAAATGAACTTGAAGTTGGTATGGAAGCTACAGGTCATTATTGGTTATCTCTATACTCATATCTTGCCCAAAAAAACTTTACTGTTCGTGTTATCAATCCAATCCAAACTGACGGTTGGCGACAAGGTGTAGAAATCAGAAAGAGAAAAACTGATATTATTGATTCTCTTTTAATAGCTGATCTTCTTAGATATGGAGATTTCGTTGAGACTTCACTTTCTAATGAAGATTATTTGTCTTTGAGGAATCTTTCCAGATTTAGGTCCTACCTCATTTCTTCAATTGGCGATCTTAAAAGAAAAACTATTGCACTTTTAGATCAAGTTTTTCCTGAATACGCCTCTTCTTTTAGTAATATTTTTGGGAAGACTTCTAAGGAAATTCTTTCAAATTTCTCTACTCCTTCTGATTTTGAGGATATTAATTCTGATGATTTGAATACTTTTCTTGAATCTGTTTCTAAGAAAAACTATGCTTCTAAGAAGATTGATGAGCTTTCTAAAAAGGCTTCTTCTTCTTTTGGTATTAATTTCTGCCTGGATTCTTTTAGTCTTCAAATCAAAATGCTTATTGAGCAAATTTCTTTTATTCAAACTCAGGTTTCTAATGTTGAGAATGAAATTGAGGTTTTACTTGAAAAACTTAATTCTCCAATTACTACTATTCCAGGTATCGGTTCTGTTAATGCAGCTACTATATTAGGTGAAATTGGTGATATTAAAAGATTTTCTAATCCTTCTAAACTTGTCGCTTATGCTGGTTTGGATGCTAGCATTTCTCAGTCTGGAGAATATGAATCTACTTACAATCATATGAGTAAAAGAGGTTCTCCATACCTTAGACGTGCTTTGTTTCAATCTGCTCTTAGAGCTGAATTTTGTGATCCTGTTTTCTCAGATTATTATCAAAAAAAGATTAGTGAAGGAAAACATCATTTAGTTGCTACTAATGCTGTTGCTAGAAAGCTTTGTCATACTATTTTTGCTGTTCTTACTAAGAATGAACCTTATCAAGTGCAGAGTTAGTTTTTGCTTAACTGTTTACAAATTTTTGATAAAGCTTCTGTAAATGGCGAGCGAAGCTAGGGTGTAGCCTTTACCTTTTACAGGTTTTTTTGAAAAAAATTACAATTTCATGAGCAAAAAACTTATGAACCCAATATTTAAAATCTATTAAATATTAGGTCTTTTTGTTGTGCCTATTTTTATTCATTTTTTATCTATATCAATCCCTATATTTTTTTATTTCACCTCTTGACTTTTAATAGTTAGTCTTTCTCTTTATAATTTTTGAAAAAAGACCCCCAGTTGGGCTGGGCCACTTAGGAGGTCGATTTTTTATTACTTAAGCTCTCTCTTATCTTCTAGATATTTGTTGTTTTCTTCAACTTGTTTTTTGCTTAGTGGATATAGGAATAGTACTACTATTCCGCCTAAAGCTAGTGCTATAGCTGGGATTAGAGTTGCTATGTTGTAGATTCCTAGGGCTACTTCTGGTGTTTGGGTTGCAGCGCCTTTTACAAATCCTACTGCTGATAGGGCAAAACCACCTAGACCACCTGCGAAGGCTTGGCCTAATTTTCTAGCAAATGAGTAGATAGCGTATACTTTTCCGTCATCTCTGACTCCATTTTTGATTTCTAGGTCATCTATTACGTCTGTAATCATTGCCCAGGTTAGGGTGTTGAAGATGCCTAAGAATACGTAAGCAATTCCTGCTCCTGCTAGGAAGACATACATATTTTTAACTTTTAATACATAAAGTATAAAGTAAATTGCTCCTGAACCGAATAAACCGATAATTGTCGCTTCTTTTTTACCAATCTTTTGGCCAAGTTTCATGGCTGTTGGTGCTGTTACTAGCATTGGTAGGGTTGTTACAAGGCCTGCTAATTGCATACCTGTTGAGTTACCAAAGTAGGTTCCATAAACATAAGCGTTCATTGAACCGATTAGAAGCATACCTAGTAGTAGACAGATTGATACTAGGATTATTGATAGGAGGGATCTCTTGTTTAAGACATTTCCTATACCTGATATAATGCTTTCCTTTTCTCCGCCTGATTCTCTAGCTATATCTACTCTTTCTGTTACAAGTTTATAGCAAAGAAGGTAGGATGCTATTGCCATAAGTCCGTATAAGCCTGCTACTACTGGGAATCTTCCTTCTAGCAAGACGTCTGCTTGGCCAGGGACTTTTTGATATAATAAGTATGGTGTTAGGGTACCAATTACTAGCATTGCAATTGTAGCACCTAGGGTTCTAAATGTGGATAATTCTGTTCTTTGGTCAGCTTCTGGTGTGATAGCTGATGCCATGGATCCATAAGGAATGTTTATAAAGGTATAGCATAATGAACCCCAAAGAATGTAGGTTGCATACATTATGATTACTTTCATTCCGTAGTCAAAGTCTTTAAATCCTGTTTGGAAGAGCAAGAAGCCTGCAACTGCTACTGGAACTGCTCCCCATTTCATAAATGGTCTAAATTTACCGTCCTTATTACCGGCAAATCTATCTACGATTGTTCCCATACCTACATCTGTGAAGGCATCTACTAATCTTGATACGAAAAATAGTCCACCGACAACTTTTGGGTCAATTCCCCAAACGTTGGTATAGAATAACATTAAAAAGGATGATACTAGGGTGAAGGTAAAGTTGTTACCTATATCACCAAAGGCGTAACCTATCTTATCTTTAATGCCAAACGGTTTTATATTCTTATTCATAATATTCCCTCTATTTTATAAGTTCGCTTTAATAATTTCTGCTTGATCTTGGCATAGTAAGCAAAGCTCTTGGGCCTTGAATATATGCTCTTGGGTCATAGCATTTTCTGTGCCATTTAGAGAATCTAGAATCATTTCCCCGAAGAATGGGAAGCCTACTTTGCCATTGGCTTTTATATGCTCTTCCCCATTTTCATCTACTACAAATACATGATCGCCTGTGGCTTCTTCGCCTACATTTGTATATTTTCTTACTTCTATATAGCCTTTTGTGCCTGTAATGAAGGTCCTGCCATCTCCCCAAGTTGAAAGTCCCTTTGGGCTAAACCAGTGGACCTTGTAGAAGAAGGTTGCTCCATTTTCACCTACTAAGGTCGCATCGCCGTAGTCTTCTAGCTCTGGTGTGTCTGGGTTATTGTAATTTGCTACCTTAGCTGAGATGACCTTTGCATCATCATTGCCAGTGTAATATAAAAATTGTTCGATTTGGTGGCTTCCTATATCTGCTAGGATTCCGCCGTACTCTTCTTTTTTGAAAAACCAATCTGGACGGCTTTCCTTATTTAGGCTGTGTGGGCCAAAGCCTGTTACTTGGAGGACTTTTCCAATTCTTCCTTCTTTGATTAATTCTCCTGCAAGGATTGCTCCTTCTACGTGGAGTCTTTCTGAGAAGTAGACAAAGTATCTCTTGCCTGTTTCTTTATAGACTTTTTTAGTTTCTGCTAGCTGGTCTAGGCTTGTAAAACCGGTCTTGTCTGTGAAATAATCCTTGCCTGCCTTCATGACTTTATTACCTAGGGCGCTCCTTAGATTTGGGATGGCCGCTGCTGCTACCATCTTGATTTCTGGGTCTTCTAGGATTGTATCAAGAGAATCGACCGCCTGAGCTTCTGGGAATTTTTCTCTAAATTCTTCGATTTTTTTAGGGTCTTTGTCATAGACATAAACTATATTTGCGCCAGCTTCTTTTAGGCCATTGCACATGCCGTAGATATGGCCATGGTCTAAGGCAGCTACTGCTACCTTAAACTGGCCATCTTCTACTACCTTGTTGGCCTTGCCAACTGGAGCGTAGTTCATGCCGTCTTTTTTATTTACTGCCATTAGAATAGGTCTCCATAGCCATTTGCTACTAACCAATCATAAGAGATTTTTAGTTCATTAAATGGATCTCTACCGTAGGATGAGTCTTGTTCTACAAGTAAGTATCTGCAGCCTGATGCTATGGCTTGGTCTGCACATTCCTTTAGTGGAAGTGAGCCTTGGCCTAGTGGGGCAAATCTTACCCTGTTGTCAAAGGCAAGTCTGAAGGCTTCCATATCTGTCCTTAATAAGTCTACATCTTCCATGGTTAGTGGCATTACTTCGTAGTCTTTTAGGTGGACTAATTCTACCTTGCCTGCGTATTTCTTTAGGATATTTACAGGATTTTCTCCACCTCTTTGTACCCAGTGTACATCTAGCTCAAAGCCTAGCTCTGGGGCATTTTCTGCTATGATATCTAAGAGATATTTGCCGTCATATCTTACAAATTCTACGTGGTGGTTGTGGTAGTAAAGCTTGATTCCTTCTTCTTTTAATTTTAGGGCAAAGTCGTTAGCTTTTTTTGCAAATTCGATTGCCTTTTCTAGGCTTGCCATCTTATCAAATGGAAGCATTCCTATTCTTAGTAGGTCTGTGCCTACAGCCTTACAATCTGCTACGATTTTGTCAAAGTCAGTGTCAAGGGATTCTTGGCCAGGAAACATTGACTCTACTGCTGCTGACATTGAAGCTACTTCCATGTCAAAGTCCTTGCAGGCTCTTATGATTTGGTCAATGTTTTCCTTGCTTGTCTCAACTTGGGATACTTCTACTGATTTGTATCCGATTTCGTTGAGTTTTTTGAAAGTTTCGTAAGGTCCAATTTCTTTGAATGCATCAACTACTGTTGATGCTTGTACTCCAATTTTAGTCATTTACTATGTCCTCTTTCTTTATTTCCTTGCCAGTTTCTGATGAGTCCATCATTGCTTGGATAATTTGCATGGTTTCCATCGCATCAGCTAGGTCACAATAATCATCTGTGTCATTTATGATTGCCTCATAAAATTTGTTGATTAGCTTTTCGTGACCTGCCCCGTAATAGTCCTTGGTTTGGTCTGATTTGTCATCTTCTGCTAGCAGATTTAGGTGTCTGTCAAATAGTCTGTTTTCTTTTATAGTGTATTTTTGCTTTTGTGTTATTACTTGAAGCTCTATGGAATCTGTGATTGAGTAGGCGTTTGTTGCTACGAATAAGCCGTTTACCCCGTCTTCGTATTTGATAAAGGCGCTTGCTGTATCTTCTACTTCGATTTCCTTATTCATTAACTTCGATAGGGTGGCTGTTAGGCTTTTCCAATCCTTGCCTGTCACATAGGCCATGAGGTCCAGGGTGTGGATTGCTTGGTTGATTATTACTCCAGCTCCAGCTTCCTTTTTTGTACCTCTCCATGGGGCCTGCTTATAATAGGCTATGTCCCTAAACCATGTGACAAGTCCTTTTACTCCAAAGACTTCTTCTTTGTTCTTTTCAAGTTCTTCTTTTAGTTTTACCACTGTCTTGTTGTAGCGGTTTTGGAAGCAGATACCAAGTTTTTGCTTGTCCTTGTATTTCATATAGTGATCATAGAGTTCTTTTGTCTCTTTATAGCCAACATCTACTGGCTTTTCGCAAAATACGTGAAGTCCCTTATCTAGGGCATATTTTGCTACCTTGGCGTGAAGATAGTGAGGAAGGCAAATATGAACTACATCTAAATCTTCCTTATCTATCATTTCCTTATAATCGCTATAGATTGGTGTGATGTCACAATGAGTGGCATCACACTTTTTCTGAGCAAGGTCTGTATCTATATCGCAAACCGCTGCAAGTCTTGCGTGTGGCGATTGATTTATTGAGTGTAGGTGGATGGGAGATACTGTCCCTAGTCCAATTACTCCAACTTTTAGCATAGTCTTACTTTCTTTCTTCGAATTTTCCTTCTTCTCTGATTTTTTCGTTTAACATATCTAGGTATTTGTCATCATCAAAGTCTTTTACGCTTACAGGCTCGCCTAACCAGCTTGATAGGTGAACAGCGTTTGCTAGTCTTACGCCGTTGATTCCTTCTGCTCCATTTGCTAGAAGCTCTTCACCGTCTAGGATATGAGCTGCAAAGTTTCTCATTACTTCACAGTGTTGGCCGCCCCAAACTGAGTTTTCTTCTATTACTTCTACATCAAATAGTTCATCAAATTTCATTTGACCTGCAAAGAGCATTCTTACATCTTCTACAGTCATTCTTGCGTTTAGGTCATTTTCTGTTTCTTTTAGTCTATAGATTGTTGCCTTTTTAGAATCATCTACTACGATTTTTCCGCCGTCACATACGATTTCTAGTCTGTCTGTACCTATGATTTCGTTGGTGTTTGTTACAAATACGCCTGTTCTTCCATCATCATATTCCATTATGAAGTGTACTTGGTCATCTACTACTATGTCTCTTTGGTAACCGTAGTGGACGCTTGCATATACCCTATCTGGTGCACCTGTCATCCATTGGATTAGGTCTAGTTGGTGTGGTGCTTGGTTTACAAGGACTCCACCACCTTCGCCGCCCCAGGTTGCTCTCCATTCAGATTGCTTGTAATAAGCATCTGGTCTCCACCAAGTTGTGATAATCCAGTTGGTTCTTCTGATTGGGCCTAGTTCTCCAGAATCTAGAATTTCTTTTAATTTTCTGTAAAGTGGGTTTGTTCTTTGGTTGAAAAATAAAGCATAAGCCTTATCAGATTTTTTAGCTACTTCGTTTAGCTCTTTTACTTGTTTGGTATAAACACCTGCTGGTTTTTCGTTTAGGACGTTTACTCCATGCTCGAGGCCATAAATTGCCATTTCTGGGTGAAGATAGTGAGGTACGCAGGTTACGATTCCTTCTACAAGTCCTGAATCTATCATTTCTCTATAGTCTTCAAATATTGCTGCTTCTGGGAAAAGTTCCTTAGCTTTTTCAAGTTTTTCTTTGTCTATATCACATACTGCTGTTACTTCTACATTTGGCACCATATCTTTTGAGATGAAGTTACCATACATTGAACCTTCTGTACCAAAACCAATTATTCCGAATTTTAATTTTCTATCTGCCATTTTTTTCTCCTTTTACTCTTTTATTAATGATAAGTAATATATACCAATCGTTTTTAGTTCACGAAAGCGTTTGCCAATATTTTGTAAAGCTAGGGAGGGGATGGCCCTCCCTAAGTTTGTTGATTATCTGATAAAATCCAAAAGTAAGCGTTCCGTTCGGAGGAAATTTCAAGAAATTCAAAAGGAAATAATTCGCCCGTAAATCGCACTGTTTGAGCGTTAGCGAGTTTGCGATTTACAGAATTATGAGTTTTAGAATTTCTAAATTTCCGCAGTCGGATAAGCGTTTTTGGATTTTATCTTTGCTCCGATAGGAATACTCCCGATCTTCTATCTTATCTTTGAACTCTTCCTGATGTGTCACCGCCTACAAGTACTTCTACTTCTTCTCTAGACATGTGGTTGTAGTCGCCTTTGATTGTGTGTTTTAGAGCTGATGCTGCTACACCAAAGTCAAGGGCATCTGCTGGAGATTTGCCATCTAGTAGGCCTGTGATTAGTCCTGCCGCAAAGCTGTCGCCGCCGCCTACTCTGTCTACGATTCTTACATCGTATTGTGGAGCTTTGTGGAAGTCTTTTCCATCATAGATTAGGGCTGACCAGCCATTATCAGATGCTGAGTATGATTCTCTTAAGCTTGATGCGATCATTTCAAAGCCGAATTCTTCTTTCATTTGTTTGAAGATTTCATGATATGCTTCTACATCTAGCTTACCGCTTGTTACATCTAGGCCTTTTGGTGTAAAGCCTAGTGATAATGATGCGTCTTCTTCATTTCCTATACATACGTCTACATATTGCATTAAATCTCTCATTACCTTTTGAGCTTCTTCTGGTGTCCATAGCTTAGCCCTGTAGTTAAGGTCGATTGATACCTTTGCACCTGCAGCTTTAGCAGCCTTCATTGCTTCTTTTGTGATTTCTGCGCCTTCTTTTGAGATTGCTGGTGTGATTCCTGATGTATGGAACCATTTAGCATCTTTAAAGATTTCTTTAAAGTCAAATTCGCTTGCCTTTGCTTCAGCTATTGCAGAGTTGCTTCTGTCATAGATTACCTTTGATGGTCTTGATGAAGCGCCTGTTTCTGAGTAGTAGATACCAACCCTATCTCCGCCTCTTACGATATAGTTTGTGTTTACGCCGTATCTTCTGAGGGAGTTTACTGCTGCTTGTCCGATTTCATGTGTTGGAAGTTTTGTTACAAAGTATGCATCAAAACCATAGTTTGCTAGTGAAACTGCTACGTTTGCTTCTCCACCACCATAGATAGCATCAAAGCTATTTGCTTGTACAAATCTCTCATATCCTGGTGTTGAAAGTCTTAGCATTATCTCGCCAAGTGTTACTACTTTTTTACTCATTATTTTCTTACCTCCGCAATTTTTTCTAAATATTCTCTTGATTTTTGTGCTATTTCTTCTCTGCTGCCTTTTACTAGGTTTGATCCTGCTCCTACTGCTACTACTCCTGCCTCAAACCAATCTTTGATGTTTTCAAGGCTTACACCGCCTGTTGGCATGATTTGGAAGTGTGGGTATGGGCCGTGGATTGCTTTTATATATGATGGTCCTGGAAGTGAACCTGGGAATAGTTTGATGATGTCTACTCCGTATTTGTATGCTTCAAGCATTTCTGCTGGTGTTACGCATCCTGGCATGTAAGGGATGTTGTAGATGTTGCACATTTTTGCAACTTCTTTATCAAATGATGGAGATACTATAAATTTAGCTCCGTTCATTATTGCTAGTCTTGCTGTTGTTGGATCTAGAACTGTACCTGCTCCTAGTAGGGTATCAGCTGGAAGTTCCTTTTGGATTCTTTGGAATACTTCTATAGCGTTTGGAATTGTAAAGGTTACTTCTAATGTGTTGATTCCACCATCTAATAGACCTTTACAATACTCGATTGCTTGGTCTGCTGATTCTGCTCTTACTACTGGAACTATTCCTAGTTCTAGGACTCTTGAAATTGTTTGAATTTTACTCATATATGCTCCTTTATTTTTATTTTCTAAAGGCTTTTGTCTTTTTTTCTGGCAAAGGCCCTCGCCTTTTTATAAGTCTATTTTTATAAATTTGATTGCGTTGTTATAGCAAATATCTTGGATTACCTTGCCTAAAAATTCTTCATCGGCTGGATATTCGCCAGCTTCTACTAGGCCACCTACAAAGTCACATAGGATACGTCTGAAGTATTCGTGTCTTGGATATGATAGGAAGGACCTTGAGTCTGTAAGCATGCCTACAAAGTTTGCAAGAACTCCTACTGATGAGAAGACTTTCATTTGCTCGATCATGCCTTCTTTGTGGTCTAAGTGCCACCAAGCTGTACCAAGTTGGACATCTTGCATGCCATTGTCATTGGCCCTATTGAAGGATCCGCCAACTGTTGCTATTGGATAGTTGTCTTTTGGATTTAGTGGGAATACCAAGAGTCTTGGTAGGCCATCATTTTCTTCAAAAGCTGAAAGTAGATTTGCATAATTTTCTGCATAAGCTAGATCGTTTTGTGCATCTCCGCCCACATCTGCTCCAAGTTTGTCAAAGAGGACCTTAGAGTTATTTCTTATAACCCCTACGTGGATTTCCATTGCCCAGTCAAGTTTTTTGTATTCTTTTGCTAAGAAAATAGCCATTTCTGTCTTGTATTTTTCTTCGCATTCAGGGCAAACATTCTTTCCAGAAAGTTTCTTTTCTACTATCTCATTAAGCTCTTCTTCGCTTGCTCTCTTGTAAGGGATAAAGGCAAAAGCTTGGTCTGAAGCCATGCAGCCTAGTTCTTTAAAATATTCCATCCTTTTTACAAGGGCTTTTTTGATGTCTGTGTAGTTTTTAATTTCAATACCTGATACATCAGAAAGTTTCTTAATATAAGCAGCAAAGCCTTCTTTTTCGATATAAAGGGCATTGTCTGGTCTGTAAGCTGGGATTACTTTTGTTTTAAAGCTTTCATCTTCTGCTAAAAGCTTGTGATATTTGAGCTCTTCTGCTGGGTCATTTGTGGTACAAACTGCAGCTACATTGCTCATCTCTATTAGGCCTCTTGGTCTATATTCATCTTTGGCAAGAATTTCATTACACTTATCAAATACTTCTCTTGCATTATCCTTATTTAGTGGATAGTCTATGCCAAAGTAGTTTTTAAGCTCTAGGTGGGTCCAGTGGTAGATTGGATTGCCTATTAGCTTTGGCATAATCTCTGCATATTTTTCGAATTTTGCAAAATCATCTGCATCGCCTGTGATGTATTTTTCATCAATACCATTAGCTCTCATTACTCTCCACTTGTAATGGTCTCCACCAAGCCAAGCGTAAGTTATTGATGGAAGGTTTTTATTTTCGTAAATCTCCTCTGCCTCTAGGTGGCAGTGGAAGTCGAATATTGGCATATCTTTGGCATATTTATGGTAAAGATTTTGGCCAAATTCGTTTTGAATCATAAAATTATCATCTAAAAATTTCTTCATAAGACCTCGCTTTCTTATATTTTTACATTCAAAGTCCTAGGCCAAGGGCCTAGTTACTTTGCTTTATCTATCTTTTTTATCGAGTGCTTCCCATAGACCGTTTAGGTAAGCAACACCAAGGGCTCTGTCATATAAGCCATAGCCTGCTCTACCCTCTTCACCCCAGATCATTCTGCCGTGGTCTGGTCTTAGGTAGCCGTCAAAGCCATTGTCATGAAGGGCTTTCATTATTTCATACATATCTAGAGAACCGCATTTAGAAAGGTGAGCTGATTCGTAGAATTGTTTTTCGCCAGTAAACTTGATGTTTCTAGCGTGTATTGCTCCAACTTTTCCTCTCTTGGTAAAGTCAGCAATTATTTCAGCAACATTATTTTCTACTCTAGATCCTAGGGAACCTGTACAGATACAAAGTGTATTTGATGGGCTGTCTACTAGGTTTACGATTTTTTCTAAGTCTTCTGGAGTAGATGTGATTCTTGGAATATCAAAGATTGGCCAAGCTGGATCATCTGGGTGAACAGCCATCTTGATGCCTACTTCTTCACATGTTGGAATAATTCCTTCAAGGAAGTATTTGTAGTTTTCTCTTAATTTATCTTCGTCTATGTCCTTATATTTATCTAAAACTTCTTCTAATTGGGCAAGTCTTTCTGGTTCCCAACCTGGAAGCTCGAAGTTTCCTGCTCCATCAAGGATTTCATTTACCATATCACGTGGGCTTAGGCCTTCTACCTTGGCTTGGTCAAAAGCAAGGGTATTTGATCCATCAGGAAGAACCTTGTAAAGCTCTGTCTTAACCCAGTCAAACACTGGCATGAAGTTGTAAATTACTGTCTTAACTCCACAAGCAGCGACATTTCTTAGGGACTGTTTGTAATTTTCGATATACTTATCACGACTTGGAAGACCCATCTTGATATCTTCGTGAACGTTGATAGACTCGATAATCTCACATTCAAGCCCTACTGCATGGCATTTGTCAACATATTCCTGGAAGACATCCTTCTCCCAAACCTCTCCTGCTTCCCATTCATTCATCATCACCATAACCCCAGTAACTCCTGGAATTTGAGCGATATACTCTAATGATATAGGATCATCGTTACCATAGTGTCTAAATGTCATTTTCATAGGTGTTCTCCTCCTTTAACCTAAGCACAATTTATAATAAAAGTCCTTCGACTTCATATAACAAAATTAAATAGTCGTCTCTTTTTCAACAAGTTTAGCCTTTAAAACAATATTAGTGTTGGCTGAATCATCATTTTCTAAAAGCTTCATCAAATTATCTACTGCAATATTAACCTGGTCGCTAATCCTTTGATCAACAGAAGTAATAGCTTGGTTAGTGTAATTAGTCGCCTGGATATTATCAAAACCGATAAGGGCCAAATCTTCAGGAACCTTAAAGCCTTCCTTAGCCAGATACTTATAAGCCACAACCGCCAGGCTATCAAGTTCAAATTGGATAGCATCAAAAGTAGGGTTTTCCTTAAGGAAAGTAATTAGCTTATCAAAATCCTTATCAAAGTCTCTAATCTTAAACTCATTAAAATCAATAGATCCATAATATTTATCAAGGGCTTCCATAAAACCAGCCTTCTTAGCTAGATAAGACCTAGAAGTAAAGCCGGTATCAAGGGATACATAAAGAATCTTCTTGCAAGATGACCTATGTAAAAGCCCCACAGTCTTATCCATAGCATCAGCTTCGTCAATATAGACATTAACAATAGAATCAACCCTATCCCTGCTAACAACATTCAATAAAGCTGTCGGAATATCGTTGGATAATTCAGAAAGTTCCTTATAAAACTTATCTTCTTCGTAGGTAGAACCGACACCGATAATAGCCTCAACCTGATTTTCAATCAAAACATCAAGGTAGGCAAGCTTTCTACTAAGCTCATCAGTCGTCACACACAAAATCGTAGTGTAACCCTTATCAGTCAAAATCTTTTCAAGCTCATAGGCTGATTGAGATTCAAAATAGCCCCTAATATCAGGAACCATAATCCCAATCAGCTGGGTAGATTTCTTGGCAAGGGACCTTGCAACCCTATTAGGTTTGTAGCCAGATTCCTTGATAATCTCCTCGATAATCCTCCTAGCCTTGTCGCTCACATTCTTTGAATTATTAATAACCCTAGAAACCGTAGCAGTAGAGTAACCTGATTTTTTCGCAATATCGTAAATATCCATTCTTCCCTCTTTCAAAAATCCTTACATCTTGAAAATAAAATGTAACCGCTTACAGGTTTCCTCAATTAAAAGTATATACGATGAAAACGCTCTTGTCAATAGATATTTAAAAAAATCTTTAAAAATTTAAAAAATAAGCCAAGCTTACAATCGTATTCATTATCTTTATACCCAAAAAATATCTATATAAAGATAAAAACGGCAAAAATTTTGTCGTCTTTATCAAAAAAACTTATAAAATTTAATTAAATGACCAAGGTCAAGAGCAAATAGGCTGCCCCGCCTGCGACCATGACCTTTATAGGGTCCAGGTCTTTTTTTAGCATTATTAGTGAACCTATAAATATTCCTAGCATTTTTATATCAAAACTGGCTAGGGCTGGGGACGCTTCGCCGAACATGGCCGTTTTTCCTATGTCTATGCCTGCTATTAGAATCATCACGACTATGGCTGGCCTTAGGTATTTTAGGATATTTTCTATTAGGCCTAGGTCCTTGTATTTTTTGTAAAAATATGACAGAGCTCCGACAATTATTGCCGATGGTAGGATGCAGCCTGCTGTGGCTACGATGGCTCCAGCAAGGCCTGCCACCCTCGTTCCTACAAAGGTTGCGGAATTTATGGCAATAGGTCCTGGTGTCATTTGGCTAATAGTGATTAAATCGTTAAATTCGCTGGCTCCAAGCCAGGCATTTTCTACCACTACCTCTTGTTGGATAAGAGGAAGGGCTGCATAGCCTCCCCCAAAGGAGAATAGGCCGATTTTTATAAAGCTTATAAATAATTTAAGAAGCATGCTTTCTCCTTTCAATAATCGAACTTATTGTGCCAAGGACTATCAGGCTTAAGATGATATAGACAATATTGACCTTAAAAATAAAGGCTGCTATAAAGGCTGCCACCATTATGATTGGGGCAATTTTTGACCCTTCCTTTAGGATATCCTTAGTCATATCGTAAGATACCTTAAAAATCAGAGCGGCAATGGCTGCCTGCATGCCCTTTAGAAAGGTTGCTATATAAATATTTGAGATGAAGGCCTGATAGAACATCGAAATTACCGATATGATTATAAGGGGTGGTAGGCTTGTGCCAAGGATTGCAACGACCATGCCAGGGATCCCTCCTATTTCATAGCCTACAACCACAGATGCGTTGATTGCTACAGCTCCTGGAGCCGACTGGGCTATGGCTGTCATATCGAGCATTTGCTCTTCATCTATCCATTTTAATTTATCTACAAAACTATCTTTCATAAGGGTTATGATTACATAACCACCTCCAAAGGTGAAGGCTGAAAGATAGAAGGTTGACTTAAAGATTTGCCATAATTTATTTTTCATATCTACCTCTTTCTCCTTACACTTTACTATTTATTTTCTATCTTTCTTGGGTATAAATAAATCGGAGGGATTATGAAGATAATTTTAGCAGTTGATAAAAATTGGGCCATAGGCAAGGATAATAAGATGCTTTATGACATAAAGACAGACCTTGCTCACTTTAAAAATACGACCATGGGATCGGTATTAATTATGGGAAGAAAAACCTTCGATTCAATGGGCAGGGCCCTACCAGGTAGAGAAAATCTGATTTTATCTAGAGATAAAAATCTAAAAAGAGAGGGAGCCAGGGTCTTTAATGATCTAGAAAGCCTTCTTTCCTATATAAAGAATCTTGATAAGGAAACTTTCCTAATTGGAGGGGCAGAACTTGTAGACCTGCTTATAGATTATTGCGATGGAGCCATCATTACAAAGATTGATGCCACAAGACCTGCAGAAATTTTCCTTCACAATTTCGATACAGATCCTAATTTTAGGATAAAAAGTGAGTCTGATTCAATTTTTGAAAATGGACTTAGCTTTAAATATGTAGAATATGAAAGGATAAAAAATGAAAGATAAGATACTTTTTGTAAGCGACCTCTGCCCAGATTGTGCAAATATCCTAGCAGAAGCCAAAGAAGACCCAGAAAAATACGCAGAATACGACATGGTAAATATAACCTCATCCATGCCTAGCCTTAAGCTATTTCTAAAATATAGGGACACCCTAGATGGCTATGCCGATGTAAGGGCAGCCCACAGGGCAGGAGTTCCATCTGTCGTAATAGGCGAATCAGAAGTAGAATTTTTATAAAGCAAAAGACCAGCTAAAAAAATAGCTGGCCTTTTTGATAGGCTTCATCAGGTTTTCCTATCATAAGAATGAATCTTTAAAATTCTTAATAATATTATATCATAAATTTATAATAATTAAATCAAGCTAATTATCCCCATAGGCCTTGGCCTTATCTATTTCATTCTTATAATCTTCTAAGACCTCGTATTCCTTTTCTAGAATCAAATTATAAAAATCATCTAGGCCCTTATTTGTTGCATACTTATCCAGTGATTCATAATATCTTGGTCTGTCTGTATAATTAATTATTATTCCCTTGTATCCATTAATCTCTAGGATGAAGTTTAATAAAATCCTCGCACACCTTCCATTGCCATCTGGAAATGGGTGGATTCTTACAAATTCAGCGTGGAAAAAAGCTGCTTGCTCTATTGGATTTTCTTTGGATTTTTTTCATTAAAATCCCCGACAAGCCACTTCATATTATCCCTTACTTCTACCCAATCTGGTGGCCTGAATGAAGCTCCTGTTATTCTTACGTTGTGATTTCTAGTAAGACTGCCTTGGATGATGTTTTCTGTTACTATTTGATGGATGTCTTTAATTAAGTTTTCTGTTAGGCTGGCTCCTTTTTTAATTTCTCCTTCAATATATTTATTGGCTTTTTGGTTATTTATGACTTCATAGATTTCCCTTAGGTATTTGCCCCCCTACTGAAATATTGTCTACTAGAAGGGTTTTTACTTCGCTTATACTTAGGGTGTTGCCTTCTATTTTTGTAGATTCATGGGTGAATTTTATCTCAAAATCATCTACTATTGACTGATAAGTTTGGCTAGGCAAGGAATTGATGTTGGAATTTACATATTCTTTTAATTTTTCTAGGTCTTTATATGTGATTTTCATGATTTTCCCTTTTCTTCTTTGCTTTTATTATATCACTTCGGTAAAAACTTTTCTCATCCATGGATTGTCTTTTTTTATTCTTTACATATCCGACCTTTTTAGTAGCTGATTTTTAAAAGAATCCTATTTATTTTCCCCCTTTAGTGGCTATCTCTAATATTTTTAAATATTATTTTCAGGTGAATTTATTTATTTTTCAAATAGTTCTTATTGTTGGCAATATTATTCTACTAGCAAATTTCGGTAAATTCAGACACATAAGGGTAGAATAATCTTATAACAATATTAAATCAAATCTAATATACTTCAAGAAAAGGATGAACGATGAATAACCTAGATAAGTATTACAAGCTGGCTTTTGAATACAAAAATAAAAAGTTGTGGAAGAAAATGGATGACAACCATGTTTTTGCTATAAAACTAGACGATGGTAAAATCGGACTTATTAGCATAATGGGTTCCAACGGACAATACAACGCTATAAGTCTATATACCGGTTCTGAGAGTATCCTGTATTTTAGAGATATTTTTGAAATTGAAGGACATGTATCTGACTACGACAAATTTCTTTCATCTCTAGATCATTATAATTATCAGTTAGTGCTTGGAAATAAAGATGATATTACAAGTAATGAAGCTAATGATATTAGGGATTATAAAAAGAGAAATTCTATAAATATAAGAGGAGCCTTGTCTATGCCTCATTTTAGAAAAACCACTCCTTTTTCTCCTTTAAGTGAGTTTAACAAGGATAGTGACTACCATTATATAGAGCAAGCCCTGAAAGCTTGCCTGGCTTTGGCTGAACTTTTAGAAGAAAATAGCCTTGAAGATTTAGGCATAAAAATTATGCCTGAGGCAGATAAACTCATATTATTTGAAAAAATTAATGGAACATACCTTATAAACTGTGATGTTGACCTTGATTGGAAAAATGATGACCCCTATATTAGGGCATCTGTGGTCCGTATGGATATAGCCAAAAAATTAAAAAGGATAATAAATAAAACTGATATTGAATGTAAACTCACCGTTGTAACAGCTCCAGTTAATGAAGAAAACTCAAATACCTACTATCCTCAATTTATCTTAGCCTTAGAAAATAATAGTGGAACTATTATTCCCATTAGGCCTGTTAAAAATTACAGAGAGGATCCAAACACTCTAGTTAATGACTTCTTTGAAAGCATAGTAAATGTAGGACTAAAACCAGTAAAGATAAGAGCCAACGATAAAAGAACCTATTATCTCTTAGAAAAAATATGTCAAAGTTTAAAAATTGACCTTATTCTTGATGAAAATTTAGAACAATTGGATTTGCTAAGAGAAGAATTTGATAGTAAGATGAGCGCCGGCCCTGGTGGCGGTACTTCTTCTGAAGAGATTATGATGGAGATTTTAGGCTACTTGAAAGCTCTAGAAGATATAAAAGAGAAGAGAAATGAAATCCCAGATGAAGTTATATATTCTATTGCCCAAAGTTTATTAGTAGGAGATTTTGAAGAGGATTTTAAGAATTTTGTTTTTTCTAAACTAGACTACCTTAGCGATTATAAACTTTTTAACTAAAAAAGAGCCCTAGTTGGCTCTCAATTGTACAGATTAATTCCATTAAAGAGGTTTTAGGACCTCTTTAATTGGAACCTTAGTCATAAAATAACCTAGGTAAATCCGCTTTAAAAATATTATTTCTGTATAGAATCTTTTGTTTTTTTGTATTTTACATAAGCATTGGCAGTCATTAATATCGCTACTAAGAGGATTAGCCACCAAAATTTGTTTTCCTTTTTGTATTGGAGGAAGCAAAGAATGTAGACTAAGCCTGCTGTGATTAGGGATGTGATAAATTCTAGGTTTTCTAGCTTATTTTTCTTCATCTAAGACTGCCCTTAGGGTGTTCCATGACAAAAGAGCACAGTTTACCCTTTGTGGCATGTTTCTGATGTTTTGGAAGGCCACTGCATCTTCTAATTCTTCTAGCTCTTCATCTGTCACATCTTCTCTTTTGATCATTCTTTGGTAGATGTCTGCCATCTTGTCAGCCTGTTCTTTGGTTTTGCCTATTAACATGTCACACATTACGGATGTGGCTGCCTGGCTTATGGCACAACCATCGCCTGTGAAGGCTGCATCTACGATTTTATCCCCATCTAATTTTAGTTGTAATACTATCTCGTCACCACAAGATGGGTTGTGGCCGTCTTCTTTGATGTCAGGATCTTCTAGGTCATGCTTGTTGGCTTGATTTCTTGAATGATCTAGGATTATCTGACTATATATTTCTTGCATATCCATTATAGTCCCATTACCTTTCTTACATTTCTAAGCTCTTTTGCAAAGATTTCGACCTCTTCCCTGGTGTTATAAATAGCAAAGGAGGCTCGGGCTGTGGAGCTTAGGCCAAGATAGGTATGAAGTGGCATGGCACAGTGATGGCCGCTTCTTACTGCTATCCCCTTGCTGTCAAGGATTGAGGATATGTCGTGTGGGTGGATGTCTGTGAAGGCGAAGGAGATTAGGGCTCCTTCTTCGGCAGATTTTGGATGAACTATCTTTATATTTTCTATGTCCTTAATTAAGTCATAGGCATATTCTGTTAGTTCCATCTCATGAGCGTGAATATTATCCATGCCAATTTCTTCTACATATTTTATCGCTTCAACCAGACCTATTACCCCACCTACATTTGGTGTACCCGCCTCAAATTTGATGGGTGCTTTTGCAAAAGTTGAATAATCTTCATAGACATATTCTATCATATCTCCGCCTAGATTAAAAGGCTTCATCTTATCTAAAAGCTCAGCTTTGCCATAAAGGACGCCTATGCCCATTGGGGCGTAGATTTTATGGCCTGAAAAGACTAGGAAATCACAATCTAAATCTCTTACATCGACCTTCTTGTGGGCTATTAATTGGGCTGCATCTACTATAGTTGTAGCACCTACTTCTTTGGCCCAGGTGATTATTTTTTTGACATCTATAATCTCGCCTGTGACATTTGAAGCTCCTGTTATGGAGACAATTTTTGTCTTATCGTTTATTTTTGCTTTTAGGTCATCATAATCTAGGGAAGCATCTTCCTTAAGGTAGGCATAGACTAGCTTTGCCCCTGTAGCCTCGGCTACCATTTGCCAAGGAACGAGATTTGCGTGGTGCTCTAGGATTGTGATTAGGATCTCATCGCCTGCCTTTAGATTGTCTAGGCCATAGGAATAGGCCAAGAGATTTAGGGCTTCGGTTGTAGTCTTGGTGTAGACTATTTCATTCCTTGATCCTGCATTTATAAATTTCTTTATGACATCCCTACCATTTTCATAGGCCTCTGTAGCTACCCATGACAAATAGTGGGCTCCCCTGTGGGGATTGGCGTTTTTGTACTTATAATAAGAATCAACAGCTTCTATTACCCTGTTAGGTTTTTGGCTAGTTGCTGCTGTATCTAGGTAGATTACATCCTTTCCTACCTTTTTTGAGTCAAGGTAGGAAAAGTCATTTCTAATTTTTTCTATATCCATATTAATGCCTGCTATTTAGCTTGTGGACTTGGTCTTTGATGTGATTTCTTAGATCTTCGTCCTCAATTTTATCTATGGCAGGGGCAAAGTTTGCCTCTAGCATCATTGATTCTGCTTGCTTTTTGCTAAAACCACGGCTCATGATGTAAAAGAGCATTTCCCTGTTCATCCTGCCCACGCTTGCGGCATGCTTGCCTGCTACTTCTCTTTCTTCATTGAGTAGGATTGGGGCAGACTTATTGATGACCTGATCTGATAGCATCATAGAATAATCTCCTATCTTGCCATCTGCCTTGGTACATCCACGTCTAAGGTCTACTATGCCCTTGAAATTCTTTTCAGCTCTTTCTTTTAAGGCCCCATTGAAGAGGGCAGATGAGTCTGTTTCTAGGCCGTAGTGCTCATTTACAGCCATTAGGTCTAGGTATTCTTCCTTGGATTTGAAGTAAATACCATCTTCTATGACCTTGGCCTTATGACCTCTTAGGATATTTCTGATGTTGACCATAGATTGGCTGGCTCCTATTTCTATATAGGTGATATCAAGCTCTGCCCTATCTCCTAGCCTTGTGGCTATGGAGTTAAGGTTTGTTGCCTCACTTAATAGATTAACAAGGACTACTAATTTCACCTTAGAGTCTTCTTCTAGATTTACCCTTATTTGTGAGTTGATAAAAACTTTTTCGGCTCCTTGGTCAGAAAAATCAACCAGGAAGGAAGACTCAGAATCCCTTCCTGCATTTATGTCTATGGCAGAAACTAGGATATTATTTTCATCATCAAGCTTAAAGTGAATAAATTCTGTATCCTTTTTATCCTTGATATCATAAGCCTTGTAATAATTTCTAAAGTCTTTGTTTTCTTTTTTTATTTCATCGCTTAGACCGTAAATTTCGCTAGCAAAAGCCGCATCTACTTTATCTAAGCTGCCTTCTGAGTTTGCATTTTCAAAAGGAATTTTTTCTATTTCTACTAATTCATAATCAGCCGAATTTAGTCCTAGGTAGGCCCAAGTTGGCTGTCTCATTTGATTTATCTTTGTCATCAGCCGTTTGCTCCTTCAAGTTCCATATCGATTAGATTATTCATCTCAACTGCATATTCTAGAGGCAAGAGCTTTGATACTGGCTCTGCAAAACCTCTTACTATCATTGACTTGGCCTCATCTTCTGGAATCCCCCTGCTCATTAGGTAAAATACCTGGCTTTGGTCAATTGAACCGATTTTTGCCTCATGGCCACAGTCTACATCGTCATTTCTAATATCAAGCACTGGTATGGTATCTGACTGGGAACCTTCTGAAATCATGAGGTTTTCACAGTCTACGGTTGATTTTGAACCGGCTGAGTTTTTCCTCATTTCAACTAGGGAACGAGTCATGGACTTACCATTGCCTGCTGTAATTGACTTGGTTAGGGCTGTTGAATAGGTTTCTGGAGCAAGGTGGATCATAGAGCAACCATTATCAATATATTGGCCATCACCTGCAAAGGTAATACCTGTATATTCTGCTCTGGCCTTTCTACCAGCAAGGACTGAAGTTGGATAAAGCATGGATACCTTTGATCCAAAGGATCCTGATACCCAAATCATCTTGCCGCCTTCTTGGATTATGGCACGTTTGGTGTTTAGGTTGTACATATTCCTTGACCAGTTTTCTATAGTTGAGAACCTTACTTCGGCATTTTTGCCGACAAAAATTTCTACTGAACCTGCGTGTAGGTTTACGACATTGTATTTTGGCGCAGAACAACCTTCTATGAAGTGAACCCTAGAATTATCTTCTGCTATTATCATTGTGTGTTCAAATTGTCCAGCTCCTGGGGCATTTAGCCTGTAGTAGGATTGGAGAGGTATATCTACCTTTACTCCTTCTGGTACATAGATTAGGGAACCACCTGACCAAACGGCACCGTGAAGGGCTGCATACTTATGAAGTGTAGGTGGGATTGCCTTTTGGAAATATTTTTTGACTAGGTCTTCATGCTCTCTAATAGCTGAGGTGAAGTCCATAAATATTACTCCCTGGTCTTCTAGGTGTTTTTGGATAGAGTGATAAACTTCCTCACTATCGTATTGGGCACCTACACCTGCAAGGCTTTCTTGCTCAGCTTGTGGTATTCCAAGCCTATCGAAGGTATCTTTTATATCTTCAGGTAGGGCTTCCCAGGCAGTTTTCTTATCTGTTGGTGGCTTGACATAGGTTGTGATATCTGCCATATCAAGCTCAGATAAGTCTGGTCCCCAAGAAGGGTTTGGTGTCTTTTCAAATATTTCAAGAGATTTTAATCTTCTCTTTCTCATCCATTCTGGTTCATTTTTCTTATCGGATATTTCGTTGACTATATCAGCATTTAGACCCTTTTCAGTGATATCTGAATAGATAAATTCATTGAAAAAGTCATAATAACCGCGGTCAATATCCTTTAGTTGGTCTTCAATATTGATTTCTTTCATATTACACCCATTCGTATCCTTCAGCTTCGATCCTATCCATTAGGTCATCGCCTCCTGAATATTTGATCTTGCCATCTTTTAGAATGTGAACATAGTCAGCCTTGATATTGGCTAAAATTTCCCTGTGGTGGGTGATGATTATTACAGATTTTTCCCCATCTAGGAAGTCTTCTATACCCTTTGATACAATCCTTACCGCATCAACATCAAGACCAGAGTCTGTCTCATCAAGTAGGGCAAGCTTTGGACTTAGCATTTGCATTTGTAGGATTTCTGATTTCTTTCTCTCACCACCAGAAAAGCCTACATTTACATACCTATTGGCATAAGAATCATCAAGCTTAAGGTCTTCCATCTCTTTTTGTAATTTTTTATTGAAGGCAAGAATTTTTGGCTTAGAACCTGTGAT
Organism: Anaerococcus sp. Marseille-P3915; assembly: GCF_900258475.1. Taxonomy (GTDB): domain Bacteria; phylum Bacillota; class Clostridia; order Tissierellales; family Peptoniphilaceae; genus Anaerococcus; species Anaerococcus kampingae. The sequence goes on along the minus strand of NZ_LT984888.1, from coordinate 391,958 downwards.
TTGCTCTTCAGAAATTCTTAGAAAGTCTGATAATTTTACACCAGGAATCTCATCTGGGTGTTGGAAGGACATAAAGATACCAAGTCTAGCCCTCTTATCAACGCTAAGATCTGTTATATCCTCGCCTTCAAAATAAATCTTTCCTTCCTTAACTTCATAAATAGGATTGGCCATGATGGCATTCATAAGGGTTGATTTACCTGATCCATTAGCCCCCATGACTACGTGGACCTCGCCCTTTCCTACCTTAAGGTCAATACCTTTTAATATATCTTTATCTTTCGCTGAAACGTGAAGATTTTCTATCTTTAATAATTCAGTCATTATCTACCTCTTTTTACTTCTCTTTTTTTCTACTCTTAAATCATACCTTTTTACTAGGGATTATCAATAAACTTCCACTAATCACAATACCCCAAAGGGCACAAAAAAACGAGCCCTTGCTCGTCTTGATGTTTGTTAGTAAGTAAGTATTTATATGCTAATAGTTATTTAGCTTATTTTCTACTAAATCTATTAGCGATTTAACGGCTTCTTCTTCTTCATCGCCTTCTGCTCTTATGATTATGTCATCGCCTTTAGAAGCACTCATGCTCAGAACTGACATGATAGACTTGGCATTGTATGACCTGCCTGCTTTTTCGACACTTATATCACAAGGAAATTGAACGGCTTGTCTTATAAATATGGATGCTGGTCTAGCATGTAAACCAATTTCATTCGAAAGCGTTACTTTTTGTTCGTACATGATACCTCCTTCGTCATATATTCTTTTCCCTAATATAAGGATACTCGAATTTTGTTAATTTGCAAACGATTTTATAAAAAATTAAAATATAGCTGAAACCCTCGCAGATTTCAGCTATTGCTAATTTAACTAAATTCTTTCAAGTAATTCTACTAGGAATTTGTAGTTATTTGCTACTGATTCTATATTTACCCTTTCTGCTGGTGAGTGGGCACCTTCTATATCAGGACCGAAGGAGATCATCTCTGTATCTTTGAGGGTCTTTTTGAAAAGTCCGCATTCTAGGCCACCATGAGTTGTAGAAACTTCCATTTCATCTCCGTGAACATCCTTCCAAACTTCTTTTGCAAGATCGATTATTGGAGAATCTTCCCTTTGCCAGCCAGAATATTCACTTACAACTTCAGAATTTCCGCCAAAATATTCTACAAGGAGGGCTTGTTTTTTGGCCCAGTCTTCCTTTTGAGAGTCGATTTCTGACCTATTCATGAGGTTGACAAAGATTGAATCTTCCCTATCTTCTAGAAGGCCAAGGTTTGAGCTTGTGACAATTGATCCGTCTACCTTTTTATATAGACCATCGTGGATTGTGTATAAAAAGTCAATAATTCTCTTTGAAAGGTCTTTGCTTAGGACCTTGCCATCAAAATTAGCTTCTTTTACCCAAATTTCCCCATCTGGATCTACATCCTTGTATTCGTTTCTAACTTCTGCAATTCTTTCATTGATTATTTTTATTGCATCTTCTCTATTTGCTACTGCAAATACAGCACTTGCTGCTGATGGGATGGCATTTCTCTTAACTCCGCCATTTGCCCTTGCAATTTGTAGGCCATCTATGCCTTGGATAAGGCGAGCTAGGGTTTTTATAGCATTTAGCCTAAATTCATCTATTTCCATACCTGAATGGCCGCCTGCAAAGCCTTTTAGGCCAACTTCTACAAAGTCTCCAAGTGGCTGTTCATATTCTTTAGGGAAGTTTACTTCAAGGTCAAGACCCCCTGCACAGCCTACAGTTAGGATTCCTTCTTCTTCAGAATCTATGTTAATTAGGTATTTGGCTGTAATTTGGCTAAGGTCAAGTCTGCCTGCACCACCCATTGAGGTTTCTTCTTCAGTTGTGATAATTGCCTCGATTGGGCCATGTTTTAGGGAATCATCGTCTAAAACAGCCATGATAAAGGCAACACCTATGCCATCATCTGCCCCTAGAGTTGTTCCATCAGCTGTAATCCAGCCGTCTTCTTCAATTAGTTTGATTGGGTCTTTTTCAAAATCGTGATTGCTTCCTTCAACTTTTACACAAACCATATCCATGTGGCCTTGAAGGGCAACTATTGGATGATCTTCGTAGCCTTTTGATGCAGGCTTTCTAATAATCACATTTAGGGCCTCATCTTGGCTTACTTCTAGGTTTCTTTCCTTGGCAAAATTCACAAGAAAGTCAGATACTTCCTTTTCATTGCCGCTTTCTCTAGGAATTTCTGCTAATTGTCTAAAAAATTTAAATACGTAATCTGAATAAGCTTTATCCATTTATATCCTCCAAATATTCTTTAATCATCTTATTTTTGGCCCTTAAAATCTCATCAAAATCCTGGTAATAATCTCTTAAATTTCTAGGATTTCTGAATTTATTTCCATTTTTAAGCTTGGAATTGGCATTCATGCCCAGGCCAATAATATTTGAGATTTCTTCATTAATAATAATATTATACCTCTGCGATGTATTATTTCTTTGATAACCGACATTTTCGAGGTTAGATACGATATTTTTTTGCCTATAAAGATAGTAGGGCTTGTAGGAAAATTTCCTAGTAAATTCATCAATTTTTTCTGAAATTATAAGGGCTTGGTCTCTCTCACCAGCCAAATCTTTCTCCTTATACTTTGACCCAGATTTTATAGCAAGGGCGTGGAAGGTGATATTATCCGGTAAGAGTTCTCCTAGGATTTTAAAATTCTTGGCAAAATCTTTTGAATTTTCTCCTTCTAGACCTATTATAAAGTCCATATTTATTATAAAGCCAAGGTCCCTTGCCTTTTTATAAATATTTAGGAAATGGTCATAATCATAGGGCCTGTTGAGAGATTTTAGGATATTTTTATTAAAGGTCTGAGGATTTAGGGAAATCCTATCAACTCCTCCTGCCTTTAGGACCTCAAGCTTGGCCTTATCAAGCGTATCTTCCCTGCCAGCCTCAAAGGTAAATTCCTGGTAGGTAAATTTATTATTTATGGCAGCAAGCAAATTGATAGTCTCATCTGCCCTCAAAAACGAAGGAGTACCCCCGCCTATATAAATTGAATCAAGATCTCTTGGAAGGTCGATTTCTTCTATTTCTCTAATTAAATATTCCACATAGGCTCCCCTATCGTGGTGGGGACCAACTAAAGTCGGATAGGAGCAATAATCACACCTAGTGGGACAAAAAGGGATATTTATATAAAGGCTAAAGGCTTTCTCATCAAAGGATAGCCTTTCTTGTTCGCTCTTAACCTCTTCTAAGAGCCTAATTTTCTCATCTGAGACCTTGTAGGTCTCTTTGATTTCTTCTAAACTCTTAGCTTTTAAAAGCTTGGAGGGCTTTGATCCTGTAAGAGTCCCCCAAGGTGACTCATAGCCAGTAAGGGCCGATAAGATTTCATACAAAGTCCTCTTTAGACTCTTATTATCAACAAAACTATAGACCTTGCCCTTGTAGAAAATTTCTTCATGGCCAATAGCTAGGTCAAAATCATCCTCGGTAAAAATTATGTCTTCGTGGTCAAAAAATATATTTAGGATGTCATATACGATTTTTCTTTGTTTTTTTTCTTCTAATTTTATCTTCATAGGAAAATTATACAAAATATTCAAAAAAAGACCAGGCTAATCAAATAGCCAAGTCTTTTTAAATGATTAAAATATTTTATTTAGCCCTTAAAAATTCCTCTGCCCAGGACCTATCTATCAAATGATTTAGGTCTTTTTTGATGATTTCCCCGTAATTATTTACGATTGTATCATATAGGGTTTGTGAAAAATCCAGGCTTGCCCCTACATTGAGGGCTGTTTCTAGGTAGAATTTATTGTCTGCCCCATAGTAGAAGCTTTTGATCTGTTCTACCTTATAGGCAAAGTCATCGGAATGGACTAGGAAATATTTCATAAGTTCAATTACCCTATCATCAAGGCCTTTTTCGAAGATTAAAATCTTCTCCTTGAGGGATGGATAGTCATAAGTTATTCTTAGCCTGTGCTTATAAAGCTCGTTTTTCCTATCTAGGCCAATTAGGCCAAGGGATGTGGAAAAGGCTAGCCTTGCCTTCTTGTCGATGAAGTCTGGGTCATTTATAATCATAAAAGACTTTGACTCATCTGTATAGGCAAAGCGGTAGTTTAGGATAAAGGCCCTGCCACATTCTGGACAAGTCATTTCCCCAAATTTCCCCTCTAAAATCTCATTTCTTTCTGGCTTATCAGCAAAAATTGCTGTTGGCAAGTCTTTTTCAAAGTTTACCCCACACTTGGGACAAGCTATTTCAAATCTTTTCTCTCTTCTTTGCATGTCTAATCTCCTTATCTTGGGCTACTTATTATTAATATTTACCCAATTTGGGAGACTAGTCGTCAAATTTTACAGCTTTTAGGAGAGGAATAGCCAATATTGATGCTATGATTATTGAAATAACCGCATTTGTAAGTGATACTCCTGCCTTTTGGATTACTTCTGCCATAGTCGCTTCTAGGGTTAGACCAAGGATAAATTTATTTTTAATAAAGGTCTTACCTAGGTATAAAACCACATAGGTGATTTGGCCTAAAATTGATCCGATAACAATTTTTGGTTTATCTACAAGTTCTTTCCTATTTTTGTAAATCATGCCTGCTACAAAGGCCATGGCAAATTTAGTGATAAAGGTAACTGGAGCTGATGTGAAGTAAACTGGGTCAAATAAGTCAAATAAAGCTGAGCCCACACCTGCTGCAAGTCCACCATTGACAGGTCCTAAAAGAAGTCCTGCTAAAAGGCAAAATACATTTCCCAAATGAAACCTAGTTTGTCCAAGTGGAGTTACTATTGGAATTTGGAAAAACCTTGAAAATATGTACACTAGAGCTGTAAATAAACCCATGTATACGAGTTTCTGAGTAGTAAGTTTTTTCATAATAATCCTTTCTTTTCTATGCAATATTCTATCCCCCCTACTATACCACATTTTAGTAATTTGTTAAAATAAATATAAAAAAGAAGCTAAATTTAGCTCTTAAAAGTCTGAAATTACGATTCTTTAATCTTAAAATCTATATAATTTACGAAAAATGCCACAAGTACTCCGATTAGGGTGTCGATTATCCTGTTGATGGCGAAATTAAAAGGCACAAGGTCGCCTGCGTGGTTGATGGTAACTGACAAAAATACAATGCCAGCTATGGATACGGCATCCTTTTTATTTATATTTGCCATAACCCATATTACCACTGTCACAAGGATTGCCGTTATAATCAGCCTTAAAAGATCAGGAATTGACCCAGCTGGGAAAATCAAAAGGTAGAAAAGGCCCACAAAGCCTCCAAAGATTGTCCCGATTATCCTACCCAGGCCCTTGTGGTAGGTTTGGTGGACATTTTGCTGCATACATATGATAGCAGCAATTGCCGAATAAAAGGCAAGGCCCTCGCCAGGCCTAAAATGGGATATGATCATGGAAATAAGGACTGCTATACCCGTTTTTCTAATCCTTGGCCCTGGCATCCTTAATTGCATAGGACTCCTCTTAGGTAGTCATAAAAGCTTTCTTCGTTCACCTTATTTACCAGATAGGCCTTTGGTCTTTGTGATGAATGGTCGATTGACTTTTCATCAAAATTAACCTTAAGACCTGCCGCATCAAAGATGAAGGCCTCTGGCCTTTGGGATAGGTAGAGAAGGAGGGCCCCAGCAAGAGCCTCTTTATCATAATTTTCCAAAATCCTTGCTAGATTAGAGTCAGAGTTTTTAATTTTTTCCAAATCTTCATCATCAAGGGTGAATTTTTTTGCAAATTTCTCATCTATGGCAAATATTTCTATGCCTGATCCTAAGATAAAATCAAGGTCTTCAAGGTCTTCCTTAGCCATTTTTTTAGCATCTGGCAAGATTAAAAATATGTGGTCGATAAAATCTATCAGATCTTCAAATTCTCTTAGACCCTTGGCAATGTTTCCTAGGTCCCCACTTGCGATTATATCTAATCTTCCGCAGTCGCTTGCTATGTCGTAGAGATTTTCAAAAGCATCCATCTCTTCTAGATAATCGCCACTTGCCTTAAAAATTTCATCATCAAAGGCAGATTCCTTATCATTGAAATTTTTTGCAACACTTAAAAATAAATCTTCCTTATTAATAAGGCCCAAAATATTTTCACCAGCTGCCCTACTTGACATATAAGACCTATTTGCTGAAAGTCCCACAAGCTCAAAATCATAAGAGTCTAGGGCCATTTTTATAAAAAGCCCATCTGCCGGGCTAAAATTTGTATCTATATAAATAAAGGGTTTTTGATATTCCATAATTCTTCCTTTCTGCTTACTTACTATACTAAAAAACCCGACTTTTTAAAGTCGGGAAATTTTATACGTCCATAAAGCCTTTCTTGTATTTTTTAAGGCAAGCCATATAGATTAGGCCAACAATTATAACTAGGACAAGGATAATAAGGCCAACTGCAATAGCCATAGATCCTGTAAGACCATCTATTAGGAAAAATCCTCCAACAAGAAGGCCTGTAACAAGCAAGGACCCTAGGTAGAAAATTATTGACTTCAAAGGATTTGCCTGTTGAACTTCTTGAGGCTTCTTCCAATTGGTATTGACCACAAAGGTCCCAAAGTAAAGACTAATCATAGTCGCAAAGCCTCCTCCTATGCTTAGGCCAAGGAAGAATAAAAGGCTATTAATAAGACCAAGGCTTAGAATTAAGCCATAGGCTATGGCAAGTATTAGGTTAAAAATACTTATAACCACATAGCTTGAAGTAAACCTAGCCAAGAGATGGCTCTTAGGGTCTATCGGTAGGGTCTGGATAAGGTAAAAGCTCTTGCCCTCCCTAGAAAGGGAAGTGGTCGCTGGATTGCCATTAGTCCAAATAAGAAGACTTAGGGCAAAGGCTGCCGCAAAGCATATAAGAGATGTCATTGAGCTTTGGATTAAAGTAGGGTCCAAATCCTCAATAAGATTCCTACCTGTAGTAAAGCCCATAACCGAAAAGATTATTACCATAGATATAGGGCCTGCCACGAAGACTATATTTGAAAATAAGGTCTTAATATCCTTAAGGAAAATATCCTTAAATTGGCTGGATGTTTTGATTTCAACATCCTTGGCCTTGACCTTCTTTTTCTTATCCATATCTATGTGGTCATCAAAGACCGCATCAAAATAATACTTATCTCCAAGCTTGTATACTAAAAATAATACTAGAGCCGCAAGAGCCAAGAGTAATAAGCTAAAGCCCAGTCTCTGTATTATTGGTCCGGTAAGGCTCATGCCAAAAATCTTAGCATTAAAGAAGACATTTGACACATTTCCAAGCATTGATGTGACATTATCTACATCTATATTAAACTTCGGTCCACTAGATGATGATGATGATGAGAAGGAGAAATAATAAATCACTCCCATGACCCCAAACATCAAAAGATATCCCAGGGTCTTAAAAAGCTTGGCATGCCTATTGACATTGGTAAATTTCTTAATCAGTAAAATCATCAGGCAAATAAGCCCATAAGGTATAGCAATCATTGGAAGGAGGGTGATAAGGCCCAAAATCAAAGTCATTGGGTCAAAACCAGCCTCGCCAAAATATATATATAGGCCAATGGCAAAAAATAGGAAAAAGTCAAAAAATGAGCTTATCCCGCCGATTACCTTGCCCAAGAAAAGCTCGCCCTGGCTTAGGGGTAGGGTCTGGTAATTGGAAATATCTGCCTTGGTGAAATATTTTGAGAGGATATCAGGCACATAAAATATGAAGATCATCATGGTGATTGCTATGGCAAAATTTACAAAATACATGTGATTTTGACCAGTTCCCACATAAATCATGGCGCTTGCCTTAAAGACCCCTATAAATATGGCCCCCAAAAATACATAGGTCCAGATAAATAGGATTATTCTCATCAAGTAGTTTTTAGGCACATTTGCAACTTGCTTTGATGGCCTATAGGGGAAGAAACTTTCCCTTAAAGCATAGGCTGCTATAGTTTTAATATTCTTGCTTTTCATCTGTAAGCTCCAAGAAAATTGATTCAAGAGACCCATCGTTGTTGGCTATATGCTTAATCTCATCAAGAGTTCCGATAGCGATAAGCTTGCCCTTAGAAATAATGCCAATCCTATCGCATAATTCCTGGGCCACTTCCATAACGTGGGTTGAAAACATGACACACTTGCCAGCTGCCGCCCTATCCCTAAGGATTTTCTTAAGATTAAAGGCAGACTTAGCATCAAGGCCAACCATTGGCTCGTCAAGGATTAAAACCTGTGGGTCGTGGATAAGGGCACCGATTATGGCAAGCCTTTGGGCCATACCATGAGAATAGGTTGAAATAGGGTCCTTCATGGCCTCTCTTATATCAAAATAATCCAAATAATGATCAAGCCTTTCCTTCCTAGTTTCAGTATCCACCCCATAGATATCTGCTATGAAATTTATATATTCGTTTCCTGAATAATTTTCGAATAATTCTGGATTGTCAGGCACATAGGAAAACTGGCTCTTGTAGGCTATAGGGTCATCCTCGATACGGAGGCCATTTATAAAAATCTCCCCCTTAGTCTTAGAATTTATCCCTACAATAGACTTGATGGTAGTAGACTTACCAGCCCCATTAGGACCAAGAAATCCAAAGATTTCACCATCTTTCGCCTCAAAGGAGATGTCATCCACAGCCTTTTTTCCTATCTTATATTCCTTAGTAAAATTTTCAACTTTAATCATAAAAATCCTTTCTAATCTCTAAGAATCGTTTTTATCATTTTACCTCAATACATCAAAAATATACAATAATTATAAAAAATTTATTTAAAAAAATACCCCTAGGATCTAAAATCCTAAGAGTATTGTAATTTTTATCCAACCAAATCAGAATAATCTTTTAGCTTGCCTAGGGCTTGGTTTTCTATCTGACGGATTCTTTCTCTGGAGAGGTCGTAGATAGAACCTATTTGCTCTAGGGTTTTTGGTTTTTCGTTGTCTAGGCCATACCTGTAGATTATGATTTGCTTTTCCCTATCTGTTAGTTGGTCTAGGGCTTGCATTAGGAAGTTTTCCATGTCTTTTTCTAAGATTAGCATATCTACTGGGGTCGATTCATCTCCTACCATGTCCATTAGCTCATCTCCTGTGGAGTCTTCGCTGTCTAGGTTGATATTTAAGGAGGTGGAGTTGACTTGGTTTCTATTTATTAGGAAAAGGTCATCGGCTTGTTTTTTGTTGATGCCTTCGTTTTCTAATATCCTGTAGAGTTCCTCATCGCTTGCCTCTGGGTTGGCCTTTAAGATTTGTTTAAGCTTGTTTAGCTTTAAGTATTTGCCTGCTGGAATCCTGATGGTGTGGCCTTCTTTATTTATGGCCTTTCTAATGGCTTTATCTATCCACTTGTAGGCATAGGTTGTAAATTTGTAGCCTAGGCTTAGGTCAAATTTCTCCGCTGCCCTTATCATGCCGAGCATGCCTGATTGGACGAGGTCTTCTAGGTCTAGGTCATTGCCGTGGGACCTAAAGAAATAGGACGCACGACTCCTTACTAGGCCCTGGTTTTTTTCGACTAGGGCTGCTAGGGCGTTTTGGTTGCCAAGTTGGAATTGCTCTACTATCTCTTCGTTGTTTAGGTCTGATAGCTTCATCATATCCTTGCGCTTGATTGGGGCAAGGGAGGTGTTGACTCCTTTTTTGGCTGATCCTATTAGGTCATCATCGTCATCATCATCGTCAAAATCTTCGTCATCTTCTGCGATTATTTCTAGGATTTCTTCTTTTTGGTCTTCTGTTAGAGATTCTATGACTTTTAGCAAGTCTTCATCGGTCATATCCGGATTGTCCAGATAATCTTTAAGCTTTTCTAAAGTTTCCTTATCTTCTAAATTTATTTTATCCATATTATCACCCATTTTGAATTTATTTATCTTTATCCTCATCTTCTAGCTTGATTTTAAGCTGGTCAAGTTTGGCTGCAAGAGATTTTGATATAGGATAAGACCTGTAGTTGTGACTGAAATTTGCCTTTTGGCTTTTTTTAATCTTTCTCCTTAAGCCTAAGAGGTCTCCCCTTAGCTCTAGGGCTGTCATCCTGCTTGCTCCCTTGCCTAGGGCCATATTTTGCACTGCCCCATCATCTGTTACGACCTTGACATTGTGGCGACGGCCTACTCTTGCAAGCTCTGCTTCGATATAGGTATCTGCCGTTTGAAACCTCTTTGTATAGACAATTTTCATCTTATACTTTGTTTCTATGGTTTCTTTAAGTCTATCAAGATTATAGGCATCAAAGACTATCACCATCTCTTCCGCCCTCAAAACGCTATATTCAGCCATTTCTTCTATGAGCATATCCCTTGCGGCTGCAAGGTTTGTTTTTGATAAGTCCTTTAAGTCCGGCCATTTGTTTATGACATTGTAGCCATCAACATAGGTTATGTTTTTTTTAGTCAAAGCCATTTTGTCTTAGGACCTCATACATGGCTATAGCTGAGGCAACAGATGCATTAAAGCTATTTACAAAACCCTTCATCGGTATATTAATTAGTATATCACATTTCTCTCTTACAAGTCTAGAGATACCCTTACCTTCATTGCCTACTACTAGGGCTATTTTGCCCTTAAGGTCGGTTTTATCTATCTCTTGGCTTCCTTCGCCTGCTAGGCCATAGACCCAAAATCCCTCTTTTTGGATTTCTTCTATGGTTCGAGAAATATTTTTTACCCTAATTATATTGATGTTATTTATTGCCCCAGCACTTGTCTTATAGACTATTGGACTTACCTCAGCTGACCTTCTTTCAGGTATTATTACCCCATCAAAGCCGAAGGCTTCGGCACTTCTTACTATAGCTCCTAGGTTATGAGGATCTTCTATTTGATCTAGGATTATTAGCCTCTTGTAAGTATCGATGTCAGCTAGGTCCTTGTATTTAAAACTTTCCACATCAAGGGCGACCCCTTGGTGGTTCATATCTATTTTATCAAAAAAACTCTTATCTACAAAATCTATTTCAATATTTTTTGCCCTTAGCTTTTTTATAAGCTTGTCAATTATCTTGGAATTTTGCCTTAGGATGTAGGCCCTATAGATTTCAATATCTGAATCTAGGGTGTCTAGGACTGGTTTTCTGCCATATATTCTATCCATTAGCTTATCTCCCACTTGACCCCATCACGGGTATCTTTTAGGCTTATGCCCATTTCTAAAAGTTCATCCCTGATGGCATCTGCCTTTGCAAAGTCCTTGGCCTTTTTGGCAGCAGCTCTTTCTTCAATTTTTGCTAAGATAAAGTCTTCGTCTATATCTAGGCTCTTTTTCTTGGCCACAAGCCCTAGGACATCGTAGAGACTGTCATAAAGAGCCTTAGTTTTTTCTATAAAGGCCTTTGAAGAAGCAGAGCTTATATTGGTATTTATAAATTTGGCTAGATCAAATAAGACTGTAATGGCATCTGCTGTATTTAGGTCATCTTCCATGACTCTTATAAAGTTAGCCTCTGCCGCATCTAGATTTGCTAGAAGTTTTTCTTCATTATCATCCATAGGCCTATCGCTTGCCCTTGCTAGGTCTTCTTCAAGCTTAAAGGCTGCGTTATTTAGTCTGTTTAGGGAATTTTGAGCTTGTTCAATTATTTCCCTGGTAAAATTAATTGGCTGCCTATATGATGTGGTCAAAAGCCAAAATCTGATGGTCATTAGGTCGTATTCCTTCTTGATATCATCAAGAGTAAAGAAATTGCCTAAAGACTTACTCATCTTTGTCCCATTGACCTGGATCATGCCGTTGTGCATCCAATAATTGGCAAATTTGACTTCGTTTAGGGCTTCAGATTGGGCTATTTCATTTTCGTGGTGAGGAAATTCCAAATCTTCCCCGCCTGCGTGTATATCAATGGTTTCGCCCAAGATTTTCTTGTTCATGGCTGAACATTCTATGTGCCAGCCAGGTCTGCCAGCTCCCCAAGGAGAATCCCAAGCCACTTCGCCATCAATTTTTGTCTTTTTCCAAAGGGTGAAATCTGCTGGGTTTTTCTTGCGGCCTACATCATCATTATCAAGCCTATTGCTGGCCCCGTGCATGAGGTCGTCAAGATTTCTTCTTGATAATTTGCCATAATCAGCTTTTTTGCTTACATCAAAGTAAACATCCCCATCTGATTCGTATGCCACACCTTTCTTAACAAGGCCATCTATGAAGGCGATTATATCATCCATAACCTCGGTTGCCCTTGGATGGATGGTGTCTTCTTCATCAAGGTTTAGGTCCTTGGCATCTGCCATATATTGGTCTATATAGCGGTCTGTGACTTCTTTTGTAGTGATGCCTTCTTCGATTGATTTTTTGATTATCTTATCATCGACATCGGTGAAGTTTACCACATATTTTACATCATAACCCCTAAATTTTGCGAAACGTCTGAAGGTATCAAAGACAACTAGGGGTCTGGCATTGCCTATGTGCATGTAATCATAGACTGTAGGTCCGCAGACATACATCTTGATCTTGCTTTCTTCTATTGGTTTAAATACTTCTTTTTGTCTACTAAGAGTATTATAAATTTTCATTAAAAATTATCCCTTACAAATTCTAGCCTTTCCTTAACTAGGTCCTTGCCCATGATTAGGAAGGCATTTGATAGGTCTGGGCCGTGGACAGAACCTGTTACAGCTGCCCTTACTGGGAACCATAGGTTCTTGCCCTTGATGCCTGTTTCCTTTTGGATAGTCTTCATAATTGATTTAGCAAAGTCTGGGTCAATTTCCTTAACTTCTGCAAGATGGTCTAAGAATGCCTTAAATAGGATTCTGGCATCATCTGTAGAAATAGCTTCTTTTGCATCATCATCATAGTCGATATCAGCACTCTTTATATAGTAGTTTTTAACAAGTTCTGCTGCATCAGAGAACTTATCAATAGCTGATTGCCATGTTTCTGCAAGTAAAACTAATTTGTCATGGTCATAAGACTCATCAATTAGACCAGCCTTAATTAGGTATGGCTTGATATCTTCTGCAAGCTCTTCTGGGCTTAGGTCCCTAACATAGTGGCCATTGACCCAGTCAAGTTTCTTCTTATCAAAGACAGCACCAGTCTTATTTACCCTATCAAAGTCAAATTGCTTAGCTAATTGATCAAGAGTAAAGATTTCTTCTTCACTATCAGGTGACCAACCAAGTAATGATAGGAAGTTGATAAGACCTTCTGGTGTGTAGCCTTCTTCGATAAAGTCCTCAACCATGCCATCGCCATTTCTCTTAGAATATTTCTTGTGGTCCTTATTTAAAACGGTAGGTAGATGGATATATTCTGGAGCCTCCCAACCAAAAGCTTCGTATAAATAAACATGCTTTGGTGTAGAAGAAATCCACTCATCACCACGAACGACATGGGTAATGCCCATCAAATGGTCATCCACAACTACAGCAAAGTGATAAGTTGGGAAACCATCTCTCTTAATAAGAACTTGGTCATCTTGGTCATCAGTATTAAAGGTAATCTTGCCCTTAATTCTGTCATTAAAGGAAATATCATAGTCCTTTGGTAATTTTAGTCTAACAGTGTGCTCTTCCCCATTAGCAACCCTTTGTTTGGCTTCTTCAAGAGGAATAGAACGGCAAAGACCATCGTATTTTGGTGTAAGTCCATCAGCTCTCATTTGATCACGAACCTTATCCACTCTTTCTTGAGAGCAGAAGCAATAATAAGCCTTGCCTTCATCGATTAATTGGTCGATATATTTGTCATAAATGCCAGCCTTAACCCTTTCAGATTGGATATATGGACCAAAGTCACCCTTTTCGGTAACATTTCCATTTTCATCAAGCATAACACCTTCATCAATCTCAACACCAGACCATTTAAGGGCCTTAAGAAGATTTTCAAGGGCACCTTCCACAAAACGTGTCCTATCAGTATCCTCAATTCTTAAAATCATCTTTCCGCCAGTGTGTCTAGCATATAGGTAGTTAAAAAGGGCTGTCCTAAGACCACCAATGTGTAGATATCCTGTTGGAGAAGGTGCAAATCTAACTCTAACGTCACTCATCATAATCTCCTTTATAATCTTTCTTTAAATCAATTCTTACTTCTATTATAATATAAAACTTAAAATTAATAAATAAGTAAACAAAGGGAAGCAACTCCCACTTCCCTTCAATACCTTAACTTATCTAATTATATCATTTTTTTACAACTAAAGCAAGCATTAATGGGCTTAACGGTAAATATTTGCAAAGGAATTCTAATAGCAAAACTTAATATTCATAATCCATATCTAAAAAGATAAAAAAGACGAGCCACAAGCTCTAGAAAACTTTGCCATAGCCACGTTTCCATGCTTGCCCCAAATTACGAAGTAATTTGATGGTAAGCTAAATTTGCCCTAGCGGCCAAGAGCGTGCAGTAGCTGAAACTCCACCAAGATCTTGGAGGATTTATTATTTCTGTCCATACAAAAAAATATATAGACATTGATAATACTTACAGCATAACACTCCCTTCTCGAATAAACGTGAGGATAGCCTGTCGGCTCAAAGAGACCAAGCCCGTCGGCTCTAGGAGACATGCCTAACAGGGTAGCAAGAAGTCAACAACAAACCAAGAACACCAATCCATAAATATTCAAAAAGGATAATAAAGGAAGCTTAAAAAGCTTCCAACTCCACCTCCCTTCTCGAACGTAGTGAGAGAACTCATGGTTCTGTCTATAAAGGGTTCTGTATCTACACCGGCATTAGCTAGCTTTCTACAAAAATTATATAAGCCAATCCCCAGATGCCTTTAAACTTTGGTCATCGCTATATCTATTTATAAAGATTATTATTATCAATTGGTGTGGACTGGCTAAAACTTATTTAAATACCTTAAATTAATGTGAATTAGGCATATAAAAAGAGGAACCCCCCCTCTTTTCACTATAGCTCAGTCCTCGTACTTGCGACTAAGGTTTTTATTTTCTTTTCAAATTTACTTAATCTTTAGCAACTCGGTATTTTTTTATTGCATCTTTTAGTGTTTCATTATCGCTATGACTTACACATGATTCAAAATCTTTAATCTTAACTTTAACTTTTACATCAACATCTTTTCCCCTAAAGTATAAATTATCCAACAAATATTCGATATATGCTCCTAGATCTTTTTTTGAAATACATTCATGCTTCCTCAAATCACTCAAAATATCGAAGATCCTATAAATATCAGTTGCATAATATGAATTTTTGATAAATAAATCATCTGAAAAAGAAATTCCGATAATCTGTACTATTTCACTTATTACTTTATTGCTAGTTTTATTTTTTTTATTATTCCATTCAATATCAGTCCTTTTTTTAAAACTATTGTCAAATGCAACACTATTACCGCACATTTTGTAAATATAGTTTATAGAATTTAAGTCATTCATAGCAATTTCCATAACTGCAGAAGGACAAATACAGACATTAGGAATCCAAATATATTTCTGCCATTTAGAAATATAGTAATCACTGATTAATTTTATTATTTTATCATCAGTTTTATTTCCATTTATCAAATCTTGAATAATACTTTTTTCATAATAGTAAGCTGAACGTATAAATACACCGAATTCATCTTTATCATTAGAAACTGATTTTCCTATATTAAATATATCTTTCGTGAATACCTGCATAATAACATTAAGATCTATCTCACTAATAGTGTTTCTTTTCTCAAAAATCGATTTAAATTTATCTCCATAGATAATTGAAATATGTTCTTCAATTTCTTTTTTATTTTTATAATTCCCAAAGATATCAACATTCAATTTGTATCCATCATAGAAAATTTTTCTAGTAACTTTTAATATAGAATATAAAATAAAAATAAGATATACTCCGCTTAACGATAATAAAGAACACCATGCTGACATTAAAAATTTATTTATTGATCTAATAAAATCAAATAAATATTTTAAAAAACATATATTATATGTAAATCTTGTCAAAATTAATAGGCTAGGAATTATTAGCATAATAGAAAGTAACATTTCAAGACGCGTGTTTTTAGATATTTTAAAAATACTATTT
Source organism: Anaerococcus sp. Marseille-P3915 (assembly GCF_900258475.1). Classification (GTDB taxonomy): domain Bacteria; phylum Bacillota; class Clostridia; order Tissierellales; family Peptoniphilaceae; genus Anaerococcus; species Anaerococcus kampingae. The sequence continues at coordinate 375,934 of NZ_LT984888.1, read as the reverse complement.
TCATACAAATCATAGTATCTAATATTATATCCCAAATAATAATTTGTCTTGTCAGTCAAGTCTACAGATTTATCTTTGAAAAAATCATTAACAAAAATCACAATAGTGAAAACCCCAACTGATATTCCTACCATTTTAGAATAACCCATTCTATATACCAACATGAAATTGTAACTATCCCTGAAAATTTGATAAAAGAGAAACCATAATATAAAATAAATAATATAACCAAAATATTTTTTAATAAAGTTAACCATTAGTTAAAATCAATCTCCTATTTTAAACCCTAGTGTATGAGATACTAACAAAATTAATTATTTCAAGAGAAATAGTTCTCTTCCATGTGATTAATCTCACCATTAAGATTTTTTCGTATTTTAAAGTAATCTACTCCTTCACCAGGCTTCTTATTAACACACCTATAGTTATTTAACATTGTTTCTAATTCATTTTGCACTCCACTATCTATATCTAGAATACTCTTATCCCTTTTATTTATTTCTATATCATTATATTCACCTATAATTTTTATTGGATTTATATTAATAATTTCCTGTAATCCCTTATCCTCAGTACCAATGTATTGAAAACTTAGTAATCCTTGTTTTAAATCACTAAAAAATATTTTTTCAAGTATTCTGATCTGAAAAATATCCCAAGCTGTATTTTCTATCCTCTTAAATGTGCCTTTTGAAATTGTTTCAACTTTTTCAAAAGCTCTTTTTACATTTATATCCTTCATAATATAAAGTACAAATAAATATAATTCTAATTCTGGGTAAACTCTCAAAACATTTAAGCTAAAATCTAAAAGTTCAATTATTTTATTTTTTATACTATCTTTTTTAACTCTCAATATGAATGATTTTGCTAAAAGACAAACAATCAAATTATATAAGATATTATCTTGATTATCTACTTCTAAATCATAGATATCTTTGGCCCATATATAGTACTTTTCAGATAAATACTCATTTTTTAAATTACAATATGTAACTTTGTCGATAGAATCATATTTTGCAAAAGACAACACATAATTCATCCATATTTCATTAGGAATTACATGCTCTGCTTTCTCATACAAAGTAGCAACCATACTAACATTATAGTTTTTCTCTTTTATATAATTAAAATATTCTAATAGTTTATCATTCTCATAATTTGATTTCACTAACTTCTTTAGATTAGACAAAATATTCATATCAAAATTGATTGTCTTGTTTGATTTTATTAGCTTATCTACCTTAGATTTATATCTGCTATCCAAATAGAAAACTTGATCATAATTAGTAAATCCAGTGATTGAATAGCCATTAATAACCATATTTTTATCTGGAGAAGGCTTTTGGAAACTTCCATAACCAGATATCATTATTCTACAATTAGATTTTTTATAAAAATATCCATCAAAAATCCTGCAAACATCATAAATATTTTCAGCTTCAAAAAGACTAGCTAATTTATCTTCTAACATGCTTCTAATCCTACAATCCTCTCATATTTATAAAATAAATTGAAATCAACTTTAATTACTTAAATCCTGATACTAAACGCTAACAAGAAATAGAGCTGTAATGCCAACTGAACCTACATCAAATATTTATATGGTATCAGCTATAATCTATTCTCTACTTTACCTTTTGTATTATTACTGTGTATATACCACATACGATAAAACAATATTTTATTAAATCATGCGGGTACAAAGTAAAGGTGCTTTTGACCCTTTGAGCTTTGTATTTGTTCTTATTGTACGTACTGACCAATAAGTTTTGTTATTTTGTTTTTACTTAAGCTTCAACAGCTTGAGATCTTTTGTATGTAACAATCCCGTCGGCTCGTGGAGACCAAGACCTGGTGGGATGAATACTAGTGAACCAATACCAGCTCTCCTGTGGGTCTTTGTCTTATATTTTATTTTTACTTATTCTTACTTTACCATGATTTGTGTTAATTCAATGTTTTGACTATTTATCTAATAAATCCCTACACTTTTGATCCTAAGTCTTTGATAAGTTTAAATCTATTTGTAAAGATTATTATCAATGGATGTGGACTAGCTATTAGTTATTTTAATATGCTATTTATATGTAAATAGTGGTAAGAAATAGAAATATCCCAACCTAGCCAATACCTAAACCACACGTACCCTTCTCGAACGAACGTGAGAGAACCCCATCCGCATGTTTATAAAGGGTTCTGTATCTACATCGGCATTAGCTATCTTCCTACAAAAACATATAACCCAATCCCCCAGATACTTTTAAACTTTTGTTATAGCTATATCTATTTATAAAGATTATTATTATCAATGGGTGTGGGCTGACTAAAACTTATGTAAATACCTTAAATTAATGTGAATTAGGTAAGTAAAAGAGGAGAATTTAACTCCTAATTTTCTTTATCACTCAATCCACCTAACGGTAACTAAGATTTTGGTTATCTTATAAAATCTATTAGGCTTGCTGTCTTTAATATTTCCTAATCTACGACTTTATAAAAAAGAATTATAAAATGTGAATAATTTGATTTTATTATTGGTGTTGCTTATTATTTCATAATATAAAGCCAACTATTCACCTATAATTCTTTAGCAGACCCAATAATAATCTCCTCAGCAATCACCTTAAGTAAAGGAATCTCCATATTCAAATCTTTTGAGTCTTTAAAAGGGCTATATATCCCTCTTTCTTTCACCCTAATATCATTAGACTTACTGTGTACTAGTGAATTTCTCGTTACGTATATTCTTTTTGACAAATGTTTAAAAATTTTTTTATTATTAACTTCTAAATCTACTTTCATTCCACCAGAAAATCCAACTTCACAATTTTTATAATATTGAACTAGTACTTCATCAATTTCGTTTAGTTTATCTACTATCCTTTCTATATTTATATATTTACCTAAGGTAATCTCTAAAGAATCCAATTCTGCTCCAACAATACTATCATCCTTCTTATTATAAATATTATCGACCACTTTCATGATATCTTTAGAATTTTTAGGAGAAAAATCTGGTCTCATTAGTATTTCTTTAGTAGTCTTTATTATATCTTCCTTATAAACCTCTTCAAAGAAATATTCCATTATGTGATAAAATCCAATAAACTGTATAAATGGATCTGAAGAAGACACAGCCATATGATACTGTTCTGTTAAATCTTTTTTATATAATAATTTGGGAGCTTCCAAATCTTTTGTTTTATTTGTTCTAAGTTTAAAACGATATCCTCTATGAAAAGAATCATCATCTGCATCTAATATTCTAAATGAAAAGCCGTAACTAAGACAAAGATTAAATAAAAAAGCGTCTACGTACTTAACAATCTTATCCCACCCAATTTTATTCTCATAAGTCACATAAATAGAATAAAAACTTCTAATAGACACTCTTAATAAATTAAATAATTTAAAGTCTTTATTATCCATATAACTTTTAAAGTTAGAGCTGATAAATCTTCTTAATTCATTAAGATTTTCTGATTTTAATAGATTTAAAATCATCAAATCTGAAATGCTCTGAAATTTATAATCTATTTTATTCCTCTTATCATACAGATTAAACTTCTTTGTACTAGCAGGAGAAATAACTCTAGGTGGAATTCGCCTCGATATTTTATCTGTTTGATCTACCATAACCTCATAATGTTTATCATTATAAATTGAATAATTTGAGCTATAGCACGAATCAAGTTGATTGACCATTTTTTCATACTCTGACCTTGTAAATGTGTACTCTTTTTTACCTACAAAATAGATTATTCTATCATCGTCAAACTCAAATGTGAAAAATCTACCCAATAAAAGTTTCACCTTTCTATTAAACTCATTCCATTTCATACGTACATCCTTTAATCCCAAAACAAATACTGCATAAATTAATACAATTCGTAAACTTCATATATAAAATTCTTTAATCTAATCCATCAACGTTAATTCTTCTATATAATAATATTATTAAAATAAAACAATAATATTTAGCGGTCCCTTAACAAAATCAAAAAATCCAACTATTTTAAATATAGTTACCAATTCACTTAAGCATATGGACTTTTAAAATCTTCTTCTAAGCGAACTCTACCAATTTCAAACAAAATACCAGCAAACATAATTTCCTCAGGTGTATATTTATCAATTAATTTAACTATCTTGTTATCATTATCCTTGAAATTAACTCCATCATACCTACATAAATCATATAATTTACTAAAATCAAATCTCTCTGTAAAAAAACTTTCACCTTTTCCTTGTGAGATTGCAGCGAATTGTGAATGTTTTCCATTGATGCACATTACAAAATTCATAGGATATAAGTAACTATTGATAATATTTAATGCCCCTTTTTCAGCCGACAAAACATTATCATCATTAATAATAAGAAAACTATCAAAAACACTTTTTATATTCCATGGATTTGTCCTAATCGGAATTTCATTAATAATAAATGATTTTTTGATTGTTACACAGTCTAACTCACAATTCATAGCTCTTGATAATGTTAAATAGACATTTAATAAGTTATATCTATTAAAAGAATCATATTTTCCAGAAATTGTTTCAAAAGCAACCTTATTATTTATATAATTGGCAATAATCGTAGTTGCTGTATTGCAATTTTCAATAACTGAACTATACTCATAACTCTTTTTTATATTATTAATTAAATTATCCATATCATCTGCGAAATTCACTTTTTTTCTAAATTTTGTGAGAAAATTGAACACCCTTTATCCTCCAGTATCTAGCAAAACATTTCAATTATTTAATTTTATCACATTTAAATAGAGTTCAGCCCATAATATAGTATAAAATTTACTAGTACATTTTTATTATTTATATTTTTATAAATCTATATTATAATACCAATTCTCATTATCAAATGGTCACACGATAATCTAATTTTTACTTTATCTTATTTATATTTACTATGTTAATATTTACACTGTATATAACGTATACGTTAAAACAACTCACTAGTATTTTGATAAAGTGCGTAGGTACAAAGTAAAGGGGCGGGAGGCCCCTTGTGGCTTTGTGTTTTTCTTATTGTACGTACTGATCAATAAGATTTTATTTAATTAATTGTTATTAATTAAGCTGTAGCTTGGCTTCTTTTGTATGCTATAAAAGCTCCGCCCATGATTGCAAGACCTGCTGCGATGAATACTAGTGAACCAATACCACCTGTTTGTGGGATTGTTACTTTCTTGTTGTTGATTCTCTTAGCGTCTGCGCCTTCGCCAGTTTTTACTACATCTGTTCCTTCGTATACAACACCAGTTGCGTCAGCTGTGTATGATCCTTTTTCTACGTCGAATTTTTGTGTTGCATTTGATGGTAGAGCGTATCCTGCTGGAGCTTTAATCTCTACTATTTCATAGTTTTTAGCATATTCAAGACCTGTTACTTCTAATTGACCTTTTTCATTAGATTTGAATACTGCTGCATCACCTTCAGTTGGTGTCCATTCATAAGCGATATTTGCTGCAACAAAGGCTTTATCTCTTTTTTCTCTAAGTTCTTTAACTTTATCAGCTGTAATTTTTTCTGTGTAATTAATAACGCCATTGGTTTGTGTTAGTGAAGCAACTGCGTCTTTATATTCTTTATCTGCTGCTTTATAAGCTGTCATTGCTTCTTGGATGTTTGCACCAGATTTTGCTTTTAGGAATTGACCTTCTGCATTTTTAATCTTAAATTCTGCACCTTCAAGTCTTGCACCATTATCTTGGTCAGCTTTTACGAATTTTCTACCGCCATTTACAACTTTTGGTTCTGTTGGATCAAGTGGTTTTGGATTTTCAGAATCTTTGTTGTTCCTGATTTCTACTTTACCAGCTTCTGTTGTTGTAACATATTCTGGTTCATATCCAGATACACGTTCTACTACTCTATATGTTTTATTATCATCTAGACCAGTGAATGTATGAGTGAATTCTTCTGCTGATGTTGATGTATAAGAATCAACGTCTTTCCAGTTTTCGCCATCTTTTACTTGTAGTGTGAATACAGCTGTTACTGTCTTATCTGCTTCAGTAACTGCATTACCATCTACAGCCCAAGTTTTCTTTACTTTAATTTCTTTGTCTTTTGGTTTTACTTCAGTAGGTTTTACTTCTTTACCTGGTTTGTTACCATAATCAAACTTAATGTCGTTCTTTTCTGGATTATCGATAACTGCATCAGCATTTACTGTTGCACTGTATTTTAAAGTAATGTTAATTGCTTTATCTTTGTTTTGTACTTTATTAAGACCTTTTTGAGTAAATCTTAATGTAAAACCATGATCATCAGCGATTACATCGTAATCTTTAGCTTCAAATGTTATACCATTATCTGCAGTTATTTTTAAACTGTCTTTGTCAAAAGTAAGACCATCAGTCATACTATCTGTCCATTTTAGAATCTCATATTTTGAATCAGCTGGAATTTCAGTTTTAACTTCATATGGTATTACTTTACCAATTTCTGCTTTAGCTGTTGCTTTTTCTGCTGCATAATTTTCATATTTTGCACCAGTTTTTTGATTTTTACCTTTATCTTCTACTGTTCCTAATGTATTAGAAGAATCAAAGTTTTTATCAATTTGTGGTTTATCTTCAGTATTCTTTGGATAAACGTGAGCTTTTACTATGTCGTTAAGTGGAAGATTAATAACAACTGGAACAGCCTTCATTTTTGTAAGAGTGTTTTCTCCATTTACATAGCTAGATAAACTGTGAATTTCATAAATTTTATACTTACCTGTTTTAAGTTTTGAAGTATCAAATTCATGACCCTTATTATCTACTGTTTCACCTGCTAAAGCTGTTTTAAGGTCGTCTTTTGTGATTTTTTCTGGTAGCTTGTTATTAGTTACAGTGATGATATTATTATCTTTTTTAACAACTTCACCATTAGCAGTAATAACTTGATCGTTCTCATTTGTCCAAACAAAGTATACTCCGCCGATATCTTTAGAACCTTGTCCAAAGTAGTTATCTATACTTTTTATTTGATTTCCATCATACTTGGTTCCATCTATTCCTACTAAACCTGGGAATACATCTTTTTGATTTCCTTCTTCACCAACTTTTTTATCCAAATTCTCTTTAGATTGTAAAATTTTGTGAACTGTAACTGAAGTTGTGGTTTGTTTTAAAGTTGTACCTTCAGCTGCACTTGCTGTGAATGGTGCGGCTATTATTCCGAATACCATTGCGAATGCTGTTAATAATGACAAAATTTTCTTTTTCATAATTTTCTCCTTTTTTATTTTTTGTCAGTGTCGCTGTGTTTTGCAATTCCGTTCTGAATGACACTCCTATAGAGGTCCTCTGTGTGCCACGTAAACATGCCTTGATTTGGCATGTTTGCGCCGAATGATAGCGCGGGAGCGCGGAGAGCTTCGAAGAAGCGGCATTCGTACGGGCTTGCTTTTTCAGAAAGGCAGCGACTTGCCTTTCGTGCTGGTGGGCCAGCTGCTTATAGGGGCTCTGGTTTATGTACCTTTTTGCCTTCTATAAATAGGGACGGGCTGTCTATTATTTGTGGCGTATTGCCGGTTGCTTTCTTTTTTTTGGTTTTACCTTATTTGAAAGCATTTCCCTTTTTACTATTATACCATAGTTTCGGGAATTTTGACATATTTTCTTGCTTTTTAGGGCAAGTGTCTTCTTCGCCCAGTAGATGCGGCGATTTGTTTTATATAATCATAGGCTTTTTATGGCCTAATAATTATTGGTGTTTGTGGGGGTTGTTTACCCCTTTTGTGAATATTTACGGATTGTTGCTCTTGGTTTTTGTTTGACTTCCGAGAGAGCCTTTAGACATCTCCACTTCGGTCGATGCAAGGGTGATCGTATTTGGCTAATGCCGATGTAGTTACAGAACCCTTTATATACAGAACTATGAGATTTCTCGCAATGCTCGAAATGGGAAGGGGTGTGGGAAGCTCTCGAGCTTCCTTCATTTTCCCTTTTCTCGAGCTTGTCGAGAGATCTATTAGTACTACTTGGGTTTTGGTTTGCTTTGAGCAACTATTAGCTTGGTTTGTTATACAGTTTTGAACCTTACGAATTATCGCTCTTAGTTTTTTGTTGATAACTTACTACCCTGTTAGGCTTGTCTCAATGAGCCGACGGGCTTGCCTTTGGTCGAAGCAAGGGTGGGGTGGGAAGCTTTTTATAAGCTTCCTCTCTTTTTAGGGGCTTTGCCCTTTTTCCCTTAGGCTTCTATAGCTTTTTCTCGCTTCGCTCGACCACTCCGTGGAGGGTCCTCCATGAGCCGGACGGGCTTGCTTTTCGCTCGACCACTCTGTGGAGGTCTTCACTGAGCCAGACGGGCTTGTCTCTTGTAAAAGATAAATACTCCGCCTAGCATTACTGCTACTCCTGCTAGGGTGAATCCTATCCAGGTGCCTGGGCCGCCTGTGTATGGGTATTGGGCTTGTTTGTTGGTTATTTGAATCCTGTTTGCATCAGTATTATCTACTTCTTTTCCTTGTGAATCTGTCACTTTTAGGATTATACCCTTTGATTCTTCATTATTCTTGTCTAGCTTGTATAGTCTGCCATTTCTCACTTCAAATCTGAAGGCTATTCTATCTGTTAGGGCGTAGCCTGATGGGGCTTTGGTCTCATAGACTTTGTAGATGCCGTCTTTTAGGTTTTCAAATTGGAATTTACCTTCACCATCAGATATGGCTGTCCATTTTGCTGTTAGGGTAGTATCTTCTTCGCCTTTTTCATTAAGGTCAACATAGGTACCATTAATCTTCTTTTGAAGTTTGAATTGGGCGCCTGCTAGAGCTTTTTTAGTTTTTTCGTCTACTTTTTGGAAGTAGATAGATGGTTTTTTGATGTTGCCTATGTCGGTTGTTAGTAGGTTGATGTCACGGGCTAGATATTTGTCTTTGTATGCTGTCATATCTAGATTGTTAGTTCCAATTGTTAGATTTGCTTTTGTTGCGTACTTATCTAGTTCTGTCTTGATATCTTCTGTACCAAATGTGACTTTACCTGTTGTTTTGTCGACTTGTCCAACATCATAGGTTGCCTTGGCACCAATTCTTGCATTGTCTTTGTATGGCATGTCTACTATGAGGATATATTCTCTTACTGCGTCTGCATCATTTTTGTTTTCTTCGCTAGTATTTCCAGAGCTTGATCCTACTGGATTGTTTTTCTTTTCCTCTCTGTATGGAGGGGCTATTCTTAGATCTAGGCTATTGCCATCATTGAACTCGACTGTGTAAGATGTGTTATCAGCATCTTTTATAGTATCACCACTTGCTTGTACCAATCTTACCTTGGTATTTGTTTGGCTTAATTTTAGGTCAGTGTTTACTGAGTCTAAGATTAGCCTTGCTTTTTCAAGCTCGCTTGATCTTGCCTTGATGGTAATTTTTTGTCTGAAGGTCTTTGAGTCTGTGTCTATACCTAGGATTTCTGATTTTAGATTTTCTTTATCAGCATCTCCAGAATAGGTATTTACAGAAACTTTCTTCATATCATTTGTATCATCAAAGGAGTTTGTCCATTTGACTTTACCATCTTTTGTGACTTCTAGATTCCAAACTGTTTTAGATTTGGTGTAGCCTTGTGGGGCTTTTTCTTCTGTTAGGGTGTAGGTACCTGCTGGTAGCTTATCAAATAGGATTGTATTATCTGCTTGTTTTGTTCCTATATTTGCAGTGTACTTTTGTTTGCCTGTTGCAGTTAGTAAGAATTCTGCACCATCTAGGGTATTGCCATCTTGGTCAGTTTTTCTTATTTTTATTTCAGCTTTTCTGTAGTTTTCTAGGATTTGTTTATTGTTTTTGATTTCTACAATATTTCCATTTTCATCTACTTTAAAGGTTGAAATTGCATCTTTTGGCAAGTCATATTTTGTATCATCAGGTGATTTTGTTTCTATGACTTGGTAGGTTCCAGGTACTAGGCCTTCCCATGAGAAGATTCCATTGTCGTCTGATGTTCTTGTTGATTTGTCTACATCAGTTCCATCTTTTACAAGTTTAAATTCTGCTCCCTTTAATGGTAGACCTATGCCCAAATCCTTTAGTTTTTGAGAATTTTCCTCAGTCTTATCTACTACATTTGATAGGACACCACCATCTACTTTTGCAAATTCTATTTTGTTTTTGAAGTTTACAAGTTTGATTTCCTTGCTGACATTTCCACTTGCTCCTGGGTTGAAGAATTGTGACCAGGTTTCAAAGTAGGATTTGTAGGAATCTTTGTAGGTTGTACGGTTTTGTGTCCTGTAGTTGTAGTGAGTTTCATCTGCCCTAGTTTTTAGTGACTTGGCATTTTTGTTTAACTCACCCTTAATTTCTATTACATAGGTTGCAGTTTTTGAATCACCTTTTCTGTTTAGGTATCTAGTTGGGATATCTATTTTTCTGGTGATTTTATCATCTCTGTTGTCCTTGGTGACATATTTGTAATACCTATATCTACCATAATTGTAATCATATTGAGAATAATCATAACCGTAATAAGGATTAACTTCTAATGATTCTGTCCAAGTTTTAGTTGGATACCAATTGTATTCATCACCCTTATCTGTAATTAGACTTAAGTCAGAGCGTACTTTGAGCTTACCATCTGAATCTTCTTCGTAGATATCGTAGGAATCTGGTAGGTCTCCATCTTCCCATCCATCAATATTTCCACTGCTTGGATGACTACCTGCTCCATTCTTGATATAGGTTTTTACTGATAGATTATCATTTACTAGGATATCTTCATCTGTTGTAAATGATAGGGTCTTGCCTAACATCTCTCTATTCCATGGGTTTAGATATAAAATCGCTGTAAAGGTCTTACCATCTGGGTTTAACCTTAGCATGTAGGATGATATATCTGAATCTGGATTTTGGTAACCATTATATCCAATCTTTTCATTTTTTCCTCTGTAGTCTATGGTTATAGAGTCTGAGTAATGATAGTTAGAATAGTTAGGATTTGTTGGATCAGTATTATGTCCTATATCTGCTGTGACTTCTATGTCTTGCTTGTGGTCTACTTTTCTTCTGTTAGGGAAGAGTTGTAGGAACATGGACATGGAGTTTGGCTTGTAGTCTTTTACATATTCTGTAAAGATGTAGGTGATTGACCTTCTGTCATCATTTACCTTGGCCTTTGCAAGAAGTCCTGCAGGTCCTATGATGTTGAAGTATTCGTCAACCTTTTGACCCTTATCGGTATTATCTTTATTGATACCATCTAGGTCTACATTGTCGGAGAATTTGATTGTGAAATAATCTCCTGGTTTGATGTCGGCTTTTTCGTCAATCTTGAATTTGAATTTAGCAAAGATGCCTTCGGCCTTGTTTGGATATACTGTATCCTTATTAGGGCTGTCAGCTGTTGATACAAGTTCATCTTGGGTACCTTCAAATTTGATTGCTTTCCAAACATCTTCTTTTCTGCCTGGAACATCCCATTTTTTATCTCCACCTAGGGCTATTAGTTTTTTCTTGGTATCTAGGATGTAACCGTCTTTGGATTTTGTTTCCTTGAGCCAATAGTAGCCGTAAGGTAGGCCGGTGAATTTGATTTTACCATTAGAATTAGTTGTTTGTTTTTCTCCGACTTGGGTTTCCCCGTCTGTCTTATAGAGAGTGAACTCAACGCCATCTAATTTACCACCATCTTCATCTTCCTTGGTTAGGGTAAATTCGCCCTTGCCTGGTTTTTGGTTGATGATATGGGTTACTGTTGCTTCACTTGTACCATCTACTTCTTTTTCTATGAGCTTATTTTCTTTGTCGTTTGTGTAAATTTTTACCTTACCATCTTCAACTCTGAATTTTTTGATTGGGCCATTGACTTTCATGTACTCTTTGCCATCAGCGTCTTTGGCTGCTTTTGGTTCTATAAGTCTATAGTAGCCGTCGATTAGGTCTGTTATTTTGAATTTACCGTCTTCTCCTGATTTGTAGATTTTAACCGGTGGATCTGTTATTTTTTCTGGATTGAAATTATTAACTGCTACTTCTTTTCCAGTCTCATTACTAATGTAGTAGTAAGATTTAGTTCCATCATCACCGATTTTAGGTTTTATCATTTCCATATTTGCTGTCAATGGATAATAACCTTGGTTTTTCTTCCCTATATCGTCTGGGTCTTGTTTTTCTAGGTAGAACTCAACGCCTTTTAGTGGAGTTTCTTTATCTACTAGTTTGCCATCTTCTTCTACCTTGTCTTTTCCTTTTTTGGTAAAGACAACTTCGGTTTTCTTGTTTACGATTTGGAATCGGAATCCTGAGTTGATGGATTTTCCATCTCCTAGATATTGACCAGAGTCCGAGATATTTTTGCCATCCTTATTTGTAAGTGGAACCCATTCCGTAGTGCCATCTTCCTTTTTCACTTCCTTTAAGACTGCAACTAGGGTTGCTACAAATGGAGTGTCCCAGGAAGAATCATAGGCAAATCTTAGTTTATACCTATAATTAGTCTTAGCATATCCATCTGGGGATTTTACTTCTTCTAATAGATAGTCTCTTCCAAACTTAATATTGTTGTTTAAGTCTATCCTGTAAGGGGCATTTTCTGATAGGTCTATGGTTTGTTCATAGACTGTTTTATCAGTGTTTTTCTTATCAGCTGGGTCGGCGTAGATTTTTACCTTTAGCTTGCCCTTGGTGATGTCAGTAAATACGTCCTTTTCTTTTTCTTTCTTCATAAAGCCCTTGTATAGGTAGAAGAAATATGGTTTGGACTTATTGATTACGTAGAAAGTTCCATCGGCTTCAGTATGAGTTTCTGGTTTTTGTGCATTTCTATTTAATAAGTTTTGGAACTCTCCAGGACTTTTTACTAATTCCTTATTTCCCTCTTTGTTAAGTTTTATTTCAAAGTATTCTTTTTGTAAGGCTCCCTTTGAATCTTCATAGACTTTTATTCCTATCTGCCTATCCATCTTTTCATAGCCATCTGGGGCCTTGGTTTCCATTAATACATAGACACCCTTGGCTAGGTTTGTGATTTCAAAGACACCTTCATCGCTTTCCACTTGGTAAGGTGGGAATTCTGATTGACCTAATTTGGCAGAGTTGAGGTTATTTGGATCATTTGAAGTTTTTAATAAAACGAACTTGGTGTCCTTCTTTATTATATTAGATGTATCCCTGCCTCCAATTTTCTTCCACTTGAGGTCTGTGGTGGTCTTGGTGTTGGTTATCTCGTAAGGATTTTCCTTACCGTCACCGGTAATATTGGAGTTTTTCTTAAAGTTATTCTTTGAGTAGAACTTGTCGTAATAGTCCTTATCGTATTTTTGGAAGTATTCTTCTTCGACATCGTGACTATTACCTTTACTGTCCTTGTAGGTTCTTACTATCTGTAAGCCATCATCTGACTTTTCAACTTTGAATATCCACTTAAATTGTTTGGTGTTAGATTGGTAGCCTTCTGGGATGCCTACTTCTTCTAGTTGGTAGATACCTTCACCTAGGTTTTGGAAGTCTACCCTACCAGTAGATTGGGAACGACGTAGGGCACTGTACTTACCTGTAGCATTTGAGATTGCGTCTGGTTTGACTTTTTTGTCTTCTTCTGTTGGCCTTTGTCCCCCTACGCTAACAAGATTATTTTTCTCGTCATACTTATATTCTTTATTATCGTAAGTGAATTTTATTACCTTGCCACTAGGATCATATTCTGTAACTTTCTTACCACGGACATATTTCTTAAGGCCTGCACCGTCTTTTTCATTGTGGTACTCGTAGGCCTTAGCTTTTTCATCCATTGAGAATCTAACTTTTGTAAGTCTAAAGTAAGCGTCCTTTAGTGGGAGCTTCTTGCCATCTTTATCGGTCTCATTTCTAAACTTCATGAAGGAGAAGTTGGTCTTGGAGTAGTTTCTGATTTTGAGGTCTTGGTAATTTCCGTCATCATCATAATCAGGCTCTCCATTTTGCTTAGTCTTAAAGCCTATGGATTCATCAAGTTTTCCATCTGGGTCATTCTCGAAGACTATTTTTAGCTTATGAGTTTTTTCATCTTGGACTACATTGAAGAACCATGGGTCTGGTTTTTCAAATTTTGTAATAGCTCTAGTTTCTTGGAGCTTGTAACGACCTAGAGGTAGGTATTTGAACTCGAAGTGAGAGTTTGCGTATGAGTAGATAGTCTTTTCATATCCACCCTCAACCTTCTTGCCATCCTTATCGACTTGGGTTAGCTTAAAGTCGGCTGATTCTACAGGTATATCCTTACCTTTTTTGTCCTTCTTTCCTTCAATCTTTTGGAATTTGAGGTCGATGTAGGCTTTTTCGTTGTTTACACTTACAAATTCGCCCTTTGTGTTTTTGGAGAAGAACTTGTTTGTATCAGACATCTCTTGGTAAACGCCTTGTTCGTTTTTCTCGTAGCCTTTTACCTCTTGCTTCCATGAACCTTTTTCATCTTCTGTGAAGGTGATAGCTAGGAAGGAGTCGGTAGGCTTAAAACCATCGGCTGGTTTGATTTCTTCTAGGATGTAGGTGCCTTCACCTATGTTGGTAAATTCTACACCTAGTTGGTCATTTGAAATTGCCTTAGCAAATTTCTCTTTCTCATCATAAGGTTGGACTCTCATTGAGTCTAGCTGTTCTGGTGTAAGGTCTGATCCATCTGCGCCTTTAGTTGTTTCTTTCTCATAAGCTGGCTTGTTATTTTCAAATACTAGCTTTCCTTCTTTATCAAGCTTAGCCTTTCTTAAGGAGAATTCTGCTCCTCCTATATTTTGATAAGATGCCTTATCCTTTTTGAAGAAGCTTAGCTTTGTTTTGTTTTTGTAGTTAGTAACTCTAGCATCGTGGATCCACTTGTATGGGGCGTCTGGCCTTGCTGGATCGGAACGACCATCATCTCTTACTTCCTCGATGTATCTTGCAAAGTCTGGGTCTCCCCTTTTGAAGCCCTTGATAGTTTTACCTATAAGTTCTTTCTTTTCAGCTTCACTTATGCCGATATTGAAATCGTCATTTTCAGAGAAAGTGTGTTCAAAGTCAAAGGTGATATCCATGTAGTTGGCATCTCTTGGTACTTTTTCTTTGTTTATTACTACCTTGAAGTACCACTTCATGTTATTACCATTTTTATCTTTTGGAGGCCTATAGGTGTTATCTGGGGTCTTGATTTCTTCAAGCTCGTAGATACCTGGGGTTAGCTCTCTGAAGTAGTTATCTCCTGGCTTACCAGTAGCCTCTGACACTCCGTCGAATTTCTCATCGTAGTATTTAGGGAAGCCTGTTTTGCCTGTATCGACATAAGTACCATCTTCTTTTTTCTCATAGATTGGAACTCTCTCACCATTTACAAGCTTACGAGCCTTAAATTGTGAACCTGTTAGAGCAGCCTTGTTTTCAT
Organism: Anaerococcus sp. Marseille-P3915; assembly: GCF_900258475.1. Classification (GTDB taxonomy): domain Bacteria; phylum Bacillota; class Clostridia; order Tissierellales; family Peptoniphilaceae; genus Anaerococcus; species Anaerococcus kampingae. The sequence goes on along the minus strand of NZ_LT984888.1, from coordinate 360,587 downwards.
TGACCTTGGTAATTCTTAGCGGAATCCTAAAACCTGTTTCATCGTGGTTGAAGATTTCAGTTAGGTTACCATTTGAGATATTGACTATTACAGTATTATTCTCTTTAACATCTCTAGAATCAAATCGGTATTCTGATACAGTCTCAGATCCCCAACCACCAGCTATTTCTGTATCTCTGGTATAGACTAGTTTGTAATCAGAATCTAGGTCAAGACCTTTGTATTCTAAGGTGCCCTTATAAGGAGCAGGTCTTTCGCTATTTGGAACTTTGACCCAATTGTCTACTAGGCCTTGTCTTTTGTTGACGAAAAGTTCAACTGTACCTGGAGAACCTTTTGGCTCATCCTTACTATTATCTATTCCGTCCTTTTGGTTGGAATAAATGAAGTTTGCCTTTAAGATCATCTCACCTGTTGGGTGTGGGGTATTTTCATCTATGAAGCTTGCTTCGACATTTACATCGTGGTCTGGCATGCCGAAGACAGCGGTATTTCCATTAACTTCTGCTGGATAACCATCTATTAGTAGTTCAGCTAACTTCTTGCCAGAATTTGGTTTAATAGTTATTGTTACTTCTGTATCTTTTGCGACAGGATTTTGAGGGCTTGCACTAATGCTTCCGCCACCTGTACTACTTGTGTTGACCTTGTGGCCTTCTTGTGTTCCTGGGTCTGGCTTAGGTGCTTTTTCTTCTTCGAAGACTGCACTTACTGTTACATCTGCTGCTGGCATTGTAAAGCTATTGCCAGAGATTTGAGTGGTAACTCCATTTGCAGTGTAGGATAAACTCTTTCGTTTGTATCCTTTATCTGGTTCAACTTTTAGGTTGACTGTGTCACCTTCTTTTAAGTTTTCAGTCTTGTCAGAAGTTACGCTTACGCTACCATTTACTATATTTTTATCTACTGTAACACTATAAGTTGTTTCTTTGTTTATAGCATCTTCATTGTCATACCCTTTTGCATAAATGCTTGAGGTTTTTTTCTGGCCTACTCCTTCTAGGTAGTAACCTATTTTAAGGCCGATTTTTTCTCCCTTACTATAAGGTACTTCTACTTCTATCAGAATAGGTTTATCTGTAGCACTATTAGTAGAAAATCTTGCTATATTGACATTATTGTTGTATTTATCATATGGGTTTACTTTATTCTTAACGTCTTTAGGTGTGCCATAAATTTGTTCAAGTGTTGAGCCGTCATCGACTTCTTTTGCACTTAATACTTTTACACTATTATATGTTTCTGTTCCATTAAATCTTTCAAATTCTACAAATTGTTTTAACTTTTTATTTGGATGGATTAAGATTTGTTGTCTATATGCCTTGCTTCCGTCATCCTTGTTTATAGAGATTATCTTTGATTCTACCCTATTATTTGTATCATTGGTGTAGATTTTCTCATCATCGGACTTATCAGGGTCAACATTTTGCCAGCCACTTGCCATTACATTTTGTGGGATAGATTCATCAGATATTTCTAGTCCACCTGACAAAGGTGCTGCCATTAGTCTATTAAATTGTAACGGTTCAGATATATCTAGGCCTGCCATCCTGAATCTTATGCTTTGGGCAGCGTAGTCCATTTGTTTTGGATTTCTGGTCTTGCTTGGGTTGTCCCTGTATTTTTTGACTGTTCCGTCTCTTTCTACTAGGATGTACCATGGGTTTGGATCTCTTTCGTAGCCTGCAGGTCCCCTAAATTCTTCTAGGACGTAGTGGCCTGGTTTTAGTTGGTCGAAGGTTACTATACCTTGGTTAGGGGCTTCTTCTTCGATTTCTTTTGGGCTCTTTCCAGTTTGGCCGCCTTTGCCATCATCTTTTGTGATTGGTACTCCTGGTGTTACCTTTTGGATGTATTCTTTTGGATACTTTTTGTCCTTATCCTTGTACTCTATCTCGTAATCTTCATTTGCTGTGTAGAGTCTGAAATAGGCACGTCTTAGGCCGACTCTTATTGGATTGCCGTTTTTGTCAGTGTATCCTATTGCATTACCGACTTTCTTTATGGAGAATTTTCCTAGTTTTTCATCTTCTAGGAAGTCGACTACTCCCTTAAATACTGAGTGGAAGTCGGTTTTGGCGTTGGTATTAGGGTCTCTTACGATTACCTTCATATGGCCTTCGTTGGCTATGGCTTCTGCCTCTACCTTTAGAAGGATGTCATCAGCCTTGTTGTAGTCTTTTGGTGGGTTTGTTTCTCTTAGGATATAGTAGCCACCAAATTCTAGGCCTTTGAGGTGGAATATGCCCTTTTCATCTTGGATGATTGGTTCTTTATTTATTGGGATAAAGTTTCCTTTTTCATCCTTTTCTCCTATTATTGCCCCGTAGAAGTCTGACTTGTAGAGGTTGAAGCTTACCGGCTGATTATTTTTGCCAAATAATTTTTCATTAACTTCTGTAGCTTCTACTTCTGGTTTGCCATCTTTTTCTACGATTTTTCCCTTGTATTTTTTGAAAGTAATGTCTATAGTTCTGGCGTCGTTGCCTATTTGATAGGCTTTTATCTTATCTTTATCATTTATGATTTCAGATATCTTAACCTCTGTTAACTTATTGGAGTTAAAGATTTTATCTTGGTTCTCGCCTTCTTTTGCCTTTGGTACTTCATAGAGCTTGTGGGTGAAGTTGCCATCTTTATCTAAGCTTACTATAAGCTTCCAACCATAGAGGTCGGTTTTTTTGTAGCCTTTTGGTGCTTCTAGCTCTTCTAAGAGGTAGACTCCGACTTTTAGGTCTTTGAAGGTGATATATCCGCCGCCCTCTGCTTGTTGGCCATCGACCTTGGCTCTTGGAGCTTTGGTTTTGGTGGAATTATCTGTGTAGGCTTCTTCTAAGTAGAAGTCACCATCTACCATTTTTAGGGACATGAGTCTAAATTTAGCATCGCCTAAGCCTAGGTGTTCTTTTGCAGTGTCTAGGTTTTCGGTTCTTACTTTTCTAAATTTGATTTCTGTCTTTTTGGCCTTATTCCTAATTATAGGAAGGTCAACGAGTTTTTTATCTCTGGTGGCCTTTTCTGTTTCAAGATTTGCATCTGCTATTTTTGCTTCTTTTTCACCCTTTTCATTTGTAACTTCTTTGTATTCTTGTACAAAGCTTACTTCAACCTTTTTCTTATCATTAGCATCTGTTATTTCTTTAGCTTCGATTAGGTAGAGTGGGGCTTTTTCATAGCCTTCTGGAACCTTTGTTTCCTCTAATACATATAAACCAGCAGGGATATGATCGAATTTGAATTCACCAATATTTCCCTTTTCGGTCTTGTCGTATTTTGAATCATAAGTTAGTTTAGATGGGTCTTTGAATTTATTTTTAGCATCATTTAAATCTAATGCTTCTATTTTTCTAAGCCTAAATTCTGCACCGTCTAGTTTTATAAACTTATTTCTTTTTATAAATTCAAGCTTACCGAGGTTATCCTCTATATTTGTGACCTTGACTTTGATTTTGTTGTCTTCGTCAAGTACTACAAGAGGTGTTTTTCCGTCTGTATCTTTTGGAACAGTGGTTTGGTCTATTGATACTTCTGTTTCAAAACCATCGTTGACATGGATTCTTGGAAGTTTTTTGGCATCGTATGAACCATCATCTGGATGGATTTCTTTTCTTATTACTTCTATATCAAAGTCTTTGATTTTTTGATAACCTTTTGGGTTTTTCATTTCTTGGACCTTGTATTTACCTGGTCTTAGGTAGAGCTTGTGAGCCTTGTTATCATCTGTTGATGTCCATTCTTTTTTCTCACCTGTATCGATATTGGTAAATCTGAATTTAGCATCTGCAAGTTTGCTGCCGTCTTTCTTATATTTATCAATCTCAATTGGAGCCATGACACGACCTGCGATTAGCTCTTGGTATTTGCCTTCGTCTGTGTGGGAGTAGAATACTAATTTTACAGAATCTGCCTTGTCAGGATTCCAATTATTGCCTTCTCTATAAGAATCAATAACCTTCTTATAAAGCTTTTGGGCCATTTCGTATTGGGTGGATTGGACTGGTGGGTAGTTTCCTATCTGGGTTTCATTATCTTTTAATTTTCTAGGAGCTCCTGGCTCATTATTTATTCTTCTATTAGGGTCCTTTCCTTCAAAAGAGCCGTCCCAACCAGTTTTTGGGTAGGTTTGACGGGTACCTGATAAGGTGTGAGGAACTTTCCACTCATCTACATTGTAGGATGATGGGGTATCGAAATAATCCTTTTCTAGGGACTTACCATCTGTAAAGTGGTGAATTACCCTTTGGTACATGGATGATTCTATGAGCCTGTGCATCTCTTGGCCCTTAGTATTAGAATCGTACTTACCTGCTGTGTATTCCTTCTTTACTTCCTCACCATAGAAGTAGATCTTTTTCATAAGTTCTTCCATGGCTTGGCCTTGGCTTAAATCACCATTATGGTTTAGAGAAACTCCGTCATAAGTGTTCCCAGCTAGGTAATTCTTTAAGCTATATTCGCCGGATGGATTACCTATGGACTCATTTATTCTAGTTAGGAGGTAGTCACCTGATACATCCTCATGTATATCTAAGAAGACCTTGGTGTTGCCTGTGTATACTGGGGCATTGACGCGGTCGTTGAAACATGATACCATATCGAAGTTTCTATTGATACGCATGATTGGATATGGACTTTCTATATAGGCTATGTAGCCTTTGGCTAAGTCTTGGGCAGAGATTTTTTCTGTAAAGAGATTCACACGACCGCCTTCATAATCGTAAGACTCGTCGACGTTAAATTTCTTCTTTTCTTTTAGGTTAGGCCTAAAGTTGTAGGTGTCGTCTCTTTTTCCTGAGTGGTTAGGATATTCATAAGAAACTATGGTTCCTGGGAAATACTGACCATTTTGTAAGACAACATCTCCTGCTTGGGTAGTTCTCCTATAGCCACCGTCTTTGAGTGGTAGGTAGTAGACCTTTTTTGCCTTAATTGTTTTCTTGTCTTTGCCATTATTTCTATCAAAATCAGGATTATCTAGGGCTGGGTCTTGGCTTTCGCCACGTCTGATTAAATCTAGGGCGTACCAATCTACCTTAGTATCTGATTTTCTGTTTGCAACTATGGTTCTGGTGTTGTCGTAGTAGAATCTCTCGTTGGTAAACCTATCTGTTAGACCGAGGAAGGTTGCAGGAATATTTGTTTCAACTAGGTTGAATGGTACTTCTGCAAATCTTCTAGCCTCTTTCACTCCCTTTAGCCATTTGAGTGGAGTAGGGATAGAGTTGTATTTATTAAGTATGTCTTGTAACAAACCATCAATATAGTTCTTATCAGGGTTTAGTCTAAAGCCAATTGAGTAGGTTTCGTGAACTTGGTCAGGGTCAATTGTTGCTTTGACCTTGATGTATAACTTATTTCCTTCTGGTTTATTATCAACTAATTTCTGTCCAAGATCAGCTTTACTTATTTGAGAATTTTGGCTTAAAAGCTCTCCAAGGTTTGTTGAAGAAATATAACCATCTGTTGTCTCTAGGTCATCTTTATTTTTAGATGCCTTGTAGTAGATATTGGTAAGGCCTTGGTTAGCTGATCCAAACACTGTTAGGTTTAGATTATTAAGGTCAAGTGGGTTTTTAGGGTCAACAAGCTTATCTGTATCGACTTCTATATCCCATTCTACATAGGCTCCTGTTAGTCTGGACTTATCCAAATCAACTAACTTGTCTATTACCTTTCCCTTATTGTCTTTAAGTTTTTGAGAGGTTGTCCTCCAGTCTAGTTGGTAAGGATAGGTACCTGATTTTGTTTCTCCCTCATCCTTTACAACATATTCACTTGTAACTGGACTTGGGGTATCTTTATAGACTGTTATTGGATACAAGTTTTGAACCGGGTTATTTTTTGGAGCTACTTTGATGTTAAGAGTAATTGAGTTTTGGTTACCAATTGCTTTTGCATCAAATTCTAAGTTTTGGTCTATATTTAGGTCTATAGTTTCTGTAACCTTTCTTACGTAGGTGTATCTAATAACATTATTATTACCAATCCTTAACATTTGGGCAGTTGCTACTAGACCAAGTTTAGGATGGTTGAGGTCCTTAAGCTGTTGACCCCAATCTTCTCTTAGGTATGGGCCTAAGTTTACATCAAAGTACCAACCAGATGGGATTGGCCAGGCTTTAGATGCCTTAACTTGCATAGTTGTCTTGAGCTTGAACTTCTTACCCTCAAAAGAGTCTGAATTTCCTTGTGGCAATTGTCTAAGATTGTTAAATCTTGTATTTTCTTCCCTGTCCTTTTCTACAAGAGCATTAATGGCATCGTTATTAGCTGTCATTAGCTTTTCTTGGTCTTCTCTTGTAAGCTTATATTTTTCTTCAAAAGAATCTAGGAGGGCTTGGATTTCTTCGATGCCCTTAGTCTTATCGGCTAGAGCTTCTTTTAATTCCTTGTCGGCCTTTTCGAGATTTGTTGGCTCTTCTGGCTTATTTTCTAGATTTTCTGGATTTTCCTTTTCTTGTGGGTAGACAAATTTGATTATTTCGTCGATATTTATATTAGCTACCTTGTAGGTTTCCTTGTTTAGACCGGTGATTAAGTCCCCTATGATTTCTCTAAGGTCAGCTTCTTCTAGCTTATCTCTTTGGGCTATAGCCTTGGTATAGTTTAGTAGGTCTTCCCAATAGATTTGGTCCTTGTCGTAGGCATAGAGTCTGGATGTGATTTCATCTACAGTTTTTGCCATGGCCTCTGTGAGTCTAGACTCGTTTTTAAGTCTGGCTTCTAGGCTATCCCTATTTAGGAGGAGGGCTGATAATTTGTCGGCTGGATCTTCCTCTTCCTCGCTAGGGTCTTTTTCATCTTCCTTTTCAGCTTGGCTAGCTGGTTTATCATTTTCTTCTGATGGAGTTTTGTCAGCGGCAGGAGTTTGGTTTTCTGTAGGAGCCGGCGCTGGGTCTTCTTCTCCCTCTTTATTTTCTTCTTCGCTTCCTTCTATATATATAGGGTTTTTGATTTCCCTATTATTTAGCTGGTAGGATGCGATATGGGTGTTTTTCTTATCTACCTTTGTACTTAGGCTTAGCTTAGCAAGGTAGGCTTTTGGAATTTCGAAATTTATTTTTTCTGCAAAATCGATTTCTTGGCTAAATTCCTTATTGATTACAAAACCTTCTGGGCTCATCTTGTAGTAGTCTAGTCTGATTTTTGTTTCGTCTGTGATTTGATTTGCATCAGGTTTTAGCACATAGTCTACTGTTCTTACTTCTTCTTTTTCATTGGCTAGGTAGTCTGTCCATTCTATTTGGTCATATTTTACAAATATGCCTCCTAAAATTCCTTCTTCTTTGTATGTAGCTGTGAGATTGTTAGCATCACTTTGTTCTAGCTTGATTGTCTTGATGGTATTTTCACCATCATCTAGGTCTTCTTCTTTGGCTATTAGCTTGTAGGTTAAGACCTCATCATTATCCTCTGCTAGTCCTAGGGCTAGATCGAAGTTTCTGCCATCTTTTGCTTCTCTGATGTCTGCACTTATCTTATAGATTATTTCATCATGGGCCTTATTTTTTAGTATAAGGCTATTAAGTTCATCATCAGATGTTTCTACTGCTAGGTCGTTTTCCTTATTAGCATCTATGGCGCTTGCAGAAACTAACCTTAGGGAGTTGATATTTGGCATGGCTACTAGAGATAGGCTTAAGTCCTTATCTTCTCCTTCTGCAAGAGGATTCTTTCTCTTTAGCCTTATTTCATAGTCAATCTTTGTGAGGGATTCATCGAGTGTAGCCTTCATATCTATAAGGTAGTCTTTGCTTTCTACAAGCTTTGTTGAATCTATTTCTGCTGCTTTGACGTCCTCTGTGGTCTCATTTTGAGCAAGGCCCATTATTGATGAGTCCTCTTCATAATTTTGTGGCTCAGGCTCGCTTGCGAATACGTTTGTCGGAATGGACATGGACGTTGCAATTATTAGGGCAAAGACCTTTCTTGTCAATAGGCTTAATCTTACTTTCATATAGACCTCCTTTCTTCGTCTAAATTTGCTCTGTGTCTTCTGTGGTATTTCTTTTTATGGATAATTATTATCATATCTAGTCCTTTTATTGATAAGTGATTTTTTAGAAATATTTTTATAATTAATTTTGGGCACATTGGCCTAGTTTCTATATATATCTATCATATAATACTTTTTGATTTTTGACAACAGATAAAAATGCCATGGTTGACGCTTTTACATGCTAAGGAAAATTGGTTTTAAATATATTTTTGATCGAAATATATATAAATTTCTTAAAAATATCAGAACAATTTTATATATATTGGGATTTTCTTGGGAAAATTTTAAATTAATTATTAGTTTATTTAATTTTATTTTTTGGAATGTTAATATGTATAAAATTTCTATAGATTTCTGAAAATGTAAAAGATTGTGATATTTTAAATTATGGTTTGTGAGAGAAGATTTAGAAATATTATAAGGCTGGGAGAAGAATTTTTCGCCCAGCCTTGGTGTTTTTTGTATTAAATTATGAATAAATTTTTAAAGATTTTAATAATTTTCTAATTTGATGAAGGCTTGTGGACCATAGATTGACCATTTGGTCTGTCTTAAGAGGTCTGCTCCGAAGACTACTTGGATATCTTTGTCATTTAGGCTCTCATCTATGGCAACTGACCTTATCCTTACTTCTTTATTGTCTAATTTGAAGGTGAACCTATTGAGGAAATTTATATCTTCTGTGGCATCTCCCATAAGCTTCATCGTTTGGGAAAGATCTGCATCTGCATCTATTATATCAGCTCCTATAGGCTTTGAGACAATGGTTAGAGGTCTAGATGTGTCTATGGCTGCCTTTATAATCTTGTTATTTAGGCTTATATTTAGGATTGGTTGGTTTGTTTTTATAGCGTTTGGCTCTAAAAAGTCTGATGTTTGGACTTCAAATTTGCCCTCGGCAAGATTTCCTCTCCAGGCAAATTGGCTTATGACATTCCAACCTAGGACCATGTCGCAGTCATTGGTATTGCCCAATTGATCTCTTCCAAGGTCAAAGACTTCATCCTTTGCTACAAGGACTGGTACCCTATTTAGCTTAAGCCCTCCGATGAGTAGCTCGCTCAAAAATCCCCTTTTGTAGGTCTTTTTCTCGTCTATATAGTCACTATCAATCAATTCTATTTCTAGGGATTTGGCCACAGATTCCTTTATCATGGTATTGCCTCTGGTGTTAAATAAGGCGATAAGGCCCTTGCCATTTGAACCTAGGCCTAGGTAGATGAAGTTTAAAAATTTTGTATCTGCTATTGGAACTAATGAAAAATTCATGTTCTCTCCTTTGTATGTATTTTTATTATATTATACCTTAAACTTTTGCAAAGTATAAAGATGAATTATCCTTGCGAATGTCCATTGTATTTATCTAACTTTTATTGTACAATTATAGTACACTCATTGTCTAGTGTTTGAAAGGAGGTTTCATGAACGAACTAATAATTGCCATCCTTCCCGAATATGTGAAGGGCAAGGGGATTTATTCTAGAATCTATTGTGAAGACGGTGCCTACCTTGACCAAAGGGGCCCTGCCCTATTTCTTAAAAATCTCTACTACCATCATGGCAAGGATAAGCAAAGAATTGACAAGCATATAAAGGCAAACTACCAAATCCACCGCAACCTGCCTTATGTAATCGACTCAAATGGTGTATTTTTCCCTTTCAAATACAGAAAAAGCGATTACGACAAGGAAACAAGAGCCTTTGTAAATGTGAAATATGTTGAAAGAATAGAAAATAGCGAAATAGTCCTAATCACAGGAGAGAAAATCTCAAGTCTCGCCAGCGAAAAGGCCCTAATATCCAGCAAAAATCTAGCCCAATCATTGATGTTTGAAGAGATGGTGAGAATCTTGAGAGAGCAAAATTCTTCTATAAGGTTTTTGACAGCCACAATAAAAAATACCATTTAAGCTTGCAAAAAATATTCTTCTTAGTATATTACTATTATGAGTTAGCAGTCGAAGTTAATGAGTGCTAACACCAATCATTTATCATTAATCATTTGCGATAAGCAAAAGAAAGGATCAGACATGAACTTAAAACCAATCGGAGATAGAATTGTTATTAAAAAAGCTGAAGCTGAAAAAACTACAGCTAGTGGAATCGTGCTTCCAGAAAGTGCTCAAGAAAAACCACAATATGCTGAAGTAGTAGCTATAAGCGCAGATATAGAAAACGACGAGAAGAAAAAAGATTCCCTAAAGGTAGGGGATAAGGTTATTTATTCTCAATACGCAGGAACAGATGTAAAGCTAGAAGATAGCGAATATATAGTTGTCAAATATAACGACATTTTAGCAGTAGTAGAAGCTTAAGAAGGAGAGATATAGATGGCAAAAGATATTAAATTTGGAAAAGATGCAAGAGATGGTCTTGAAAGAGGAATTGATAAACTTGCAAATGCAGTAAGAGTAACTCTTGGACCAAAGGGCAGAAACGTAGTATTAGATAAGGCTTATGGTGCACCAACAATCACAAATGATGGTGTTACAATAGCAAATGACATAGAATTAGAAGATAGATTTGAAAACATGGGAGCTCAACTTGTAAAAGAAGTAGCAACCAAGACAAACGATGTAGCAGGTGATGGTACAACAACAGCTACAGTCCTAGCACATGCAATCATCAAAGAAGGCCTTAAAAACCTAGCAGCAGGAGCAAATCCAATAGTTTTAAATAAAGGTCTTAAAAAAGCAACCGACATAGTAGTAGACTACATCAAAGAAAACTCAAAAGAAGTAGAAGACAAACAAGCTATAGAAAATGTCGGTACAATCTCATCACAAGATGAAAACATCGGCAAGCTAATAGCAGATGCTATGGAAAAAGTAGGCAACGATGGAGTAATCACAGTAGAAGAGTCAAAAACAACAGACACCTACCTAGATGTAGTAGAAGGAATGCAATTTGACAAGGGCTACCTATCACCATACATGGCCACAGACAACGAAAAAATGATAGCAGAGCTAGATGACCCATACATCCTTCTAACAGATAAGAAAATCTCAAACATCCAAGAAGTATTGCCACTCCTTGAACAAATCGTCCAAGAATCAAGACCACTACTAATCATCGCAGATGATGTAGACGGAGAGGCCCTCACAACATTAATCCTAAACAAACTAAGAGGAACCTTCAACGTAGTAGCAGTCAAAGCTCCAGGCTATGGTGACAGAAGAAAAGCCATGCTAGAAGATCTAGCAATCCTAACAGGCTCAACAGTAATCAGCGAAGAGCTAGGCATGGACCTAAAAGAAGCAACAATCGACATGCTAGGTTCAGCAAAGAAAGTAAAAGTAGACAAAGACAACACAACCATAGTAGAAGGCAAGGGCGATAAAGAAAAACTAGCTGAAAGAGTAGAAGTAATCAAAACTCAACAAGCAAGCGAAGAAAGCCAATACGAAAAAGAAAAACTAGCCGAAAGACTAGCCAAACTTGCAGGCGGAGTAGCAGTAATCAATGTCGGAGCAGCTACAGAAACAGAAATGCAAGAAAAGAAATACAGAATCGAAGATGCCCTATCAGCAACAAGAGCAGCAGTAGAAGAAGGAATCGTAGCAGGCGGTGGAGTAGTCCTAGTAGGAGCAATCGATAAGGTAGAAGCCCTAAGAGAAAGCCTAATAGGCGATGAAAAAACAGGAGCCCTAATCATAGAAAGAGCCCTAGAAGCCCCACTAAGACAAATAGTAGCAAACGCAGGCCTAGACGGATCAGTAATAGTAGAAAAAGTTAAAAACAGCGGCAAAGAAGAAGGCTACGACGCTTATAACAACGAATTCGTAAACATGTTTGAAGCAGGAATAGTAGAACCAACAAAAGTAACAAGATCAGCCCTACAAAACGCAGTATCTGTCGCAGGAATGATACTCACAACAGAAGCTGCAGTAGCAGATATACCAAAAGAAGAACCTGCTATGCCAGCTGGCCCACAAATGCCAATGTACTAAAATCCAAATCAAAAGCACTCCCTGTGGGTGCTTTTTAATTTGGATTTTATAAGAAATTTGCTATATATTTTAAAAGAGAGTGGAAATATTAAGCAGGCCCGTGCAGAGGACCTCGCAGCGAAGCGAAAAACACGCCCCTCCGGCGCGTAGAGGAGCCCCGCGGAGCGGTCGAGCGAAGCGAAAAGCAAGATTAATATTGAAATTATATTTAACCTTGGTATAATAACATTGAACAAGAAAGATATTATTATGTGTCCATGCTGACACAAAAAAACCAGGAGTTGCACCTCCTGGTTTTTAATTTAGGCTAGTTATCACTTTTACTTTATCAAGCTTCGCTTGACCACTCCGTGGAGGGTCTCCCAGAGCCGACGGGCTAGTTTCTAGCCATTTGCAGATTAGGTGACTAACCACGTCTGCCATGACAGAGATTAAGAAGGATAAAATAATCTTCATGTGAACACCTCCCTTCTGTTATCAGAATGGAGGTGATAACAATTATATTATATCATAATTTTATCAAACCATAAAAATAAGCCCGTCCGAATATAGCTTCTACGAAGATCTCCGTGCTACCGCACTATTATTCGGCATAAACAAATTGCCCAAGCGGCCAAGAGCATGCCGTAGCTGAGGAGCCGTGCAGTCCACCTCGCAGCGAAGCGAGAAGAAAGATTAGTATTGAAATCAATTTAAATCCTTATATAATATAATTAACCAAGAAATGATAATATAAGTCCATATTGGCACAAAAAAACCAGGAGTTGCAGCTCCTGGTTTTTTATTAGGTTAGTTATCGCTTTTTTTATCAAGCTTCGCTTGACCACTCTGCCTCTGCACCAGTCCTACCACCATTTGTCTCCTCGAGCCGACAGGCTTGTCATGAATGGGGTTAGGGCTTCGCGTGGAATGGGTGCGATAACATTGGATTGTCAACACCTATTTGTACAATCTAAAATCGAACGTACTAATTTAAGATTAACTAATAATATCTATTTAATCTTAAATGTCTATATTTAACTGGTGGCAAGTAACCTAAGGATCCATGGATCCTTAGGTTGTTGTACCAGTAAACATACTCTGATAGTTCTAATTTTAGTTGATTTAAACTTCTAAATTCTTTCTGATAAACAAATTCTGTTTTCATTACCTTATTAAATGCTTCAGCTACAGCATTATCATAAGGACTTCCTTTTTTGCTTAAGGATCTTTCTATTCCAAATACATCTAGGATTTTATCTATGCTCTTATTATCAAATTCTCGTCCTCTATCTGTATGGAATATTTTTATTTTATTTAATGGATATCTTATTGAGTAAATTGCTTCTTTTACTAATTCAGCACTTTTATTTTTACCTGCTGCATAGCCTATTATTTCCCTGTTGTGTAAATCTATTATTGCACATATATAGTTCCAGCTATTTCCTACTCTTACATAGGTTAAGTCACTTACACATGCTTCTAAAGATTCTCTATTATCAAAGTGTCTGTCTACTTTATTTTTTATTTGTTTATTGTTACATGTAGTTTTTTCTACCTTGTATTGTTTTACTGTATAGCTTGAGATTAAGGCGTGTTTTTTCATTACTTTACATATTTTTCTTCTTGATGCTATTATGCCTTGATTTTCTAGTTCTACTTTGATTTTTCTAGATCCATACGCGTTTTTACTTTTTCTGAATATTTCTTTGATTTTCTCTTCTAAAAGCTCTTCTGTTTTTAGGTTGTTTTTAGATTCTTCTTTGTTTATATGATAGTATATTAAGCTTCTTGTTATTCCTAAAAACTTACACATTGCACTAATACTGTATTTATCTCTATTTGAGATTATGAGCTTTACTTTTTGCCTAGTAGTAGTGCAGCTTGCTTTAAAATATCATTTTCCATTTCAAGCTGTTTTAGTTTTTTTCTTAGTCTGATTAGTTCCTTTTCTTCTTCTGTTCTATTATCATCTATGTCGAAGGAGTTTGAGTTGTTGTACCTATTTACCCATCCTCTTATTGTTGATGGTGCTATGTCGTATTCTTCACCTAGTTTTTTATATGTGTAGTTTCCTTGGTTAAAGATTTCTACTATTTGCCTTTTGAAGTCGTCTTCGTAGTGTCTAGCCAATTTAAAATCCTCCTATGATTTCTTATTATTTATTGTATCATATATTCGATTTTAAATTGTACTATTTATTGTATCCATACCACATTTTAATTATATCATAATTCAATCAAACTATAAAAATAAGCCCGTCCTGCTCGTATCTATACTTATCCCAAATTACGAAGTGATTTGATGGTAAGCTAAAATTGCCCTAGCGGCCGAGAGCATGCCGTAGCTAGGGGCCCGTGCAGACCACCTCGCAGCGAAGCGAGAAGAAAGATTAATATTGAAATCAATTTAAATCCTGGTATAGTATTATTAAATAAGAAGGATATTATAATCAGTCCATGTGGACACAAAAAAACCAGGAGTTGCAGCTCCTGGTTTTTTATTTAGGCTAGTTATCACGTTTACGTCCATCTAACCATTTGCAGATTAGGTGACTAACCACGTCTGCCATGACGGAGATTAAGAAGGATAAAATAATCTTCATGTGAACACCTCCCTTCTGTTATCAGAATGGATGTGATAACAATTATATTATATCATAATTTTATCAAACCATAAAAATAAGCCCGTCCGAAAATAGCTTCTACGAAGATCTCCGTGCTACCGCACTATTATTCGGCATAAACAAATTGCCCAAGCGGCCGAGAGCATGCCGTAGCTGAGGAGCCGTGCAGTCCACCTCGCAGCGAAGCGAGAAGCAAGATTAATATTGAAATTATTTTTAACCTTGGTACAATAGTACTGAAGAAGAAATGTTAATATATGTCCATGTGGACACAGAAAAACCAGGAGCGGCTACTCCTGGTTTTTAATTTAGGCTAGTTATCGCCTTTACGTCCGTCCAGCCATTTGCAGATTAGGTGGCTAACCACTTCTGCCATGACGGATAAGAGAAATGTTAATATAATTTCCATATGAACACCTCCCTTCTGCTATCAGAATGGGTGCGATAACATTTTAATTATATCATAATTCAATCAAACTATAAAAATAAGCCCGTCCTGCTCGTAGAGCACCCCCGCGTCTATGCCTAACTCCATTTGTGAAAAGCCCGTCGGCTCGAGGAGACCAAATGGATGGTAGGCTTGATGCGTAGAAGAGCGGTTCGCAGCGAAGCGAGAAAGACCAGCATTACGCTGGTCTTTGTCTATTCATATTTTGCCCTATTTGCCTTTAGGACTTCTTCAGAGTGTTTTATTCTTTTTATTTCTTCATCATTTAATTCTAGCTCTAGGACTTTTTCAACTCCCTTTCTTCCTATAACACATGGAGTAGATAGGTAGATATCATCTATACCATATTGGCCTTCTAGGAGGCTTGCTACTAGGATTGTGGACTTTTTGTCATTGACTATGGCATCTATTATCGAGCAAACTGTAGAGCCTATGCCGCATTGGGTGTGGCCCTTGCCGTCTATTACCCTCCAGGCCCTCTCACGGACTAGGTTTTCGACCTCATCTCTTGAAAATTCGCAAGGATTTGCTTTGAGATACTCATCAAGACTCATATTGCCTATAGCTACCCTGGACCAAGCCACAAACTGGCTTTCGCCATGCTCGCCAAGAGTTACACCCCTCACATCTTTTGGATCAATATCTAAAAGCTTGGCAAGGGTTGTGTTAAGTCTTGTTGTATCAAGGGCTGTACCAGAACCGATTACTCTTTCTTTCTCAAAGCCGCTTACCCTATAAACTAGATCTGCCATCAAATCGCATGGGTTGGATACGACTATAAATATCCCATCAAATCCCGCATCGACTACTTCCTTGACATAGGATTCGACTTGGTCTTTATACATTACATATTCTTCAAGCCTATCTTTGATTCCATCAAGGGTCCCTGTGGCAAGAACGATTATATCCCTGTCGGCCATATCCCTGTAGGAACCTGAGCTCATCTTTACATAATGAGGATAAAAGCTTGAAGCATCCTCTATATCCATCGCTTGGGCCTTGGCTAGGCCTTCTTTCTTGTCATTAAACTTAATGTCAGATACTAGTCCCAGCCTTGCAGCGGTGTAGCCAACTGCAAAACCTACAGCACCTGATCCAATTATTCCTAATTTCATTTCTTTTCACCTCGCAAATTATTATACCAAAATATTCACATAATCCTACTCAAATATACAATTTGATATAAATTTATTAAAATACTTCACATCTGCCTAACTTGTGTTATAATCTAAGTAAGAATATATTGTTTTATCATTCTAAGAAAGGAAATAATATGGACGTATACGAAAAAGCATTAGAAAAACACAAGGCTTGGCAGGGAAAAGTCGCCACAGAAGTAAAGGCAAGGGTAGAAAATGCCGAAGATTTAACCTATGCCTACACACCAGGTGTAGCAGCACCATGCAGAAAGATTGCTGAAAATCCTGACGATGCCTATATCTATACATCAAAGGCCAATACCATAGCGGTAGTATCAGACGGTTCAGCAGTCCTTGGTCTGGGCAATATCGGTCCAAAGGCAGCCCTACCAGTCATGGAAGGTAAGGCAGTCCTTTTTAAGGAATTTGGAGATGTAAATGCAGTTCCAATTGTCTTAGATAGCCAAGACCCTGATGAGATTATAGAAACAGTCAAAAACATTGCCCCAGGCTTTGGTGGTATCAACCTTGAAGACATTTCATCACCTAGATGTGTCTACATAGAAAACAAACTCAAGGAAATTCTTGATATACCAGTCTTCCACGATGACCAACACGGCACAGCCATAGTCACAGCAGCAGCCCTAATCAACGCCTTAAAACTAGTAAATAAAAAGATTGATGAAATTAGAGTCCTAGTCTCAGGAGCAGGTGCAGCAGGCTACTCAATTACCAAGCTCCTCATAGATTTGGGAGTAAAGCACATAGTGGTGTGTGATTCAAAAGGCACCATCAACAAAGACCACCTAGAAAGCGAAAATCCAGTCAAAAAGCAAATTGCAGAAATAACCAACGAAGACAACTTCAAAGCCAGCCTTAAGGCAGCCATCAAGGGCAAAGACGTATTCATAGGTGTATCAGCAGCAAATCTATTAGATGCCAAGGACATAGAAAATATGAACGATGACCCAATAGTTTTTGCCATGGCAAATCCTGTCCCAGAAATAGACTACGACCTAGCAAAATCAGCAGGAGCCAGGGTAGTAGCCACAGGCAGGTCTGATTATCCAAATCAAATCAACAATGTCCTAGCCTTCCCAGGTATTTTTAGGGGTGCCCTAGATGCCAGAGCTAGCCAAATCACTGATGCCATGAAGCTTGCCGCAGCCAAGGCCCTAGCCTCTATGGTAAGCGAAGAAGATTTAAACGAAGATCACATAATCCCAGGAGCCTTCGAAGAAGGCGTGGCAGCCCACATAGCAGATGCCGTAAAAAGCGAAGTTAAAGCCTAAGCATAAATAAGAAAATCCATCCATAAATCAAGCCCCTAGTATGGGGCTTTTCTTATTGAATAAGAGCCTTTAAACTAGTAAAATAATAAGGATTTGAAAAGTGTTTTAGATTTAGTAAAGAGGTAAAAATTGAAAAAAGATATAAAGCTAATAGCTTTTGATATAGATGGCACAATTATAAATAGCAAGGGCGAAGTTCTAAAGGAAAGTAAGGCCCTTATAAAAAAATTAAAAGACAAAGGCATCAAAATCATCCTTTGCACAGGCAGGACCTTCAATGGCCACTGGTGGATAAGGGAAGAGCTTGATTTGATGGCCTATGACGACCTTTCTATCACATCCACAGGCGCCTACATCAGGAAAAACGCCACAGGCAAGGCCCTAATTGACAAGAGCCTGACCAAGGCGGATGTAAGATATATCTTCGACCAAATCGATGACCCTAGGCTTCAGATGTCAATTCATACCAGGGATGTCATTTTTATTAATGAAGATAAGCCAAACGAGGCCTTCCTCAAGGACAAGGGCCTAGTGAGGATGCCAAGGTTAGCCTATGATAGCTTGGATGATATTCCTGATGAGATTGCCAGAGTTTGCCTATCAGCAAGCCCTCAAATCTTAAAAGACTTTGAGGATAAGCACAGACAGGCAATCGAGACGAGATTTAAATACATGAGAAATGCACCCTTCATCAGCGAAATCCTAAACCCTCTGGCTGGCAAATCTGAGGCCCTAAGAGATCTGTCAGAGCTTACAGGCATTAATCTTGATAATATGATGTATTTTGGCGATGGTCTCAATGACCTAAAATCAGTCGAGCTTGTGGGAGTAGGAGTAGCCATGGGAAATGGAGCAGAGCCTACCAAAAAGGCCGCAGACTTTGTGATTGGCACAAACGATGAGCCAGCCATAGCAGATTTCATAAGAAAGTATTTGGATATAGATGAATAGATTTGTAGTCCTATCTTCAGGTTCATCTGGCAATACTAGCTTTTTATCCTATGAAGGCACCAAAATCCTAATAGATGCAGGCTTTTCTGGCAGGAAGATTGAAAATCTTTTGGCAGAAATTGGCGAGCACCCATCAGACCTTGATGGGATTTTCCTAACCCACGAGCACACCGACCACAGCCAGGGTGCTGCTGTCCTTGCCAAGAGGTTTAAGCTACCAATCTATGCCAACGAAGGCACTTGGAAGGCCTTTTTGCCAAAGACCAAAAATCTCAAGGATGAGTCGATTAAGATATTCAAATCCAATGAATTTTTAAACTTCAAAGCCATGGATATTTATCCAATTTCAACCTACCACGATGCCTATGAGCCGGTAGGTTTTGTAATTTACCTGGCCAATAAAAAGATAAGCCTAATCACAGACACAGGAGTAATTGACGAAAAGATCGCCTACCAAATAAAGGGATCTGATGTCTATTATATGGAGGCAAACCACGACCTAGAGGCCCTAAAGATTGGCCCTTATCCCTATAAGCTCAAGCTTAGGGTCATGGGCAAGATGGGCCACTTGTCAAATGACCAAGCAGCTGAGGCCCTAGGCGATGCTCTAGAGGGTAAGAATGAAGCGGTCTTCCTTTCCCACTTGTCAGAGACAAATAACACCGAAGCCCTTTCAAAAATCACAGTCGAATCCTATCTTAAGGGCCTAGGCCTAGACACAGACAAGGATATAGACCTAGAAGTAGCAAAAAGATACCAACCATCGAAAGAAATAATATTATGACAGACATAAAAGAAATAGAAAAATCACTTATAAAAAAATATAGAAAAGAAATATGGTCGCCCTTTATCAAGGCCATCAAGGAATTTGAACTCATAAGCGAGGGAGATGTGGTCGGAGTAGCAATCTCAGGCGGCAAGGATTCCCTAATCCTGGCCAAGCTTATAGAAGAACTCCACAAGCATGGCCCGGTAGGCTTTGATGTCAAATACATCTGCATGGACCCAGGCTATGATAAAGAAAATCTTGATCTTCTTAAGCACAACCTAGAATATTTACAAATCCCAGCAGGAATCTACGATTCCAAGGTTTTTGACATATCAGAGACCCTCGCAGATGGAGGCAATCCTTGCTATCTCTGTGCCAGGATGAGAAGGGGCTTTCTCTATGCCAAGGCTAAAGAACTTGGATGTAACAAGCTAGCCCTAGGCCACCATATGAACGATGTCATCGAGACAATCATGATGAATGTCCTCTATGCAGGCAATTTCAAAACCATGAAGCCAAGGCTAGCCGCCCAAAACTTCGAAGACATGGACCTCATAAGGCCTTTATATTATCTTAAAGAAGAAGACATCATCAGGTGGAGGGACTTTGCAGGCCTTTCTGCCCTAGATTGTGCCTGCACAGTCACCAAATCTAGCTCATCCCACACCAGGGCAGAGATCAAAAAGCTAATAGCAGAAATTAAAAAAGATAACCCAGAAGTAGAAAAATCAATCCTAAGATCAGCAGAAAATGTCAACTGCGATATGGTCTTGGGCTACCAAATAAAGGGAGAAAAACACTCATTCATGGAGGAATTTAAATGATAATTGACCTAATCAAAGTCCTAATCCTATCTATAGTAGAAGGGGTCACAGAATTTTTGCCAGTATCATCCACTGGCCACCTAATCCTAGTCAACCAATTTGTAAAACTAACGCCAGAAGGCTTCTCAAATGCCTTCAACGTCATAATCCAGCTTGGAGCTATCCTATCAGTAGTTGTGATTTATTTTCACAAGCTCAATCCTTGGTCAAAGGAGAAAATTTCCTTGCCAAAAAAATATGACAAGCTAAATGGCCAGTCCAAGGCCTACTTTATATTAACCCACCCAGATGGCCAGACCATCAAATTATGGACAAAGGTAATAGTCGGAGTCCTACCAGCCATGGTCCTAGGTCTACTCTTTGATGATCTAATCGACAAATACCTTTTTAACCCAATCACAGTAGCAGCCATGCTTGTAATCTGGGGAATAATTATAATTTTAATAGAAAGAAAAAAT
This sequence comes from Anaerococcus sp. Marseille-P3915, assembly GCF_900258475.1. Classification (GTDB taxonomy): domain Bacteria; phylum Bacillota; class Clostridia; order Tissierellales; family Peptoniphilaceae; genus Anaerococcus; species Anaerococcus kampingae. The sequence goes on along the minus strand of NZ_LT984888.1, from coordinate 340,152 downwards.
AGGGGCAAGGAAGCCTTCGCCTACGAAAGCCTAGAAGATGTCCCATACAAAATAGTCCTAGCCATAGGATTTTTCCAATGCCTAGCCATGATTCCAGGAACATCCAGGTCAGCTGCCACAATCATAGGAGCCCTCCTCCTAGGCCTAAGCCGTCCAGCCGCAGCAGAATTCTCCTTCTTCCTAGCCATCCCAACCATGCTAGGAGCCACAGCCCTAAAACTAGTCAAAAACCTAGCAGGCTTTTCAGGTTATGAGTGGTTTTTAATCGCCCTAGGTATGGTCTTATCATTTATAGTGGCCTACGCCGTAATCAAGAAATTCCTAGCTTATGTTAAAAACAACGACTTCATACCTTTTGGTATTTATAGGATAATATTAGGAGTTCTTGTATTGGGATATTTTTTGGTGGTTTCTTATCCAAGATAAGATTATTTTAAGGGGGTCCCCTAAGTACCCCCTCTTTTTTTATCCAAGATAAAATTATTTTTTTAATGAATTGTTATTATTTACTATCTTTCTTCGTTATTTTATCATATAATAAATTATTATAATGAACATATCCCTTCGTTTAAGGAGGAGAACCAAGACTTCTTATTTTAATGATAGAATATCATATGGTATTTCTCTTCGTAACTTCATAACATAACTATAATTTTCTATTTACAATTGAATCTTCGTATATAGGGGAGGCCCAAGGACCCTTTCGCATGGGTCCTCATCGGCCTCCCCTTAAACCCCTCCCCGTTACACCCCACAAGCGACTCCTTAGCGGAGGGCGGAAAGTGAAGATTGCCTAACGGCAATCCACTATTTGTCGACGGAACCCCTTGTTTTAGCTATCTTTATTCGTACTGATTTTGACATTCCGAAGCCTAAAAATCTCAATCTAGCCCAAATATTTCTCTTATATTTATTTTACATCTCAGTAGTTACGGAAATTTCATATTCACTCGTGCGTCAGGAGATTTTCTTAACGGCATCTCCATTTACAAAATCTCCCGACCTTGGGAGTGTTATTCTGTGTTCTGAGAAAATGATAACTTCTGAGTGCTTTTAAGGCTCGTTTGCTTTCGCAAACATTGCGATTAGAGAGTCTAATAAACTTATTTATTGAGAGATTTAAAATAAAAAGTCACCGTCAAGAGTTTGCCCTAGCGGCCGAGAGCGTCACACTGACAACAATACTTAAATACAAATACTGTAACTACTAAGACGACAAGAAATTACAAAAAGAAAAGTCGGACTAGATTGTGATTTTAGGGGACTTTTGATTTTAAATCAGTAAGGATAAGGCTAGTTAGATACGAAGTAATCCGTCATAATATAGAGGATTGCCGTTAGGCAATCTTCACTTTTCGCTCTCCGCCTTAGGAGTCGCTTGTGGGGTGTAACGAAGTGGGGGTGTAAGGGGGACATAAACGCCCCTTGATTTGGGGCGTTTATGCCGGAAACATAGTGCGGTAGCACGAAGGAGTTTGCGTAGCAAACGGGTTTCCGTCCGATGAGGACCCATGCGAAAGGGTCCTTGGCCCTCCCCCTTTGGCGAAGTCATCAGCTTGATGACAATAATTTATTATGAGATTAAGTTACGAAGAGGACAACTTTATAATGCTATTATCTTGAATAATAAAAAAAGGGTTTTTAAGGGGAAAGTCCCCTAAATTCCCTTTTTATTATTGCAAGAAAAACTCATCTAAGGATTTCTTGCTGGCAAATGGCGAAAGTCTCACAGCTATTTCTGTGCCTGCCTCTTTTAATTTCTTAAATATCCTCAAATCATTATCATCTACTGCCACTTCTTCTGTTAGGCTTTTTTTGCCCTCTTGCATATGGATTATGCCTATGTTTAGTTTTTCGATTTTTATGCCGGAGTCTGTGATTTTTTCGGCATCTTCTGGACTTTCTACTATGGTGAAGTAGTCTCCCGGATTTTTTTCTAGAAAATCTTTCACATCTGCTACTTTTAAGTAGGTCGCCTCTATATTTTCTGGGATGGTTAGGTTCATTACTTCTTGTCTAAAGTCATCTGCGGCTACCCTATCATTTGCTATTATTACCTTATCTATCCCGTATTTTGCACACCATATCTCTACGACCTTGCCATGGGATAGGCGGGAGTCGATTCTTACTAGTGCTAGTTTCATTTAGGCCCTCCTTATATACATTTCTTTTGGATTATCTATGATTAAATCAGGATTTCCTTCTTCTAGGATTTTCCTATCCCTAAAGCCCCAAGAGCAGGCTACTGTGTAGATATTTGCGTTTTTACCACATTTTATGTCTACTTCGCTATCTCCAAAATAGATTATATCTGAATTATTTACCCCAAATCTCTCCTTTAAGATCATGATGCCTTCTGGGGATGGCTTTCTCTTATAATCTTCTCTGTATCCTAGGATATAGTCAAAATAGCCTTCTCCAAATACTGCTGGGATTACTTTATTGCAGGTTTCATCAGGTTTATTGGAAAAACATACTAAGGGCTTGCCGGTTTTTTTAAGCTTATCTAATACTTCTTTTATCCCATCATAAGGCCTTGTAAGGTGGGATGGGTTGTCATCATAGGCCTTGTTGTAGGTATCTAGAAAATCTTTCCTGTAGGAAGCATCCCTTTCTGCCCCTACATAATCTAGGACTTTTTCGCAAAGGACTACTGGCCCATTGCCTACAAATTTTTCGACCATGACTTTTGGGCACTCCCCTAGGCCAAAGGCTTTTAAAGTTTCGTTTATAAAGTAAGTTATGGTATCTATCGTGTATAGCAAGGTACCATCTATATCAAATATATACATAAGTCTCTCCTCATTTCTTATGATTAATATACTTGTTTTAGCCCCCTATGGGTAATTTTTTGTAAATTTAGGAGCAAATTTCTAATTTTTGGGTATAAAATAAAGTAATAGTATAGAAAAGAGGAGCTTATGAGCGAGATTAGAAATTTATCCATGCTTAGTGACTTTTATGAGTTTACAATGGCGGCTGGATATTTTGAAAATGGCATGAAGGATCAAGTAGCAGTCTTTGATGCCTTTTATAGGAAAAACCCCGATGGCGGCGGTTATGCTATTTTTGCAGGTCTTAACGATGTAATCGACTTTATCAAAAACCTACATTTTACAGAAGATGACATAGAATATTTTAGACAGACTGAAAATTTCTCTGAAGAATTTTTGGAATATTTGTCTAATTTTAAGTTTACAGGCGATGTTTGGGCCTTTCCTGAAGGGTCTGTCATGTTTCCAGGCGAGCCAATTATTACTGTCAAGGCCCCTATCATTGAATGTTCAATTATAGAAACTTACTTACTCTTGTCAATGAATTTTAATTCACTTATAGCAACTAAGACTAACAGGATTGTCTCATCTGCTAGGGGCAGGCTGGTTATGGAATTTGGGGCTAGACGTGCCCAGGGAGCTGATGCTTCAATTACAGGAGCTAGGGCTGCCTTTATTTCTGGTGCCCCACTTACATCCAACACTTATTCATCACAAAAATACGGTTTTAAGGCAGCAGGAACCATGGCCCACTCTTGGATTCAAGCCTTTGACTCAGAATATGAAGCCTTTAAAACCTATGCCAAGATGTATCCAGATAATTGCATACTCCTAATCGATACCTACGATACCCTAGAATCAGGCCTTGTAAATGCCATGAAGGTCTTTAAGGAAGAGCTTGTACCAAAAGGACTTAAAGGCGGGGTTAGGATTGATTCGGGAGATTTAGCTTATCTTTCTAAGGAAGTTAGGAAAAGACTTGATGAAAATGGCCTAGAAGACTTTACCATTGTCGCTTCCAATTCCCTTGATGAATTTAAAATCGAGTCCCTCCTTGCCCAGGGAGCACAAATTGACTCCTTTGGTATTGGCGAAAGGCTAATTACTGCCAAGTCTGACCCAGTTTTTGGCGGAGTTTATAAGCTTGTTGCCATGGAAAAAGATGGGGATATGAAGGCTAAGATTAAGGTATCTGAAAATGTAGAAAAGATTACGACACCTGGCTTTAAGAAGGTCTACAGGCTTTATGACAAGAAAACTGGCAAGGCCGAGGCTGATTATATAGCCCTTGCCGAGGAGAAGGTGGATGATTCTAAGCCTATGGTAATCTTTGACCCACTATTTACCTGGAAGATGAAAAAAATGAAGGACTTTAGGGCTAGAGAAATGCAAGTGCAAATCTTTGATAAGGGAGAGCTTGTTTATGAAGAGCCAAGCCTTGAAGAAATCGCAGAATATAGGAAAGAAGAAGTGGCAAGCCTTTGGGATGAGGTGAAAAGATATGATAGCCCACACAATTATTATGTGGACCTTTCCCAAGACTTGTGGAATTTAAAGCAAAAACTAATTTTAGAAGCAAAATCTAAATAAAAATAAGCTCTAAGCTAGCTAAATGCTGGCCTAGAGCTTTTTTTATCTTTTATTCGTCTTTTAGGGCATCCTTAGCTAGGACATAGCCTCCTATAAGGCCTGCTTCATTGCCTAGTTCTGGGAAGACTATATACTCATCTGGATTTGGAATATTTATATAGTGGTTGTCAAGTTTCGCAAATTCTCTTCTGATTTTTTCAATCATACCTTCCTTATTTACTACACCACCACCTATTATTATGATGTGTGGTCTTAGGATCATGGTGTAGGTCATAAGGCCCTTGGCTATATATCTGGCGAGTATATCAAAGGCTGGGTCATCCTTGTCGAGGTTTTCTCCCCTGACCCCTGTCCTTAGCTCTAGGGCAGGTCCTGCACATAGGCCCTCAAAGCAAGACTCGTGGAAGTCGCACTTAGCCTTTACAGTGTCACCTTCTTCTCTGGCAAGCTCTATGTGGCCCATTTCTGGATGGGAGAAGCCCTCAAGTAGGACTCCATCTTGGATATAAGAGCCACCAACCCCTGTACCTATAGTTAGGTAAAGAGAAGAGCGTTTGTCCTTGGCTGCCCCGTACTTATATTCACCAATTCCGCTTGCCCCAACATCTGTGGTAAAGCCTATTGGTAGGTCTAATTCTTTCTTGATTGAACCTAAAAGGTCAAAATTTCTCCAAAGCTTTTTTGGTGTTTCTAGGACAAAGCCGTAGGTTTTTGACTCCTTGTCCACATCAATTGGTCCAAAGGCTCCAATTCCGATGCTTTCTACAGGATTGGCCTTTAGAAAATCTACCACATCCTTCATATTTTCCTTAGGATCTGAGGTTTCTATCCTAATTTCCTTAACTATATTGCCTAATTCATCTAAAACTGCACACCTAATCTTGGTGCCGCCTAATTCAATTGACCCGTACATAATTACTCCTTTTTGATTTCTTACTTATATTATAAGCTATTTTAGGAAAAATTGGAAATCGCTTGTATAAACTTCCCTTAGCTTAAAAGCCCTTATCTTCGCTTAGTTTCTTAAACCAGGCTCCAGATTTTTTGATAATCCTCTCGCCGGTGTCAAGCTTATATTCTACAAGGCCATATCTATTTTTATAAGCATTTAGCCAGGACCAGCAATCTATGAAGGTCCATAGATGGTAACCCTTGCAATTTGCCCCTTCATCCATGGCTTTTTTGAGGTAGGTCAAATGCTCTTTGATAAAGTCAATCCTATAATCATCCTCTATCCTGCCATCTTTTCTGAACCTTTCCTCATCTTCGACTCCCATGCCATTTTCTGAGATAAACCAGTCTATATTATTGTAATTGTCCCTAATATTGATGGCTATGTCATAGATAGCTTGAGGGTAGATTTCCCAACCCCTGTAAGGGTTCATGCGCTTACCTGGCATATCGTATGGCAGATAGTACTTAGTAGGCATAAATATGGCATCATCCTTGTAGGTGTAAGGATTTTCCATGACTCTAAGTGGCTGATAATAATTTACCCCAAGGAGGTCTACAGTATTGTTTTTGATTATTTCTAGCTCATCTGCAGTGAAATCTGGCGTGAGGTCTTCTTTTTTGATTATATCGACAAGCTCTTTTGGATAAGTCCCGAGGACTGATGGGTCTAGGAAGGACTTTTGGGCAAAAAGGTCTGCTATCCTTGCTGCTTCCAGGTCGTTTTTATGATTGCTTCTCGGATAGGCTGGAGTTAGGTTTAGGATTATGCCGATTTTTTTATTTGGATATAGGTCTCTTAGGGCCTTTATGGCCTTGGCTGATGCCAGCTGTGTGTTGTAGGCTACTTGGACTGCCTTTTTGGGATCAACCTCACATGGGTAATGATATTGATAAAGGTAGCCACATTCGACATGGACGATTGGCTCGTTGAAGGTAAAAAAGCAATCCACATATTCTCCAAAGAGCTTAAAGCAAGTCTTTGCGTAATCTACATACTTTTCTACGACCTCTTTATTGGCCCAACCCCCGATTTCCTGGAGATACATAGGCATATCAAAGTGGAAAAGATTTATAAAAAGTTTGATATTTTTATCCTTGATAGCCTTAAAATATGATTTGTAAAAGTCGACTGCCTTTGGGTTTACTTTCCCATCCATGGCTGAAATAAGCCTAGCCCAGGAGATGGATGTCCTAAAGGAATTGTGGCCAGTTTTGGCCAAAAGTTCGACATTTTCCTTATAATCGTGGTAGAAATTGGAAGTATTTTCTGGGCCTATCAAGTCATGAAACTTGTAAGGCTCCTGTCTGTACCAATAATCCCAGATATTATCAGTCTTGCCATCAGTATTTCCCCCTTCTGTTTGGGTAGCTGAGGTTGCAGATCCGAATAGAAAGTCTTCAGGAAATTTTATCATAGCTTCTCCCTTTCTTCTCTTAGTTTGATGTTGGCATAGGCCCCGTAGAGGTTGTTGTCATTGAAAAATGACACCGGTCTTATTTTTAAGCTTACACCAGCAAATATCTCTTCTTTTAGCTTGTCTTTTAGGGCAGTCATAAAGTTTTCATCTTCAGAAATCGCTCCGCCTATATAGATGATTTCTGGGTTTATGGAATAAGCTATATTGTATAGGCCCATGGCAAGGTAGGTAAACATCTTATCTACCTCGCTATAGCAAGGCTCTTCCTTTTTAAGGTAGTTTTCAAAAATAGTGTAGGTATCAAGGTCGAGGTCATATTTTGCCTTGATGGCCCTTGCCACATTTGGCAGAGTCCCTAGGGTGGAGAGGTTTTTGACCTTGCCATAATCATTAAAGAGCATATAGCCAAATTCTCCACTTTCTAGGCTAAGGCCCCTTAGGATTTCTCTATCCTTTACCACTGCCCCGCCTATGCCAGAGCCTATTATCACAAAGCAAACCAGGCTTTTATCAATATCTTTATAATAAATTTCGCCAAGGGCTGCGCAGTTGGCATCATTTTCTATGGCAACTGGTATTTTAAATTTCTCTTCTATATGCTTTGCAAAATTTCTCTCATCAAGATAGCCAAGGGCTGTAAGCCCACCTACTTGAAAGCTTTCGCTATCAACTGTGCCTGGAGAAGAAAAACCAATGGCATCTATCTGGTATTCTGCCACAAATTTATTTACAGTTTCTTCCAAAAACTTGATAAATTCGTCCATAGTTGGAAGGCTTTTGGCAGAATCTTTTTTGATTATTTTTTCATTTTCAATCAGTGCATACTTGGTGGATGACCCACCTATATCAAATACTAAATACATAATTCCCTTCTTATGTTATAATTATCTTAGGAGTGATTAGATGACAAATACTACTTATAATTTCATTATGGATATCATAAGCTCAAAATCTATAAAGCTATCAAAATCTGAAAGGGTGATTGTTGATAAAATCAAGGATATGGACCTAGACCTTGCCAAGCTTCATATAGGTGAATTTGCAAATTTATTAGAGCTTTCAAATTCGACTATTACCCGATTTGCCCAAAAGCTAGGCTTTGATGGATATTCTGAGCTTAAATTTAAGATTTCCCAAAAATTGCAAAGTCCCAAGTCCCTAAGCCAGGAAATCTACAAGAATTTTATAGATTCTTGCAAGGCCTTTGATGATAAAACTATTGACTTTATCAAAAGCCTGGCTAGTTTTGGTAAGATTGCCGTAATTGGTATTGGCTCATCTGGCCTTTGTGCCAATGAATTTGTCTACAAATTTGGCGAAATCGGCCTTGATAATACCGACTATGCCAAGGAGCCTTATTCTATAAATCTCCTTAGCAAGGGGCTTTCAGAATATGACCTTTTGATTGCAATTTCCCTTTCTGGAGAAAACCACAACCTCCTTGAAGGAGTAGACAATGCCAAGGCAAATAAGGCCAAGATTCTTGCCATCACAGGAAATGGCGACTCGACCCTTGCCAAAGAAGCTTCCCTTGCCATCATCCTTCCACCCTATCCGAAATATTCCTACAAGATTTCAAAAATATTTCCTGTGACCTTTATGCTTGATATGATTTGCGAGGCCTACCTTAACTAGCCTTTATCATTTCTATGCCAAGATATTTTAGGACAGCCTCTACAAAAATTGAATTGGACCAGGAAAACCAATCTCTGGTGTATTTTTCTGGATCATCCTTATCAAAACCCTCGTGGCACAAATAGGTGCCTGCGTGGGTTTTTTCAAAATATCCAAGAATTTCTTCCTGCTCTTTTTTATCGGTAGCTGTCATAAGCTGCATGGAAAGGGCCAAATGCCAGATGTAATTTTCAGGAGTGTGGTTTGAACCGATGCCTTTTGCAGCCGTCCCTTCATAATAATTTTCGTTTTTGTCTGAAAGGATAAGAGCCCTGGTGGACTTATAAATCGGGTCATCTTTTGCTAGATAGCCCAAATATGGAAGGGATAAGAGGCTTGGGATATTGGCATCATCCATGATATTGTAAGAGCCTAGACCGTCTGTTTCATAGGCGTAGACCTTGCCAAAATCATCATCCTCTGTAATTCCATATTTTTTAATCCCGCAATCTATCTCATCTGCTAATTTTTTCATTTTTTCTGATAATTCATTTGCTAAGCTCTCCTCATCTAAGCAAGCAGCAAGCCTTCTTAGGGCTACCACGCAAAAGGCATTGGCAGGGATTAGGTATTGGTAGATGCAGGAATCATCACTTGGCCTAAAGCCAGTCCAGGACATGCCTGTATAGCCAACCTCTGTCCCTCTCTTACTTCCCCTTAGCGAATCGCTAGGGGCCCATGGGTCTGGTCTTTCAAAGATGTAGGGAGAATTGTCATGGTTTTGCTCTAATTTTATAAGGTCTACCATATCATTCAAAACCCTTAAAAATTCCCCGTCAAAAATAGATGGGTCCTTGGTCTTTTCATAATAAAGATAGGCAAGCTCCATAACATAGCAAAGGGAGTCTAGCTCATATTTTCTCTCCCAAACCCAAGGAGATTCAAAATCTGTTATATCCTTATCAGTCCAACACCTGCCATTTGCCTTAATATTAAAGGCATTGGCATAGAGGTCCTTATCTAGGCAAAAGATTTGCCTGGCGAGGACTTTTTTAATAAGGTCGTTGGCCTCCTTGCTGTCTATATAAAAAAGCGGTCTAATTTGGCCAGATGAGTCCCTAAGCCACATAGCTTCTATATCGCCAGTGATTACAAAGGCATCACCCCTATCAGTTTCTTTTATGGTGGTGGTGAAGGTATTGTTAATGGCTTTTTTAAAAATCTTTTTAATCTCATCGGTTACCTGGTCGGATTTTTCAACCTTTTCCACCAAGTCTTTTACAATTTCTTTCATCAAAGCTCCAATCTGTATGTTTTAATCTCAAAGCCTGGCAAGATTTTGTCAATCTCATCTTTTATCTGAACATCTCCTAAGATGTCATATTCGACTGCCTTAAGGTCAAGCTCCTTAGGGCTTTCTCCTGGATTGTAGACTCTTAGGATTGGCTCGTTCTTGTCATTTCTATATAAGGTTGAGAAAAGATTGTCCCCCAGGTCGATTTGAGGAAGATTTGTATCTTTTTTCTCGATTTCGTTTTTATCTAGGCCAAGGCTTACAAAATCTACCCTGGCTTGTAAAATATCTTGCCTATTTTTATCAAAATCATTCACAAAGCCTGCAAAGTAGAAATCAAAGGTCATTTCAGATAAGTCATCTTTTATAAGCTGGGCATCAGGTGTTGGGAAATATCCCCAATCACCAAGCTCGCCTACTGATCTAAAGAGGGTAATATAAAGGCCTTCGCCCCTTACCATCTCATATTCGGCAGGGCCAACTGCAGATACTCCAAAGCCCTTTTTGTCATTATCCATTACCTGGACATAACGGTTGAAATTTTGGGAATAGTCTGGGTTTTTCCATGTCTGTGGTGGATAGGCATCTCTTTCTACACATTCAAAGATGGATTCTGCATAGACCTTGTCTGTTGCTAGATCATGACCAAAGAGGACACGCATCCTGTGGTCTTTGGCTAGGTTTTTAAGGCTGATTTTTATCTTAAGAGGGGCCTTTGCATGGTAAAGGGTGATTTCCTTATCAATTGTCATCTCTATTAAGTCACTAGACCTATTCGCCCTTCTCTGGGTGATATCGTTAAGGCGGATTTGCTCGGCTAAAAGCTTATCTTCGGCTGCTTTTGGAAGCTTAAAGCTTTCTCTTAGTTTAATTATAGTCTTGTCATTTTCTCTTATAATTTTTTGGTCGATTAGTTTGCCGCCAAGAATCCTTGCCCCATCTGTCGATTGCCTATAGATATATTCATTGCCTATATCGCCTGTATCTTCGATGGCTAGGACGTTTTTAAAGGTCAATCCCGAGCTTTTATCATAAATATCAAGGCTAGCATTATCATTTATCTCTAGCTTATAAAAGTCATTTTCGATTGTTTTTTCATTTATTTCCCTAGATGTAAAGGAAGATTTGCCAGAAACTAGCCTTAAGATTTTTTTCTCAAAGGCTTTTAGTTTTAGGGTAAATCTGACTCTCACCCTATTTGCAAAATAAGGCTTTCTAAACTTATCATCTGGCAAGATATAGCCAAAGCCTGTGCCTAGGTAGGTGATTTCTGCAGGGATTTCTTTTCCATCTTCATCTACTAATTTCAATGATGGGACAGCTTTTCCCGCAAGTTCATCATAAACTTCTGGATAATCTATGCCGAAAAATTTCCTATCTATTTCGATATCTGTTAGCACTTCTTTCATCCTCTTATAAGGGAGGGTGTTTATTATGCAAATGGCATAATCATTGGCATTAGCTGTTGTTTCCCTGATCTTTTTCTTGGCAAAGTCTTCTAAATAATCAAGGCCATCATATACACTCTTAAAGCGTCTGAGATTGCCATCGTGGACTGAGTCTATGGAACAGCCGCAAATGCTGTCGTGGGGATGGTTTTTGACTAATTCTTGGTAGAAATAATCTAGCTTTTGCTGAGGATAGGCATCCTCATCCACAAAAAGAGTGAATAGGGGCTGGAGAATTTCTTCAAAACGCAGCTCCAGGCTCTTATTGTATTTTTTAAGGTAATACCTAGATGAGGATGTGGAATTTAGAGTCCACCAACCATCAGTAGCCTGGCTTCTAAGCTCGCCCTTGATTGTATCAAGGTCTCCTACCTCCTCTTCTAGAGCCTTAAAATAAAGGTCTAAATTTGAATGGATAAAATTATAATCTTCATAAAGGGCATTGGCCTTTTTTATGATTTGTCCAATATTTTTCTGAACTGGTGAATGATCACAGCCATTCATTAAAAGAAGCTGGTTTGTGGATGCGTATTTTTCCATATCGGCTATGCGTTTATCCATGTAGGCCTTAAGTTCATCCTCATCTTCTGGTATATCGAGGCCATTGGCATACCAATTTGCAAAAAGCACGCTTAGGGTCTTATCGCCATTGGGGCTTTGCCAATAAATTTCAGAATTTTTTGAGGTAAAATCTTCAATCACTACATTGTCAAAGCCAGTAGCCTTGACTCCCCTGCCAAAATATGCCACGTCTATCCCTGCTTTTTTGAGGATTTGGCTGGCCTGGCCGATATTGCCAAAGGTGTCTGGGAAATATCCAATCATTGAAGGATGTCCCCACTTTTTGATATTTTTAATGCCAAGGCTTAGGTTTTTAAGGTTAGATTCACCACTTGTAAGAAAGGCATCTTGGAGGATATACCAAGGGCCTAGCTTAAGCTTGCCTGCTTCTATCAGATTTTTAATTTTTTCCTTATTTTGAGGGCGGACCTGAAGATAATCTTCTATAGGAAGATAGTGGCCATCTAGCCAATAATATTTAAAGTCTGGGTCCTCAAAGGCCTCAAGGACTCCATCAATCAGGTCAATTAGACGCATGTGGTGGTTTTCATAAGGCAGGTACCACTCCCTATCCCAGTGGGTGTGGCTTACAATGTGGACGGTCTTTTTCATTGGTCATACCCTAATCTTAGGTCTTCGTAGATTTTTTCAAGGACTCTGGAGGTCTTTACCTGTCTTTGTTCGAGCCTATCTTGGGTAAATTCTGTATAAATTTCCACCTTGCAATCTTCTGTCTTTTTATAAAGGTCTTTGGCCTTTTCTAAATTGCCATCAAGTAGAGCCTTGACTGCTTTTAAAAGATAAGAAAGGGATTTGAAAAATTCCTTTACTTCCTCATATAATTTTTCATTTGTGTAATTTTTAAAATAAGAGTCGATTGCTCCTAGTTTTTCATCAATGAGGGCCTCAAGTTTTTGGAAATCCTTAGCTTGGTAAGCCTTTAAAATTTCTCCATCTTCCTGGTATTTTCTCTCAGTGAACCTATCATAAACCCCAGATCCAAAGAAGGAATCAGAAATTATATATAGGTCATCAGCAACCTTGTTATCAACATAAGAAAGGGCTGCCTTAAATGATTTGAGAGGGTCGTAGGCCTTTGGGTCCTTGGCAAAGTCTTCTATCTGGTAAATTGAAATCTTGGATAGCTCTGCCTGGTTCATTGGATTTGAGAGGATTGACTTGTAATTGACATCCCTTGAGTCAAAAAACTCAAAAATTTCCATAAAGATTTGATCTCTTAGATAATCATTGACAGGCCAATTAAGCCAAATGTCAGCTTCCCTGCCAAAAAGGTCTATAAATTTGTCATTTGATGCCTTTGTGATTGGGACAACAACATCATAGCCTGTCCACATGATAGATAAATTATCTAGCCCCCTTAAGAGCTTAAAATATTCTTCTCCCTTTTGGTCTATCCAGGCTGAATTGTACCAAGGGTGGACAAGGAGAAGTTCTTTATTTTCAAAATTTTCTAGGTGGGCCAAGATATCTTTTACAAGTCTTAGGTGGAAGTCTCTTTGCTCGTAAGCCAAATCCCTGTCGATATCATCCATGCAAAGGGCAAAAGATGTGACTCCTGCCTCATGAAGCCTATCATATTTGGCAAAGAGTTTTTTAATTTCTGCATCGTAGTCATCAAATTTTATTAGATTTTGTCCAGGATGGATGGCCCAGATAAAGTCCACTGACTTTTCCTTGGCAAGGGAAGCTAGTTTACTAAGCTCAGCTAACTTTTCATCTGGATAGGCTTCTCTCCATTTTATATTGTGATAAGGGTCATCCTTAGGCGCGTAGATATATCGATTCATGCCTATGTCTGATAGGAATTCTATCATTGATAATCTATCTTCAAAGCTCCAAGGTATTCCATAAAATCCTTCTATTACCCCACTTTTTTCTAACATATTCACTCCTATTTTAATCTTTAAATGAAAATATTTTCATTTTCCTTTGAAAAGATAAAGGGCTGCTGCCCCTTGTAAATATCTATCCCCACTGGTGTGGGGATTATATTTACTTTAGCAACTGCCCCTCTTATTTTTCTTATTTATTGTTCCAAGCGTCTAGTTGTTTTTGTACTTCAGCAATCAATTTTTCTATTCCTGCAGTATCTAACTTTTCTAAGAATTCTTTATAATAAGCCTCGTCAAAAGCACCTGTTTTAAGATTCTTTTCATATTCAAATATTGTCTGTTCCACATTGCCTGCTTCGCTTTCAACTTCTTTTTTATCAAAATTGAAGCCTAGAATTGGTGATGGCTCTAAGTTTTCTAAAAATTCGTCTAACTTTGCCTTAGCTTCTGGTGTATCATCAGATTCTGAAGTTGTTAGTGGTGTCATAGTCTCTGAAGCTAGGAAGGTAAAGGCTGGCACGTCATATTTAGTGTCTTCAAGTTTTTTAACTTTGCCATCCACCATCTCATAATGCTTACCTTCTATACCATATGTTAAATATTTCATTAGGTCCTTGTCGCTAAACATCCTATTTAAAAAGTCCATTGCAAGCTCTTTGTGGTCTGATTGAGAATTGATTGCCGCAAGAGATCCAGTAGCCTTTTGGTTGGTTACTATTGTAGCTAGGCCTGCAGGAGAGGATACTACTTCTGTTTTAAAGGAATTTGACCAAATACCATCTGAATTTGGGCCACCCTCTGCCTTTGTTACTAGCCACTGGTCTTCTACCCCACCTTCTCCAGCATTCATTTGAGGAGCAGATGGATTTATATAACCCTTTTTCATGTAATCTTCTAAGATATCAAGTTGCTTTTTAAGCTCTGGATCTGCCCATGAATTATAGGCTATTAGCTTACCATTTTCTTCTTTTACTGCAACTCCAGGTGTCGCCTCTGATTGAGGTACTGGTGTTTGTAGGAGGAAGTCACTTACTATATTAAATGGGTAGTCAACGCTTGCTTCATTTTCCTTTACTTCTTTTAAGTAAGGCTCAAGCTCTCCAATGGTCTTTATCTTATCTATGTCAATCTTATATTTATCCACATAGGCCTTATTCCAGACAAAGTAATTGCCTGGGACCACATTTTTAGCCGCACCTGGTACCCCTTAGAGCCTGCCATTTATTGATGCACCCTTTATTACATCTTCTGAAAGAGAATCTTTTATATCCTTTCCCTTTTCATTGATTAAGTCTGTTATATCAGCAAAGGCTCCCTTTTCTGCCAAGTTTTTATATGGTCCTGACCAATTGGCTGTGAAGGCTATATCCCAATCATCTCCTGCATTACTTGCAAGTTGTAGCCTTTGTTCATACTCTCCCCAGTCAAAAAATTGTAAATTTATGTGATAACCAGCTTCTTTTTTATCTAGATATTCATTTATAGCTTTTACAACTTCTTCTGTTCCTTCTTGAGGGGTTCCTACGTCATAATAAGTTAGGGTTGGTATTTCTTCACTTTGCTTTTTTTCTTGCCCACCACATCCAGCTAGGCCTAAGCTAAGGCCTAGTAGGAGTGTGCTGATAGTAAGTTTTTTTAGTAAGCTCATTTTTATCTACTTTCTTAAATTTTATTTTTCTTATTTATTATTCCAAGCGTCTAATTGGCTTTGAACTTCTTCTATTACCTTGTCAATTCCTGCTGCGTTTAGTTTTTCTAGGAATTCGTCATAATAACTTTCATCGAAGGCACCAGTTTTTAGGTTGATGGTGTATTCGTTTACTGATTGTTGGATGTTTGCTATTTCTGTTGCGATTTTGCTTTCATCTAAGGTGAAGCCTAGAACTGGAGATGGTGCTAGTCTTTCTTCAAATTCTTTTGCTTCCTTATCAAATTCTTCATCGCCGATTCCTGGTGCACCATCTAGTGGTGTTCTATTTAGTGCTGATAGGAAAGTAAAGGCTGGTACGTCGTAGTCATTGTCTATGCCGTCAGCATCTTTGTTGTGTTTTACAACCTTGCCGTCTTTGTATTCGAAGTTTTTGCCTTCGATACCGTAGCATAACATATCTTGTAATTTCTTGTCTGTGAACATTCTATTGATAAAGTCCATGGCTAGCTCTGCCTTGTCAGATTGAGAGTTGATTGATACCATCTTACCTTGGGCTTTGTCGTTTGATACTACTATTTTTTCGCCTACTATGTTTGATACCACTTGGTTACGTGGTGCTACTGACCAGATTGCTGCTGATCCTGGTTCTCCTTCACCTTCTGTTATGAGTACTTCGTTTTCTGGCATTACTGTTCCAGGTTCTACTTGTGGTGCTGATGGTGAAATATATCCATTGTCCATGTACTCTTTCATCTTCATGATTTGTTCTTTGAATAGGTCAGCTGAATAGCGGTTGTAGGCTACAAGTTTACCATTTTCTTCTTTTACAGCTACACCGTCTGTTACTAGGTATTCTGGTTCTGGCATTGCAAATAAGAAGTCTTTTGATACGCCAAATGGATATTGCATGCCTTCTTTTTCTTTTACTTCTTTAAAGATTGGTTCTAGTTCTGTAATATTTTTGATATTTTTGTAGTCGATGTTATATTTATCAACCATGGACTTTGTCCATACAAATTGGTTGGCTGCTACTACACCTGGATAAGCTGCAGGTATACCGTAGATTTTATCATTCATGCTTACGCCTTTTAGCATGTCTGGGTTGATTAGATCTACAAATTCTTTACCTTTTATTAATTCTGTTAGATCCATTAGAGCATTTTGAGATACTAATGTCTTATATGGGCCTGCCCAGCTTGCTGTGAAAGCTAGGTCCCAATCTTCACCTGTTGATGAAGCTAGTTGAAGTCTTTGTTCATAGTCACCCCAATCGTAGAATACTAGATTTAGGTGGTAACCTGCTTTTTGTTCATCGAGGTATTCGTTGATTTTTGCTACAGTTTCTTCTGTACCTGTTTGTGGAGTACCGATGTTAAGGTAGGTTAGGGTTGGGACATCCCCTGTTTCGGTTTTCTTATCATCCTTTTTTTCTGCAGTTTCTGTTGTTTCTGTCTTTTTTGTTTCTTCAGCTGGCTTTTCATTGTTTCCGCATGCAGAAATTCCTAAAGCGAGCATTAGTGCCATTGATGTGTAAGCAAATTTTTTAACTAAATTCATGATCTCCTCCTTAATGAATTATTCTTTTACTGCTCCAAGTGTTAGACCACTTATGAAGTATCTTTGGAAGAATGGGTAGGTTATGGCAATTGGCGCTGTTGTTATAACTACTATGGCCATCCTCAAAGTCTCCTGTGGCAAAGTTTTCATTGCTTGATTGGCTACACCTCCTATTTGGCTACCTCTAGATGCGAGGAAGGCCGTTGAATTTTGCACTCTTATTAACAGGTATTGGACTGGTATTTTATTTAAGTCATCTATATAAAGCATGGCATTGTACCAATCATTCCAATAGCCTAGTGTTAAAAATAGTCCGATTGTGGCAAGGACTGGCAAGGATAGGGGAAGGACGATTTTGAAAAATATCTGAAATTCGTTAGCTCCGTCTATGGTTGCCGCCTCTATTAGGGCATTTGGGATGGACGTTTGGAAAAATGTCCTCATTATTATTATGTTAAAGGTGCCTAGAAGTAGGGGCAAGATTAGGGCCCACACTGAATTTCTAAGTCCTAAAAACTGTGTCATTACTAAATAGCTTGCTACAAGTCCGCCTGAAAATAGCATCGGAATTGTAGATACTTTTGTGAAAAATCCCTTAAATTCAAAATCATCTCTAGATAGGGCGTAAGCATAAAGGGTTGTCAAACATAGGGCAAGGATTACACCTACAACTGTGATAAAGATTGACACCTTATAGGCCCTGATTATAGTTGATCCTGACCTAAAGATTAGCTTGTAGGCATCAAAGCTTATCTGTTTTGGAAATAAGCTGTAGCCGTTTGTGGCAAGGGTTGCCTCATCTGTGATTGATATGACAAAGACAAAGAGGAAAGGCAAGATTGCCGATATGGTCAAAAGAATCAAATATATATTTAGGCCGATATTGCTTGCCCTAGATACTTCTAAGGGATCATAATGCTTTTTATTTTTTATTTCTTGCATGATATCCTCCTAGAATAGGGACCTTTGTGGGTCGTATCTCTTGACTAGCTTATTGGCTCCAATTATTAAGATTGCTCCAACAGCTGATTGCAAGAGTGAAACTGCTGATGATAGGCCTATATCTCCATTTTTCATAAGGGCCCTAAATACATAGGTATCGATTACGTTTGTAACAGCATAAAGTGGTCCAGAATCTCTTGGCACTTGGTAGAATAAACCAAAGTCTGCCCTAAAGATATTTGCCAGACTCATTATAAACAAAACTGTCACAACTGGCTTAAGCATTGGGATGGTAATGTATTTAATCTGCTCCCACTTGCTTGCCCCGTCCATAACCGCCGCCTCATAATAGGTCTTATCGATTCCTGATAGGGCTGATAGATAGACTACTGTATTGTAGCCTAGGCCCTTCCAGGCATTGATTATTACCAAGAAGACTGGCCACCAGGTCTTTGTGGTGTACCAATTTATATTTTTGCCACCGAATTTTGTCAAGAGGGCATTTAAAAGACCCTTATCTGGTGATAAGAATGCAAATACTGCATAAGAAATAACTACCCATGATAAAAAGTAAGGCAAGAATAGAGAAGTTTGGTAAAACTTCGCAGCCTTCCTATTTAAAAGCTCATGGAGGGCTATAGCTGTAAACATTGCAAGAACAATGTTTACAACTATAAAAGTAGCATTGTACAAAATTGTATTTCTTATGATCACCCAAGCGTCGTTAGACTGGAAGAAGAACTTGAAGTTATCAAATCCAATCCAATCGCTGTGGTAGAGATTGTAAAAGAAATTTTTAGAAAATACCTTATAATTTTTGAAGGGGATGATGACCCCAAACATTGGTAGATAGCTCATTATTGCAAACCAGATGAAACCTGGCAGGCAGAAGGCCATCAGAGGTAGGTTCTTTTTAAATCTTTGGCTAAATGGTTTTTTGGCTTTTTTCTTTCTTTCTTTTAATTCTTTTTGGTCAAGGACCTTAGTCTGACCCAAGTTTTTATTATCCATTTTAACCTTCCTTATAAGTTTTTAACTTTACTTTGGTTTATGAAATTGCCCATAAAGCCTAAAATTATCACTAGCACATAGGTCCAAAGGGCGTTTTTTATCATTAGCTCTTCGATTAGACCCCATACCAGGCAGATAATTATAGCATATAGGGGATATTTTAAAGTAAGGATGGCAGAATTTTTGATAGTTTCCACAAATCCCAGCTCTTTTCTAAAGGCCCTTTGGAGGATGGTATAGAAAATTATATTTCTAAAGGCTAGGCTCAAAAATATCCTAAGGATAAAAAGGCCTAAAATCCCATTTTCCAAAATTCTCAAAGAATCACAGGAGTAAAAATATAGACTAAGCAAAAGGCAATAAGTCGCATATTTTTTGATGGGCCTAGTAGAAAAAAGCTCTTTAAAATATGGTCTATAAAATGATTTTTGATTTACAAATACATTCCCCGTTCCTATAAAGGCCCTTTCTATAGCAAGGCCTAAAAGTCCTATAAGGGGCACAAATAGGAAAATATAGGAAATGAGGCTTTTATCTATCAAAAGATTTATCAAAATTATAGGCAAGAGTATCAGGCTCGTGTAGATTAGGGAAAGGACGATAAATATTATTATCTCTCCAAGGGCACCTAGGGATTTTGACAAGGACTCCATCAGATAATTCTCATAGTTGTGTCTTTATCAAAAAGGTGGATCTCATCAAGGTTGATATCAAGATTTATCTCATCATGCTTTTCAACCCCCTTAAACTTGCCCTGGACCTTGACTGCTATTTGGCTAGCAGCTTCCTCAGCTTGGGCATAAAGGATTGACTCATCTCCGAGCATTTCAATGTTTTCTATGGTTGCTTTTATTGATTTTCCACTTTTTTCATCTAGATTTACGGCAAAGGATTCTGGTCTTATGCCTATGATTATTTCCTTTCCTTCATAAGGCTTGATGGCCTCTTTTTGGGCATCATTTACAGGGATTTCTTCCTTGCCGATTGTAATTTTGCCGCCTGCTACCTTTCCATTGAAGAAATTCATTGGAGGGGAACCGATGAAGTTTGCAACAAAAATATTGGCAGGCTTGTCATAGATTTCTTCTGGAGTGCCCACTTGTTGCATGTAGCCATCTTTCATTACGACAATCCTTGTAGCCATGGACATGGCCTCTGTTTGGTCGTGGGTTACATAGATTGTGGTTGTGTCAAGCTGGTCGTGGATTTTGGAAATTTCTGTCCTCATCTGGACCCTAAGCTTGGCATCAAGGTTTGATAGTGGCTCATCCATTAGGAAAATATTAGCTTCCCTAACTATAGCCCTACCTAGGGCTACCCTTTGTCTTTGGCCACCTGAAAGGGCCGCAGGCTTTCTGTCTAGATATTCTTTTAGCTCTAACATCTCGGCTGCCTTTTCGACCTTTTTCTTGATCTCAGCCTTATCTACCTTTTGTAGTTTAAGCCCAAAGGCCATATTATCAAAGACGGTCATGTGTGGATAGAGGGCGTAGTTTTGGAAAACCATTGCAATATTTCTATCTTTAGGGCTTACCTCATTCATAAGCTTTCCATCTATGTAAAGACTTCCTCCAGAAATTTCTTCAAGGCCTGCTATCATCCTGAGGGTGGTGGACTTGCCGCAACCGGATGGGCCTACAAAAACTATAAATTCTTTATCTTCAATATCCAAATTGAAGTCAAATACCGCTTGAACACCATTTGGATAAATCTTATCAATGTGCTCTAATTTTAAATTAGCCATATTTTCTCCTTGTCATCTTATGAAAAGGATTTTCTACCAATGTTATCCCTTTCTTCTAAATATTATTTTATAACATCTGCATAAAAAATGCAAGTGAATCGCATAATAAACACATTTTCATAATTTTTATGCATCAAGTTCTAATTATGAAAATATTTTCATTTTTATTTTTGGAAAATGTTTTACCTAATTAAAAGGCAAAATAGGCAAAAAAATAGACCAGCTTTGATGGCCTATTTCTAATGGTCTATTAATTTTAAAATTTTTAGTCTACCGGATTTGACTCAACAAGGGTCATCTGGCCCTTAAATTCATAAGATTTAGCTTCATTTGTGATTATAAAGAAATCTCCCCTCTTAAGTGGGTAAGTCTTTCCATCTACAAGGACTTCTCCCTGGCCTTCTACTACAAATTCTAAGAGGTATAGCTTATCTCTTTCTAGCTTGGCAGAAGTCTTTATGGTCATCTCTCTAACCTGGAAATACTCATTTGATGTGAGGATTCGTTGGTCATAACCATCTTTTTCTTCATTTACTATCTTATCTTCGTTTTCTATAATTTTTATAGCTTCTTTGGATTCTTCTAGGTGGAGGTCTCTTAGTTTTCCCTCATCATCTTTTCTATCATAGTCATAAAGCCTATAGGTGATGTCTGATGCTTGTTGGATTTCTAGGATTAAAGATCCCTTTTTTATGGCATGGACTGTACCAGACCTTACAAAGAAGAAATCTCCTAGCTTTGTTGGAACTTCCTTTAAAAGTTCATCCCATTTTCTCTCATCTATTAATTTTATGGCTTCTTTCTTACTATCTACATTTAGGCCATAGATAATTGAGGCAGGATCTTCATTTAAAATATACCAGCACTCAGTCTTTCCCTTTGCTCCATGAAGTCTTGCGGCCATCTCATCATCTGGATGGACTTGTATTGATAGGTCATCTCCTGCATCTATGAGCTTGACTAGAAGTGGGAATTCTTCTTCTTTGGGATTTCCAAAAAGGTCTTTCTTATCTCTATAGATTTCTCTTAAAGTCTTGCCTTTTAATTCTCCATTAGTGATGACTGAGCTTTCGCCTGGCATGCCTGATACGCCCCAATATTCTCCTACTTTTCCATCTGATACATCAAGCTTAAAGATATTTTTTAGCTTGTCTCCGCCCCAGATTTTTTCACGATAGTCGCCTTTTAAAAATAATACTTTCATTTCTACCTACCTTATATTTTCAAGTATCCTAAGTGTCTCTTGGATGTGGGAATCGCCTAGGTTATTTATGTCGCTATAAGGCACTCCCATTACTATTACAATATATTCCTTTCCATCCTTTTCTGCCAGTGTCGCCCAGCAAAGTCCAGCATTATCGGTTGTACCTGACTTGCCTCCGATTATTTCAAAGCCGTTTTGATGGTAATCTTTGAGGTGTCTAAAGATGGTTGATTCTATATATACCCCATTTGGGTGGTCAGCTGTAGGGGTTGTTTGAAATTCTTTCTTGGTAAAGATTGCCCTGAAATTGCCATCATTTAGGCTATCTTTGATAAGCATGGCACAATCCTTGGCTGACTGGTAATTTTCTGGATCATCCATCCCATCGGCATTGGCGTAGGAGGTGTTTTTAAGGCCCAGATTCTTTGCTTCATCATTCATCATCTTTACAAAATCTCCCATGGCCCCTGCCACATTTATGGCAAGGGAATCTGCAGCTTCTCCTGCTGATGCCAACATGGTTGCATAGAGAAGGTCTCTATAGGTGGTGGTTTCACCTCCTACAAAGCCTGCCATCGAGGCATTCATATTGACAGCCCTCTGATAGGCCCCAACATCAATTGGCGCAAGGCCTGCCAGATCATCTATATGCTTTAGAGCCACCCTTACAGTCATTATCTTAGTAAGGGAAGCCATTGGCAGGGTCATGTTCTCATTTTTGGCTAGGACCTCCTTATCATCAGTCAAATTGTAAACATAAACTGCTTTTGATATATACTTGTCATTCTCAATCTTTTTCCTAATCCTAAGGCCGATATATAGCCCTAGGGCCAAGGTTAAAATAATAATTAATAAATTTCTAATCTTTCTCATAAGTCTATTGTACACCTTCTTTTGTTTTTTCTTAATTAAATATTTTGTAAGGATAGCTTAGCTTTCTTTGAAAAATTCATAAAAAAATCTTGAAAAATACTTGCAATTGATTATTTCTATCAGATAGTAATAAAGAGGTGAAAAAAATGAAAGATATAATAATTATTGGAGCAGGCCCTGCCGGTGTAAGCGCTGCCTTATATGCAAAGGCTCGTGGCAAGGACCTACTTTTACTAGAAAAAGATAGGGTAGGTGGCCTTATTAGCCATGTTTCCAAAGTTAGTCATTATGCTAGCCTTGCCGATAATGAATCAGGTGAGGAATTTTCACAAAAACTAAAAGACCAGCTCGCCTTTTCTAATATCGATGTAACTTATGAAGAATGCCTATCTATAGAGAAAAAGGACGACTTTTTCCTTGTAAAGACAGACAAAAATTCCTATGAGAGCAAAAAGCTAATCTATGCTGCAGGCTCCAAGCTAAAAGAGCTTGATATAGACTACAAGGGCTTTGATGTTAAACATTGGCCATATGGCAACGAAGAAAGCCTAAAAGGTAAAACTGTCATTGTAAATGGTGGATCAGATGGAGCAAGCAAGGAGGCTTTATATATTGCAAAATTTGCCAAGGAAGTCCATATAGTCCAAAACCAAAATGCCCTTATGTGCATTGACGAATTTAAAAAGCAAATCGAAGCATCAGATAAAATAAAAGTCCACACATCTACAAGCCTTAAAGACCTTGAAATAAGGGATTATAAATGTGTAAAGGCTATCTTAGATGATTGTGCGATTTGCGATGAAAATGGCATAGAAATCTATGTACAAATCGGCCAAAATGGCTCCACAGACCTCATAAAAGACCTTGCAAATGTCAAAAATACCTTCCTTGATGAAGAAATTTCATCCATGATTGCTGGCCTATATTTTGCAGGCGATGTAAGAATTAAAGATGTAAAACAAATAGCCACAGCAGTAGCTGACGGAACCCTTGCAGGAATTAAAGCAAGCAAATAGATCTTCCCCCTTTCAATCGAAAGGGGATTTTTTTATCTAAAAATCGGGACATTTTTCTCATTTTTGCTATATATAAGCAGACTTAAATATTAAAGGAGAAGAAATGACCAATACTTATTACACAATATTACCTGCAGATGTTAGGTATGATAAAAGATTATTAGCAAATGAAAAGATAATATATTCAGAAATTCTAGCCCTAGCACAGAAAAAGGGCTATTGCCATGCCACAAATGCCTATTTTGCTGAAGCCTTATCCACATCTGTCACCTCAGTTTCAAAATGGATAAATAAGCTAATCAAGCTTTCTTATATAAGAGCCGAATACAAATACAGAGAAAATACTAAGTGCATCGAGGAAAGAAGGCTTTTTGTAAATGATTTAGGAAATGAAGAGCCTACAAGAAATCTTAAAGAGGATATGAAAGAAGATTTAAAGGGCCCTCTTGAAGAAGACTTAAGGGAGGGTCTTGAAGGAGACTTTAAGGATAATAAGACAAGTATTAATAATACAAGTATGAATAAGACTAAGACACCCATAGATTTTTGGAATAGTTTGGGTGGAAAGATTGCTAAGATAAGTGACTCTAGCAAATATCAAGCAAGGCTTGACCTTTTAATCAAAACTTATGGAGAAGATGACCTCATTTCTACAATCAAGTCCATAGACAAAAGCAAATTCCTAAAGGGCGAAGTGGGCGATTTTGTCATTAGCTTTACTTATTTTTTGAATAATTATGAGAAAATCAGGTCAGGTGCCTATGACGATTGGGCTAAGGGAAAGACTCGCAAAAAGCTAGGAAAATTTTCTAAATTTCAAGCAGAAGACCCCTTCCTAGCCCAGCTAGCCAGAGCCAGGAGGCTAGCTAGGATGAAGGCTAAGGAACGTATCGCACCTTCTACCTTTTAGAATTTATAAAAATCAAATATTTCTGACTGATGGCTTTGAGAACTTCCCATAGGAAAAGAGCCCCTAAGGACTCTTTAAAGCTTTTACTTGCCTATATATTCTTCGGCGTTTTTAGCTGCATTTCTACCAAATACAACTATGTCTGTTACTGCATTGCCGCCTAGTCTGTTAGCTCCGTGGATGCCTCCTGTGACTTCACCTGCTGCATATAGGCCTGGGATTGGCTTTCCGTCTTTGTCTAGGACTTCAGAGTTTGTGTTTACTTCTACCCCGCCCATGGTGTGGTGGATGCCTGGTGAGATTTGAACTGCATAGTAAGGAGCAACTGATAGGTCGCTTCTTGTTTGATCCATGCCCTCTCTACCAAAATCTGGGTCTTGGTTGTTTTTAACGATTTGCTTCCAGCCTTCGATTGTCTCTTTGATTGTGGCTTCATCTACCCCAATTAAGTCAGCTAGGGCCTTGTAATCATCACATTTTGTGAGAAGTCCCTTTTCGAAATATTTGGCAATTGTTGATGATTGGTCCATCATTGATTGGTCTACAATTAACCAAGCTGATGGGTCTTTTTGGCTTAGGATTTCTTTTGAAACGAAATCTCTTGTTTCAAGCTCGTTTACAAATCTCTTACCATCTTGGTTTACTAGGATTGCTCCCTCACCCCTTAGGCCTTCTGAGATTAAGGATCCGTCCTTTTGGACTACTGTTGGGTGGATTTGAATTTCCTTCATATCTATGAAATTAGCCCCAACATCTCCTAAAAATCCTATAGCATCACCTTGGATTGACTTAGCATTTGTTGACACATAGCCCTTTAGGTCTGGGTTATATTTTTCAACTAATTCTTTATTTGCACCAAAACCACCTGTAGCTACGATTACTGCCTTGGCATTTACCTTTAGCTTTTCTCCGTCTGGATATGTTGCTTCAATACCAGCTGCCTTACCATCTTCCATGATAATCTTATCTGCCTTAGCATCATAAACTATTTCAATGCCTAGCTCTTTGGCCTTGGCTGTAAGTTTGCTTACTAGGTAAGATCCTACAGGGATTGACTTGCCTTCGTCATTGATTGGAGCGTGGGTTCTCATTTCTGTTTGGCCACCAGAGAACTTAAGTTGTTTAAGTGGGGCACCTAATTCTTCTAGCCAATCAACTGCTGCTGATGATTCTTGAGCCATTTTTTCAACTAGCTCTTTGTTGTTTTTATCGTGGCCACCCTTCATTGTATCTGCTACAAAGGTTTCTACTGTATCAGGAATTCCTTCTTCTTTTTGAAGTTTTGTTTCAGCAGCATTCATACCACCAGAAGCAAGTGATGAGTTACCACCTGTAATCCCTGCTTTTTCAACAATTGTGACATTTTTGCCATCTTGAGCCATTTGGATAGCTGCAGAAAGTCCAGCTCCGCCTGCTCCTACAACTACTGTATCTGTTGTAATTTCGGCATCTCTTCCATTTTCATCTTCCTTAGCCGCTAGGTCTTCTGGCTTGATTCCAGCTTCTTCTAGGGCAGAATTTACTGCTGAAAGGAAGGCTGCTGATGAAATGGTCGCACCTGAAATATTGTCTAGGTCTGTAGAATTTTTGGCAATGACTTCTTCCTTGATTCTTTCAAGTCCTGCTCCACCTACTGAACTTGTCTCCTTGTGTTCTGCTTCGATGGCTGTGATTACGCCCTTATCAAGGCTTACCTTTACCTTAATCTCGCCACCGTAACCTTTAGCGCTTCCCTCATATGTACCGCTTATACCAGATAGGTCTTTAGCTTCTTTTGCTGCTTCTTCTGTCTTTGTTTCTGGTTTAGCTTCTTCTTTGCTAGCCTCATTTGCCGCCTGATTGCCACATGCTGCAAGGCTAATAGCCATGGCTAGGGCTAGGCTTATGGATTTAAATTTGTTCATATTACCCCTTTCCTATGATTTATAGATGATATTTTCTAAAATAAAGGGCTATCTATAAGATAGCCTCTTTAGTTTTTCCTATTTTGCGTTTTTGATAGCTTCACTTAGGGCAGATTTGAAGGCTTCACTTGTTACTGTTGCGCCTGATTCGTTGTCGATTTCTGCACTGTTAGCAGCTTTTGCAGCTTCTACTAATTTTGGAAGAGCGTCTTTACCGATACCTTCTGTTTCAGAATCTTCATCGATTGTGATGTCTTTGATTGTGTCACCTTCCATTTTTACAGTAAGTTTGATGTCTCCACCGTAACCAGCTGCTGTTGCAGATCCAGTTTTTTCAGCTGATTCTGTGCTTTCTGCTGGTGCAGCTGCATCTTTGTTAGCGTCATCTGCCTTGTCAGTTGAATTGCCACAAGCGGCTAAAACTAGAGCAAGGGCTCCAACTAAAAATATATTCTTTTTCATATTATTCTCCTTTTATCTTCTGTTCTATCCAAGTATACCATATTTATACAAAATTATCAAGAAAAAAACCTTGTCATCGTTGATTTTGCTTATCTGAATACTTCTTTAATGACTTCTTTGATGTTGGCAAGCTCTCTTACCTTTATTTCCTTAAAGTCTTTAGCATCTAGGGAGTTTTTGGCTAAATATACCTCTTTGTAGCCAAGCCTTTCTAGCTCTTTTACCCTATTTTTGACCTGAGGGACCTTTTTAAGCTCGCCAGTAAGACCCACTTCTGCTATGAAGACTGTCTTATCTGAAATTGTCTTTTTGAGATAAGAAGAAGCTATGGACATGATTATAGCAAGGTTTACAGATGGCTCTGATAATTTTAGGCCTCCTGTAGTCTTTATTATGACATTGTAGTCAAAAAGATTTAGGCCCGCACGCTCCTGAAGGATTGAAATTAGGGTGTTTAGGTCATCACGCCTTAAGCTATCGCCGATCCTTTGGGGATAGGGCATGAAGGACTTTGAAACTAGGGACTCTATCTCTACTTCAAGTAGCCTTGACCCCTCCTTGGTCACTGAAATGGCTGATCCTTCGGTTTCTACTTCTCTTTGGGTGATGAAATACTCACTTGGATTGGATATTTCCACTAGACCCTCTTCATCCATTGAAAATAGGCCAATCTCACCTGTTCTACCAAACCTATTCTTGCTTGATGTAAGGACTCTTAGGTCTTCATCAGGACTTCCATCTAGGATTAGGACTGTGTCCACCAAGTGCTCAAGAGTCCTTAAACCAGCCATCTCACCGGTCTTTGTCATATGGCCTACCATGATGAAGGCCCTTTTCTTGTCAGGATTTTTGGCCAAATTTACAGCAGCTCCAGCCACCTCTATTGTCTGGGTAGGAGACCCCTGCTTGTTGTCAAATTCCTGGAGGCTAAAGGTCTGGATGGAGTCAAGGATAATGATATCTGCGTCAATTTTCTTGATTTCCTTGATTGCCAAATCCATGGAATTGGTCGATAGGATCCAAAGATTGTCTGGCTCTGAATCCATTATCCTCTGGGCCCTTGATTTTATCTGGCTTTCACTTTCTTCTCCTGACACATAAAGGACCTTGAGGCCGCTTTTTGCATAAGAATTGGATAATTGAAGGAGGAGGGTCGATTTGCCTGCTCCAGGTCTTGCTGTAAGGATTGAAACAGAGTCTCTGACAAGGCCTCCGCCCACAGCCCTATCAAATTCCTCATAGGCTGAGTGAATCCTTTCAGATTCGTTAATTTCAATGTCTTTTAACTTTTTTGCATCCTTATCATCTAGGATTTGAGGAGCTTTTCCCTTAGTATCCTTGACTGTAACTTCAATTAGGCTGCCCCATTTTTTGCATGATGGGCATTGGCCTGCCCAGACATTTTGGGTGTGGCCACAGTTTTTACATTCGTAAGCTTTTTTGACCTTAGCCATCGAGTCCCTCTACAAATTTATTGACTGAAAATTCATAAACGGCTCTTTTTGGGTCTTCCTTATAGATTTTGGCAAAGATATCCCTTGGGACGATGCCAAAGTCTAGGAGGGCCTCAAGCTCATCTAAAAACCTATTTTCAAACTCACTTAGAACAGGCCTTACCAAATCGATTATATCAAGGACGTGTTGGTAGAGCTCTACATTTTCATAAAGGGCGAAAATCCCCATCCTAGCTGCGTTATATTTAAGCTTAGTGGCCATGTCATAGTCCATGTCAGAAAAAAGCTCATAGACCTTATCAAAAATCTCCTCATTAAAGAAGACCCCCTTAATTAGGGCAAGGCCTGCCATATTATAAGGGAAAGGCACCTCATCTGCCATCCTTATTTCTATATATTTCTTGGCCCTAACATCTGGAAATACGATTGAAAGGGCATGATCTACAAGGGCATCAGCATTGTCTTCTGTCATTAAATCTTCAAGAGTTTTTCTACCTACATACTCATCTTCTCCATCCTTATTTATGAAAATCATTGGAGTTTCAAGGATTCTTTCGGCATAAGTTTTATAGGATAGGTCGGGATCGAAGGAAAAATCATAAAGGCCAGTCCTCATCCTGTCTGTATTATCCCAAATTGTTTGTCTTAGGTTTCTTTCGTAATAGATTTCTCCCTCGAAAATATAGGAATTATCAAAGACAGAATAAATAAAAGGAGAAAGGGCTGAGGCTAGGAAATATTTCCTCCTAAAGTCCTCCTCATCCTTATAATCTACAGCAAACTGCATGGAGGCCGTCCCCTTCATCATATTGTGGGCCATATCGCCCCCAAAGTCAGCAAAATATTTATACATAAAATCGTAGCGAGCCTTTGGAATGACCTTGATATCGTCAATCTTAGTCTTTGGGTGGTAGCCAAGGGTTACAAGTAATTGACCTCTTTTTTCAAAAACTGGGACAATTTTTCTCATATTTTCCTCATAGAGCCTATAAAGTTCTTCTACAGAGGCCTTGGCAGAAATGGCAAGCTCAAATTGACCGGCAGGTTCGATAGAAACATCCACCCCATGGCCCCTTAGGGCAAGGCCAGAATCATCAAGGGCCTCATAGCCAAGATTTTTTAAGTCTTTTAGGCTAGCCCCCACACCATTTTCCCCATAATAGGAAATAGACTCCAAAGTGTCCTTATCCACAACAAAATGTTCAACTTCAAAACCCAACCTAAAATCAGTAGGGTCCTTTTCCCCACTTCTTAGGTAAGCAACAATTTTTTCTAATTTTTCTTCTCTATTCATAATTACCTCAAATCTATAATCATATTATACGTTTATTAAAATTTAATACATTTATAAATTTATTTAAAAGAAAATTTTATAGAAATAAAATTTGACGTATATTAATCCTATAAGAAATTAGGAGGAAAAAATGTCTTGTACAACAATATTAGTAGGTAAAAATGCCTCATACGACGGATCAACCTTGGTTGCTAGAAATGAAGATTCAGGCAGCGGCCAGTATTGTCCTAAAAAATTCATAAAAGTTGACAAGAAAGACCAGCCAACTTTATATAAATCAGTCCTATCCCATGTAGAGATAAAATTGCCAGACAATCCAATGTCCTACACAGCCATGCCAAATGCAGTAGATGATGAAGGAATCTGGGCAGCTTGCGGAGTCAATGAGAAAAACGTCTCAATGACAGCCACAGAAACCCTAACCACCAACGAAAGAGTCCTAGGAGCTGATCCCCTTGTAGTCTACAAAAAGGCAGAAAATGGCAAAGAAGAAAAAATTGGAGGAATCGGTGAAGAAGATATAGTCACCATCACCCTTCCCTATATAAATTCAGCCAGAGAAGGAGTCCTAAGACTAGGAAGTTTATTAGAAGAATACGGCACCTATGAAATGAATGGAATAGCCTTCCAAGATGAAAGCGAAATCTGGTGGCTAGAAACAATCGGCGGCCACCACTGGATTGCCAAAAAAGTCCCAGATGACTCTTATGTAATCATGCCAAACCAACTAGGCATCGACTCATTCGACCTAGAAGATGCCTATGGAGAAGGAGTTAACCACCTCTGCTCCAAAGATTTAAAAGACTTTATAAAAGATAATTTCCTAGACCTATCCCTAGATGGAAATCTTAATCCAAGAGATGCCTTCGGTAGCCATTCAGACGCAGATCATGTCTACAACACACCAAGGGCCTGGATCCTTCAAAGATTTTTTAACCCAAGGTCAAATATTTGGGATGGGGAAAATGCAGACATAAGACCAGATGACAATGATATCCCATGGTCAAGGGTTCCAGAAAGAAAAATCACACCAGAAGATATAAAATACGCCCTCTCCCACCACTACCAAGGCACAAAATACGACCCATATGGCAAGTACGCCGACAAAAAAGGAGCCTTCAGACCAATAGGCATCAACAGAAACAACTTCCTAGGCCTAGTCCAAATAAGGCCATACATGCCAGAAGGCATAAAAGCTCTAGAATGGCTAGCCCTAGGATCAAATGTCTACAACGCCATGGTTCCATTTTATCCAAATGTAGATGACACCCCAGCCTATCTAAGAGATACCACAGGAGATGTAACAACAGAAGACTTCTACTGGACCAATCGCCTAATAGCAGCCCTAGCCGACCCACACTACGCCGACACAGCCAATCTAATCGAACGCTACCAAGAAGAAATGGGAGCCATGGGCTGGGAAATAGTCCACAAATACGACAAAAAAGTAAAAGAAGAAAAGCTAGAAGGATGGGACCTAAGAAGCGAACTAGAAAAGGCCAACCAAGAAATAGCAGAAAAACTTAAAAAAGCAAGCCTAAAACTTTTAGACAAGGTGCTATATGAAGCAAGTAATAAAATGAAAAATTCCTTTGCTAGAAGCGATGCTTAGAACTTATTTTCAATAAGATTGTTAGAGGGAGAGCCCGGGGCTCTCCCCTTTCCTTTATAAAATGTTTTTTTAGGGGGCTTCCCCCTAAAAATTCCCTTTTTTATCCAAGATAATAGTATTATTTTTATTATCCAAGGTAATATTATTATATAGTTTTTTCTTCGTAATTTTATCTCATAATGAATTATTTTCATCAAGCTGATAACTTCGCCAAAGGGGGAGGGCCAAGGACCCTTTCGCATGGGTCCTCATCGCCCTCCCCTTAAACCCCTCCCCGTTACACCCCACAAGCGACTCTTGCAGAGGGCAAATTGAAGATTGCCTATGGCAATCTTCTTTAGTAGACCTGACTGTTGCTCATCCTGGTTCAAAATCTATTATTTCAACTCTCGTCAGCTAAAAATTTAGATTCGCTACGCTCAACAAAATTTTTTAACGCTTCCTCGATTTAAAATAATAGACGATTTTATTTATGTAAACCTTAAGACATTTTTCCTTAGAGCCATCTATCGCAATGTTTGCCAAAGGCTATAGCCCTATCCTAGCGAAGCGAAGCTGAGCTATGGAAGGACTTATGCAGAGTAAAACGAGCCCAAGCCATACTTTGACGTTAATATCCTCTTAGAATACAGAATAATTCTCCCAAGGTCGAGAGATTTTG
Source organism: Anaerococcus sp. Marseille-P3915 (assembly GCF_900258475.1). Taxonomy (GTDB): domain Bacteria; phylum Bacillota; class Clostridia; order Tissierellales; family Peptoniphilaceae; genus Anaerococcus; species Anaerococcus kampingae. The sequence goes on along the minus strand of NZ_LT984888.1, from coordinate 308,351 downwards.
TAAATGGAGATGCCGTTAAGAAAATCTCCTGATGCACGAGTACAAATTAAAATTCTGTGACTACTGAGATATAGAGAGCATATAAAACAAACATTTGGGCTAGATTGAGATTTTTAGGCATCGGAATGTTAAAATCACTAAGGATTAGAATAGCTAATACAAAGGGGCCTGTCTAAAAAGAGAGGATTGCCGTTAGGCAATCTTCTAATCATGCTCCCCGCTTTAGGGGCCGCTTGGAGGGTGTAGCGAAGAGGGGGTTAAGGGGGACATAAACGCCCCTTGATTTGGGGCGTTTATGCCGGAAACGTAGTGCGGTAGCACGATGGAGTTTGCGTAGCAAATGGGTTTCCGTCCGGTGAGGGGCCTCTGCCGCACCCTTAGCGTTCCCCCTTATTACGAAGATTCAATAGTATATAATCATAATTTATTAGAAGATAAAATTACGAAGAAAAATACTACATAATATTATTAATTCTGGTAATAAAGCAAATATTTTATCTTGAATAAAAAAAAGAGGGTTTTTGGGGGATGCCCCCTAAAACCTTCTTTCAAAAATTAATTATTTATCATATTTAGCCAACATAGCCTCAGCTTGTTTTATTAATTTTACTTGTTTTGCCATTAATTCATCTAGTATAGCTCTTACTGGTTTTATAGTATCTGGTGCTGTTCTAATTAGAAATTGGCAAGAGCTCCTTGTTACTTCTGCTTTGTGTTTTGCTTCTTTTAGGTCTGCTATTGCTTGTTTGCTTACTTCTGATGTTTTGTTTTCGGTTTTTGATGAACTTTGGTCTAGTTCTCTCATCTTGATTTCTATTCCATCGCCATCTTTATAGCCTTTTAGAGGTACATCAAATTCACCTTCTGCTACAAAAGGCGCTCCTGGTTCGTCTGTTTCTTTTAGTTTGAAGGTTACTCTTTCGCCTCTATTACATTTTAGTGGACCTGTTCCCTTAGCACCATGAAGTACTTGTGGTACACCATTGATATAGACATAGGTTGCACTATACCCTATTCCATAATTTTTATTATCGCCTACTTTTCTTAGAAGTCTAAACCATAAGTCTACTTGATTTTCTTCTGCATAGGCTGTATTAGTATCCAAATTTGCACTTACTCCAAATCCTAGGGCTCCAAGTGATAGGCCTAAGGCCATGGTCATCATTATTTTCTTTGATTTTTTCATATTTCCTCCCCTTTTACTTACTTTTATTCATTTTATCTTTTAGCTTGTAAGTTTCAAGTTAAATAGTCCTGCTTCAATTTAAACTATTACCGGGATTTTGGTCCCGGTAGTAGCTTTAGTTTATTCTTTCTGTTGTTTCTCCATCGAAGAAGTGTAGGGCTTCTGGATCTAGGGCAAATTTGGTATTATCGCCTATGTTGTATTCTAAATGGCCTGGTTGGCTTATTACTAGGTCTGTGCCATCTGCCATCTTTGAATAGATTATTTGTTCTTTTCCTAGCATTTCTATTACTTCGATGTTGGATTCTACTGTGTTGTAGTCTCTATCTTCTGCTATAAATCTCTCGCTTCTGATTCCGAGGTAGACTTTTTTGCCTTCGTAGTTTTTAAGGACTGCTGCATCTTTTTCGTTGGCTTTTATTTTCATTTGGCCAGAGTTATTTACGAACATTCCATTTTCTACTTTTCCTTCTATGATGTTCATGGTTGGAGATCCGATGAAGCCTGCTACGAAGAGGTTTTGTGGTCTTTCGTAGAATTCTACTGGGGCTCCTACTTGTTGGATGATTCCCTTATCTAGAAGGACAATCTTTGTGGCCATGGTCATGGCTTCTGTTTGGTCGTGGGTTACGTAGACACTGGTTGTATCTAGTTGGTTATGGATTCTTACTATTTCTACCCTCATGTGCTCTCTTAGTTTGGCATCTAGGTTTGATAGGGGCTCATCCATTAGGAATACTGATGGTTTCCTTACTATAGCACGGCCTAGGGCTACCCTTTGTCTTTGACCACCTGAGATATCACTTGGTCTTGAGTAGAGGTAGTCTTTTAGCTGTAGGATTTCTGCAGCTTCTTGGACTCTCTTGTCGATTACTTCTTTTCTCTCATTTTTCATTTTTAATGAGAAGGCCATGTTATCATACACTGTCATGTGTGGGTAAAGAGCATAAGATTGGAATACCATGGCTATGTCCCTATCTTTTGGCTCTACTGTGTTCATTATCTTATCGTTGAATGATAGGGTTCCTTCTGTTATTGAGTTTAGTCCTGCTATCATTCTGATTAAGGTTGATTTACCACAACCTGAAGGACCTAGGATTACACAAAAGTCCTTATCGTCTATTTCAAGATTTATATTTCTGATGGTAAATTTATCTCTACCTTCGTATTTTTTTCCTAAATTATCTAATGTTACGCGCATTTTTCTCTCCTATCCCTTAACTGCACCTGATGACAATCCACCTACTAGCTCATCTTGTAAGAACAAGAACAAGAGCATTACTGGTATGGCTGATAAGAATCCACCTGCTGCGAAGGCTGGCTGATTCATATTTCTCATATCGCTTATTAGTGTAAATAAGCCTGTTGCCAAGGTGTAGTCAGCTGGATTTGTTAGAAGTATCTTTGGCATCATGTAATCTAGGAATGGTCCTATGAAACATTGGAGGGCTATGATTGCAAGCATTGGTCTTGCAAGCGGCATGATTATTAGCCTATAGACCTGGAAGTTTGAACAACCATCTATCCTTGCTGCCTCGTCTAGCTCAGGGGATATTGAGTCTAGGTAGCCCTTTAGGATAAAGGTGTTACCTGCTATTGCTCCACCTGAATAAATTAATATCAGCATCATTGAGCGGGAAAATACTGGTACTATACCTGATATGATTGTGTGGATAGCATAGAAAGCGGTAATTCCTGCAAAGGCTGGGATTATTTGTACAAGCATTATTGTGATTAATGATGCCTTCTTACCCTTAAATCTGAATCTTGAGTAGGCATAGCCTGTAAAGGATACAAAGATTAGGGTTAGGGCTGTTGTTGCTGTTGCTATCTTTAGTGTATTTACTACCCATCTGACAAATTGAGTTTTTTGGAATAAAAACTTAAAGTTGTCAAGTGAGAATACGAACTTACTAGTCATAGATATATATTGGCCTTGGTTGCCGTTAAATGATGAAATTACCATTATGGCAAGGGGTACAAGAATGATGGCCGCCCATATAAATAAGACTAAATATGATATACCTAAGGCTAGCTTACCTGCAGCTGATAAGGGCTGGAGGTCAGATAAATATAGGTCTTTGTTTTTATTTTTCTTTGCCATATTAATACTCCTTAAAGGCTGATGATTTCATGTAACCTATGAAGGAAATAACTATAAGTAAGATTGAAATAAATACAGTTATGGCAGCACCTATAGCTTGGTACTGACTATTCATAGTTAAGTTATAAATGTATGAAATCAAAATATCACTTGATCCCGCTAAGTTACCATAAACCTGTGGATTGAAAGGTCCACCGCCGTTAAATAGGTAAATTATTGAGAAGTTGTTGAAGTTAAATGTATATTGGTTGATTAGCATTGGCGCTATTTGGAAGAGTACAAGTGGAATTGTAATCTTGGCTGTTGCTTGCCAACCTGTTGCTCCATCTATACTTGCAGCTTCGTAGAGGTCTTTTGGAATGGCTTGTAATACTCCTGTTGTGAGTAGGAAGATGTAGGAATGACCCAACCATCCTTGGAGGAGTATGAGGGCAGTTCTAGTTTGAACTGTGTTATTTTTGATATCTAAGCTTACATTAAAGACCGAGTTTATCGCCTCTGTTATTACACCACCACGGCTTGTCATGATTGAGAAGAACATGATTGTGATGAAGGCTGGTATTGCCCATGGCAATAGGTAAACTGTCCTAAATACCTTTTTAGCCTTAATTCTTTCGTTATTTACCATTAGAGCAAAGACAAAGCCTAGAACTATTGCTAGGGTTGATGCACCTAGTGTCCAAATTATTGTCCAAGCAAAGATATGCCAGAAGGCCTTTCCTGCTATACCTTGACCCTTTGCTATGGTTAGGTAGTTGTTTAGTCCTATCCATTCAAATTTGTTTTGGTGTTGTGGGTCCATGTTGGTAAAGGAAATTAGGATGGCTGTGATAATTGGCACCATTACTATAAATATTATTACTAGTAGGGCTGGTGTTGAAATCAAATATGGGAAGCCATCTGTTCTCATCATCTTCTTTGTTTCAAAAAATGAGTTTGGTCTGATACCCTTAAGCTGGTCTTTTTCTGTCTTGTGGGCATCTTTAAAAGAAAATACGTATATTGCCATAGCAAGTACTACAAATACTATAGCAAGTACACCCTCAATCATAAAGATGATTGACCTATCTAGTCTCTTGCCGCCTTGGGCTAAAGATACTAGACCTGCTATACCTTGACCTTGGTAGTTACCGAAGCCTAGGGCATATGGTAGGGCTATTAGATAGATAAATAAAGCTCCAAGGAAAAACATTATTGCCTTTTGCCATTGGCCGTTTAACAATTGGCCAAGCCCTGGAATAGGTGCTGATAGTATGGATTTGATTGCACTTTGGTTTTCTACTTCGACTGGTGTCCTACGTCTGATGTCAGACCTATCTTCTTCCAAAATCTTCATTGAGTGCTTGTAATCTTGTTTAATCTTGTACTTTAGAGAATCTATTTCTTCTTTGATAGATTTTTCTGGATTTCTGTAGTCAATTTTTAGATTTTGGTCTTTGAATTTTTGTTTTAATTGTTCTTTGGTTGCCTTGTAGGCTTTCTTTGAGATCAGACCTTCTTTGAAAGATTTTTCTAAATCTTTTAGGTCTTTGTCATATTTTTCCTTAAGGGTAGCTCTATCTTCTTCGATTAATTTAGCTTCAGCCTTGATATTCTCATCTGTTAGGTTCTTTAATCTTTCGTTAGCATTTGCTAGTTGGTCCTTTAGGTATGAATCATGTTTGATTATCTCTGGAATAGCCGTAAGGTCTAGTTCATTTAATTTGTAATCAAGAAGTGAGTCATAAGAAAGTTCCTTATTTGCCTCATAGAAGTCTTTCATCTTACTAGCAATCTGACTTTTTTGATGAAGAACATTTAGGTATTTCTCCCCATGAGAACTATTATCTTTGACTGCTTCTTTGATAGCTGTATCTAAGAGTTTTTTCTTCTCTTCTTTATATTCCTTAACTTTTTTATTATAAGGGTGGTCAGCCTTTGAGTACTTATTATTGCCTTCGATTTGATCAATTATATATTGATTCTTTCTTGGATAAGTCTGGCCCCTCCTATCATAAAGGTTTTTTTCATAAGTCATATTCTTTTACCTTTCTTGCCTTGTGATTACTATTAATAGGGCTATATCGAGTATTAGGCCTATATAATAAAATACTGAGCCAAATGAGAATTGTAGGAGGTGATTAATTATTCCAATTAAAGTCATTCCTCCAAAAAATATCTTATAAAACATATTTATGCCGTATTTTTTAATAGTAAAAAAGGTGTATAGGGATATTACTATTGGATTGATTACCTTTATAAATAAGTTAAATATCAGTGCATTGAGGTAATCTCCATAAGTAAGCTCCTGCTTTACTTTTGCGATTGTACTATAAATATCTGGGTCTTTTGCCATCATCATTGTCTCAAGCGAGAAGTTTAGAATCAAAAGAGCTGATATTATCAGTATCTGGTAGAGAAATCTTTCTCTTTTTTTTGCTATATCCATAATACTTGAATAAAGGGCAATCCCTAAGGATCACCCTCTATTTAATTTAATTATTTGTTAAAGTTAGCCATCATTGAATCAAATGAAGCTTTTATTTCTGCATATGCTGCCTTTTCGTCTGCTGGTTTTACAGAGTTCCAAGATAGGATTGCATTTTTGTAGGTATCCCAAACATCGCCCCACTCTTTGAATAGTGGTCTAGCTGGAGCTTCTTTGTAAGAAGCGATTGTAGCTTCAATGATGTTCTTGTCTGTATCTGAAAGATCCATTTCTTTATATTTTTCTACTGGTACGTTTTCAAGAATCTTACCTGAAGCCTTGTATAGGTCTGCTGCAAATTCTGGGTTAACAATTTCTTTGATCATAGCTTCTGCAAGAGCTACCTTGTCAGCATCTTCTTCTATTCTAGCGTTCATTGCAAGTCCCCAACCACCTTGCCAGTGTGTTAGTGGTTTGCCTGCCAATGTTAGTTGACCGATTGGATGAATTTCTAGGTTGCCTTCGCCTGCTTGTTCGCCTATAGCAGCTGCATCCCATGGTCCACCAAGTCTAGCAACACCGCCGTTGCCTGGTTTGAATGTATCATCTATATAACCCCAACCTGCATCAGCATCAAATAATTGTGTGCCAGCTTCGTTGTGTTTTTTCCAATAATCGAAAAGTGCCTTAACTGTAGCTTGTTTTTCTGGTTCAAGCTCATCCCATTCTTTAGTAAAGTCTGAGTAAAGTGTTCCGTCTTCTTTTTTGCCAAGAAGTTCGATATTTGAAGAGTTAGTAGCAGCAACGCCGTACCAAGCATCAAATAATGGGAATAAAACTGTAGATTCATCTGCAACATCTTCAATTTCGATAGGTTTAGATAGGTCTACGTTCTTTTCTTTAGCATTTGCTGAGTTTACATAAGTGATAAGTGTTTCTATATTGAATGGGAAAGCAAAATATTCACCATCTATATTGAAGTTTCCACCTAATCCCTTATCAAAGTCATCCCAACCACCGATTTCTTCAGCAAGTTTTTTAGAATCAATTGCGCCAAGTACGTCATTACCATGTAAACCGTAAAGTCTATCTGCAGGAATTGCAAAAAGATCAGCAACGTCTTCATTTGTAGCATCTGTAGAATCGATAATATCTAAGTTGTCAAAAGAACCAACTGTTTTAATCTCGATATCTGCATTAGGGAATTGTTTTTTAACACGTTCTGCTGCAGCTTTGTAATAATCTACCCAACCTTCTTCAGCTTGAACTGTTAACTTTGTAGCAGCATCGGTATTAGCAGCTTCTTTAGTATCTGCTCCCTTGTCCGCTTCTTTAGCTCCACCACAAGCTGTAAGAACTACAGCTAAAGATAAAGCCATGAGTGACTTAAACTTATTTTTCATGTATTCCTCCTGTGATTTCAAGTGAAATCGTATTCTTTATATCCATATTATAGCTTATATTTTCGATATTGTCAAAAATTTGTCTTAAGTATATTAGTTTGTTAACTCACTCAAAAAATAAATTCCGCTTGAATCTTTATAGATTCAAACTTATAATATAAAAGCAAAGAAAAATCAAAGGAGAAAATATGTCAAAAACACTCGGACCCATCCATTATATGATGTATGAAAAAATAAAATTCCAAGATAAAATTACAGACTACCTAATGGATGGTCATATTCAAGATATAAAACCAGATCCAGTTTCAACAAAGCCCCTAGAAGAAATTCTAGATCAAGAAAATATCCACGGATATTTGCAAGAAAAAATAGATATAGTCGAAACAAGGCTAGCCAAAGCCATAAAATTAACCAAAGACCCTGATGAAAAATTATACAAATTAGGACAGGAGTGTGGCAAGGACAAAGACTTTTCAAGCTTTGAACAAGTATTTAAAGCCCTAAACACCTATCTCCTAGATGGGATGCCATGCGATCAGGGCCTAGCAGCCATGGTAGATGGAGAAAGCCTCTACCTAATCACAAATAACAACCTCCACTCTAAATACGATGAGGAAATAGACCTAGAAAAGTCAAAAGAAGCGACATGTGAGGGAGGCCACGGCCACGATCACCATGAATCCTTCGAAATCCAGGAAGGAAATCTTGACCTAAAAGAAGAACAATCCACCTACCACACCCACCGCCTAGCCTTTCTAAAAGGCTACTTCAGCGATAGCCCTTATAAGGTAAGCCTTGTAAATGGCATAAATTACAAAATATCACCAAGATAAAAAATCGCCCTAGCTTATGCCGGGGCGATTATTAATTCTACCACTCAAATAGAAGAAGAAAATAGTATAATAAAAGCCGAGGTGAAACATGCAGAAAAAAGAAATAAACGAAATCAGAAAAATAATCAGGCCTGACCAGTCAAGACTTGATACCATCTATACTTACTATATCAATGCAGAAGGCGAGATAATCTTTGAAGATGCCTTCGCCTATGGTCTTTTGACCATTAGAGAAAAAGACCTTTATGATGAAATTTTCAAGAAAGCTCTCTCGGGCAATCTCGAGAAAAATCTCCTAAACCTAGAATTTACTGGCAAATACGAGACAAATTCCCAGCAAGAACTCTTCTACCAAATCTCAAAAAATAACGAAGAGACAGATATAAATAAACTCGTAGAAAAAATAAGAGGGACCTATCAGACAGATGGCAACTACGCCATAATCCTAGGCCACGGAGTCTATGATGTAATAGAAAAGGCCCAAGACGGATCTTATTCAGGCGATAGCGAAGAGACATATTCCTTCTTCATCCTAGCCATCTGCCCGACAGCAAATCCAAAAGCTAAGCTAATCTATGACCAAGAAGAAAGGAAATTTTCCGAAAGCGAAAACAAGTCTACAGTCAAGGCCCCAGACTTTGGCCTGCTTTACCCATCCTTCACAGATAGGCAGGCCCACATCTACGAATGCCTCTACTATGTCAAAAACAACAGCAAAAGAGACGAGGCCTTCGAAGAAGAAATCCTGGCCTGTACTATGCCAAGCAAGGTAGACTACCAACAAGACTATTACAAAATCCTAGTCGAAGAATCCCTAGAAGATAAGAAAACCATCAAAAACCTGGTAATCCTCAATGACAAGCTCAAAGAAATGTCTGAAGAGGCCAAGGAAAGCGAGATAATCCCAACACTCGAAAAAGAGGAAATCAAAGAAATCCTAGAATCCCTAGGCGGCAAGGAAGTCGAAATAGAAGAAGACACCAAGCTGATAGTAGATAACATCCTAGCCAAGGACTACAAGCTAGTCTCAGATACAGGCATAAAAATCACCATCCCAGAAGATGAAATCACAACAATCAAAGAAGAAAAAATAGACGGCAAATCCTACATCCTAATACCAGCCACAGGCATGGATTTAAATGGGATAAGGCTATCTAAACCGTTAGAATTTTAATAATTTGAAAATAAAGCAAAAGCCTGCCTTAAGTATCTTTTAACCCCCTACAAAATCTTTAAGCTTCTCGACTAGGCTCGAAGCAAGGGAGTTTGGAAGCTTTTACGAGCTTTCTTCTTTACCCCTTATCGTAAACAAAGTTGTCATATCTATTACGTACACTCAAATACTATAAAGTTATCTAAATAAAAAAAATCCCCTTGAATCAATAATAAATCTTAGGGGATTTCGGGAGGGATACATATATTTTTATTCTTCTACTAGGTGTCTAATCAAAGAATGTCCGTCTTCCTTATCAAAATATTTTATTTTCTCAGCATTAAAACTGATATTTATAAAGCTATCCTTAGTATAGGATTCCTTATCGCCTTTTATGATGAATTCCTCATCTCCTATGCTTGCATAAAAGATTGTGTCAGAGCCTAAAAGTTCTGATAATTTCATATCAGCGTGGTACTTATTACCATAGTCAACTTCTGTGCTTATATCTTCTGGCCTAATTCCAAATATCAATTCTTTTCCATCATAACCAAGGTCTTTTAGTTTTTGATATTGATTTTCTGGAATCTTTATGGCTAAGTCTTCGCCTTTTCTTAAATAGCCATCTTCAAGCCTTGCTTCTACCAAGTTCATAGCAGGTGATCCTATAAAGCTTGCCACAAAGGTATTGGCCGGGTCATCATAAAGTTCTATTGGGCTTCCAATTTGCTGGATGAGTCCTTCATTCATTATGACTATCCTGTCAGCCATGGTCATGGCTTCTGTCTGATCGTGGGTTACATATATTGTTGTGGCATCTAATTGGTCATGGAGCTTTGATATTTCAGCCCTCATTTGCATACGAAGTTTTGCATCAAGGTTTGATAGGGGTTCATCCATTAAAAATACCTTGGCATCCCTTACTATAGCACGACCTAGGGCCACCCTTTGTCTTTGACCACCAGATAGGTCTGCAGGTTTCCTGTCTAAATATTCATCAAGACCTAGGACTGCACTTGCTCCCCTTACTTTCTTGTCTATCTCATCTTTTTTATATTTTCTTAGCTTTAAACCAAAGGCCATATTGTCATAGACATTCTTGTGTGGGTAGAGGGCGTAGGATTGAAATACCATTGCAATTCCACGGTCCTTTGAAGGAACCATATTCATAAGCTTGCCATCTATATATAATTTTCCCTTTGTAATATGCTCAAGTCCTGCAATCATCCTAAGTGTTGTAGACTTACCACATCCTGATGGACCTACAAAGACTATAAATTCCCCATCTTTTATGTCTAGATTAAAGTCTTTTACAGAATAATCAGTCGCCTTGTCGTATTTTTTATAAACATTTTCTAATTTTATATCTACCATAATTATCCAACCTTTTCTCTTGCCTTATCTCTTGCCAGGAGGAGTGCTCCGATTATTGCAGACTCGCCATTTCTATCAGGTTTCACGATGTATTTATCTACATTTTCAACTGAGATATAGTCATTCATTAGTTTTTTATAATTATCTCTAACCTTTTCTATTAGGCCTTCTTTTTGAATAACACCACCACCTAGGACTATCACGTCTGGGTTAAAGGCTAGGACTGTATTATAAACGCATTGACCTATATAGTAGGCTTCTATATCCCAAAACTTATCTTCTATAGGTAGGTCCTTGCCTGGGATTCCAAATCTCTTTTCGATGGATGGACCAGATGCAAGACCTTCAAGGCATGTCCCATGAGCATAACATATTCCTTCAAACTTATCATCTGGATGCTTATTTACAATCATGTGTCCAAGTTCTTGGTGGCCCCTTCCTCCTATAAAGTCCTTATTTTGTATAACTCCTCCGCCTACTCCTGTACCAAAGGTGTAATAGGCTAGAGAATTTTGTCCCTTGCCTGCACCTTCTTTTAGTTCACCATAGGCTGCTGCATTGACATCTGTTGTAAGATATACATCTATACCAAGTCCCTTTTCTAAGGAACCTACAAAATCAAAGTTTTGCCATCCTTTTTTTGGAGTGTTTAAGATGTAACCATAGGTCTTAGATTCTGGATTTATATCTACTGGACCAAAAGTTCCAAGGCCTATAGCTTTTAAAGCCTTATCATATTTGCCAAAGAAGTCTATCATTTCTTTGATATTTTCTTCAGGAAGTGTGGTAGGAAATTGAATTTTTTCTATAATATTAAAATTTTCATCACTTACGGCACAAATCATCTTTGTGCCGCCAGCTTCTATTGCTCCATACATTTATTCTCTCCCAGCAGGTCATAAATTCTTATCTCGTCAAGCAAATCTTTTTCTTCTATTATTATCCTATCCAATTCACTATCAGAATAATAGGTATTAGATATGGAATAATCATCATTGATATATACTTGAATTGATGACCTATCCACTATGATTTTAAATTTGTTCTCATCATTAAAGTCTAGATCAAAGGATTTTTTATTGATATCAAAACCATGTTCTGTCTTTATCTTATAGGCCATCTTTGACCTATCAAAACTTGCCTTATTATTTGCTAAGTCAAAGTTAAAATCAAAGGCTTCTTTATCATTTGCAAGGCTTAATTTTAAAAGCCCTCTTTGCTTTGTTTCAAACTCTATGAAATTGCCATTTTCTAAGCTAATTGGCCCTTCGCTTATTTTTTCTTTTTTAACTAGGGTCTTTTTTGCTAGGGCTTTTGGGTGGATGGTTCTTTTTATCTTGCCATCTTCTTCAAAAATTAATTGAGGAATTGTCATCTGTCCCATCCATTTATGGCCTTCTTCTCCTGGTATTAGGCTTGAGCCCCAGGCTTGGTTCCAAGCTATGGCAAAGTAGTCACCATCTTCCTTGGCACTTTGAGGAGCATAATAGTCAAAGCCAAAGTCCATCTCTCTAGTAGATTCTGCCAGGAATTTGTAATTATCCCAATCCATCCTTCCTTCTATTAACATCGTCTTATGTGGATGTTTTTTGCCTTGGTAATTGTAATTCATGGCACTTACTAAGAGGACCGCCTTATTATCTTCAAAGAGTAAAAGGTCTGGGCATTCTGCCATATCCCCTAGATAGGCTTCATCTGATATGAGTATAGACTTATAGGTCCAAGCTAGCATATCTTCTGATTCATAAAGGAGAACTGTACCTATTTTATCATCTGTCTTTGTTCCTATCACTGCATAATACTTGTCATCTTTCTTGAAGACTTTAGGGTCTCTGAAGTCTTCTTTTGAGATATTAGCTGGCAGATCTTTTTCATCAAGAACAGGATTATTGGCATATTTTTCAAAGTTTATATAATCTTTTGACTTAGCTATATTTTGATTTTGTCTTACCTGACCGTGGTCAGTTTCTGTAAGGTGGCCTGTATACATTAGGTAGAGCTCATCTTCTACAAAGATTGCAGATCCGGAAAATACTCCATTTTTGTCATAGGCCATATCAGGGGCTAGGGCTACTGGTAGGTTTTCCCATACTAGTCCATCCTTAGTCCTTGCATGACCCCAATGCATAGGGCCGTGGCAAGCATCATAAGGATAGTGTTGGTAGAATAAATGATAATATTCATCTTTTACACTGACCCCATTTGGATCATTAATCCAACCTATAGGTGCGGCGTAATTTATTTTTGGGAAAAACTTTTTATTAATGGACTCTTTATTCTTTTCTATAAATTCATTTGCGTTTTTCAAGTTAAATTCCATTATTACCCCTACTTTTTCTTGTAATCGTCGAAGTTTCTTTGTTTGATTTCTAGCCATTCTTCTAGGCCAAGTCGTTTTAATTCTTCCTTATAAGCATTCCAGCTTTCATCTGTTATTCCATTTTGGATAAACTCTGCACGACTTCTTTGGATGTATGGTTTGAGATCTGCTTCAATTTGAGCTAGTCTTTCTAGGTCCTCTTTGCTTGCAAATAATTTTGGATAAATTTCATCCTTTTCTGCATAAGGAGTATATTTTTCTTTTAATATATCTAGTCTCCATTTAGCATCATCTGGCATGGTTGTATATTTATCATAGTATTCATCTAGAATTGCAAGTGGGCCACCTACTTCTGTCTTTTGTCTTAATTCTCCAGGAGCTGTTCCATTTAGTGGAAGATGCTTAAGCATTGGCTCTCCTGCATCATTTTTAGACATTTCGAAGATGTTTTGTTGGTCTTCATCACCATAGGTTCCCCAGTTGTTTTGTACTGATTGAAGAGGCTCATACATTTTGTCAATCCATTTTGCTGTTAGCTCTAGATTTTTGTTTGCTGATGTAATTACTAGCCTATCTCTTGAAAAGCCCATGTTATTTGTCCTTGTTACTCTCTTTACTCCATCTGGACCTTCCATTACATCCATGGCATCGTAGGAATCATTCATTCCACTTACATTTCCCTTATCCCAGGTGAAATACATACCATATCTCATATCCTTACCCTTGGCTATATAGGTGTTCCAATCATGTTCAAAGGCTTCAGGGTCTATTAATCCTTCATTATATAGGTCATTCATATATTCAATTCCTGCCCTATATTCATCATCATCTGCTGTAAAGTTTAGCTTTCCATCATTGCCTACTACTAGGTGTTGGTCATTGTCCCCATCTCCTCCAAAGGCTGCCATGATAAATTTAAAGTCTTCATTGCCATCGGCATCTATAAAGGAGAATGGAATCTCATCTTTTTCGCCATTACCATTTGGATCTTTATCCCTAAAGGCTATGAGGGCTTCTTTAAGTTCTTGTGGATTTTTAGGCATTTCTAGACCTAATTTTTTTAGCCATTCTACATTTATCCATGGAATATCATTTACAGTATGGATTGATTCCTTATCATTACCTAATTCTTCTATCCATGGGAAGGAATACATCTTGCCATCAGGAGCTACCATCATGGCCTTATATTCTGGATATTTATCATAAATTTCCTTTAGATTTGGCATATATTTTTCAACAAGCTCATCAACTGGCACTATTACACCTGAATCTGCCCAAGTCATTAGGTCAGCATCACTTGCTTCTGAGTTCCAAATAAAGTCTGGCAAATCACCTGCAGCTATATCTAGATTTCTCTTTTCTGCAAAGTCACTGTTATAATTTGTCCAGTCTATGTGAACATTTGTATCTTCTTCTAATCTCTTATAAATTAGTTTTTCATTTGGGTCTTCTGGTGCTAGAGGTGAACTAGATGTGATACCTTTTAGGCTCACCTTATCTTTTAGCGGAAGGCTTACATCTGTAAGGCCGTAGTCTTCACTACTTGTTGTCTTAGATTCTTTAGATCCACAACCTACTAGTAAGGCTGGTATTGTTAAAGCTATAATACATTTTTTAATATTCATAATTTATCCTTTCACTGCTCCTACTGAAATTCCTTTTTCAAAATATTTTTGGAAGAATGGGAACATAACTATTAATGGTACACTGGAAACAACGATAGTAGAATACTTAACTAATTCTGCTATTTTCTTTAGTTCAGCCATAGCTGTTTGCTGGCCAATCATATTCATGTTTGGTTGGTTTTGAACCAAAATTTTTCTTAAAACTATTTGCAAAGGCTCTAATTCTGGTGATTTAATATAAATCATTGCATCAAAGTAACTATTCCACATTCCAACAAAGGAATATAAGAATATTACAAACATAATTGACTTAGATAAAGGCACTATAATTTTTGTAAAGACTTGGATCTCACTTGCTCCATCTACCTTAGCTGCCTCAATCATCTCTTTTGGCAAAGTTTTTATATAAACCTGAGCCAAAAACAAGTTAAAGACTGATAAGCATCCTGGCAAGATCAAAGCCCAAACAGTATCAAGCATGCCGAGATTTTTTACAAGCAAGTAGGTTGGAACGAGACCTCCACCAAAAAACATGGTTATTACAAAAAATACATAAATTCCCTTTTTAAAAACAAGGTCATCCCTGCTCATTGGATAAGCAGCCATCATTGTTACAACAACATTTAAGGTCGCAAAGCCAAATGAGTAGATTAAAGAGTTGAAAAATCCCCTTAAGATACTCTTATCACTAAAGACCCTCCTATAGCCTTCTACAGTCCAGTCTGCTGGATTAAGACTAACTCCCTTGCTAAGCAAGGTATCAGGTGCCATAAAACTTGCCAGCAAGACATAAATCATAGGCACAAGGATCAAAAGCAAGATGATTACTAAGCAGATAATATTTATTCTTCTGATATTCTTATCAACCCTAGTCATAGAATTAACATTCATATTTACCCCTTCTTCTTTTCAATCTTATTCACAAACAAGTAAGTAACTGCCAATAAAATAAAGTTAATAACTGAGTTAAAAAGTCCTACAGCTGTTGAATAAGAATAATTTCCTTGCTGTAAACCAATCTTATATACATAGGTAGAGATAATCTCTGAAGTAGGTAGGTTAAGAGAAGTCTGCATTAAGTAAGCCTTTTCATAGCCGATACCCATGATTCCACCCACAGCCAAAACAAAGTTTACAATCATAATTGGCTTTAAGGCAGGTAATTCTATATTTATAATCTTTTGGAAAAGATTTGCCCCATCAAGTTCAGCAGCCTCATACAAATCTGGTGGAATACTAATTAAGGCACTGGTATATAGGATAGATGCCCATCCCATGCCCTGCCAAATTCCAGAAGCAATATACAAGGACCTAAAAGACTCTGGATCAGTTAGAAATTGTGGTGGCGTAATCCCCATACTCGTAAGAATCCTAACAATAGGACCATTAGCTGAGAAGAACAAAAACACCATACCAACTATAATAACAGTAGAGATAAAGTTAGGTGTATAGAGGATAGTTTGAGCATATTGCTTAATCCTATCAGACATCAATTGATTTATCATCAAAGCTAAAATAATTGGAGGGAAAAATCCCCACAAGAGTCCATAAATAGAAAGCTTCAAAGTATTTACAAGCAATACATTAAAGTTTGGTGAAGTTAGGAAATTTCTAAAGTGTTCAAAGCCAATCCATTGACTTCCCAAAATCCCCTTCAATGGGTTATATTGCTTAAAGGCAATCAAGATTCCATACATAGGTATGTATTTAAAGATAAAAGTAATCAGCAAAGCCGGTAAAAGCAGCAAAAATAACTGATATTGATCTTTAAGTCGTTGCCAAATAGTCAGTTCTATTTCATCGTCTGCATTAATCATATTTTTATTTTTTTTCATAAAAGCCTCCTTCCATAAGTTTAATCATTTAGTCGTTCCACCCTCCTCGAACCTAACTTCTACATAAGAATTAGCGTAATAATTCTCATCTTCAATATTTTTAAGCAAGATATCCACACTCCTTGTCGCAATCTTTTCAACATCTTGGACAATAGTAGAAACCATATAAGATCTCTCTTCGCTAAGCTTGATTCCATCAAAACCAATCATCTGGTAATCGTCTAAAACTTCCTTACCAATCGCTTTTAAAATCTCAATAACATCCATGCCCACAAAGTCATTAATAGTAAAAATTCCATCAATATCAGGATTTTCCTTAAAAATTGCATAAATCTGATCATCAAGTCCCTCATAAGGCTCAAGCATATCAATAATGTGATAAGATATCTTATTATCCTTACAAAAATCTTCAAAACCTCTTCTTCTGTCCATGGTAGCATTCATAAATTTATTATGACTTCCCACATACAAAAGCTCTTTACACCCCTTACTATCCAAGGTTTTAGCAGCTAAAAGGCCACCCTCGTAGTTTTGACTAGCCACAAAATTAATATTCTTATCAAACTTTCTGTCGATACTTACGAAAGGTAAGTTGGAATTAATATAAACTTCAATATCAGAATAGGAAATCGCTATTATCCCATCGATCATATTCTTCCTAAGCATCTGCAAATATTGGATTTCACTATCTTCACATCCATTGCTATTGCACAAAAGAAGCTTATAACCCCTCTTTTGTAAAAGTTGTTCTACATGAAAAGTCATCTCTGAAAAAAACGGGTGCCAAATAGTAGGAATAATTAGACCAATAGTATTAGTTTTATTATTCTTAAGACCACTAGCTAGGTCATTTTTTTCATAATTAAGCTTCTCAATAGCATCCATCACCCTCCTATAAGTCTCAGGCTTAACCTCCCTTCCATTAATAACATTACTCACACTTCCTAAGCTAACCTTTGCCTCGTTAGCAACATCCTTCATAGTAGCCATCTTATAACTCCTTTATTTTATCTTGAATAAAATTTAATAATTGAAACGTTTCAATTATATCATAAAAAAATATATCTTGCACTTAAATTTTTAAAATAATAATTTGTAACGTTTCAAAATTTATCCAAAATAAAAATCCTAGCTTAAACTATATGAGAATTTATTTTTGTAACGTTTCATTTATTACAAGTCCATTATATGATAACATTTTCATCTTGTCAAGAGTTTTTTTGAAAAATCTTAAGTTTTATGGTGGGAAGCTTTTCAAGCTTCATTCTTTACCCCTTGTCTCGAGCCTAGCCGAGAGACCTATTACGGACACTCAAATTTCAAAATAAGCCTAAGAACGATAATTTGAAACATCCGAAGGCTTGTGAAAATTAAACAAAATCCTGCCCTAAGTATTTTTTAACACCTTGCAAAACTTTTAGGCTTGTCTCCTAGAGCCGACGGGCTTGTCACTGGGCTCGAAGCAAGGGTGTGGTGGTCGAAGATAAGGAAGTTTCCCTTGGAATGAAAATAGTGAGTAATTAAAAAATTTAACATTAAAAAATCTCTTCTATATATAGCCTACATATTGTCCCAAAATCTCCATCAAAAAAACTAGTCAAGATTTTACCTTGACTAGTCTTTTTTTGCTTATTTAATTTTCACACAGAAGGCGTCCCATGGGGCTAGGGTTTTTCTTTCTTTTACTTCTTCCACATCTGTGTTTGCTATTATTATTTCTTGGTAGGTATCCTTTAGTTCGAAGTTTTGCTCTTCTCCTGATAGGTTTACTACTACCAAATATTTCTCATCTTCTGTGCTTCTGTAGTAGGCAAATACCTTATCTGCTGTTTCTATTAGATCAAAGTCAGCATCTATTAGCCAATCATTATTTTTCCTCAAGTCTACTAGCTTTTTGTAGGTGTAGTAGATTGAATCCTTATCTGCTAGGGCCTTTTCTACGTTTATTTCCTTATAATTTGGATTTACTGCAAGCCAGGTCTTATCTGCATTTGAAAAACCTGCGTTTTTGCTAGCATCCCACTGCATTGGTGTTCTGGCGTTGTCCCTGCCTATTACTGATATCCTGTCAAGGATTGCCGCCATGTCTTCGCCCTTTTCTAGGCACTCATTGGCATAATTTATTGACTCTATGTCCTCAAAGTCGCTTAGGTCCATGAATGGGTAATTGGTCATGCCTATTTCTTCTCCCTGGTAGATGTAAGGAGTTCCTCTCATTAGGTGGAGGAGGATGGCGAAGGCCTTGGCTGATTTGACTCGGTTTTCTCCCTCATCTCCCCATAGGGATAGGACTCTTGGTAGGTCGTGGTTTTCCCAAAATAGGGAGTTCCAACCCTCACCTGGTGCAAGTTTATTCTGCCATTTGGCGAAAATTTGCTTTAATTTCTTCACATCTAGGTCTTTTTTGTAGAACCATTTTGCTTTTCCCTCTTCGTGGGATAGGCCGATGTGTTCAAATTGGAAGACCATTGATAGTTCTTTATTGTCTGGATTTGAATATTGTTGGGCAATTTCTGGGCTTGCTCCCCAGGTTTCGCCTACTGTAAGTAGGTCGTACTTTCCAAAGGTAGATGCGTTCATTTCCTTTAGATAGGTATGGAGCATTGGGCCATTTTCCCTGATTTCCTTATCAGGTACCTTTCCCAAAAGGTCGATTACATCCATCCTAAAGCCACCGATGCCCTTGTCTATCCAGAAATTCATCATGTCGTAGATTTCATGGCGGAGGTCCTCATTTTCCCAGTTGAGGTCTGGTTGCTTTTTGGAGAATAAATGGAGGTAATATTGACCAGATTTTTCGTCATATTGCCAAGCTGATCCTGAAAAAGCTGATTCTAATGAGTTTGGCTCATCTCTCCATATATAGAAGTCTCTCTTTGGGCTGTCTGGATTATCCCTTGCTTCTATAAACCAAGCGTGCTCATCTGATGTGTGGTTTACAACTAGGTCCATGATTATCTTGATGTCCCTCTTGTTTGCCTCGGCTAGGAGGGTGTCCATGTCATCCATATTGCCAAAAATATCTGCTATATCCCTGTAGTCTGAAATATCATAGCCATTATCATCCATCGGGCTCTTGTAGACTGGAGATAGCCAGATTGCCCCGATGCCTAGGTCCTTGAGGTAGTCAAGCTTGGAGATTATTCCCTTAAGATCTCCCATGCCGTCCCCGTTAGAATCCATGAAGGACCTTGGATATATTTGATAAATTGTATTCTTATGCCACCAATGTTTTTTCATATTCATCTCCTTTGTTTTTTCTTTCCTTTTCATTGTAATCTATTCGGGCCTAAAGTTCTAGTTTTATATTTAGCTTAAAAAACGAGGATAGAAATCCTCGCCTTTTAAGCTTTTATTTGATTTTTCTACCCTTTTCGTCGTATTTGTAGAAGCCTTCACCTGCTGCCACGCCAGTTTTACCTGCTTCTATCTTTTCCTCAAGCATTTTTACAATCTTACCTGCCATTGTAGATGGGTCATCTGCCCCTTCCTTGTATTTTGCAAGGTTGTATGGTGTCATAAGGCCTATAATATCTAGGATTTCAAAAGGTCCTCTTGGGGCTCCTGCACCAACTTTCCAAGCCATGTCTACATCTTCAAAACTTGCATATTCGCCTGCTACTAGCTCTTGGGCTGCACTTAATAGTGGTACTAGGAGGGAATTTAGAAGATAGCCTGGCCTTTCCTTTTTGATTACAACTGGAATCATGGTGATTTCTCTGGCATAGACTTCCACAGCTTCTCTTACCTTATCAGATGTTTCTGGTGTTACCATAATCTCTGCAAGGTTATTTCTCCAGATGTGGTTGGCAAAGTGGAAGTGTAGATAATTTTCAGGTCTGCCTGCATCATCCTTAAAGGTTGATGGAAGCATGGTTGATGAGTTGGAAGCTAGAATTGTATCAGCTCCTAAAAGGTCCTTAATCTTTTTAAAGAAGTCGTGTTTTACATCTGCCACCTCAGCTATAGCCTCGATTACAAAGTCTGCCCCTTCCATGGCCTTGGCCAAGTCTGTTTCGTATTTGATTGATTCGTAGGCCTTTTTTACATCCTCTTTTAGCTTATCAATCTCTTCTGGGCTAATATTTTCAAAATCTTCTATCAAAGCCCTTGCATAATCTGGATTTTCCTTGCCAATTTGAGCCTTGGCATGATCAAGCTCTGCCAGATAGGTCATATATAATTTTTCAATTTTTGGCTTAGCTCTACCGATTGATTCCTCGCTTCTTAGCCAAAAAGTAACATTTTTTCCTCTATAGGCTGATTGAAATCCGATTTGACTACCTAGGACTCCACCGCCTGCAATTACAATATTTTTCATCGTATCTCCTCTCTTTTCTCTTATAAAATTACCCCAGAATATTCCTTCTAAACACTTGTTGCCATAAAATAAATATCTATAAAAGCTTCTTGCTTTTAATTTTCATAATAATTTACAAGGCTCTTATAAAAGTCAAAGACGGAAGCTTTCCTGATTTCTAAATAACCTCTCAAAAAAGGACTTTTTCCTGGCAAATGGGTTTTCAACTTCAATCCAGGCCAAAAACTTAGCCGTATCAAGCTCTATATTTACAACTCCGTGCACGCTTCCCACACAGACTTCCTGAGGGAGGGCATCTGCATAAATTTGCCCTGTGGATGCCCCGTAGGTCCTGTAGGATTCGTTAAGTTGGCTGATATTGACAAAAAGATTGCCAGTTTCTTCATCGTAGACAAAAAGATCCCTAGAACCACGGTATAAATTCTTCCACTTTTCCTTATTAGCTTCTGTATCGTCGTTGTATTTCTTTTCTGGGAAATATCTAGGCAAGGGCAGGTCGGCCTCTTCGTAATATTCTTTTAAAATTTCCCTAGAATTGTATAAAAAGTCAAAATTATTGTCTTCATTATAGATGTCCCGCTTGTAGGCATCTTCACTTTCAAGCCTTAGGGCCATCCTATAGCAAAAATCCAAAAAGAGAGTGTTGTCAATGCTTTCGTAAATATTTTTATAAAGACTAGCCGATTCTTTTGATTTTTTGAGAACCCTATCAATTATCAAGTAATAAGACCTCCTCCTAGCCTCTTTAGGAAGGGCATAGGACTTTGTATTAGTAGTTCCAATCATAATCGGATAGGGGTTATTGTTCCTAATACATAGGTTAGAAGTTGTAACAATAAATTCCCTACCGTATTTTTCATTGGTAAAAAACTCATTGTCAATCTCATCAATTAGGATTGGATTGACATTTTCCCCGCTAATCCATCCTTGCAAAGTATTAATTCTATCTACTTTTTGGCCATTTTTCTTAATTCCTAAGAGGTCCTTCCACTGATAAAAGCCACCCTCATTAATTCCAGTAAGCTTAGACATTATCGCAAGCAGAGAAGATTTACCAGAACCAGCTTCCCCTCCAATAAAAATAAATTGGGGAATATCCAGCCTATTTTCAACGATTTCTATTTGATCTCTAAGCTCATAAATAAAAGGAGCAGTAAATATACAAAGAATACTTTCAAAAATCCTCTTTCCATAATCATCAGTATAAGAATTGGCATAAGATTCAAAGCCCTTCATATAATCATTTAAATATTTTAAGGACCTAGCAAGGTCCTCTGGGCTTGCCTTCTTGCCAAAGGATATAAATTTTTTGGAATTAATACTAGACCTTACAAGTAGTCCTGTTTTATCCTTTTTAGAATTTCTCAAATCCCTTTTGCTATAAAGCTCAACCCTTTCAATATCAGACCTTACCTCAGCTTCCTTAACACTAATCTTTTCCACCCTCTTTCTGACTTTTTTTCTAATATCCTCCTTAGAATAAAGAGTAGGTTTCTTCGTTCTCTTATTAATCAATTCCTTGCTAATTTCAAAAGCCTCTTGCTCTGCCTCGGCCTCTCTTTTTTCAGCCTTCTTTTTCATAGACCTATCACTTTCAATATCATCAAGCTCGCCAATGACAGAATCTTTACAAATACCTATGGCAATCTTATCTTTCACATCCTCGATTATATCAAGTACAGCTTTTTGTTTGATATTTGCAAGGTCTTCGTTAGAAATGATAAAGACCTCATCAGACGTAATCTCATCAATTGAAGAAATATTTTTAAAATTCCTTGCATTAATCTTTTTAATCTCTTTTGGAATATAATCAGTCAAAACCTTAGACAGACTTTCTCTATAATAAGCCATATAGGAATCAAAATAAGAAGAATCATCAAGGATAAGGATATTTTCAAATTGCATAGAATCCTTATCAAAGGCCCTATTAGAAAGATTAGCAGAACCAAGAATAAGCCTCTTATCGCCCTTATCATTCCACAAAAGATAAAATTTCGAATGGATTATATAACTTGGAGAAATCCAAACTTTAAGCGCACCCATATTCAGATTAAACTTAGATCTAATATCCAAATCATCAAAAAATTTGATAGGATCACCCTGAATTTGCTTAAGGATATTTTCTTTCAGATGCTTGGCAAGTCTATTAATAGAATCCTTGATATAGTCATTATCAATGCCAATAACCAGCTCAGAAGACGTAAAATCTTTTAAATATTTATTAACAAAACCAGGAGAAATCGAATAAGTAACGCCAATAAAATAATCAAATTTTTCCTTATCGAAAATATCCTCTATAGCAAAGTCCGCCTCCTTTCCATCCTTTAAAATATGTATAGTGTTAATTCTGTAATCATTGCTAAAATCATCTAAAAAGCTCAAATTCTTAGAATCCATGGTCCCTCCTTTTCACAACTTATATCTTAGTAAATAGATACCCCAATAAAAGTTTTTAAACAAAGTCGCAATATGATATAATAGAATAAAATAAACTAAGGAGCCACCATGAAAAAGAAAATATTTGGTATACTTGCCCTAGCCTTTATCCTGTCATCATGCAGTATGGTGAAAAATGACATAGATTTTCTCCTAAGACAAGGTAAAATCCGTGCAGGCAAGGCCAGCGAAGACTACGCCAAGGACATCCTAGGCGATGACTACTTTGATTATGAAAATGAAGATGAAGATATGCTCGAAGATGAAGACTTGGATGAAATTGATAATGACGAAGACATCCTAGAAAAGGATGAAAATGGCAATGCTACTATAAAAGATGGCCAAGATACTATCAAAAAGAACAACCAGTTCGACCTTTTTGCAGACCTTCAGGGTAAAATCCTCTACGATTGCCTGGTAGACAGCGGTGAAAAAATATATTTCCGCAAGGATGGCAATTTTGATGGTTCATGCTACTATGGCGATGGTCAAAATATGTCCTATGCCCTCTTTAAGGGCCAATTTGCTAACCCTAAAAAAATCGACGATAACACATACACGGTAAGGCTAACAAAATTCTCCTACCAAACCCCAAAATCAGGCAGCTTTGAAGAAAATGGCGTCACAACCAAATATGTGGATGCACACAACTTTAACCAAGGCATGCTAGGAGAAGAATTCACCTTCCATTTGCCAGCTTCAAAGATTACAGACCTAGAAAATAAAGGCTACACAGTAGATTTATACTACAAACCAGACTATCCAGATGGCAAGGCAGGAGCCTACATGCTATCCAAAAAGCACCACAAAGAATACACCGACATCAAAGACCTAGTATTCATGAAAGAATATCCAGATGTAAAAAAAGGAAACATAGACGAAAATAACTCAAACGTCTTTGAACTAGGCAAGCAATTCCCGAAAATAAGCAACGAAGAGCCAACAAGCCAGGCCAATGCCCCAAAGAAAACACAAGGCATAAACGACAAAACAGAAGTATTCTTCAGCCACTCTGACCAAATATGCATGTCAGAAATGATTCTAGAAAATTACAAAGAAGAGAAAAAACAAGCCATAGGCGGGGTCAAAGACCTAGAAGGAAGCCTAAAATTCCTAGACACCGGCTCACATGTCCTATACAACCTCGAGCAATCAAAAAACTTCAAAGATATGTTCGAAAATAAAACCCTATCAGACATAGATCTAGATAGCAAAGACAAACAGCCTATCATCAAGGTCTTAGGCAACATAAGAGACAAAAAAGAAATAAAACCAAAATCTGACACAGACATCAAAATCACAACCTACACCCTCCTAGCCTCCAAAAGAACAGGAGAGAAAATCCTAATCAGCCTAGACTTCTGCGGAGACATAGACACAGCCACCTTCATCCAAGAAGATGGAAGTGAACTAGTCAAAACCTGGGCCATCCCAATGGGAGTCTACAAAATAAAAGACAAAGACCTAGGAGAAGTCACAGTCTACAAATTCGCCGCCGGCGAAGGCACCCAACAAGCAGCCTATGAGATATACGGGGATACTTACGGGTTCTAAATTTATGCACTAAAAGAGGGAGCTTATTTAAGCTTCCCTTTTTTAATACTAATTACTCAAAACAAGAACACACATCTTTTTCTTACAATTTTTCAGCTATTTCTAAATACAAATCCAAAAATATGGAGTTCTTGCTGGCCACAATGGACATATCATGGGTCAGATTAAAATCCTCTAGATCTACAATCCTAAGCTCCTTTTCCCTTAATTCCTTTTCAACACAAGACTCAAACAAGAAGCTAATACCGCAGTCTGCCTTAAGAAGCTCAACAATAGCGTGCATATTATTAATCTCAATAATATTTGCAAAATCCTTTGTATCTATATTATCCATATAGAGGAAATTTTTGAGAATGGCAAGAGTACCAGACCCCTCTTCTCTTATAATAATCCTCTCATCTAGCAAATCAGTCAGCTTTGTGATAGGTCTTTGAAAAACATGGTCCCTGTGGCAAATACACTGGACCCTATCGCTCTTATATTTTTTGACAAAATAATCCTTGCCATCCAAAAACCCCTCAATAATTGCAAAATCAATCTTCCCACTATCAATATCCCTCAAAATCTCATCGGTATTTTCATAATAAATATGAAAATCACAAGCCGCCTTCTCCTTAATCAAGGCAATTAGTTTATCAAGGACTATATACTCACCAACCGACCTCGTAAAACCAAGAGAAATCTTCTCCCCCTGGGATTTTTTCTTGCCAAGGATCTTCTTAAGCCTATGCTCGTCATTTGACATAGAAAGGAGCGCCGCCCTTAAAATCTTGCCCTGGTCAGTCAAAGATAAACTTTTCTTATTCCTACAAAAAAGCTTACAATTATAATAATTTTCCAAATATTTAATATGCTGAGATATGGCAGGCTGGGTAATATTCAGACTCTCCGCCGCCTTAGTAAAATTAAGATACTCACACACCGCCAAAAAACTTTCAATTCTAAAATCCAACATAAAATCCTCCCTAATAATCATAACAAAAATTTATAATATAGTAAATAATTATAATTTTACATTATGATAATCCCCTGCTATAATAAAAAAACGGAAGGAGAAAACATGACAAAATCAATAGAAAAAAATATAAAAGGAATCATACTCTGCCTCCTAATAGCAAGTATATCTCAATTCATAGGCAAAAAAGTGCCCCTAGTAGGACCTGCAGTATTTGCAATACTCATAGGCATGGTCCTCGGTCAAATAATCAAAAACAAAACACCCTACATGGACGGAGTAAGATTCACCTCCAAAAAAATCCTACAATACGCCGTAATCCTCCTAGGATTCGGACTAGATTTAGGTCTAGTATTAAAAACAGGAAGAGAATCACTACCAATCATCCTATCAACCATATCAAGCTCACTATTAGTAGCATTCATAGCCAGCAAAACAGGCCTCATCAAAGACCACATAGCAACACTAGTTGGAGTAGGTTCATCAATTTGTGGAGGATCCGCCATAGCAGCCGCCGCACCAGTAATAGATGCAGACGAAGATGAAATCGCCCAAGCCATATCAGTAATATTCTTTTTCAACATCCTAGCCGCTCTTCTTTTCCCAAGCCTAGGACAGTTAATCGGCTTTAGCCACGCCAACGGTCACGCCTTTGGAATATTTGCTGGATCAGCAGTAAACGACACATCATCAGTCACAGCCACAGCATCCACATGGGACACAATATTCAACCTAGGAAGTCAAACCCTAGATGAAGCAGTCACCGTCAAGCTAACCAGGACCCTCGCCATAATCCCAATATGCCTAGGCCTAGCCTTCATAAGAATGAAAAAAACAGACACAGATGATAGCAAAAAAATATCCATCAAACAAATATTTCCATTTTTCATAATATATTTCATAATAGCAAGCCTAATCACAACCATAGCCCTCGCCAAGGGAGTAGACATAGGATACTTCAAACCCTTCAAAGACCTATCCAAATTTTTCATAGTAATGGCAATGTCAGCCATAGGCTTCAACAGCGACATAGTAAAACTAGTAAAATCAGGCTCCAAACCCCTAGCCCTAGGAGGAACATGCTTCATAATCATCACATCAATAACCCTAATAGGAGAAAAACTCATCGGGCTGTTGTAGGCAAAAATAAATTAAAATAGAATTAATATTAGTTAAATTCACCCACTAAAAGAGGAAGCTTATTTTCAAGCTTCCCTTTTTTAAATTACAAAAAAATCAATATAATTAGTCAGACAACTTCATATTAAGAATAGGCACCTCGTAAGTTTTTTCCTGGTATCTTTGAGAATAAAAAACATCCTCTGCATAAGATAAAAGCTTATCTTTCCTATCCTCAGATAAAGAATCAAAAATATATAAAATATTATCCCTACTAGATAAGTCCTTCTTAATCGCCTTCCTAGACTCACGGAAATCCTCAAGTACCTTATCAATATCTTTCATAATAAATCCTCCTTGTAAGTTTCTTAATTCAATTGTACATTAAGAGTCTAATAAGTCAAGAGTAAGTGTCTTTTTATGTGTCTAAAGTTAATTGAACTAGAAAATAACCAGCAAAAAAGCCAGGGGATGTATACAA
This sequence comes from Anaerococcus sp. Marseille-P3915, assembly GCF_900258475.1. GTDB lineage: Bacteria > Bacillota > Clostridia > Tissierellales > Peptoniphilaceae > Anaerococcus > Anaerococcus kampingae. The sequence continues at coordinate 281,245 of NZ_LT984888.1, read as the reverse complement.
GATACTCTCCTGGCTTTTCTGTGATGGGCAACCATCTTGTTGCCCCGGCATGGTTTGTTTTAGTGCTATTTCTTAAACGCTTTTTCAAATTTTATTAGCTTTATTGAATCAATCATAAAACACTTTCATATTGATTTTTTATACCATTTTTTGTAATTTTTACTAAGCCCTTAACTTCTAATTCTTCTAGGTCTCTTCTTATGGTAGAAATAGATACAGATAAGATATAAGCTAAATCTTCTACTTTATACTGATTTTTATAATAAGTTAAGAGATTAAAGATTACTTTTTGTCTTTCCTCTGGTTTTAATTTTCGATTAACTTCTTTTGCGAAATTTTCTTCTAAATTTACATTTCCTCCATTATCACTTATGAGTTTTATAATTCCATTGCAGATAATTCTTATTATTTCTTCATCAAGATCAAAAAGTTCTGAGTATATATAATACTTTAAAATTTGGTTTAGCATAGAACTATAATATATAATATCTGCTCCTGATTGAATTATATCAGGACTTAATTTCTCTATATCCCCATGAGTATAATAATTTCTAGTTTTAACAAGTCTACTAGACATTGACCCTATACTTTTACTTAATGATTTTCCATCACGCTTAAAAATTTGTATTTTCATCTCCTCATCAAGATTTTTAAACATCTCTTTAAGTCTTTTATATAAGGTAGTTTCAGGATTAAATTCTATATTTCCCAAAAATCTTTTCCTATAGCTTTCGTCATCTATATTTTGATTAATAAATTTCTTTAACTTACATTTGTAATTCTCTAACTCTTCATCTATTTTAGGAGCTTTATCCTCTATGAAATTTCTATGAAATATTTCTAAATTCCTTATATTGTTAGTCAAATTCATATGGTTATAGTAATTAGAGCTAATACTATGCAAATAATTCTCTACTATTATAGATAGTTTATGCCTTTTTTTAAACCATTTTTCAATAATAGATTCAAATTTATTTTCTATCATATAGAAGGGCACATCTATTTTTATTTTCTCATTTCCTTTAAAATTTTTGTAATGAGAAAATATCAAGTATGATAATATAATATTATCATGAACCCCTCCAATAAAAATATTAAATTTCAAATATGTTAGATTAATTGGAGTATTTACAAAAAATTGTAATAACTCCTTAAAAATTTTAACATTATTTATCAGATTACCTATATTTAGTTTATAATATTTTATGGGTTTTATTTTCCAATAATAATCCTCGAAAAAATGATTATTTCTATCTATTACATTAACGCCTTTAGAGATTGAAATATTTTCTTTTGTTACCTTGTATTCCTTAGATTTAATATCATCTAAATTGAAGTAAATAGATTTTTTCTTTTCATCATTAGATCTTTTTAGCAAAGATCTATCCATCCACTCATTCATACCATTAAAACTAAAGGCACTATTAATAACTTGAAGATTATCTATTCCAATTCTCATTATATGATTCACTACTTTATCTAAACAATCGCTATTAGTGGTATATAAAAATAAGCATCTTCCAATACGAAATTTAGAATATGGTATACCGTTACTTGTAAAAATAGGATTTATCATAACTACATTATCCATAATAAGTGTATATCCATCCTCAGAGTAACCACTAATAGTATAAAGTTTGTTATGATCACTCTCATTAATGATATTCTTACCTAAAAAATCCATAAACTCACAGTAAACTACTAATTCTATATTAGCATTATAAGAATCGTATTTATAAGTTAATTTACCAAATTTTCCATCTTCTATAGGAGTTCCAGCTATACTAAATATTCCCGTTAATTCAAAATTTTCATCTAACCTATAATTCTTTCTCATTTTCTACCAAAACTCCATTTGAATAATTAATATATTCTAAATTTGAATGTTTTATAATTTCAACTCATTAATCATAGCTACAATGTCATCATTTTTAAGTTGTTTTTTAAATACTACATTCACTCCGTCGTTTTTCATAGTTTCAAAAAACTTTTTAGCAGAAGCTATTCTTATTTCCTCATCTCTTCTAAGAGATCTTTCATCTGTCATATCTTTTGTTTCAACTATAAAGTTTATTTCAGAATTCCCATCTTCAGATTCTACAAGATACATAAAGTCAGGACTTGTTGTTCCACCCGTAAACAAAGGTATTTGAATCGATTTTCTTGGTATTTTTCCAAAGACTGTTACCTTAGAGATTCCACCATTTACGATATTTTCTTTTTCTTTGTCACTATCAAAGATAATAGAATCATAAATGAACTTTTCTGGTACATCTGTGTTATCATCTCTATATACCCCTAAAACTCCTTGGACAAGTTCATCTTTAACATTCCCATCCTGATCAGTAAGACTTGTTTCCTTTACATCTATATCTAGCATTTTATAGGAGAATTTTTTAAGCAGAACTTCGTCTAGCCATTTATGAAATTCATTAGATATTATATTAATTGAAGATTGAGAGAAAAGTCTATTATCTATATCTCTTTCCTTAGAATACTCACAAAGTGACTCATGTATCAGCTTTATTGGAAGTCCTAATTGCTTATTTAGTGATTTCAAAAATTCATTATAACTTAATGGATTTTCAACTATAAAATAATCCTCAACAGTTTCTCTTAATGCCGTCTTTCCATCATCATTCTTATATGTATAATGTCTAATTATATTTACCTTGTCATCTCTATAAATATCTCTACTTAAAATGCTTATAAAGGTATTTTTTAATTCATCATCATCTATATCATCTATTTTTAGATAATATTTCTGATTTACTTTCTCCCATAGATTTCTAATTTTTTCAAATTTATCTTTCTTGATTTTAACATGGTTCTTCTTTTTATTACCATCAAAAACTTTATTTGAATGTAAATTTTTAATTATTTCTGGATAAGCCTGATAAATTTCTCCTATAAATTCTTCCTTTATATTGCCATTATAGTCTATATATTTTTTTGTTAGCATTTCACCAAATATCTCATCTTCACTCTTGCCATGAATTTTACTTAGCTTTGGTAAAATCTCTTTAATATTCGTTATAGCATCAGGTTGGTCGTTGTTTATTTCTCTAATCAAAGAATTAGCAAAATCTTTTTCAGAATAATCAATCATATATTTCAAATAAAATTGCTCATCTGAAATTCTTTGACCATTCTCATCAACAGGAAGCCTTAAGCCCCTACCTACCTCTTGAAGTTTGCTTGTCTCTGATCCAGATGACCTTAGTTTTACTATTTGGAAAATATTAGGGTTGTCCCAGCCTTCTTTTAAAGTCCATTTGGAAAATACAAATCTTAATGTATTCCATGACCCATCTTCATCTTTAAAATTAAGCAAATAATCCTTATTTTTTAGAATCCTGTCTACTTCTTCTTTAATGTCTTCATCAGTATTTGAATTATCTATTGAGAAATATCCACCATTAGTTGACCTAATATCTCTTAGTGACGCTTGCAAGTAATCTTTATATTCCAACTCCCTATCATTAGAATTATCTTTGATTGACTCAATCTCTTTTTTAATATGTGCTTCCAGAAGATTTTGAAATAATATTCTTAACGGTCCATCTTTTTCATCATCTGATCTATATGAATAAACAGAATCAATGAAGTAAAGACTCAAAGTCTTTATCTTATTAGACCTCAGGAAATTTTCTTTCTCAGCTTTAAAGTGATTTTTAATAGATTGCCTAATCATCAACTCTTGATAACTTTGAGAATATGTTCCACCATAGATTATATCTCCCTTTGAAAGAATTTGCCCATTGGATAAAGTAACTCCTGTTTTAATATCATCATCACTTGTCTTTCCAATCTCTTCTATGCTGATACCGGCAAATTCTTCACCAAAAATAGATAAACTGTCACCCATTCTGAATTCATCAGTCACCATAGTTTTTTCATTTCTAATTTTGGCAAATTTCGGATTTCTTTTAAAATCTAAGAGTTTAATCTTGTTTTCATTACTTTCTTCTTGTTCAATCATAAATGTTTCAACACCCTTAACCAAATTTTGATTAAAGGCTTGCCCAGGCCCGAGATTAAAAATCAAATTATTAAAATCTTTTTTCTTTTTTATACTTGGGAAGGTAGCACCAAACCTTATTATGCATTGAGGATTGATTTCTTTAATAATTTTCTTAAAACTCTTGCTATCTTTTTTAAACCTGTGAGGTTCATCTATAATTACAATAGGTCTAACCTTTTTTAATGCCTCATATGGCTTAGTTATAGAACCTAATACTGTTTCATCATAATCTTTATTCATTGTAGCATCTGAATTTAGCATTCCTTGACCCATCAATAAAACAGAAAATCTATTTCTCGCAAGAGAAGAGCCCCTGGCAAATTCAGAAACTGCTCCAGGAAAGAATTTCTTCCCTTTCTTTGTTTTTTGAGCTTCTAATACATTTAAGTCAAGTTTTTTATTAGGGTAAAGATCAGCAAAATGCCTTATTGCATAATCAGCCTCAATAAAACTCCTAGCTCCCTCTCTTATAGGAGTGGTTGGTACTAAGACGATAAACTTATGAAAACCATACAACCTATTTAACTCATACATCATCCTCGTATAACAATAGGTCTTGCCAGTTCCTGTTTCCATCCTAATATCCAGACCTAAATATGAAGCTTCATCAGATAGTCTCCACTCATGAGGTATAGCTTTATTTCCAATCTCACCCTTCCAAATTTCACTTATATTTTCTTTAAGCTTAGGATCTTTGATATTGATTATAGGGTTTTCATAGGACTGGTCAGAACTCTTGATATCTACACCATCAAAAGTCTTTATAATAGATCTAAGAAAATCATTTTGATGGTCTAGTATATTTAATTTAATAGCCATAATCAAAACCTCTCTATCAAGGAAACATCCTTATTCTTAAGAACCTTTATGTTGTTCCTTATCTCGGTTATTAACTTATAGTCAAATGAATGAACATAAATAACCACCCTATTGATTTCTAGGCTTCCCTCTTCTATTTGCTTTACAAGAAGCATTATATCTTCTGACTTGATACCTTCATCAATAAGATATAAGCTATCATCCATTAAATTAGCCTCATAATCATTTAGTTTATAAGTTTTGCTTCGTCTAGAAAGTCCATAACCATCCTCATTAATCCAAGTAGCTAATATTGCTTCCTTACCTGATGAATGTTCATTATCAAAAACAGATACCATATCATCAGAAATCAATTTAAATTCTGGCACAAAAGTTTCTAACTTATCAAAAACCGCTTCTTTAGGATCTTCTAAGTAGAATAGCTTAAAGCCGTAATCTATATCAGCCTTTGTTTCATTCTTGATTTTTTCAGATGCAAGTCTTATCCTGTGTCTACCAATTTCATCTATGGATTTATACCCTTCTTGAAAAGATGTTGTTCCTTTATTTATCTCTTCTGCAATTTGAACCATAATATATTTTATATTACTAGAATTTTCGCTGTTAAAATCTAAAACTGAATGAGCTGTGGTTGCAGATCCAGAAAAAAAATCTAAAACATAATAATCATCGCCTAAATAGGATAATAATTTTTTTATCAGTTTTGTTGGCTTTACAGTATCAAACCCAATAGATCTACCCATTAATTTATTTAATTCATTTTTAGCCCCCAATGCTGACCCAAATTCTTTTGCAAGCATTAATGACCAAAATGGCTCAAGCTTTTTCTTATCGATTTCATCTTCAGGATATATAGCTTTTTTTACAATACCATTTACTACCTCAAGTCTACCCTCACTTTCTAATTCTCTTGCAACTTGTTCTCCTATTTGCCACCTTTTTCCTTCCCTAGGATATTGACCCAGTATTGGAAACTTCATTGTTGGCCTTTTATAACTTCCTTTATCTGATTTTTCAATCACCTCAAATCGACATTTGCCAAATCTTCCATCATGAGGATATTTTATTTCAGTATTAATTTCTTTTAATATGAATCCACTAATGTTAGCCTCACGTTTCGCATATAGCAGAATCTGTTCAGTTTTTTGTTGAAATTTAAACTGTGCTGGTCCATTATTTATCGGCTGCGTCGTAGATTCCCAAACTATATCACCGATGAAATTTATTTCTCCAAATATTTCATCACAGATTATCTTTAAATTAGAATGCTCGTGTTCATCTATTGATATAAATATAACACCGTCATCAGAGAGCAGATCTCTAGCAAGGACTAATCTAGGATACATAAAGGTAAGCCAAGCTGAATGAGTAGATTTCCCCGCAATATCTAATATCCTTTCTGCTTCTTCCTCAGTTATGCCCAGCTTATCTGACATCTCTTTTTTGTTGAACTGAAAATTATCCGGATAAACAAAGCCGTCAGAGCCAGTGTTGTAAGGAGGATCTATATAGATACATTTAATTTTCCCAGCATAGGATTTTAAAAGATGGCTAAGGGCATCTATATTATCACCAACAATGTATAAATTTTCACTGTTTTTATTTATTTCCTCATTATTATGATCTAAATCTGGAGCTATATAGGTTTCAGTTTCTAATGAACTTTGATATTTAGCATAAGATTTTCCTAAGAAGTCTAGTTCATAACCTTCTTTGGATACGTCTACTTCTTCTTCCTTTAAAAAATCTTGAAATTTATCAAACCTAAAACTACCTTCTTTAGAGAAAAACTGAGGAAATTGGTCTTTTAACTTATCCATCTCTCTGCTATTTGGCTTTTTATCATTATTATCTTGTATTTGCTTTCCTATCATACTTACACCTCATTTATATCATATAGTATTTCCCATACTTATAACTTAATAATCATTTTTAAATAATATTTACTTTTCACTTCCTAATTTTTCTTTAGAATCTTTGATACTAACTATGTCTTCAAATAATTTTTCTCTTTCATACACATCTATATACCAAGACTTAATAAGTACTTCTATAAGTAAAATTAATTATAAGTAAAATTAATTTTTCAGCTTCCCAAGGCTCTATATTTATAATAAGGCTTGTATCCTTTTGCATATGAGCTCCAATATTTCCTATTTTACGCAAGGCATTTATGGCATCCCAAGTTTTGGAATCTACTTTATCTCTTATAGAGTCGATTTCCTTATATAAAGTTTTTTCATTTGTATCCCACTTATCTCTAATCATACTTTGTAGGCATCTTCTTGATAGAGTAGCCGAAGCTTTTGGGCTTAATTCTAATATATCATATGCTTCAGTATAATCTTCCAATATATGACTTGGTATATAATCTGGATATTTTTTAGCTTCAGATGCTGGGAATATTCTTCTTTTAAATCCTTCAGGAAATTGTGAACCTACTCCTATAATATCTATGGTTACTTTTTTGCAAGCTGGGCATTTATTAAATTGTACTTTTAATCCAGAAGTATCTAAATGTGGATATTTAATCTTATCTTCTGAATTTTTCTGAATATAGTATTTCCAATCATTAGAATCAAACGCAGGATAGGATTCAGAAAAAGTATCTTTAGTCAAAGGAAATGTTTTCTTACAAAATGGACACTCTAAGTAATCGTTCATTTATTATCCTTTCTTATATAATTAACGGTCTAATTAGAATCTTTATTTATTATCTCAATTATTATTATAACATAAGGGCACCGAATTCTTAATATTTTGTAATAATGCAAAGTAAGAATTTAAAAGAATAAAGCTAAGTGTAAATTTAGAAATTTTAAAATTCTGATTGACTTTATTTTAAAATAGTGGCATAATTTAAATAAGTGGCAAGTCATATTTTGAATGGAGGAATATAATGAATTCAATAGAGAATAATAACAACATGTCTAAGCTAATAAAAAACAGAAGAGAAGAATTGGGCTTAACTATTGAACAAGCTGCAAAAAAAGCTAATGTCGGAACTAGAACATGGAGTAGATATGAGTCTGGTAATCCAATTAGACAGGATAAAATTAAGGGTATATTAGTAGCTTTAAGGTGGTCAAAATTTCCTAATGATGAAGAAACAGATCTTGAAAATTATCTAGATGAGTATAGGAGTCATGACGCATGGTCAGAAACTATAAACGACTTATATGGTAAATTCGCTGCTATAGCATTTTGCATAGGTTCTGATATCTTATCAGATGATATAATGATGGATCTAGAAGAATTATCAAGCTTGCCTAAAGGTTCACACATTGGCCAATTAAATGCTTCTAGCCTTCAGTTATCCTTACCAGAAGAATTCCTAATGGAGTATGATTATAATTTCTTAATAAAATTAAAAAGAGCTTTAAATCAATTAATAATAAAAGCTGTGAAGGGTGATGACTTTATAGCTCATAAGCCTATTGAAGAGATAATATTAAAATCAATCATTGACGAGGCAGAGTTATTAATGCAAGAAATGTTAATCAATCTTAATAAAGATGACTTTGAAGATTTCCAGTATTGGGATGAGTGGATATACGATATGTTTGGAGATAATGATGTTGAAATATTTTTATATTCAGATATGTCATTCCTTATAGCTGATGATTATAAGTTTGATAATTGGTTTGAAGATAGGTTTTATGTAAATGATGATGAATAATGTTTTTTATATTATTTTAAGATTAGGATAAAATAAAAAATAAATACCTGGAGGTATTATGAGCGGAGAATTAAATAAAGATGAAAAGCAAATTAGATCTTCTGCTGCTGAATATTTGACCTATATAGCTGCCACAGGAAATGATGAAGATGCTATTGAAATAAGATATGAAGATGAAAATATTTGGCTGACTCAAAAGATGATGGCCACTCTCTACAATGTGAGTATTTCTACTATAAATGAACATCTTAAGAAAATCTATGACGACGAGGAACTATATATAAATCCAACTATTAGGAATTTCCTAATAGTTCAAAAAAATATCAATATCAAAGAGCAGGCTATAGAGGTCTGCTCTTTTTATACTTCTTTGTAAAAGGCCCAATTTCCCACAAAACCGCCAGCTTTTTAAGGCTTTTCTTGTTGATTTTTCCCTATATTTCTATATAATATATCTATATGAGTAAAGGAAGATATTATGAGAATTAATTTTAAGAAAACACTAGCGACTTTTATGGCTTTGGGGCTCTTTGTGGGGCTTTGTGGCCAATCTTTTGCTAGTGATGATGATAAAGTGGCTAATTCATTATTTCAAATTCTTGCAAGTGATGTGGTTAGCGATGATGAAGATACTGAACTTACGGTGGATTTTGCTAAGGATCCTCTCTATATTGAGGAGTTTGATGCTAGGTTTGCCCTTCTTTCTAAGATTGAAGAGGCTAGAAATATCCCAAGCCTTGATTTAACTGATTATGTCAAACTTGTAAATACCAAATCCGCTGATAAGGAGGCTCTTGCGGCTGGGCTTGATTCTTTGACCAAGCTTATGGATGCTAGTGGTGAAAAGGTGGCAGTGGACCTTGATATTGCAGCTATAAAGGCTAGGGTCAATGATTATATCATTAAAGGCGAGCTTTTCTATGCTGATAAGCTTGATAAGACCGACCTTAACACCCTCCATGCCTATTATGAAGCAGCTATCAATTCGCTTTATTACAAGAATACATCTGGCGAAGCAAGAAAATCCTATGATGATATTTTTAAGCAAGTCTATGAATATTTGACCTCTGCCAATGAGAATATTAAAAATGGCGAGGCTTTAAGTGAAGCTGATAAGGCAAGTATAGAGGACTTATACAAAAAGCTTGACCAAGTAGTTAAAACAAATACCGCCAAGCCTCTCAAACACGAGTCTACATCTCTTAGAAACCCTAGCTACCTATCTAGCGGCAATGAGATGAAGGTGGGCGAGGATAAGATTAACGAGAATTCCGCCTTCTACAAGTCTAGCAATCCTAAGATTAAGGAGGCTTACGAAAAATTATCAGCTGATCAAAGAAAAGAGCTTGATAATATGAACACTGATAACAACGACTATATCAGTGAAGAAGAAATCAAGAAAGACGGAAGATTTACCCTCCCTCTAGATGATAATAATTTTATCAAACAATTCCTAGAAAGCGAAGTAAAAGCCTCTGACTCAAGCCAAACAAGTACTACAGACCAAACAAGCTCCACACCTGCGACAAGTACAGTCACAGACAATAGCCAAACTGCAAGCACCGCCCCAAACCCAATCAGCGGCACACCAGAAACAGTGACCATAGGCGGAGCAGAAGATAAGTCACAAAATGCAGACGACAAAAAAGATGCCCCAACCAATACCTCATCTACATCCTACGTAAAAACAGGTATAAAAAGCATCGCCTATGTCGGAATAATCTTAGTAATAGCCCTAGGAGCCTATGCAATCCTAAACAAAAACAAAGACAAAAAATAAAACCAAAGCCTGAGGATCTAAACTCGGGCTTTTTGCTTGGGGATTTTGTAGATGAGTTTTGTGAATTTTATCAAATATATCCTCAGTATTTTAAATTAAGGTAGAAATATACAATCAGTTTGTTATATATGAATTTAAACATAGTAATATTTAATGAAACTAGCAGTATACACCAATTGATAATGATAATTAGTATTTTAATCACTCCCTATAGGCAGAACAAAAAACCAAAACAAGAAATAAAGCCACAACCCGAGGCAATCACCTTGGGATTTTTGTGTGGGATTTTGTTGAAATATTACACAAGTTTCTCAAATCGTCTTTAACTATACGAATGTAATTAATCCAATAAAACCTAATGTATTCCCTAACGATATAAATGATTCATTTTATAAAGCCTACTAGCAAGCACCAATTGATAATGATAATTAATATTGTAAGCCTTGATGATTTTAAATCATTTTTATAAAATGGCCTCGCTTTTGTTATTGTTATGGCTTATTAGCCCAGCGGTAGTAATAGACTTCTCCACAAGGTCGAATCAAGGGTGTAGTGACGAAAATACATAATAGCGATGTAGATACTGAACCCTATATAGAGGTAACGATGGGATTTCTAGCTCTGCTCGAAATGGGAGCTGTGGGGATAAGTTTGTTTTTTGTTTTTATTGATGCTTATTATCTTGGCGGTTCTAGTAGGCTTCTCCACAAGGTTCTCTCGACTTTGCTAGGAATAAAATCTGATTGGGTGACTGAGAGATTTAGGTAAGGACGATGTAAATACTGAACTCTAGATAAGTATAACCATGAGGTCCTCACAGAGCCGGACTGACTTGCAATCGCAAGTGCTCGAAATGAGGTTGTGGTGATAAGTTTATCTTTGTTGTGGAGTAAGTCCTTCCGTCTTTGTAGGTCTAATAGGCTTCTCGACTTTGCTCGAAGCAAGGGAATTTTGACGGATAAGCTTAAAGACGATGTATTAACATAGCTCTATATATAAAGGAATTACGAGATTTCTCGCTCTGCTCGAAATGGGAGCTGCGGGGATAAGTTTGTTTTTGTTTTTATTGACGCTTATTATCTTGGCGGTTCTAGTGGGCTTCTCCACAAGGTTCCCCTCAACTTCGATCGGGATTAAGTGTGAAAGAGGAACTGACAAATTTACATAAGGACGATATATTTACTAAAGCTCTTTATGTAAATAAAAATTGGGTTTTTATTGGTGTGATATATTCTTGCATGATTTTCTTTTATTGTATTTTCATTTATTAAGATGTATAATGATTATGACTAAAAGAATAGAGTCCAATCATTTTGGACACAAAAAACTGGAGTATGTGGGTACTCCAGTTTTTTTATGGCTAGTTACTATTTGTCTTCTTTGCTATCTAGCCATTTGCAAATGTAGTGACTAATTACATTTGCCACGATAGCAAGTATTAAAGAATAGAGTAAATCCTTGAATGGATCTATCATTTTGGACACCTCCCTCCTGTTACCAGTATGGAGATAGTAACTTCTTTATTATACTGCTTTCTAATTTATTTTTTCTAGATGAAGGTTTTGATTTTGTTTTGAGTGATGCTTATTAGATTGGCGGTTCTAATAGGCTTCTCGACTTTGCTCGAAGCAAGGGAGATTAAGTAATGTAGTTAAGAGCGATGTAGGTACAGAATCCTTTATACACTCGTGCTATGAGGTCCTCTTTGAGCCGGATGGGCTTGCAATAGCAAGAGCTCGAAATGGGGATTGTGAAGATAAGTCTATTTTTGTTATGGAGTAAATCCTTCCGTCTTAGTAGGACTAATAGGCTTCTCGACTTTGCTCGAAGCAAGGGAGCTTTGATGGATAAGCTTTTAAAGACAATGTAGATACAGATTCCTTGATATGCTGATCCTAGAAGTTCTCACAGAGCCGGACTGGCTTGCAATCACAAGTGGTCGAAACGGGTGCTGTGGTACAAGGTTTATTTTTGTTGTGAGTAAAGGCTTCCGACTTATCGAGCCTAATAGGCTTCTCGAATTTGCTTCCCTCGACTTTGCTCGGGATAAAGTGTGCAAGGGGGCTTGTTAGATATAGATAAAAACTATGTATAAACTTTCCCTTTATGTAAATTCCTTAAATATTATTAAGTTTATATTTTAGATTACCAGCCCACACCCATTGATAATGATAATTAATATTTATAATTGGCTTTTGCTATGAAAAAAGAGACCCTTGCTGGTCTCTTAGTTTTGTATTTGGCTTTCTATGCTTTGTAGGGATTGTCTGTAGGTGCCTGTTTCTATGTCTGGGGTGGTTGGGTTTTCTTCGTTGATGGTGCCGTCTGGGGCATAGCCTAGGGTGTTGGTGTAGGTGTAGACTAGACCTGAATTTGGGAGGACTGAGTTTATTACTCCAAGTGTTATCCCGTCGCCTCCTGTTTGGCTGCCTACTATGGTGGCTAGCTCTGTGTGCTTGATGAAGGATGCGAAGCCTTCGGCTGCTGAGAAGACGTCTTTGTCGACTAGGAGGAAGATTTTGCCTTCGTAGCCGTTGTCTTTTTTGCTTTCGTCTGGGTTTATAGCTACGATGTCTTTGATGTAGTAGGCGAAGTCTTTTAAATCTTCTGCATGGTCTAGTTTTATGCCTGTGATGTCGACGTTTAAGAGTTTTTCGACATTTATGGTGTCATCTGATAAGAGAAGTCTGGTCTTGGCTGAGTCTTTGAAGAACATGTGGTTTGTGACTTGTTTTGGCTCTGTGACTAGCTTTGGCAAGAGGAAGTTTTTCCAATATTCCATGTTGCCGCCTACATTGTCTCTTATGTCTATGACTAGGCCCTTGTACATGTGTTTGTTTCTTAAGAATTCGTCTAGGATTTCCTCATCCTTTTCGATAGACTTATCATCTAGCATCTGGCTTACTTTGAGGATGGCTAGGTCACCTTCGCTGGTTAGGCTGAGGTTAGCAGCTGTTTTGGCATCGCCTGATTTTTTCCTTCTTATTTTGCCTGAGTTGGCCCTGGATTGAAAGCCTTCTAGGTCATACCTGTTTCTGACTGCTTGCCTATTTAGGTTGATAAATTCATAGTAGATCGATGGTTGGTTCCAATTTTGTGAATAATAGCTGAGGGTGGTCTGTACATAGGCCCTGTCGGCGATTTTGGCGTGGTAATTATGAAGCTCTCCCATGATGTCTGTTATGGCATCGATGAAGTCTTGGTCGTTTTCGCAGGCCTTTATCCTTGCTAAGTAGATATCGTGATTGGCTAGAAAGTCTATATCATATTTCCTATCTAGGACACCAAAGAAAGGATAATTTTCCTTTAATTCTGCAAATAGGTATTCAAAGTCTTCTACCATTTCGGCCTTGGTGAGTTTTTTGGGCTCTTGTGGGGCTGGGAGTTTGAGCTTGGCTGGACCTTTTAGGGCTTTGAACCACTTTAGGTATTTTTCTTCGCTAAATTCTGCGATTTTGTCTGGATAGAAGCTTTCTGTTAAAGGGCCTATATTTTCTTGCATGTCTCTTTCCACCCTTGATTTTTCAAGGCTTGCCAGTCTTCTTTTGACACAAGATGTGGAGCTTAGGCCTATTAATATTAGGAGAGCTAGAAAGATTAGCTTTTTACTTCTTCTCATCTAGGCCTCCTCTTATGACCCAGTCTCTCTTGTAGATGTCAAAGAGGATGGCTATATTTCCCAGTGGGTTGACTAGGGAATAGATTATTAGAAGAAGACCTAAAAAGGCAAGTCTTCCTTGCTCGGATTTTTTGATTGCAGCTGGGCTCTTGCTTGTGGATAAGCTGACAAGTCCATAAATCGCCGCTAAGACTCCAAATATTTTCTCAAAGATTTCCATATAATATATTCCAAAGCCAAATATGCCTAAACCGGCTAGGACCCAGATTAGGCTTGAAATTTTGTTTAGTTTATTATATTTTTTTAATGACGAATTTTTCTTTCTTCTTTTCATATCATAAGTCTAGGTTGGGATATACTTTCATAAAGTTGTCATCCCTTATGCCTGCCTGGTAGTCCAGGTAGCCTGCCATTGCGATCATGGCTGCATTGTCTGTACATAATATCGGATCTGGATAATAAAATCCGATCTCTCTCTTGCCTAGCTCTTCTTCAAATCTCTGTCTTAGTCTAGAATTGGCTGCAACTCCCCCTGATATGGCGAAGTTTTTATAGCCTGTTTCTTCTAGAAGCCTTAGAGATTTGGCGACTAGGACATCTACTACTGCTTCTTGGAAGCTTGCCGCAAGGTCTGCCTTGTTGACTTCTCTTCCCTTTTGCTCTTCTTGGTTGGCATAGTTTAGAACTGCTGTCTTTAGGCCTGAGAAGGAGAAGTCGTAGGAGTCTTTTTCCAGCATGACTCTTGGAAAATCAATTGCTGCTCCATTGCCTTCTTTGGCTAGCTTATCAATTTTTGGGCCGCCTGGATAGCCTAATCCAATCTTTCTTGCTATCTTATCGTAAGATTCGCCGGCTGCATCATCTCTGGTGGTACCGACTACTTCTATATCTGTGTAATCTTTGACCTTGCAAAGATAGGTGTGACCGCCTGATACGACTAGGCAGATGAAAGGTGGCTTAAGGTCTGGGTTTGATAGATAGTTAGCACAGATGTGGCCTTTCATGTGGTTGGCTCCTACAAGTGGGGCACCAGTGGCTAAGGCTAGGGCCTTGGCTGCTGATATTCCAACAAGGAGAGAGCCTATTAGACCTGGACCCTTGGTTACAGTAATCAAGTCTATATCATCGTAGGAAAGTTCTGCATCTCTTAGAGCCTTTTCTATAAGGGGATTTATGGCTTCTAGGTGCTTTCTAGAGGCAATCTCCGGCACAACCCCACCAAAGAGCGCATGGATATCTATCTGGCTTGAGATGAGGTTGGTTAATAATTCTCTTTCGTTTTTTAGGATGGCTACAGAGGAATCATCGCAAGATGTCTCTATGGCCAAGGTATAAAAATCACTCATGTATCTTCCTTATCATGTTGTAGGCATCTTCGCCTGTCTTTTGGTAGTAATTTTTTCTAATCTTTTGGCTTACAAAGCCGAATTTCTTGTAAAGCTTGATGGCGGCTGTATTTTTGGTAGACACTTCTAGCCAAATCTCATTTACATCGCTCGCTTCGCTTCTTTTTATAATATCGTCTAAAAGGATTGTTCCAATCCCCTCTGCCCTGAAATCCTTATCAACCGCAATGGTGAAGATTTCAACCACATCAAGGATATGGCTAACTATATAAAAACCTACCACTTCCCCGTCCTTTTCATAGACTATGTGTTTTAGAAATGAGTTGTCTTCAAATTCTTTGAGGAGCTGTTTCTTGGTCCATGGTTCAAAAAAGGAGTCATTTTCTATTTGATAAACCCTATCTGTATCATTTACAGTCATTTCTCTTATCATTTTTCAAAAATTCCCTTTCCGCCTGGCTCTTTCTAAGGTAATTTGGACCTATCTCAAAAAGAGGCCTTGGCTTATAATCTCCTGTCTGGGCCAGTCTTATCAGGCCGCCACCAATGCAGGTATTAAGGTTGATTGGAGCCTTAACTGCCCTTTCAAATTTATCAAAGTATTTATCATTAAGAAGGCCAATGAGTTCTACCTCAAGGCCCTTGTCATTGACAAGCCTTGCAAAATCATCGATTTCGTAAAGGTCTTCCTTGATGATTTCATTGAGATTTTCATCAAAAAGACCTGCATAAACCCTGGTAGACCTGGCATCTATCATCGGTGCCCTAAATTTATTTGAAGTAGAGCCAGCTGCCATGGCTCTTAGGGTTGAAATTGTAAGTAGGTCCTTATTTTCCACCTGGGCTAGGGTCTTGGCAATGGTCATGCCTATCCTAAGGCCTGTGAAAGAGCCTGGACCATGGGCGATGATAAAGGTGTCTATATCTGAAACCTTCATACCAAGAAGATTAAGAAGGGTCTCAATCATTGGGACCAAGCTTTCTGAGTGGGTCTTTAGTTGGTTGACATTAAAGTCCCCCAAGATTTCCTTATCATCGGCTATGGTCACAGTTGAAATCATTGTGGATGTATCAATTGCTAAGTAATTCATTAATCTTCCTCGCCCTTTCTGTCGAATCAGCTATCTTTATCTCTCGTCTATTTTCATCAAGCTTTTTAATCTCTATATCAATCATATCATCTGGCAGGTATCCGCTTACATTTTCTGCCCATTCTAGGAAGGTGATAGCGCCTTCTGGATAAAAATAAGTTTCAAAATCTATATCTAAAATCTCATCAGGATCCTCAAACCTGTAAAGGTCTAGGTGGTAGACTGTTCTATCGCCCTCATAAATATTTACTAAGGCAAAGGTTGGTGATGAGGTGTCGTAGATTCCGTAATTATTGCAAATGGCTGTAACTAGGGTAGTCTTGCCAGCTCCCATATCAGCCTTCAAATTTATAACATCCCCATCCTCAAGGATTGGGGCAAGCTTATCTGCAAATTTCTTTAATTCTTCTAAGTTATTAATAATCATAAAAGCCTCTCATTCTAATTATTATACCACAAGTAGGGCCCATAACTAAAGGATTTGGCCCTTATATTGGCAAAATAAAAGCAGTCCCGAAATTTTAGGGCTGCTTTTAAAATTTATTTGACTTTTAAGGCCTCTTTTTTGATTTTTTCTGCGACCTTGGTATTGCTTATATTTATAAAGACTAGACTGTCATTTCTGACTGATATTCTGATTGTCATGTCCTTATCTAGCTTATTATCTAGGATATCTTCTGCTAGTCTATCGTCAATCATCTTTGTGATGTGGCGCTCTAGTGGTCTTGCTCCGTATTCGCTGTTAAAGCCCTCCTTGGCTAGAAGGTCGACTAATTTCTCGTCATAGACGATTTCTATGCCGATTTCCCTGAGTCTTTCCCTGTTTTTTTCTAGCATGAGGCCTGTGATTTCCTTGATGTCCTTCTTGCCTAGGGCATTGAACATGATTACTTCATCTAATCTATTTAAAAACTCTGGAGCGAAGGAATCTTTTATTGCCTGGCCTATTACTTCCTTGGCCTTTTCATTGTCAGCTGCCTCTTCATCTTCTGCTAGGCTAAAGCCTATGGATGTGGACTTGTTAAGGCTTGCTACACCGACATTTGAGGTCATGATTATAATTGTATTTTTGAAATCTACTGTCCTGCCTTGACCGTCTGTGAGCCTTCCGTCATCTAGGATTTGGAGGAGGAGATTGAAGACATCTGGGTGGGCCTTTTCGATTTCATCAAAGAGGATTACTGAGTATGGGTGGGTCCTGACTGCTTCTGTAAGCTGGCCGCCTTCCTCATAGCCTACATAGCCTGGAGGAGAGCCGACTAGTCTTGAGACTGCGAATTTCTCCATGTATTCACTCATGTCCATCCTGATTAGGTTTTCTTCAGAACCGAAGAGCTCCTTGGCTAGGCTTTTGGCTAGGTAGGTTTTACCGACTCCGGTTGGGCCTACAAAGATGAAAGATCCTATTGGTTTGTTTGGATTTTTAAGGCCGACTCTTGCCCTTTTTATGGCGTGGGCTACAGATTCTATGGCATCATTTTGGCCGATGACTCTTCCTTCTAGGTTTGTATCAAGCTTTGCATATTTGGCCTTTTCATCTTCTGTTAGCCTTTCTACTGGGACTTTGGACCAGCTAGCGACTATATTTGCTATATCTTCATAGCCTATGGCTAGGGCCTCTGAGACTTCTTCTTCCTCTTTATTTTCTAGGTCGAATTTCTTTTGGTTGATTATATCACGAAGCTTGGCTGCCTTTTCAAAATCTTGGTCAGCTACTGCTTGGTCCTTTTGATTTTTGAGTTCTTCTAGGGTATCTTCTGGGTCTTCCTCTTGAGGATTTTCCTTAAAGGCTGCAATCCTCACCTTTGAGCTTGCCTCATCTATGAGGTCGATGGCCTTATCTGGGAGGAACCTGTCAGTGATATACCTATCTGATAGGTCCACTGCCGCATCTACTGCCTCATCTGTGATTTTGACATCGTGGTGGTCTTCGTACTTATCCTTTAGCCCAAGGATTATCTTTTTAGCATCTTCCACGCTTGGCTCATCGACTTGGATTGGCTGCATACGACGGGTAAGGGCTGAGTCTTTTTCGACGTGTTTTCTGTATTCTTCAATGGTTGTAGCCCCTATTATCTGGATATCGCCCTTGGCAAGGATTGGCTTTAGGATATTGGCTGCATCCATTGATCCTTCTGCGGCTCCTGCCCCTAGGACCATGTGAAACTCATCTATAAAGAGGATGAGATTGTCAGATTGGGCAGCTTCTTCGAAGAGCTTTTTAAGCCTATCTTCAAAGTCTCCCCTGTATTTGGTGCCTGCGATCATGCTTGCCATATCAAGTGATAGGATGGTCTTATCCTTCATGATGGCTGGAAGCTTGCCTTCGACAATCTGGGCTGCAAGGCCTTCTGCGATTGCTGTTTTTCCTACACCTGGCTCGCCGATTAGGATTGGGTTATTTTTGGTCCTTCTCATTAGGATTTGGACAATTCTTTTTATTTCATCATCCCTGCCTATAACCGGGTCAATCCTTCCATTTTCTGCCATCTCATTGAGATTTGTGGTAAATTTAGTTATATTTTCGCTAAAGGCTGAATTTGATTTTTCACCTTGCTTGGCCTGTTTGCTTAAGTCCCTTAGGTTTTTCTTGATTTCTTCCTTATCCACTCCAGATAGGAGGAACATGATATTGGTGAAGGAATCCTCATCATTTATGATGGCTAGGAGGACATCTTCCTCGCTTGTGGTCAAATCCCTTCTTTGCTTGGCATAAAACCTCGCAGTTTCCAAGGTTTTTCTTACCTTTTTGCTATATTCTGTGGCTGGCCTTATGGCTGTGCCCTTGCCTATATTATTTATGACTATTGAGCGAAGGAGCTCGTAATTAGCGCCAGCCGCCTCTAGGGCCTTGCTAGCCTCTGAACCTGTCTTCATTAGGGCAAGCAAGAGGTGTTCAGTGCCTATATAATCATGGTTTAGGCCATAAGACTCACGTCTTGCTTGCTGGGTAAGTCTATTAAGTCTATTGTTTTCCATAATGCTCTCCCATATATTTCTTTAAAAATGCTGACCTTTCCTGGTCGAAATTATCCTTGTACTTGTGACTATTTATATTTGCTAGCAAATAGTCGATTTGGTCATTGTCAAGAGATGTATCATACTCTAAAATCCTGTATTTCTTAAGGTCATAGAGGTTTTGAGCTAGATTTTCCCTTGATTCTACTAAATTATTTGCTAGTTGGTTTTCAATTATTTTTATTTCTTCTCTTACTTTTCTATCGTCTATATTGTTTAAAATCTTGTAATCTCTTCTAAATCTTCTCTCATTTTTGACAATGCTAGCCAAGTCATTTTCCACACTTGCTAGATATGAATAGACATCTTCCCTATAATTGCCATAGTTTTTAAGCAGATAGACCTTATCTGCGTATGATTTTAGGCCCTTAGGGATGTAATGTCTTGGGAACATGCCAGCATAGACCATGGCTTGCTTAAAACCAAAGTAGGTCTTTGAATTGTCAATAAGGCCAAAAAGGAAGGCCTTTATGGCTATTTCTAGACCATTTCCAGAATTTCTCGCCCCACTGGTAAGGTAGCCATATTCGCCAGAAAAGGCGAAATCCAAATGTTCATCAAGGACCTTTTCAATCTCATTTGCCCTCATATAGGCTGAGTTAAGATCCAAGTCAAAGCCTGAAATATTTATAGAAAGATGGTCCCTGTCATTAATAACCAGGGTCGTATCTCCCTCAAAAACCACTCCGATTTGGGCAAGCTTGTCTGTGGCATCCTCGCTTAAGATCATCTGGTCAATTAAACTATCGATTGTTTCATCGTCAAGGTCGCTTAGGAGAAGGAGCTTGTCATAAAAGATATTTTTAAAGATATCAAGAATAACCAGGCTCTCGTCATAGGTCATAGTTGTTGGAAAATCATAACCTTTGAGATTTCTCCTTAGAGAAAGATTGGAAGAAATTATTATATCTTTGCTAAATTCTTTCAATTTTTCACCTTCATATTTAGTTGTTCAATTTCTTCTTTTATATTGGCTGCAAGCTCGTAATCCTCTGTTTCAACCGATTCGGCAAGCTTTTGGGAAAGGTCTTTAATCCTTTCAGCGACCTGTCTAAATTCTCTTTCTGCCTTAGGAAAGCGGCCCTTGTATTCTGATAAATTATTGTAGGTCTTAAGGACCTTTTCAGTTAAATTTTTATTCAGATTATAGCAATGAGGGCAACCAAAGATTCCCTCCCTGATATTTGACTCAAGATTGCCACAATAAGGGCAGGCCTTGTCATCAAGGTTCATAATATATTCTAAATCTTTGTTATTTTGATTAAATTTATATTCATAATAAGAATTAATCACTTCATCAAGACTAGGAACGAAATTTTTGATAAGGCCTTCAAGAGCCTTGGGATCAAAATTAAGATTTTCAGCAGGAATCTGGCTCACATCCTCATCCTTAGGAAGCTTGGCGTATTTTTTAACGCAATCCTGGCAGAGGTGGATGTCATGACTATTGCCATTAAAAATCACCTTAAGGCTTACAGTCGCATCTTTTCCGCATTTATCACATTTCATAATTAACTCCTCGCAAGTATACTTAGAAGAAGGCTTCTTACAATACTTGATCTAACTTTATTTCTACCCCTTGGCTCTATATCGACCAAAGATTTATCGCTAGTGGCATATTTTGCCATCAAAAGTTCATTTTCAGTCAAATACTCCCTCTCAAAAAGATCATCAAACAAGCTATAAGCATTGGATTGACTCATTTCCTTCTTAAGATTCTTTGACAAATAACTTATATAATCATCCTCTTCGACAATGGTTATAATCTTAATAAAACCATTACCACCACGCTTACTTTCGATAAGATAGCCATTATAAGGGGTAAATCTAGTAGATAAGACATAATTTATCTGACTAGGCGAGCAATCAAACCTACTAGCCAAGTCATTTCGCCCAATCTCAAGAGCCCCATCGACGCTATCTTCAAGCATGAGTTTCAAAAATCTTTCAATCTGATTAGTAAGACCAGCCATAAAATCACCTTCAATCTTTCTAATATTATAAATAAAATCTTAATCATGGCAAAATTAAGATCCTAGTAAAGGCCAAAAGATACTGACTATCCCTGACCATCATCTGTTAAATAAAAGAAGCACTTGCTTCTTAGGTAAATTATACTAGATAAGTAGGAATTTACAATTTTTTATCCAAGATAAAAATATTTTAGGGGTGTTTCCCCTAAAACCCCCTTTTTATTATCCAAGATAATATTATTATTTACTTTAATTCTTCGTATTGTCATCTCATGATGAATTGTTGTC
The DNA here is from genome assembly GCF_900258475.1 of Anaerococcus sp. Marseille-P3915. Taxonomy (GTDB): domain Bacteria; phylum Bacillota; class Clostridia; order Tissierellales; family Peptoniphilaceae; genus Anaerococcus; species Anaerococcus kampingae. Next base: position 259,608 of record NZ_LT984888.1, on the reverse strand, counting down.
ATCAAGCTGATGACTTCGACTAAAGGAGGGGCGAAGGGGGCGGCCGATGCCCCCTCATGCCCCTCCTTAAACCTCCCCATTTCACCCCCTCTCGGCTCCTAAAGCGGAGTGCAGAATAGGAAGATTTTTTTCAAAAATCTTCTTTAGTATGACGGATTACTTCGTATTTAACTATCCTTATTCTTACAGATTTAAAATCATAAGTCCCCTAAAAATCACAATCTAGTCCAACTAAGCTTTTTATACTTACTTACTGTCTTAGTAACTACAATATTTTTATTTAAGTATGGTTGTCAGTGTGATTTTCTTAACGGTGACTTCTGCTTTTAAATCTACCCATAGATTAGTATCTTATACCAACTCATCGCGATGTTTGCAAAGGCAAACGAGCCTTAGGTCTACCTTGACGTCCAGATTCTCTCAGAATACAGAATAATTCTCCCAAGGTCGGGAGATTTTGTAAATGGAGATGCCGTTAAGAAAATTTCCTGACGCACGAGTACAAATAAAGAGTCTGTAACTACTGAGATGTAGAGTGTATACAAAATAAATATTTGGGCTAGATTGAGATTTTTAGACATCGGAATGTCAAAATCAGCTTGAATTGGTCTAGCTTTTACGAAGAGATCTGTCTACAAAGAGTGGCTTGCCGAAGGCAAACTTCTGTTTATGCTCCCCGCTTTAGGGGCCGCCTGGGGGTGTAACGGGGAGGGGGTGCAAGGGGGAGCCCGATGAGGGACCATGCGGAAGGTCCCTTGGGGCTCCCCCTTGAGACGAAGATTCAATAGTAAATAAAAATATTAATTACATGATAAGATAACGAAGAAATAAAGTCTATAATACCATTATCTTGGATAATAAAGAAAATATTATTATCTAGGATAAAAAAAGGGATTATTAAGGGAGCCACTCCCTTAATCCCTTCTTCTATTATTACCAAACAATAATACCAATCTTAAAAACTGCAAAGCAGTTGTTATAGTAGCTGCCACATAAGTAAGCGCAGCTGCACCCAGCATTTCTTTTGCTCCTGGTATTTCGCTTGCTTCTAGGATGTTTGCCCTTTCTAATACTGCTAGGGCCCTTTTGCTGGCGTTAAATTCTACCGGTAGGGTTATCAGTTGAAATATGAGGGTTAATGAAAATAATACTAGGCCTATGCTTACTAGTTTTGGCATGGATAGGATTAAGCCTCCTATTAAAACTGGCATGGATAGTCTTGATCCTAAGTTTACTGCTGGGACTATGAAGGATTTTATTTGTAAAGGCAAATAGCCTTCCTTATATTGGATAACGTGGCCTATTTCGTGTAGGCTTACGGCAAGGCTTGCTATTGATGAATCGGTAAAGGACCCATCTGATAAGGCTACTTCCTTTGTGACTGGGTTGAAGTAATCAGAAAGTGATCCCCTCACCCTTTTGATTGTGATGTCATTGTAATTATTATAATCTAGGACCATCTGGGCAGCCCTTGCTCCAGTTATGCCTTTTTTTGATTTAATTTTCTCGTATTTTCTATATTTGCTTTGTATGTTTGCCTGGGCAAGCATTGAAATAACAAAACCTATGAGGACTAAAATCATAGTCTTGTCAAAATAAAATCCATATGGATACATAATTATCTCCCTTTCTATTTTTTATAATTAATTAACTTATTTAGCCTGTTCGAAGATTTCTTCAAAAGCTGTGTCTAAATCTGTAAGCTCTCCCTTTCAGCTAATCTTACGCCATCAAGAAGAAATTCACCTAACTGATCCCTACTAAGGTCAGCTAGGTCTACCGGCTTTTTGACCTTGGCTGCAAAGGGCATGCCCCCATCTACTATTACCTGCCTGTAGAACATGTCGACTGCTGTGGATGCAGAAATTCCCATCTTTTTAAAGATGGCCTCAGCCTTTTCTTTTATTTCTGGTTCAAGTCTTACAACTAGGTTTGATGTCTTGGCCATGATTTCCTCCTTTTTTCTTATTATATGACAAAAGGGATTTTTGTAAAACATTTGTATATACATTTTCTTCTTTGTTTTTGTTCTTTAATGTGGTATAATATTTACAATATTATTTTCAAAGGAGAAAGCATGATTAAAATAGATACTAACATGGTAATTTATGCCATGGATAAGGATAATAAGGAAGCTGCTAGGGCTAAAAGTGGGGACAGGGTTCGTTTTGAAACTCTTGATTGTTTCTCATGCGAGGTAACTAGCGAAGATCAAGAGCTTAGTGGGGTTGATTTTGACAAGGTAAATCCTGCCACAGGTCCACTTTTTGTTGAAGGAGCCATGCCTGGTGATGTCTTAAAGGTGACTATTGACAAAATCGAAGTGGTGGACCAAGGTCTTTCCATGGTTGAAAAGGGCCTTGGTAGACTTGGTGATAAGATTGACATGCCTAAGGCTAGGATGGTCGATGTGAAGGGAGATAGGGCTTATTTTAGGGGACTAGATTTTCCTCTAAATAAGATGGTTGGTGTAATTGGAACAGCTCCAGCAGGAGAAGCCATACCAACAGGTGCACCACACGATCACGGTGGAAATATGGACTGTACCCAGGTTAAGGAAGGGGCTATTTTATACCTACCAGTAAATGTAGAAGGAGCTCTCCTTGCCCTAGGCGACCTCCACGCTGCTATGGGTGATGGAGAAGTAGGCGGTTGTGCCCTTGAAATCAATGGGGCAGTTGAGCTTAAGGTAGAAGTGGTGAAGGATTTTGCCTATAAAACTCCAATGATAGATGTGGATAATAAATATATCACCATTGGATCTAGAAAAACAATAGATGAAGCAAGTGACCTTGCCCTTTCCAATATGGCTGACCTAATCATGAAAAAAACCGACCTAGATTTCTATGACACAAATATGCTCATGACCATGGCAGTGGACCTAATCTCTTGCCAAGTGGTAAACCCAAATATGACCATGAGAGCAGAAATATCTAAAGATATCTTTAAATAAAATTATCTCCAAGCCTTGAATCTTTAAGGATTCTCGCTTGGAGATTTTTATTTACACTTTACATAAGTTTCATAAGTAGGCTCTGAGTTTTCTTTGAAGAAGTCTTTCAGCATGCTTGCCAAGGGGTCTGTCGTGTCTGCTTCGAAGAAGATTTTATCATTTGTTTTGTAAGCTTCTAGAAGGGTGGCCCCTATTAAATCTTTTGGATTTTTAAGGTCAAAGCCTGCTAGATAGGCTATTTCGTCAGCTTCTAGGAAGGCTGCAAAGATAATTTGACCTTTTTCTTCATAATATAGGGCATTTTCTGGGATTGTCCTTGCAAATTCTTCTAGGCCCACGCTTAGGGGGTTTATGCTTTGGTGAGTTTTTTTGTAATAATCATAAAGAAGCTTTAGACAAATATGGTAGGATTTTTGGCCCTTTGTGGTCTTTTTAAGCTTTAGTCCCTTATCGATGAGTGGATTTTTTAGGTCGGCTTTTCCTACTTCTAATTCGTAGGTTATTCGCCTTAGGCTAAATCCACACATTTTTAAAAAAGCTATGACATCTGTCTGATTGGAATAAAGGCCTATTTGCAAAGCCTTGCCGGATTTGTTTATTAGCTTATCAAAGTCTTCTGGCTTTATTTGACTCATGTCTTTTATTTTTATGTAGAGGTTCTTTGAGTGAAATTTATTTGTATAAGTTTCCATAAATCTCCTTTAAGAATTAAAGCTCCCAGCTGGGAGCTTTTGCTTGATTTTAAGAAAATGTAAAGGCACCTAGAGGATAGATGGCTAAATCTAGGTCTTCTGATTTGAAATATCCTTCTTTGGCATAGACCCTATTTGTCATGACGTAGGCGCCGTCGTTTATGAAGATTTCTAGGGATGACCTGTCTGAAAATATTCTTAAGCTTGTGATTTCATCTATTTTTATGAGCCTTTCATCTCTTCCCGAACCGGACTTGCCCATTTTTAAGGATAAAATTCCATCTTTGTAGAATAAAGTCACATCTTTTCTTAAATATATTTTAAAATCGCCACTTATATTGTAAGCGGAAGCTTCAAATGTCAATTCTTCATATACTTTGCCTTTTTCTAGGTCTATTTTTGAGCCTCTTAGGGCCTCTAATTCCTTGATTGGTTCTTGGACTAGTCTTTGGTTTTTAATTTTTAGCTCTCTTGGTATAGTTAGGGCATGTTGCCATTTGTATTTGACTGATGGGTTGGTGTAGTCTGCATCTGGGATTCCCATCCAGCCTACAAGGATTCTTCTGCCAGCTTCATCCTCAAAGGTCTGTGGGGCGTAGAAGTCAAAACCGTAGTCAAGCTCTTCAAAATCTCCCAGCTTGTAGGTCTTATTTTCTAAATCTAGGTCTATGAAAAAATATCCTGACTGGTAGATGTTTTGAAATTTGTATTTCTCACTTGCTAAGCCCTGTGGGCAGCAGATTAGGATTTGCTTATGATCTAGGTCAAAAAAATCTGGACACTCCCACATAAATCCAAAATCATAATCTGTATCTATCCTCATATGGTAGGTAAAATCTCTTAAATCTTCTGATTTAAAAACTAAAACCATGCCCTTGTCAGCCTTGGACCTGGCTCCCAAAAACATATAATAGGCCCCATCTTTTTTGTAGATTTTAGGGTCTCTTACGTGCTTGGTCATGTCTGCTGGATAGTCGTCATTATCCATTATGAGGATTTTTTCACCATAGCTGTAGGCATCAGAATCTATCTTTAAGGTGTTGTGTTCTCTACCTTCGTTGATGCCATCAAAGTCGCCCGGGTATTTTACATTGCCTGTATAAAAGAATGAAAGCTTATTATCTTCTATGAAGGCTGAACCTGAGTAGGCACCATACTTGTCATACTTACTATCTGGAAAGATAAAAAAATCTTCTCTCTTATAATTTATAAGGTCAGGACTTGAAACATGGCCCCAGCCTATATCTCCCCTATTTTCATCAAGGGGTGAGGCTTGGTAATAAAAATGATAGGTCCCATCTTTCTGGCAGAGACCGTTTGGGTCATTTAGCCAACCTGTCTCTGGATAGATGTGATAAGCTAGAAGAAGCGGATCTTTTTCCACTTCTTCCTTCATTTTTTGTAATTTCCCGTAATTTTCTTGGTAGATTTTCCTATCAAGCATTTTTTATCTCCATTATCTTGGCAGCCTTATCTCTTAGGCCCTGTTTAAATTTGATATCCATATCATCTGAATCCATTATAATTACCATGGTTTGGTCAGATAGGCCCTTGGATTTGATAAGGTCTGGGTCAAATTCGATTAGTAGGTCGCCTGTTTTTACCTTATCGCCATCTTTTACATGTTTAGTGAAACCCTGACCATCTAGGGAAACTGTGTCTACGCCAATGTGGATTAGGACATTGATGCCATCAGCGGAAGTTAGGGTTACGGCGTGGCCTGTTGGGAAAATTGATGCAACTTCACCGTCAAATGGGGCATATACTCTTCCCTCGCTTGGATTGATGCAAACCCCATCGCCCATCATCTTTGATGCGAAGGTTTGGTCAACTGATTGGCTGACATTAAAGACCTCTCCCTTTACAGGGTTAAAGATTTCGATTATTTCCTTTTTAGCTGGTGCGGCTTTAACTTCTTCTTTTTCTACTAGTTTTTCTTCTGTTTTTTCATCCTTTTTAGGCTCAGCTTTTGGGGCTGGCTTTTCCTTTGCTGCAAACATATTTGACTTGCCAAAGAAAATTGTAAGACCAAAGGCAACAACCATTGCAATTACAAGGCCGATTATAAAGTCTAGCCAATTTTCTGGTCTAATTGAGATGATACCAGGGATACCTGCAGCTCCTAGGGCAATGGCAAGTACATGTCTTAGGGCAATATAGGCAGATCCTGCTGCAGAACCAATGATTGCAGCAATAAATGGATATCTTAGCCTTAAGGTAATACCAAACATAGCAGGCTCTGTGATTCCAAGCATGGCTGATACACCTGATGCGGCAGCGGTTGATTTCATTTTTTCATTCTTTGTTGTAAGAAGAACAGCTATAACAGCAGCTCCTTGGGCAACGTTATTCATTGATGCTGTTGGGAAGATAAAGGATCCGCCTGACACAGCCTGATTTGCAATAAGTTGGGTCTCAATTGGTATAAAGGAGTGGTGTGCATACCTGTAAGGGTAATTGGTGCATAAAGAAGACCAAAGATTGCCCCGCCCACAAAACCAAGTTTGGTGTAGATAAAGGTGATGGCATTTGTAAGCATATCACCAGCGTTTCTCATGATTGGACCTACTAGGATAAAGGTAATAAAACCTGTAATTAGGGTCGCTAGAAGTGGGGTTGTTAGGTTATCTAGCCAGATTGGGGTCTTATCGTGGAGGAAGTTTTCAATCTTTGCTAGTATCCAAGATACGGCAAGAACTGGTAAAACTGTTCCTTGATAGCCAACTGCTGGTATAGCAAGGCCTAAAATATTCCAAACAGGCACATCAGCAGGGGCTGTTGTACCTAGGGCATAGGCATTTAAAAGCTCTGGGTGGACCATAATCATACCCATGGCAGCTCCTAAAAATGGATTGCCTCCAAATTTCTTAGTTGCAGAAAAGCCTATAAGAACTGGTAGGAAGGCAAAGGCTGCTGATGAGAAGACGTTGATCATATTAGCAAGGTCTGCTATTTGTGGATATAGGCTAATAATCGAATCTGTCCTGCCATTAAAAAATGGACTGGTTAAGATATTATTGATACCCATCAAAAGACCGGCAGCAACGATAGCTGGAATGATTGGAACAAATATATCTGATAAAACCTTGACCCCTCTTTGGAGGATATTGCCCTTAGGCTCATCGCTATCCTGGGCCGATCCGCTTTCTCCAACGATTTTTCCAACCTCTCCTGTAACTAGGTTGACCTTGCCAGGTCCTAAGATGACTTGGTATTGGCCATTTGCAATGTTTGTGCCTTGAACACCTTCTAGGTCATCGATAAAATCTCTGTCAATCTTATCAAAGTCCCTTAAGACTAGCCTAAGTCTTGTGGCGCAGTGCTGGTAGGATATTATATTATCCTTGCCGCCAACCTTGTCGACGATAATTTTCGCCAATTCTTGATTGTTCATAATAATTCCTTTCGTAAAAGTTGAACAATATTTATAAATCTTAATAATGATAAAAATTTATAAATATTATCTCTTGTAATAATTATAGCATTAATTACCATGATAATGCAAAAGTTTTCAAGGAAGTTTAAGGCAAAAGAAAGGCCGGATTATACCGGCTTAGATTATTGATAAAGTGACAAAATCCAAAAGGAAGCGTTCCGTTCGGAAGAAATTTCAAGAAATTCAAATTGAAATAATCCGCCCGTAAATCGCACTGTTTGAGCGTAAGCGAGTTTGCGATTTACAGGATTATGAAATTTAGAATTTCTAAATTTCTGTAGTCGGATAAGCGTTTTTGGATTTTGTCTATTGTCTGAATTAGATTATCCTAGCTAATTTTCTATAAATTAAGGGCCCTGTCCACGTTTCTGATGAAATCTTGGACGTTTGTTACCATGGATACTGCTGTGACTGTACCCCTGTCTGAGAGTTTGTTTACAGCAAATTCTTGGATATCGATGGTATACATATAAACAGGTCTGACCTTTTCATCAAAGATATTATAAGATGGGGTCATGTTGCCTGTGGCGATTGTATAAAGAATCGCAGACATCATTATGATTGTAGATGTCTTTCTGGCGTGCTTTCTCATCTCATTTTGGGCCTGGTAGACATTGTTAATTGTCTCAGGTAGACCAAGCCTATCCCTGATGGTGCCTGCAATTACAACAGGTATATCCATCTCCACACTTGCCTTCATAAAGCCATCCTTGACAAGTCCGCTTTCTACAAGGGCCTTGGTTGACCCATATTTTCTGGCAAGGTTGATTGTCTCAAAGAGGTTTCTGGTTGTATTTTGTTCTTTTTCAAAATGTTCTTGGCCCCAAGATGTGCCATAGATTCCCTTTTCTAGGTCAAAGGCTGCTGTTTCTGTGCCGCAAAAGATGGCATTTACATAGCCATTTCTTATTAGTCTTTCTAGGGCAAGTCTTGAATCGCGGTCTAAGGCTAGGGCAGCGCCGACAATTAGGGTCACATAGCCCCCATTTTCCTTTTCGTGTTTTAGGACTTCATAAAGATTGTCATAATCCATGGAGAAGGCTGTTTCACGAGACCTACCAGCCCTAAAGGCGAAGGTATCAACGTGCTCATCTGGCTCTAAAAAGCCCTCTGTCCACACATAAATTCCCTCAGAAGCGTCTTCAGTGCGGCCGATAACCACCTTATCGCCTTTTTTAAGATTTCTAAATTCGACTATATCCACGCTCTCCCCGCCCTCTGTGTCATTTGCTACACAGACTGTATCCATTCTTGATTGGCCGGCTAGAACCCACTTGCCATTTATCTTGAAATATTCTGGATAAACTGATAGGGCGTGGTAGTTTCTAGGACTTAGGCCATCAACTGTAACTTCCTCTAGGGTCACATTTGGAGCATTTTTTAGAAAATCCTGATCAAAATCTGGATGATGGTATTTTGGCATTTCTAGGCTCATTACTTTTCTCCTTCCTGGCTATTTTTATCATCTACTAGGGCCTTTTGGAGGTTGACTACAAAGTCTTGGACATTGGTCACCATTGGCACTACTGCGAGGTTTTCCCTGGCTGCTTCTACCTTGTGAACGACATTTTCAGTAACATCGACAGAGTATAGGTAGACTGGAGAAACCTTGCCTTCGGCTCTTTTTCTGTAAGATGAGGCCATATTTGCCACTGAAAGTGAGTGAAGCATGGTTGCTATACAAATTATAACTGTGGCCTTATCTAGCTCTTTTTTAGTCTCTGTAAGGGCCTTATCTGTATCGCCGATGACCTCTGGAAGTGGGCCGTCATCTCTAATTGAACCTGAAAGGACAAATCGTACATCCATGGCTGATAGGGTTTTGATGATGCCGTCTTTGACATGGCCTTCTTTGATAAATTCTTTGATAGAGCCTGCTATCCTTACTTCATTTAAGAGGTCTAGGTGGTTGTAGTGGCCCATTGGTTGGTTTTCTTGGGTGTAGATATTTTGGCCAAGGGCTGTATTTAAATAACCACCCTCAAGGTCGTGGGTTGCCATGGCATTGCCGCCTAAGAGGCAATCTATGAAGCCCTCTTTAGCCAAGGCATTTAGGGCATTTCTTGTATCATAGTCAAAGACTACTGCAGGGCCTAGGACCCAAACTATATAGCCATCTTCAGAATCTCTTTCATGTTTTAAAAGTTCAAATAAATAGTCATAGTCTCTTGAAGAAGAAGTCTCAACGGACCTGCCTGGCTTGGAGTAGGCATCGGCTCCAAAGGCATTTTCATCGACAAAAATCCCTTCATCTAGATTTCCATCCCTGCCTAAAACTATTTTATCGCCCTTTTTTATTTCCCTGATTTCCTTAATTAAAATTTTTCCATCAACAAGACTTGCCACACAGTTGAGGCTGTTGTGGTCTGGTAGGATAAACTTGCCATCTACCTTATAAAATGTAGGCTTGTGGTGGGTAAGGTAAAAGCCATCTGGGGCTATGCCATCAGCTTCTGCTGGGCATGTTTTAATATTTTCTGCCTTGGTAAATTCTTCCTTAGAAAAATCTGGCAAGGCAAGTTCTGCTAGTTTAAATTCCATGTCTACTCCTTTTTATTTTTAAAATTTAACGTCAATCTTACAAGAAGGCAAGCAAAGTCCAAAGCAAATGGGCAAAAAATCCTGCACATAGACCGCCTATGGTGTGACAAATTATGGCATTGCCTGTCATTTCCTTGGTATCTAGAGCATCCATCATGGCTATGTGGGTTGATAGATAGCCTGACCAGCACATGCATATAGATGTGAAAACTGCTATGTCATTGCCTGAAATTATTCCCCTGCCTGCCATATCTGCTACAAGACCTATGGCAGCACCGGCTGAGCCTAGGGCTGTGATTGGAACGGCTATGGCTTCTGGGCTTTTAAAGCCAAAAATTGGATTTATTATAAAGGATAATTTCTCACCGATTACTGGCAAGAGGGCTATGCCTTGGTTGGCCTCGCCTGTATAGCCATTTGCTCCTGCCCCATTTGTTAGCATAATTACTAGGGTACAGATTAGGCAAACTCCAGGAATTATAGCCACTCCCATGTCTACTCCGACCCTGCCCCCATCAAGGAGGGCTGTGATAAATCTAGAGCCGACAGAGCCCTCTCTTACCTGCCTAAAGCCAGCAGGGATGGCTTTGACCGACTTGGTTTCTACCATCTCTTCTGTCCCGTAATATTTTTTGGTCTTTCTAATCATAAGCCTTACCGATACAACTGATCCGCAAACTGCCCCCAGTAGGCCTACCATGGCCGCCTTTAGGGAGGCCTCAACAGGCAGTGCCATCATAGATGTGACTGTGATAAGGCCCATGCCAAAGGCTGTGCCTAGGTTGGTTAGGGCTGGCATCTGGTATTTTTTAAAATACATCCTAAAATTATCATCCCTAGCCAAGGTGAGGATGGCTGGGTTATCAGACATAAAGCAGGATAAAACTCCTAGAGAGCTTGCTCCTGGTAGGTCATAAATAGGACCCATGAGCTTAGAAAGGATTTTATTTACCAGGGCAATTACCCCAAATTCTGAAAAAATTGCTGATAGGCCCCCTGCAAGTACTGCCACCGCCATCAGGTAGAAGCATACATTCATCAAGAGGTCAAAGGAGGTGAGCATCATGGTCTTGACCATGTTTGTCCCACCCATTATATTTGCCATATAGATAAAAAGTCCCAGAAAGAGGCCCAAAAATATAAAGACCTCGGCGCTTATATCTTTTTTTATATTTTTATTTACATCAAGCTTGTCCATCTTATTTCCTTATGTAGAGGTTTAATTAACGATTATTATCGTCTATTCTCTTTTAAATTTATTAGACTACTTCTACCATACCAATCATATGGCCAAAAACTAGGAAAATTAGCTAAAGACTCTTCCTAAGTTTCTTAAAACAAAACCCAGCTCTAGGATCATCCTAGGGCCAGGTGATTTTTGCTAGCTAGCAAAGTGTTGCATACATTACTGCTTTTATGGTGTGCATCCTGTTTTCTGCTTCGTCAAAGACTAGGGATTGTTTTGATTCAAAGACTTCATCTGTAACTTCGATTGAGTCAAGACCATATTTTTCAAAGATTTCCTTGCCGACCTTGGTTTCCTTGTCGTGGAAGGCTGGTAGGCAGTGGAGGAAGATGGCTTCTTTGTTTGCCATGGCCATGATCTCTTTAGTGACTTGGTAAGGTTTAAGGATTTTGATTCTCTTTTCCCATTCTTCAGCTGGCTCACCCATTGATACCCAGACATCTGTGTATATTACATCAGCATTTGTAGCTGCTTCTTTGACATCTTCTGTAAGGGTAACTGTTGAGAAGTTTTCTTTCGCAATTTTCTTGCATTCTTCAACTAGCCATTCTTCTGGGAAGAGCTCTTTTGGAGCGCAGGCTACAAAATTTATACCTAGTTTTGCACAAACTACCATTAGGGAATTTGCCATATTATTTCTAGCATCGCCGAAATATACGAACTTAAGGCCCTTAGAATAACCAAAATGCTCTTCGATTGTTAGGACATCGGCTAGCATTTGGGTTGGGTGCCACTGGTCAGTAAGACCGTTCCATACTGGGACTCCTGAGTATTTTGCAAGCTCTTCGACGTGTTCTTGCTTAAAGCCCCTAAATTCTATACCGTCATAGATTCTGCCTAGGACTCTGGCTGTATCGGCAACAGATTCCTTGTGGCCCATTTGTGAACCTGTTGGATCAAGGTAGGTTACTCCCATGCCTAGGTCATAAGCCCCTACTTCGAAAGAACATCTGGTCCTTGTAGATGTTTTTTCAAAGATGATTGCTATATTTTTGCCCTCAAGATATCTGTGAGGAACTCCAGCTCTTTTCATGTCTTTGAAGTTTTTTGCTAGGTCTAAAAGGTATCTGATATCTGCTGATGAGAAATCAAGAAGTTTTAGAAATGATTTGCCTCTGAAATTTTTTGCCATAATTTACTCCTTTTGTGTCCATAAAGTTTTATTAACTATATTTTAACATATTTTTTAAAACTTTGCAGTATTTTTTTAATTGCCTTTTAAATCATAAAAAAAGCCACAACATCTTATTTTCTGTCGTAGCTTTCCTTATTTATATCTCTAAGGTCGATTATCCTGTCGGCAATTAGGTCTAGAAGGGCCTTATTATGGGAAATGAAGAGGATTCCAACCTTTTTATTTTTAGCAAAGTCTAGCAAAATCCTGCAAATTTCAGCCTGGTTTATAGTATCTAGCATACTTGTGACTTCATCTGCTATTAGGTACTTACAAGAATCTCCCATGACTCTTGACAGGCAAATCCTTTGGAGTTCGCCGCCTGATAGCTCTACGGGAAACTTGTCTAGAAACTGTTCCCTGATGCCAAAGGCCTCTTTTATTTCGCCAGTCACTTGCCAGCCTTCATTTAAAATCTTTCCCACCTTCCAAGTGACATTTACATTTTTCTCTGGATTTTGGTGGACCATCTGGACTGGCAGAAAGCCCTTAAGGTCTCTGATGTCCTTGCCATCCACAAGAACAGTCCCCCTTGGGGCTTTTATGTAGCCTGCCATAAGTTTACCAAGAGTCGACTTGCCATAACCTGATGGGGCCACAAGGCCCAAGACCTCACCCCTCTCTAGCGTGAGGCTACAGTTTTTTATAATATCCCTCTTCCCATCATAGGAAAAGGACAAATTCTTTACTTCAATCATTTTCTATCCTATCTAAGTCCATGCCATTTTCAGGCAGGGCCCTTATGAGCCTTTTAGAATAGGGATTGGCTAGACCTGCCCCCTTATTAGCAAAGGCGGACCTATCCCCAACTTCTATAATCTCTCCATCATAAAAAATCCCAATCCTATCGGCACATGACAAAGCCATATTTATGTCGTGGCTTATAAGAAGGATGGTCTTGCCAGCTTCCTTCATCTTTTTAAAATAGCTGACAATCTCATCAGTAGCCTCCTTATCCATGCCAGGGGTCGGCTCATCTGCAATTATAAAATCTGCCCCGCTTAAGATCGCATCACTTACAAGAACCCTCCTAGCCATGCCACCAGAAAGCTCTCTTGGATACATATCATCAACATCACTCCCCAGGCCAAAGGACTGGTAGACCTGTCTTTGTTTATGATAATCATCCCTTGCTAGGGTCATCCTTGCCTGGTCCTTGGTTTTTAAAAGTGGGTTAAGGGATGTGATTGACTGGGGAATGAAAAATATTTCCCTGCCCCTGACTTTTTCCAAAAGATCTTGGTCTAAGATTTGCCCCTTATAAAAGATTTCTCCCTCACTAAAGCCATTGTAGGGCAAAAGTCCGAGGATGGCGGAAGCTAAGAGGCTTTTCCCAGAGCCTGATGCCCCAAAAATTGCCATAATCTCTCCTTCCCTTACATCTAGGCTCAGATTTTTTATTATATCAAGCCTTCTTCGCCTAAGGCCCCTGGTGTATTGGTAAAATGACACCTTTAAATTTTTAACTTCTAATATATTCATAAAATCACCTGTGATATGAGTAAGGATCTAGCAAATGTTTGACATCTTCACCCAGCCTATTTATGGCAAAAACCAAAAAGCAAAGCAAAAGCCCTGGGAAAAAGGCCAGATGCCATGATCCACCTATGAGGTATTTCATCGATTCTGATAAGATTATTCCTATGGATGGGCTTGATAGGGAAAGGCCAAAGCCCAGAAAGGAAATGGCTGACTCATGAAGGATGGCGTGGGGAAAGAGCAAAATAAGTCCTACAAGCATCTGCGGGAAAATCTTTGGCAGAATGTGGTTTTTAAAAATATAAAGCCTCGACTTACCCATTGCCCTTGATATCTTTATATAATTTTCATCCTTAAGAGCAAGGATTTCTCCCCTCAAAAGCCTGGTAAGGCCTGTCCAGTGAGTAAGACCAATTCCTAAAATCACGCCCCTAAGGCCCCTGCCAGCTGCTATTGCCACAAGGATTAGGACCATCATGTGGGGAATGGAAAGGCTTAGGTCAATTATAAAGTTAATGACCTTATCCAGATACTTATTGCCAAAGCTTAAGAAAAGAGCAAAGACACTTGCCACAAGAAGAGCTGAAAGAGAACCCAAAAAGCCAATCTGTATGGAAGTAGCAAGGCCCTTGATTGTCCTTAAATACATGTCCCTGCCAGTTTGGTCTGTCCCAAAAATGTGGGAAAGGCTCGGCCCTTGTAATTTATTTGCAAAATCAATTGATAGGTCTCCTTCATTAATCATTGCCCCTCTGATAAAGATAAAGGCCACAAAAAATATGGCAAGGCCAATCTCTATCAAGGTCTTTTTTCTAAGGCTCATTGGAGATTTTCCGATTAATTTCCTACTCATAGGCCCCTCCTAGTCTTACGTCTAGCCTTGGCAAGATTAAATCCCAAAGCCTATTACCCAGATAGACAAAAATCGACGAAAAAAGGACAAGGCCCAAAAGCAGCGGTGCATCAGACCTAAGGCCAGCTTCTACAGTCAGGGACCCAAGACCTGGATAGGAAAAGACATTTTCGACTAATATTGTCCCAGAAAAAAGCTCCGAAAAATACGTAAAGAGCAAACTAAGACCTGGTAAAATCAAATTTTTAAGGGCGTACTTGCTAATAATTTCTCTTTTTTTCATCCCACGAGCCTTGGCATAGGTGATAAAGTCTTCATTTAGGATATCTTCAGTCTTAGCCCTGGTGTGGAGGATGATATTTGAAGATCCCACCAGGCTTAGGCAAAGGCAAGGAAGGACCATATGGTAGAGCCTATCAGCAAAGCTGATATCTTCTGTCAAAACTCCTGCAGGAGATCCCATAGAGGCTGGAAAAAGCTTAAGCTTAAGGGAAAAAACCATAATCAAGACCAGGCCCAGCCAAAAGCTAGGGGTCGATGCAAAAATTATGGCATAGGCCTTGATAAATTTATCCTTTAGACTTCCAATATTTGCCCCTGCCACAAGGCCCAAGAAAATACCCAAGACCCCTTGCAAAATCCAAGCTAGGGCCATCAGCACAAAAGAATTGGCAAAGCCCTCTTTTATTATGGCAATGACCTCTCTATTATAAATATTTGAAATCCCCAAGTCGCCCCTAACAAGATTGGCAAGCCAGCTTAGGTATCTTTCAAAAAGGGGCTTATCAAGACCCCACTTGGCAATTAAGGCTGCCTTTTGGCTTTGGTCAAGCCCACTTCCCTTAGCCCTTGCAAAGGATGCTATAGGGTCAATTGGTGATAGGTCTAAGAGCAAAAAACTTATAAAAGATACTGCCAGAATGAAAAGAATAAAGGTGACAATCTCCCTTAAAATTTTCTTCCCCATCTTATTCCCATTTCCAATTAGCTATAGAATCTATAAGGGTATAGCGGGATGAGTGTGGCTCAATCTTTGTCTTGCCAAGCTCTAGGCCATCTCTTACAAGATATAAGTGGTTTTCATTTACCAGCCATACCCAAGGACA
Source organism: Anaerococcus sp. Marseille-P3915 (assembly GCF_900258475.1). Classification (GTDB taxonomy): domain Bacteria; phylum Bacillota; class Clostridia; order Tissierellales; family Peptoniphilaceae; genus Anaerococcus; species Anaerococcus kampingae. The sequence goes on along the minus strand of NZ_LT984888.1, from coordinate 244,128 downwards.
ATCGCCCTTCCAAGAAAATCCATTCTCTCCATCCCATTGGGCCTTTTTGAAATTATCATAAAAGTCTTCCAAGTTATCTGCTGAAAGCCCATCTTCAAAATATTTATCAACCCTTTCGTTGGCATAGAAATTGGTATTGTAATAGTCATAGCCCCTAAATTTTGAAGCATAAGAATAATACATATCTAGTGGGTCGTAGCCGCCCCAACCAAAGAGGACTGCCTGGCTATACATCTTATCTGCAAAAAAGTCCCAGTCTCCATAGATCGGATTTACATCGATGCCAATTTCTTTGGCCTTCTCAGCAAAATAAACTGCGAGATTTTCCCTATCTTGGTAGGCATAGTAGAGGTCAAATTTGGCCTTTATACCGTCCTTTTCCCTGATACCGTCAGTGCCCTCTTTCCAACCTGCCTCGTCTAGGATTTGCTTGGCAGCTTCTGTATCTCCATCTTTTATATCAGCAGTCTCCTCATTATACCAAGGAAGACCATCTGCTATGGATGTAGCCTTGGTAGCCTCGCCATTTAGGACATGATCAATTATCTTTTGCCTATCCATGGCTATGTTTAGAGCCTTTCTTATGGCTATATCGCTTGTAACGTCATTTCCAATTGGTGCGCCTGGTGCTAGGGTCTTATCATCTGTAACTTCGCCTGTATCTGGCACAACCGGAAGGGAGATTCCCCTATTGTCTACGGTTTTGACTGAAAGCTGGTGGAAGCCTTCTACTTTCATATCTTTGGCTGTATAAGGGATTCTAATAATATCGCAAAGGCCCTCCTTGGCTGTGGCAAGGGCTGTGTCATCATCCTTAAAGAAAATGAAAGTCAACTTTTTAAATGGAACCTTATCCCCATAATAATATTCATTTGGCGCTACTATCATCTCTTGGCCCTTTTTCCATTCGACAAGCTTAAAGGGACCAGAGCCTACAGGATTTTGCCCATAGCCGTCCTTGTATTTGTCCTTGCTTACAATTCCAAGAGATGCCATAGTGGTTGTAAAGGAAATGTCTGGTTTTTCTAGGACAAGCTTAAGGGTCTTATCATCGACTTTTTCAGCCTTTACGAAACGGGTGAGGTTGATGCCAGCAGTATTTTCTTCCTTGGCCTTGTTGTAGGAAAAGACAACATCATCAGCTGTTAAATCTGTACCGTCAGAAAATTTAAGACCGTCCTTGAGGGTGACTGTGTATGTAAGCTTATCATCTGAGATTTTATAATCTTCTGCCAAATCATTTACTATATTTAGGTCCAAATCTCTCTTAAGTAGGGATGAGTGGAAAAGTAAGCTTGATGAATGGCTTGCCTCATGGATTGGGTCAAAGCCCTTTTCTGGCTCAGAGCCGATGCCAAGTATTAGTTCATCCTTTGGATGGCTTGTTTCTACTTGTGTCTTTGTTTCTGTCTTTGTCTCAGTCTTACTTTCATCTTTAGAAGCCCCACAAGCTGTGAGTGCAAGGGTTAGGGCCAAAAGACCTACGACTTTTCCTAGTATTTTCTTCATTTCTTCTCCTTTTACAATAAAAATAGGCATAGGTAGCCCGTCTGAGTTTCCTATACCTTCTTAGTATAATTGCTTAAATATTTGCCCCTCTTTAGCGAGGGAGTTTGGATATTCTTATCCCGGCCACTTCTGCGACCTAAAATGCTTCCTGCATTTTATAAATTCTTTTCAACTTCTATCATGGCAAGGTCGACAAGTTTTTTGATCGAATAGTCAGAAATTCCGACTATTATATTGTCATCATGCCTAAAGGGAATTAGGATTTTGATAGCAGGCGATAAGGATACAGCCTGACTTATTTTTTCTGTGATTTCTCCATATAGGGAATTGGTAAGCATAATCCCGATCGGTCCTAGGATTATATCAGCCTTGGCGGCATTTACCACTACTGGGTTTTCTCCAGTAGCTCCCCTATTTGCCCCAGCCTTTAGCATGGCGCTTGTGGCTAGAGAATTTGTCCCAACACAAGTTATATCAAGGTCTTTGTGGCGGGCCCTTAATTTTGTTATAAGCTCTTTGCCAAGACCTCCGCCCTGGGCATCTATTACAAGTATTTTCATAAATTCCCCCTAATAGAAGATTACGATATTATTATAACATAAGAAAATGTTTTTTAAAAGATTTATTCAATATGAAAAGGGACCCATAGGGCCCCTTCACATAGAAAAGAATAAGTTAGTCCTTGTTTTCATAAGGGAAAACATAAAGGAATTAATAATGAAAAACCTAGCTAATTTGATAGCTGCTATTATTATAACACAAATTTTATCTTATGCAAACTATTTCATGAATTTTTTTTCACATTTAATCCATGCTCTTTGCATAAAAGCTTTCGTTTTCCTAATTATCACATTCTTCGATTTTTTCTATGTCTTTATTTTCTCCAATTATTACAAGGAGGTCATATTCTTCTATGACCTCATCAGGGCGAGGAGATACGATCATATCGCCATTTCTCTCAAAGGCCACCACATTTAGGTCAAACTTATTTCTAAAGTCCAAATCCTTTAGACTCTTGCCAACCCAAGTCTCGTGAGCCTTGACCTCGGCCATAGAAAATTTATTTGAAAATTGGATAAATTCCATAAGATTTGATCCAGAAATGAGCCTTGCAAGCCTTTCTCCGCTGTCTCTTTCCGGGAAAATTATCCTGTCTGCCCCAATTTTCTTAAGAATTCTAGCCTGAACAAGGGATGTAGCCTTAGAAATTACAGTTTCAATACCGGCATCCTTGCAAATAAGGGTCGCCTCTATACTTGATTCAAGATTTGATCCTGTAGCAATTATAGCTATATCAAAGTTTTTGATTCCCAATTCATTTAGGGCATCAGGGTCTGTGATGTCTGCTTGGGCGGTATAGGCCACATCGTCTGCTAGCTTTTGGATCTTGTTATAGTCCATATCTACAGCCATGACCTCTATGTTTTTTTCTGATAGCTTGCGGGCTAGGGCAGATCCGAACCTGCCTAGGCCTAGTACGATAACATTTTTCATATTTACTCCTTTATCCTATAGATATAAAACTTTCTGGATATCTGATTAGTGATTTTCTAGTCTTCATGCCAAAGGCAAAGGCCATGGTCATTGGGCCAATCCTGCCTAGGTACATACAAATGGTTATTAAAATCTTGCCAATATTTGAAAGATTCGAGGTTATTCCCATGCTGGCTCCTACTGTGGCAAGGGCTGATACGGTCTCATAGAAAATTTCCACAAGGCCTGCCTTTTCTGTAATGGTAAGGATAAAGCTTACAGAAATGATAATTGTCACAGAAACAGCAAAGATAGCAAGGGCCTTTCTTACTGTTTCTTCTCCTATGTGTCTTTTAAATAAAACCGGCTCATCTTCACCCCTAATAACGGCAATAGTTGAAAGGACGAGGACGCCAAAGGTTGTAGTCTTGATTCCCCCTGCAGTAGATCCTGGAGATCCACCTATAAACATAAGGCCTGCCAAAAGAAGGGCTGTAGAATCCTTGATATTTTCAAGCTTAACCGAATAAAAGCCTGCAGTCCTTGCTACAGTGGATTGGAAGAAGGATTCTGTAAGAGATGCTCCAAGGCCCTCCCCAACAAGGACTCCCCCGTCCTTTTCAAGGATGAAAAATCCAAGGGTACCCACAGCTAGAAGGATGCCTGTAAGGCTTAGGACAAGCTTAGAGTGGGTTGAAATCTTTTCAAAAGACCTCCTCCTAAAAAGCTCACTTGTAACCACAAAGCCAAGACCACCGATAATAACTAAGCCATCCAGGGTGAAATTTACAAGCAAATCATCCCTAAAAGGATAGATACTATCACCCAAAATATCAAAGCCAGCATTACAAAAGGCTGATATAGAGTGAAAAATAGAAACCCATAGGCCCTTAGCAAGGCCAAAAATCGGCACAAATCTGATAGCTAAAATCATAGCCCCGATTAGCTCCACCCCAAAAGAGAAGAAAAGCACATACTTAAATAAGGCAATCATGCCCTCCAGACTTTCGACATTGAGCTGTTCTTTTAGAATTTGCCTAGAACTTAGGCCAATTTTCTTGCCCAAAATTAGAGGAATCATCGAGGTAATACTCATCACCCCCAGGCCTCCAATTTGGATAAGGACAATAAGTAGAAGATGACCGTAAGAATTCCAATGCTCTAAGGTATTGACAGGGGTAAGGCCTGTAACACAAGAAGCAGAAGCTGCCACAAATAAGGCATCAATAAGGCTCGTTTCATTACCACTACGAGAAAAAAATGGCATCCTTAATAGCAAAGCTCCGATTGTAATCACAATGGCAAAGCCCAAGGTAAGGACCATAGGCGGGTTGTGGGTTATATTGTCATATATTTTGGATAAAAAATTCTTTTCCATATTAACTCCTAAACAAAGCCCCTTTTTATAAAAAGAAAAGGGAGTAACTAGCTAAATTCTACAGTTTTTTATAGATTTGTCAAAGGCTATTTGTTAAAAATTAATACAAAAATTTTCATTCTGGGTAAAATAATATATAAGAAGACACAAAGAAAGGACGACCATGAAAAAGCTACTTACAATAATTGCCATGAGCCTAATGATTTTCCTGCCCAAAGAGGCCTTGGCAGATGAATTTAAGGAAATAAATATAGAGGCAAAGCTCGATGAAAAGGGAATCGGCTCTATAAAAGAAACTTGGCATATAGAAGAAAATGACACAGACTATACAGAAAGATACAAGGCCATAAATAACTTAAGGGGCCTTAAAATCGAAGATTTTTCCGTCTCAGCCTTTGGCAAGGATTTTGAAAAAGCCGACCCTTGGGATATTGACAAGTCCTTTGAAGAAAAGGCCTTCCGCTACGGCACAGTCCAAAAAGACGATGGATACGAGCTTTGCTGGGGCATAAGCAAGTATGAGGATAATGTCTACGACCTAAAATACAAGATAAGCCCCCTAGCTATCGGCCTAAATGATGCTGACATGGTCTTTTTCAAATTTGTGGGAGATGACTTTGATCCCATGCCAGAAAAAGTAAATATCAAAATCACCTCCTACAAGCCAATAGAAAGGGATGTGAAGTTTTGGGGCTTTGGCCTTAGGGGTCATATAGAAAATAAGGACGGGGTCATAGAACTTAATTCTACTGGAGGCATTGACTATGCCACAGTCATGATCAAATTTCCAAAAGGGACTTTTGCTACTTCCTACAGGGAAGATAAGAATTTCAAAGATTATGCCGACCAGGCTGTGAAGGGGTCTAAATGGGAAGAAAACCAAGGCAAGGCCTACAAGCCACCAATGCCAGTTTGGGCTAAAATTCTAATAGGTCTTGCTAGTGCCCTTGGATTAGCAGGAGCCTTTGCAGGAATTCGTGCCTCTAAGTTATCATTTTCTGAAAAAAGAATAGTAAATCTTAAAGACCTTAGAAAGCCAAAGGACTTTGGCAGGGAATATTTAAAAAACATCCCTTATGATGGCCACATCGAAGACTTGGCCTTTATTATAGAAAAGACCTACATCAATTCCATAAGTCTAGCCGAAGACTATGTAAATGCCTTTATCCTCAAATGGGCCCTTGCTAAAAAAATCGACCTGGGCGAGGATAAGTATGGACTAGTTAGTGAAAAGAAAATCAAAATCCTAGAAAGACCAGACAACATGGGAGCCCTTGAGGGCAAATATTTCGACACTCTCTATAAGGCAAGTCTAAGAAGCCATGATGGCTTCCTTACAGATTATGCCTACCAAAAATACCTAGAAAAAAATAAGGACGTCCTCGATAATTTCTATGAGGACCTAGAAGACCTTTCTCTTGCGACCCTCAAGGAAAAGGGCTACATCGAAGACTATGAGTACGAAAAGACCTTCCTATCTTCATCAAGGACAGGGACAGAGCTAAGATTGACCCAAAAGGGCATCGAACTTTATGAAGACCTATGCAAGTTTAAAAACTATCTTGCAAACTACGAGCTTGTTGGAGAAAAAAGCCAAGCAGAGATGCCTAAGTGGAAGGGCTTTCTAGTCTATGCCCAAATCCTAAGCCTTGGTGAAAGCTTTGAAAAAATAGTAGAAAGAGATGACTATTATATGAATAATTTCATCTACTACCCATATTTATTTTCAAACTCCAGAGGTTTTTCAAAATCCATCAACCAATCTTATGGTGAGGCTACCGGCTTTTCAAATGCAGGCTTTGGAGGTGCCACATCAGTAGGCGGAGGAGGCGGATCCTTCGGTGGTGGAGGTGGCGGCGGCCGCTAAAATTCAAAACAAAAACACCTAGCTAAGGACTTTGCTCCTTCTAGGTGTTTTGTTTTTCTAATTAATCACATTTACTTTTTGCCCCTTAAGAAGCTTAATAAGGTCCTTTTCCTTCTTATAGGCAAATCTCATATTATCCTGGGCGTTGGCCTCCTTGAAATTTACTATCAAGAGGAGGTTTTTCTCAGCCCTTGATAAGGTCACAGACTTAATCTCATCAAGCTTTACTTTTTTATTAAGAAAGGGATTAAGCTTATTGGTATAAAGAAAATCCTTGCTAAAACCCCTGGCAATTATGCCCGAATAGTTCCAAAAAATTATGGCAAGGCCAATGGCTAGGGTGTTTATAATATAAGGCTTAAAAACCCACTGGTAGATGGCAAACATGACTATCATCATTAGATAGACTGCAAGGTCCACCTTGGTAAACTTGACCCTAATTTCAATCCCAGAAAAAAGATAGAGGTTATAAAGACCTAAGAGGGCAAAAACCCCCGCTAAGATAAATATCATAAGTCCTCCTAGTTATTAGCAGAATTTGCAGCTGCAGCAGCTTCGCTATCCTTGATATTATTTAGGCAAATGACAAGGGCAAGCATAGCTTCTGTGTAAGCTTCATCTAGGACCCTTAGCTCGTACTGGTCAGTCATGGCGAAAAATACCTTAGAAATCTCCCCAATCTTTTTCCCATCAAGACTTATATCAAAATTATAATCCCAAATAGATCCCTTAAGATTAATGGTCCCAAAATCTGTCTCTATATCGACCTTCCTTCTCAAAAAACTTAGCCTAGACTTGATAGTCATTTGGCTTCCATCCTTAAAATCTACAAAATAAGTAAGCAAAAAGGATAAGATTTTTCTCTCAACCTTAAAGGCCTCCTTCATATCCCTATCATAAACCCTTGACCTGTAGCCAAAAAAGGTAAAATCTTGGTCCAGATAAAAGGCCTTGTCATTATTTTCATCCATAATCCAATATTTGTCAGTGATTTTGAAAAATTTTTCCTTAAAATAGTATTTTTTCATATAAAACTCCTTTGGTTTTATCGCAATTTATAATATAGTATTTATATTAGATTATACCCGAGAAAAGAAAGGAAGAATATGAATACAATCACAAATTATATAAAAGATTTAGTAAATACCCCATCACCAACAGGCTTTACCATGAAGGCCACAAAATACCTTTGCGATGAGTTTGAAAAGCTAGGCTATAAGCCTTACACAAATAATAAGGGCAATGTCATAGTCCCAATAAATGAAATGGAAGGAAATAATGGCCTACTTTTATCAGCCCATGTCGATACTTTAGGCCTTATGGTTAGGTCAATAAAGGCCAATGGCGCCCTAAAATTAACTACAATAGGTGGTTTTCCTTATAATTTTGTAGAATTTGAAAATGTCAAAATCCACACCAGATCTGGCAAGGAATACACAGGAGTATGCAGGTTAAATAATCCTGCAGTCCACGGCTCATCTGACCCAAGAGAGGCCAAACGTGATGACACAACCATGGAAGTAGTAATAGATGCCATCACCCATTCTGCGGAAGAAACTCAGGCCCTAGGCATAGAAAATGGTGACTTCATCTCCCTTGACCCTAGATTTAGGATAGACAATGGCTTTGTCAAAAGCCGCCACCTAGATGATAAGGCCTCAGCAGGCATCCTCCTTGCCCTAGCCAAGGAAATTAAGGATAAGGATATAAAGATAAACCGTCCTTTATACATGATGTTTACAGTCTATGAAGAAGTAGGCCATGGGGCAAGTGCTGGACACCCTGCTGGCATTTCTGATATGGTCGCAGTCGATATGGGAGTAGTCCATGATGACCTAACCTGCGATGAGCTTAAGGTATCAATTTGTGCCAAGGATTCGTCAGGTCCTTATAATTATGACCTAACAAATGATTTAATAGCCACTGCCAAAAAGGTCGGCATAGACTACGGAGTAGATATTTACCCATTCTACGGATCTGATGCATCAGCTGCTGTAGCAAGTGATTATGACTATAGGCACGCCCTAGTGGGATGCGGTGTAGCAGCAAGCCACGGCTATGAGAGGACTCACGAGAAGGCAATCAAGGGCCTATTTGACCTCTTAGTTGACTTCATCCAAAGATAGGAGACAAATATGGAAAATAATAAAGATAATAAAAATAAACAAGGCTTACTTAGCAGAATTTGGGAATTTTACAAAAGCTTTGCGGCAATCTTTCTAATAGTCTTTGCCATCAAATTCTTCGTCCTAGGCCTTACAGCAGTATCAGGTCATTCCATGGACCACACACTCGCCACAGGTGATATCATGGTCGTAAATAAGCTACCACAAAGCCTAAATAAAGGCTATAAGAGAGGCGATATAGTCATCTTCCACTCCCCAACCGAGCCTTGGAAGCTTTATATCAAAAGAGTGATCGGTCTACCAGGAGATATGGTCGAGATCAAAGACGGAAGCTTTTATATAAATGATGAGAAGTTAGAAGAAGACTACCTAGATGAGGGCATGGAAACAGAAGCTACAAGCGAAATGACAGGTTGGTTTGTAGGAGATGATGAGTATTTCCTAGTAGGAGATAATAGGGTTAAATCCAACGACTCCAGAAACTTCGGCCCAGTCTCCAAAGATAACTTCGTGGGCGAAGCCATCATGAGAATCTACCCACTAAACAAAATAAAAACCTACTAAAGAAAAATCAGCCCCAGGCAAATGCTTGGAGGCTGATTTTTTGTGGGAATATTTGGGATTATTTAGATTTTTCCATTACAAACTTATATCTATGAGATTTTTCGTCAAAGACTAGCGGCTTTTCTGTCGGAATGAAAGGGGATCTTAGCTTTATAATTTAATAATTTCCACGCAAAAAAAGTAGGAGGCTTAGTGCCTACCTACTTTTTTAATCGAAAACTTATTCGTCTTCTTTTTTCTTTTTCTTAGTTGCAAGAAGTCCAGCTATTGATATGCCCATGCTTGTGACTATTGGTGCAACTGATCCTATACCTGTTTTTGGATTTGTTGACTTGTTTTCTTTCTTAGAAAGTTTTTCATCATCAACTGGAGTACTTACTTCTCCTTTTTCCTCAGTCTTTGGATCTTCCTTTGGACCTTGTGGAGTCTTAGGATATTCACCTGGCTTACCTGGCTCATTTGGCCTATTTGGTGTCTCGCCTGGTGTGCCTGGTTCATTTGGCTTGTTTGGTTTTTCACCTGGTGTGCCTGGTTCATTTGGCTTGTTTGGTTTTTCACCTGGAGTACCTGGTTCATTTGGCTTGTTTGGTGTCTCGCCTGGTGTGCCCGGCTCGTTTGGTTTGTTTGGTTTTTCACCTGGTGTGCCTGGCTCGTTTGGCTTGTTTGGTTTCTCACCTGGTGTGCCTGGTTCGTTTGGCTTGTTTGGTTTCTCACCTGGTGTGCCTGGTTCATTTGGCTTGTTTGGTTTCTCACCTGGTGTGCCTGGTTCGTTTGGCTTGTTTCCGCCTGGTGTGCCTGGTTCATTTGGTTTTGGATTTTTTGGATCCTCTGGTCCTTCTGGTTGAGGATTCTTTGGATCTTCTTCTGGTTTTGGGTCTTTTGGATCAGGTTTTGCAGGTGGGATTTCGCAGACGTTCTTTGTTCCGATTTCTATAATCTTATCTTGTTTTTCTGTGATTGTCTTAGTATCCCTAGATACTTCCTTACTATTTTCTATCTTAACAGTAGTTTCAGTTTTTCCTGGCTTACCTTCTTGGATTACATTAGTTTTTCCAGCTTCAAGATTTGGATTTTCTCTAATGATGATGTCGTAAGCTTTTTCGCTTTCGTATTTGAACTCACCGTCAGTCTTAGAACCATATTCTACAACCTTGTTCTTTGGTTCAGTTCTTTCTTCTTTGACTTCAAGCTTACCTGTTTCCTTATTGAAGGTTGTGGTATATTTTACAGATCCCTTAGATCCTTCTTCGATTACCTTCTCTTCGCCAGCTTTAAGCTCTGGGTTGTGTCTGTATTCTGTATTATGACCAAGTTCAGTTTCCTTAACAACTGGCTTAACACCGATTCTTACTACTCTATCTTCTTTTTCTGTGATAGTTTTTGTAGTTTCTGTTGCTTCTCCATCTGGTTTAGAATCTTTTATCTTTTGGGTAATTGTAACTTCTTCCTTGCCTGGCTTACCTTCGTTTTCAATCTTTTGGAATCCAGCTTCAAGGTTTTCGTCATAGATTACCTTAGTTTCATAAGGGATTTCTCTTTCAATTGTCTTTGTAGTTTCACCTTCGGTTGGTTTTCTACCGATTTTTACAATTCTTTCTTCAGGCTCTGTTATAGTTTTAAATTCGCCTTCTTTAGTTTCAACAACTTTGCCATCTTTGATTACAAGAGTGTTTGTTCTTTCTTTTAGTCCTGGCTTACCTTCTTGAGCAACTTTTTCTTCGCCTGGTTCTAATGAGTCATCGTATTCATATCTAGTTTCGAAAGGTAATTCTTTCTTTTCTTTGATTTCATGAGTACCGTCATTTGTTCCTTCACCAACTAAGACAACTGCATTTTTAGCTTTTTTAGTTACTGTTGGTTCAGATGTCTTTGTAACCTTGGAGTTTTCTATAGTTAGAGTTTTTTCTTGCTCTCCCTTTTCTCCTCTTAATTCATTGCCTTCATCATCTTTGGCGTATTTCCATTCGCCCTTCTTAAGTGATGGGTCTTTTCTAACTTCTACTTCAAATGGAATCTCTTCCTTAACTTTTTCAGTTCCGTTAGTCTTTCCACCGATTTTAACAACTCTATTTTGGCCAGCTTCTTCTGTTTCAGAAGTTACAACCTTCTTTTGGTCCTTATCATAAGATGTTGTAATAGTAACCTTGCCATTCTTACCTGGTGTTACTTCTTCAGTTTTACCAGCTTCCATATTTTCGTCATAGACATATTCTGTATTGAATGGTTTTTCTACTACCTTGGTAATAGGCTTTGTACCGATTTTTACAACCCTGTCGGTTGCTTCCTTAGTTGTCTTGAATTCGCCTTCTTTAGTTTCGGTTACTTGACCATCCTTGATTACAAGTGTATTTGTTCTTTCTTGTTCTCCTGGATTTCCTTCTTTGACAACTTCTTGTTGACCAGCATCTAGGTTCTCATCGTATTCGATTATTGTCTTATAATCTATATTTTTCTTTTCTTTTACTTCGTGAGTGCCATCGTTAGTTCCCTTACCTACTTGGATTAGGGCATCTTCTGCGCCAACTTCTGTGACAGTTGGTTCACCATCGACTTTGGAGTTTTTAATTGTCCAAGTTGTTGTCTTTGTTCCAACCTTACCTGGTTTTACAATCTTGTATTCACCCTTTTTAAGTGTATCTACTTCTTCAACCTTATATTTAAATGGTAGTTCTTCCTTGTGTTCTACCTTGCCTTCGGTATTTCTACCTACTTTGATAATCTTTTTAACAGGCTCTTTTTTAACTATATAGTCCCCAACTACAGTACTTGTGACATTACCATCTTGAATATTTATTATTGTAGTCCTAGTTTTCTTTCCTAGCTCTCCTTCCTGCTCAACTTTTGTTTCACCTGGAGCTAAGGAGTCATCAAATTGGATTTCTGTTTCAAATGCAATTTCTGAACTTTCTTTTATTTCATGGTTGCCATCTGCTACACCTTCACCTACATGGATTAAGCGTTCTTGTGGTGCTTTTAATTCTTCTTCTTTAGTATCTGTAATTTTTGAATCTTCGATAGTGTAGGTTACTTTCTTAGATCCTTTTTCACCCTCGGTTATGACTTTGATTTCGCCTTTTTTAAGTTCAGGATCTTTTTTAACTATAGTGTCAAACGGAATCTCTTCAGTTTTTTCAACTTTTCCATTTGTACCATAGGCCACAAATTGGACTTCTGTTGTCTTTGTGCCAGCTTCAACCTTGTTTCCTTCTGCGTCTTCTTCATAGTAGTGGGCTGTTACTGGTACATTTAGGAGGGCTCCGTCGATTTTCTTTCCTTCTTCTTCATTTGGTACAGTTGCTGTTACCTTACCTGTTTCTTCATCTATAGATACATTCCAAGTATTGCCTTTATCGTCTGTGTATGTTGGAGAATCTAGGGTGTACTTGCCTGGTCTTCTGTTGTACTTATCTTCTGTATTTAAGATAACATCTGAAGAAAGCTTATCTCCTGATTTACCTGCCCTGGCATTGTAGCGAGGGGTCATATTTGCCTTTTCTTCGATTACGAAGTAGGCATTAGCTTCTTCGGTGATGTCTTCTCCCGGCTTTTGTTTATCTACATAATGAGATATTACAGGTACTGTAAGTTTTTCACCACCATCAAATGCTGTAGGGTCCACTGGTTTCGCAGTAACCTTACCTGTTTTTTCATCAACTTTTACAGTCCATTTATTTCCCTTATCATCTGTAGCTAGCTTGTTACCCGCTTCGTCAGTTTCTAGAGTATCCGGAAGCGTATAGTGGTCCGGTGAAATTCTCTTAGTATCTTGTGCTACTGTGGCCTCTGATGTTTGTTCATTTACTGGGAAGTTTACTTGGGCGTCGTATTCCGGCTTGATATAAGTCGATTCTTTAACTACAAAATGGAAATAGTGAACGTCCTTTGAGCCGTTTGTGTAAGTGTATTCTACAGGAACAGCGATAAAGTCTCCAGCCTTGGCGGATTTCGGAGGTTTAACTGTAAATTTAGAAATATCATGGGGGTCAACTTCTAATTTCCACTTATCTTTTTCTGCCTTGCCTTCATTTTCCTTGTTGATGAAGTCCATAATGATTCTACCGGAAGCTTCTCCCTTTTTATCAGCTTCATTCATCTCTTCCGCAGACTTATCAGTTTCACTTGGCTTGGTTGGCTTAGACATTTTAACTGTAAAATCCTTGCCTGGCTTTACGTCTAAATAAGTTCTACCTTCTGTACCTTTTCCGTCTTCATCTTCAAAAGATTGGTCATAGTATCTTGTATCATCTAGGTTTAGCTTAAATCCACCAATTAGGTTGTAGTGGTCGTAGCGGTCTATGCCTTGCTTGTCGATTGTGACATTTTTTCCCTTATGATTGATGTCGGCAGTACCAGCTTCTGAGCCTGTGTATGTTCCTTTTTCACCAAATTCGTCTGGTGTTTCTGCTATCTTTGTAAATTCTTCAGCTGTTCTTGGACGGGCAAAGAATTTGACATCAAGGTTTTGAAGGGCCTTGTAGTCATCTGTATTGAAGATAGAATCGTCATTGATAACAGTCTTGCCAGATTTATCCTTCTTTAGGGCGCCTTCTGGCATCTGGATATGGATAGTTCCGTTTTTAATATAGGCACTTGCTCCCGGAACAACTTTTCCTGTAATAGGGTTATAGACTTGACCGACTAGTCTTTCCTTGGCACTTTCATCTATATTATCTACCTTTATACCTGTATCGATTTCTTGACCTTGGACAAAGACCTTTTCATTGTACTGGCCATTTAATTTTAATTGCTCAAGCTTATCATTTTCATTTGGCCATGGGTTTACCTTGTAACCTAAAGCAAAGCTGCCTTTAAAAAACTTCACTCTTGGATTGTCTGATGTGTAATTATCTTCAAAGCCAAGAGAAGTGAAGTCATTATCCTTGTTATTTATATGCTTTAAGGTTTCTTCACTGGCCTCATAATTCAAATTTCTTTGTGACCTAGAAGCCGTAATTTTTGTATTTTCATTTGGCTTATAGGTTACATCAGGAGATTCAGAAGTTAATTTCTCCCCTTTGTCCATCATTTGTTTTTCGCCTTCATCAACAGGTATAAGACCAGAATCCGTAACATAAACCTTAGTATAGGTTCTTTGACCTGTCTTCTTGTCTATGGTAATTTGGTAACCATATTCAGTCTTACTTGAGGTATCTGCGGATGGGTTCTTAGTATTAAATTCTAAACCATCTTTTGCTTCACCTTGATCGGTTATATTACTTTCTTGATTTGTATCTCCCGGCTGTAGGTCCGTTTCCTTATAACGTTCAGATTTATTGTAGTCCTTTATTTTTCCTTCATCTTCACCATAATTTGGGTCAGTTGCTTTTTGGATATGTTTATCTTCTTCTTTAGCAGCTTCACCTTCTCCAGCTCCTTGGGCATCAACAAGACTTGCATCAGACATGTCAAAAGCTTCTTCTTCGGTCTGGGCATCTTGCTTGATATTTGGAGTCTGTTTTTCTTCCTTTTCTTCCTCTTTTTCATCATTTCCTTGAGGAGTATTTACATTTGCTGCTTGATTATCTTGATTTACAGCACTAGGAGTGTTTTGACTAGTAATGTTTTCTTCAACAACCGGAGCAGTCGTGTTTTCACTAGCTTGAGCCACATTTGCCCCACCTATAATAAAGGAGGCGGATATGGCTATGGCTAGGAGGTTTTGTTTCTTATTCATAGCTTTCCTTTCTTTTATCTACATTTAATTATTGCAATATATATTAAAATAATTCTAAATTTACATGTTAAATATCATACCGGAATTAGGAAAACAATTCAAGGACCAAACCCTCTTAATTTCAATACTTAACACGAATTTAACAATCGCTTTAATTCACTAATTCAATATCTTTTTAGTTTTATTGAACATCTTTACCAAAAAGCAAGAAAAAGAGCTAAACACACCATTTTCAAATTTTAAAGATATTGACAAGTTTTTTATCATACTACTCTAAGTTTTGTTGTAGAGAATTAAAAGAAATAAAAAGATTTTTAAAAAAACAAAAACCTCCCAAAAAAAGGGAGGCAAGATTTTGATAATGTTTATTTTTACTAATAGCTTACATGACTAGCCTATATGAAATTCTTCCTTATGCCATTCGTCAGAATGACAAAAAAATATAAGTGTTTCTTTATTAAACATTGTAAAAGTAAATACATTCTTAAAAAGCCTAATAAAACACACTTTCAGAATTTAGCATAAACTCCGAAGACCAATCCACAAATCCAACGAGAGTTTGCCAAAGGCAAACATCTGCTCATGCTCCCCGCTCAAGGGGCCGCTTGGAGGGTGTAGCGAAGTGGGGGTGTAAGGGGGACATAAACGCCCCTTGATTTGGGGCGTTTATGCCGGAAACATAGTGAGGTAGCACGAAGAAGTTTGCGTAGCAAACGGGTTTCCGTCCGATGAGGACCCATGCGGAAGGGTCCTTGGGCCTCCCCTAGAAACGAAGATTCAATTGTAAATAAAGCAAACATATAAAAGATATAGAATTTGTTATTAAAAACAAATAAACGCAAAATTTTCGAGAAAATTTTGTAGAGAACGTAATCTTTTTACAATCAATGCTCCTATTCGTCACATCGGTCCTCCCCGAGCCGGACGGGCTAGTTCAAAATTAAATAAGGTTTTTCATAAATTTCTTCTGCGGTGCATTGCACCTTGAGAAATTTTGAAAACCGTAAAAACTTTGCAAACTGAAGTCCTATCCCGATTTGATGAAATCAAATTGATGGAAGGTCTGATACTTTAGTAAAAGTTTTTACTACCATTATCTCGGATGGGAAAACCCCTTTATTTATACATATCAAGCTTACCCATCAATTCATCTATCTGATCAACAATTTCCCCGATAAAGTCGATGGCATCTTCTATTGGCTTGGTTGTGGACATATCTACTCCAGCAGCTTTGGCTAGCTCTATTGGACCACGTGAGCCGCCCATTTTTAGGACTTCTAGCCAGGTTTTTCTGTCTTCTTCTGTTCCGTGGACTATTTTTTCTGAGATGGCTGTTCCTACTGTAAGGCCTGCTTGGTAGGTGAAGGAGTAAAGACCCATGTAGTAGTGAGGCTGTCTCATCCAGGTGAGTTCTGCTCCCTCGTTTAGTTTTACAGAATCCCCCCAGAATTCCTCTAGTTTTTCTCTAAAGATAGTGTTAAAGTCTTCTGCTCCTAGGCTTTCTCCCCTATCTACTCTCCTATAGACTTCTCTTTGGAAGGCTGCCTCGAGGTAGTGGGTTACGAAATTGTGGTAGTAGGTCTTACCTATCATTGTGGCTAAGACCCAAAGTTTTTCCCTATCGTCTTCTGCCTTCTTTAGGAGGTATCTTTCCATGGTTATTTCATTGGCTGTGGATGGAGCTTCTACAAAGTACATGGACATGTCATTTGATAGGGCATTTTGATTGTCATTTGACAAAATTCCTTGGCCTGCGTGACCTAGTTCGTGGGCGAGGGTCATGACTTGGCTCATGGAATTGTTGTAAGTAGTCATGATAAATGGATGGGATCCATAAGGGGATGCACAGAAGGCACCGGTTCTCTTGCCTATGTTTTGTGAATAATCTATCCACTTATCGGCAAAGGCCTTTTTCATGTAGCCGATGTATTCTTCACCTAGTGGTGATAGGCCATCCACTATATAATCTCTAGCCTGGTCAATTGATACCTGTGGCTCATATTCAGGGTCTATAGCTAGTTTTAGGTCTGCATAGGTCATTTCATCTAGGCCGTAGTGATTTTTGATGATTGTAGCATATTTTCTCATGATTGGGGCAAGTTTTTCCATAATTATGTCGATGTGGTTTTCATAAATATCAAAGTCCACATCTTGGCGAGCTAAGAGATAATGGAAAACTGACTTGTAACCACGAAGGTCTGCCATGATTTTTTCGTTTTGGATAAGGGTGTTGTAGACTGATGCGTCTGCGTTTTGATAGGCTCCTAGGACCTTGTGATAATCTGCAAAGGCCTTACGTCTAAGCTCTGTGTCGGTCTCGCCTTCTAGGTATTCCTCAAAGGTGTTGTGGTTTAGGACAACTTCCTCGCCCTTGTAATTTATATTTTCAAATTCCATATCCCCATAGCGCATGTCATTGTAGTTTACATATGGGGCATCAAAGGTTGGGGCAAGGGCTGCAAGGGCTGCTTCTGTCTTCTCATCTAATAGGTATTTGGCCTCATCCTTCACTCTTTTTAGGTAATATTCATAGCCTGGGTGGTCTTTGGCCACTTGGTCTAGGATTTTTGGGTCAACCTTGACTAAGGCTGAATCATAAAAAGAGAGTGTGGCCGCAATTTTTGCATATTCGCTGCCAAATTTGGCATCTCTTTTGGCCATGGCATCATCTGTGGCGTCTGTTTCCTTAGAAATTCCAGAAAAAGTGCCAAGCCTATCTGTAAGGCCAGAAATCTCAGCATAGGCCTCAAGGGACTTATAAACATCATCAGCAGTCTTTAGGTCTTTGAAATCTTCCTTGAATTTATCAGCCATATCGCCAAGTTTTTTTATATCAGCATAAAAGGCTTCATCTGTAGCATATAAATCTTCAATAGCCCAAATTTCCTTTGGGTCAACTTCGTTTCTTTTTTTCATGTTAATCCTCCTTAATGGTAATAAAAATTTTATAGATAAAATTTTTATGGTTCTCACAATATAGTCGAGTGCGAAGCACGAAGACTAGATTGATGAGAAACATTACGTTCCTTACACCCCAGCCCTAGCTGGGGTGCTTTGTTTTATAGGTAAAATTTTTATGGTTCTCACAGTTTATCAAGCACGAAGTGCGAAGAAAAACAAATGAGAAACCTTATGTAATTTTTTGCTAATGACGCGACGAATAGGAGCATTATTAGCAAAAAGATTACCTTCCTTTTAAAATTTACCTAATAAATCTTTTCTAAGTTATTTATATTATATCCCTTTCTTGGCTTTGATAAAGATTTTTACTATTAAAAGGTTTTTTGTAGGAAGTAGTGAGCTAATGACGATGTAATTGCAAAACCCTTGATATAAAAAACCATGAGATCTCTCACTTCGTTCGAGATGGGTGGACGGGCTTTGGGCTTTGTTTTGGGAGATAGGGTTTGATTATTGATTGAGGATAATTTTTAGAATTTTCGATATATTCCTAATGACGATGTAATTACAAAACCCTTAATATAGATAACCATGAGATCTCTCACTTCGTTCGAGATGGGTGGGCGGGCTTTGGGCTTTGTCTGGGAGATGGGGATGGTTTTTCTAATCGACTTTGTTATTTAATTTTTCTTAAATGTTGGTATATTAACATCAACCATGAATTCCAAGAATATTGCATGGTCTCAACCAAAAAAAGACGAGCCCCTACGCTCGTCTTTTTTGTGTGATAGGACATTGCTAATGACGATGAACTTACAAAACCTTTGATATAGATACCCATAAGTTCTCTCACTTCGTTCGAGATGAGTGGGATGGATTTGGGCTTTGTCTTGAGGCTTCCCATATCCATGTTAGAAAAGGTATAGTTAGATTAGATTAATATGTTAGGAGAAGATTATGAATAAAAGAATTGAAAATTTTGCCAGGCTTGCTGTTGAGTTTGGTGTTAATGTGCAAGAGGGCGAGGATGTTTTAATTACTAGCCCTGTGGAAGCACCTGAACTTGCCCGTCTTATGACTAAGGCTGCTTATGAAAAGGGAGCTCGCAAGGTGTCTATAAATTGGGTTGATGATACCCTTACTAGACTTTCCTACGAATATGAAAGCCAGGAGACTCTTAACGAAGTGCCTGACTGGGTGGTTGAAAAGAGCCGCTACCAGATAGCTGAGAAGAAGTCAAATAGGATATCTATAGTTTCTGAAGACCCAGACCTCTTGGCTGGCCTTGATGAGGCAAAGATTTCTGAGGCTATCAGATCTCGTTCCCTAAAGATGAAAGACTTTGTAAAATACACCATGAATGACATTGTATCTTGGCTTGTTATCTCTGTTCCATCAGTAAAATGGGCAGAAAAGGTCTTTGCTGACCTTAAGGGTGAAGAAGCTGTAAATAGGCTTTGGGAAGTCATCCTTGATGTGTCTAGAGTAGCTGATTCTTGGGAAGAAACAAAGGCCAATTGGGAAAATCACATAGCTACTTTAAATGAAAAGGCAGAATTTTTAAACAGCCACCAATTTGACTATGTGACCTATAAGGCAGCCAATGGCACAGATCTTAAGGTTAAATTACCAAAAGACCACATCTGGATGAGTGCAGGATCTACCAATGCCAAGGGAGATGCCTTCATACCAAATATGCCAACAGAAGAAGTCTTTACAGCCCCACAATATGACGGCGTAGACGGCAGACTTGTCGCATCTAAGCCACTTATTTATAATGGCGTAGTTATAAATAATTTTGAATTTACCTTCAAAGATGGAAAGGTTATTGATTTTGATGCTAAGGAAGGCAAGGATACCCTAGCTAAGATGCTAGATTCTGATGAGGGCTCAAAATACCTAGGTGAAATCGCCCTAGTGCCTTATGATAGCCCAATTTCTAACTCAAATATCTTATTTTACAACACCCTATTTGACGAAAATGCCTCCTGCCACTTCGCCCTAGGCAAGGCCTACCCTACCTGCGTTAAGGGAGGAACAGAATTAGCTGATAATGAGGTAAAAAGCGCCGGCCTAAATGATTCCCTAATCCACGAAGACTTCATGGTAGGAACAAGCGATCTAGAAATAAAAGGATACAAGGACGGAAAAGAATACCCAATCTTTGTGAATGGTAATTTTGCTTAAAGATATAGAGAAGTAAATAACTTTATAAAAATAAACTAAAAATCATTTTTCGACCAAGCAAAGCACCACACCCCTTTTTTCGACCGAGCAAAGCGAGCGGAGAAATCTATTACAAACAATTTAAACTTAAATCAAAGCAGGAGTTATCCTGCTTTTTTCTTTTCCTTTTATGAAATCGTTATTTATTTATCTATGTATTCTAAGGTTCTATTATAATAACAATCCTAGTGATTAAAATAATATATAATGAAATAGTTTTCATAAGACTTTTAATATGATACAATGAAATTAAGAATATGATGAAAGGAGTTTGTCTATGGGATTTTGTTTAAAAAAAGATCAGGCTAAGCTCGATGAGTTTTTAACCTTCTTAGAAGATAACAAGGATAGGAAGGGAGCTATTATGCCAATCCTTCAAAAGGCCCAGGAGCTTTTTACCTACATACCTGAAGAAATCGTTGACATGATGGCCCTTAAGATGGGGGTCCACTCTTCAGAAATCTACGGAGTTGCAACCTTCTATTCTCAATTTTCTCTAATCCCTAAGGGAGACCATGAGATTTGTGTATGCCTAGGCACAGCCTGCTATGTCAAAGGTTCTGATAAGATTTTGGCAGAGCTTTCTAAAAAACTTGGCATAGGAGTGGGCGAGACTACACCTGATGGCAAGATTTCGCTTGTGGAGGCCAGATGTATTGGCGAATGCGGCAAGGCACCTGTTGTTAGCATCGACAATGACAGGATTATTAGCCAGGCTGACCCATCTATGGCAGATGAAATAATTGCGGAGACCTTGGGGGAAGTTTATGAAAGTTGACCTTAATAAAATAAAAGAAAGAGGCCTTGCTAGGCTTATTTCCAGGATAAAAGACGATGACTCTTACGAAATAAATGGCGAAGATATAAGGCTTAGGGGAGATTTTTACGAAAAGCAAGTAAGGCTTGT
This sequence comes from Anaerococcus sp. Marseille-P3915, assembly GCF_900258475.1. GTDB lineage: Bacteria > Bacillota > Clostridia > Tissierellales > Peptoniphilaceae > Anaerococcus > Anaerococcus kampingae. Next base: position 223,503 of record NZ_LT984888.1, on the reverse strand, counting down.
CCTTAGAAACTGCGGCATAATCAATCCTGCTGACATTGAAGAATACATAGGCCGTGATGGCTATTTTGCCCTTGCCAAGGCACTTTTTGAAATGGATAGGGCAGAAATTATCCAGGTCATTACAGATTCTGGCCTAAGGGGTCGTGGTGGGGCTGGTTTTCCAGCTGGTCGCAAATGGGATACAGCCTTTAGGCAAGATAACCCTACCAAATACATAATATGCAATGCCGATGAGGGCGATCCTGGTGCCTTTATGGATAGGTCTGTCCTTGAATATGACCCCCACTCCGTCCTTGAAGCTATGGCCATAGCCGGCTACGCTGTGGGGTCAAATAAGGGCTTTATCTATGTTAGGGCAGAATATCCAAAGGCTGTCAAAGCTCTAGATATAGCCATCAAGGCTGCTAAAGACTTAAATCTCTTGGGAGATAATATAATGGGTTCTGATTTCTCCTTTGATATAGAGCTAAGACTAGGGGCTGGGGCCTTTGTTTGCGGCGAAGGTACCGCCCTTATGGAATCAATCGAAGGCAAGCGTGGCCAGCCTAGAAATAAGGAATATAGGACCACAGTCAGGGGTCTTTGGGGAAAGCCAACTGTAATTAATAACGTCGAAACCCTTGCCAATGTGGCACAAATCATCCTAAGGGGAGCAGATTATTTCAGAGCCTACGGGACAGAAAATTCTCCAGGCACTAAGGTCTTTGCCCTCTCAGGCAAGGTCAAGAATTCTGGCCTGGTAGAAGTAGCCATGGGCACTCCTATTAGGACCATTGTCTATGACATAGGCTGTGGAATCACCGATGACAGGGAGGCTAAGGCTGTCCAAACCGGTGGCCCATCTGGCGGCTGCATACCGAAAAGACTTTTTGATACAGCTTGTGACTTTGAATCTCTCAAGGCCATCGGCTCAATCATGGGCTCTGGCGGCATGGTTGTAATGGATGAGACTGATTGTATGGTCGATGTGGCAAGGTTTTTCCTAGAATTTTCTTGCGATGAATCTTGCGGCAAGTGCACCCCTTGTAGGATTGGAAACAAAAGACTCCTTGAGATGCTTGATTTAGTCACATCTGGTAAGGCAAGTGTCGAAACTTTAGATAAGCTTAAGGAATTATCAGAAATTATCTCTGATGCTAGCCTTTGCGGCCTTGGCCAAGCTAGTCCAAATCCAGTCTTATCTACCCTCCACTATTTCTACGATGAATACCTTGCCCATGTTACGGGCGATAAAACTTGCCCTGCTGGCAGGTGCAAGGACCTTTTAAAATACCATATCACAGATAAGTGCATCGGTTGTGGCAAGTGTGCTAGATCTTGTCCTGTAGAAGCTATTAGTGGAGAGAAAAAGACTAAGCATGTAATCAACCAAGATGTCTGCATCAAGTGTGGAACTTGTATGGCCAACTGTCCAGTTTCTGCCATTAGCCTAGGATAGGAGGAAATATGCCAAAGATTTTAATCAATAATAAAGAAATAGAAGTCAGAGAAAAAACCACAATCTTAGAGGCCGCTAGAAGGCTAAATATAAAGATTCCTACCCTTTGCCACATGGATTTATCCGGAGTGAATTTCATAAATAAAATCGCCTCCTGCAGGGTGTGTTTGGTGGAAGATTTGAAAAAAGATAAGCTAGTACCTTCCTGTGCGACCTTTGTTAAGGACGGGATGGAAATTTCTACAGATTCAAGCAGAGTTGTCAGGGCTAGGAGGGTAATTGTCGAGCTTTTACTTTCTGACCATCCAAATGATTGCCTAAAATGTGCCAAAAATCTCAATTGCCAGCTCCAAAAGCTTGCAAGCGACTTAAATATAAGGGAGATAAAATATCCAGGCGAGAAGAAAAACCTACCAATAGATGCCTCTTCCTATTCCCTAGTCAGGGACCCAAACAAGTGCATCCTTTGCAAGCGCTGCGAGAACATGTGCAACGAGGTCCAAACTGTGGGCGCCCTTGCAGAAATTGGCCGTGGTTTTAAGACCCATGTGGGCTCTGCCTTTAACAGACCAATGTTTGAGACAACCTGCACCTTCTGCGGCCAGTGCCTGGCAGTCTGCCCAACAGGTGCCCTTACAGAAAAGTCAAATGTGGCCGACCTCTGGAAAATCTTACATAAGAAGGATGATGAGAAGATGGTCATTGTCCAGGTGGCTCCAGCTGTTAGAGTGGCTCTTGGAGAAGAATTTGGAGAAGAACCCGGCAAACCTATGACAGGAAAAATGGTCACAGCTCTCAGAAAACTAGGCTTTGACAAGGTTTTTGATACAAATTTTGCAGCAGACTTAACCATCATGGAAGAAGCCAACGAGCTTGTCGAAAGGCTTAATGGTCATGGCAAGCTCCCAATCCTTACCTCTTGCTGTCCAGGCTGGGTAAATTTCATGGAAAGCCAATTTTCAGACCTAATCGACATCCCATCATCCTGCAAGAGTCCGCACGAAATGTTTGGGGCCATTGCTAAATCCTATTATGCTAAGAAGATCGGAATAAGGCCTGAAAACATGACAGTTGTCTCAGTTATGCCATGTATAGCCAAAAAATACGAGGCAAAGAGGGATGAGCTTTATAACGAGGGCCTTTCTGATGTTGATATAGTCATAAGTACCAGAGAGCTTGCGGGCATGATCAAGGAAAGCGGGATTGACCTTGTAAATCTAGACGAAGACGACTTTGATAATCCTTTGGGAGAATCAACAGGAGCAGGAACCATCTTTGGAGCAAGCGGTGGTGTGATTGAAGCAGCCCTAAGAACTGCTGCCGACACCATCACAGGCGAATCTCTTGAAAAAGTTGAATTTGAAGACCTCAGAGGTCTTAGGGGAAGTAAGAAGGCTAGCGTAAAAATCGGCGAAAAAGAGCTTAACATAGCGGTAGTAAGCGGTCTGGGCAATACCAGAAGGCTTTTAGAAAAGATAAGAGCTGGCGAGGAAAATATCCATGCCATCGAAGTTATGGCTTGTCCTGGAGGATGCGTAGCAGGGGGCGGCCAGCCTTTCCACAAGGGTGATCTAAGCATTATCAAAAAACGAGCCGAGGGCCTTTATGGAATCGATAGGAAAAAGACCCTAAGAAAGTCTCACGAAAACCCATCCATAAAAATCCTCTACCAAGAATTCTTAGAAAAGCCAGGCTCAGAAAAGGCCCACAAGCTTTTACACACTTCTTATAAGGCTAGGCCAAAATATTAAATCTCAAAGAAAGGGGCGAGCATAGACTCGCTCTTTTTTGATATAATAAATATATAAATATTTTACATAGATTGATTTAATTAAAAAAAATTTATAAATGCAGTAATTTATGGCCATGAGGATGCTAGTGAAATCCTTGTGGAAGATGGTGTCTTTGTAGACTTTGGCAAGGATTTGTGAGAGGCTGACCAAATATGCCTAAATTTATAAGATGACAAGCTCCATTCGGGGCTTGTTTTTTATTAACTAAATTTACCAAACATTCTAATAGATTGACATAAAGGCTAATAACTGGTATAAAGAAGGGTATGAATTTATTCAATAATTTTTATAATAATAGAAAGGAAATAATATGACTAAAATAAAAAATACACCCGAAAAGAAATCGGGCGGGATTTTAGCTAGGATAGAAAGAGTGGGCAACGCTCTTCCCCATCCGGCTATTATCTTTGTAATCATGATTGCAATTCTTGCAGTGATTGCACAAATTTGTGCATCTGCGGGAGTTACCGTGAATTATTATGATGCCAAGGCAGAAAGCGAGGCAACTATTGCAGCTGTAAGCCTCTTAACTCCTGAGGGCATCCGCTATATGTTCTCATCACTTGTGCCAAACTTCACATCCTTTGCACCCCTTGGAATTGTCCTTGTGGCTATGCTTGGGGTAGGTGTGGCTGAAGATGCAGGATTTTTTGATGCAGGTCTTAGAAGGATGCTATCAAATGTCCCATCCCTCATCCTTACAGGGGCTGTTGTTTTTGCAGGAATAGTATCAAATATCGCATCTGATGCAGGATATGTAGTTGTAATCCCTCTTGGAGCTATGATCTTTGCCCAAGCTGGCAAGCACCCAATTGCAGGTCTTGCTGCTGCCTTTGCAGGTGTTTCTGGAGGCTTTTCAGCCAACCTCATCTTTGGACCAACCGATGCCCTTCTTTCAGGCATCACCAACGAGGCCCTAAGGGCGGCCAATATTTCTGCAAGCGTGGATGTGGCTGGCAACTGGTATTTCCTTCTTGTTTCAACCTTTATCCTAACTATAGTAGGAACTGTCGTTACAGAAAAAATCGTAATACCAAACCTGGGCACCTACACAGGAGACTATGTCCACGAAGATGCCCCTCTTACAGACCTTGAAAAAAAGGCACTCAAAAATTCTCTTATAGGCCTTGGGGTTTTCTTGTTAGTCCTTGGATTTTTGACAATCCCACAAGGGGCTATCTTAAGAGAAGCTGACGCTCATGGCAAGATGACCCTAGATGCCTTCCTATCAAAGGGGCTAATTGCTGCGATCTTCCTAATGTTTTTAATACCTGGTTATATCTTTGGTAAGACTGTAGGAAAAATCAACAACTCAAAAGACCTAGTGGCATCAATGAGTAAGTCCATGGAATCTATGGGAAGCTTCTTGGTACTCTCCTTCTTTGCAGCTCAATTTGTGGCATTTTTCGCCTATACTAATCTTGGTACCATCCTATCTGTCAAGGGTGCAGAATTTTTGGAATCAATCGGCCTATCAGGCATTGGACTTATAATTTTATTTATAATCCTATCAGCCTTTATCAACCTCTTCATAGGTTCGGCCTCAGCCAAATGGGCAATCATGGCTCCAATCTTTGTGCCAATGTTTTATGGCCTGGGCCTATCACCAGAGCTTAGCCAGATGGCCTACAGGATTGCAGACTCATCAACCAACATCATAAGCCCGCTAATGAGCTACTTTGCCATGATTGTAGTCTTCATGCAAAAATACGATAAGGAAAGAGGCCTTGGTACCCTAATATCAACCATGCTTCCTTATTCCATAGCATTTTTAATCTTCTGGACCATCCTATTAATAGTGTGGATGATTTTCAAAATTCCACTAGGACCAGGAGCAAGCTTATTTGTATAAAAATACCTCTAGCTTAGCTAGAGGTTATTTTTTTGCTTATTTATGAAGTTTTTTGGCAAGGCTTGGGCTAATTATAGCCGATAAGACCACGCAAAGGCTCACTATGGCAGCAGCTAATCCTGCGTAAGGGACAAGTTCTGGATTTGACCCTGCCATAAGCATTGGCACAGAAGCTGATACTCCTACTAGGGTAGACATAGCTACAGCTGATATGCCCTTTCTTTTCATAAAAACTCTCTAATTTACCATCCTTATGTGTTATTTATACTTATTAAAAAGCTTGCCAATAAATGAACCTATTAAACTTATCCCACCAAAAATAAAGGTATAAATAAAGGCGCTGTCATTATAATCAATAAAGACTGATGGGACAAAAAGCACCATGACAAGAATCGGATATGCCCAAGAAAAATTATTTTTGTAGCTATAAATTAGAGCTGTAAAAAGACAAATTAGCGGTATTACCAAGAGCAAAAGAAACATGGCAGAGCCTGTATCAATCATAAGCTTTGGTGATATATAAAATGCCACAGCATCGATTAATAAATATGGAAGCATCTTTTTAAAATTTTTCATAAATGCACCTCTCTTTTACTAATTAATACCCAAAAACTTCCTCCTCTAGCTTTTTGTTTAAAAATATACTATAATCAAATAAAGGAGAGGTTCTTATGGATGAGAAAAGGAAACTCAAGCTTATAATAATAGCCTTCATAAGCTTGTTAATTGTAGGGGTTACAGGCTATATGTCCCTATCCAAGGTAGACATGATAGATGCCCTTTACATGACAGTTATAACTATATCTACAGTAGGCTTTGGCGAGGTGGGCACAACAAATGATGCCTCTGAGCTATTTTCGATATTTATGATTTTTATGGGAGTAGGTATAGTCGGTTACACCTTCACAACAGTTGTAGCCATGTTTGTAGAAGGAAAAATCGGAGATTTATGGAAGGGAAATAAGATGGAAAAGAAAATCAAGGCCCTAAAGGACCACTACATAATATGCGGTTCAGGGGAGCTAGCAGAAGTTATCATAGATAATTTTATAAAGAAAAATAAGGATTTCGTTGTAATAACAAATGATCATGCGGACCTAGACGATTACAGTCACCACGATATCCTCGTAATCGAGGGCCAATCTACAGAAGAAGACATCCTTGACCAGGCAGGGATAGCTAGGGCCAAGGGCCTAATTTCAACCCTTGATACAGAGGTAGATAATATTGTAACAGTCCTTACAGCTAGACACATGAATAAGGATATCTATATAATCTCAAATGCCATCACAAAATCAGGCAGCAAGAAGCTAATGAAAGTCGGTGCAAACAAGACCATCTCAGCCATAGAAATAAGCGGAAAGAGGATGGCCTCTCTCATAACCAAGCCAAATATAATGGCCTTTTTGGATGTAGTAACCAAGGTGGGCGATCTAGAGCTAGACCTAGAAGAAGTAATAGTCCACAAGGGATCCTACCTAGAAAATAAAAATCTCCTTGAAGCCCAAATCCCAAACAAAACAGGCCTTACCATCCTTGCTATAAAAAAGAAAGAAGACAATAAAATGCTCTTTAATCCACCTATAGACTATAGCTTTAAGATTGGCGATGTCCTAATAGTCCTAGGCCACGAAGAGCAAGTAGAAAAACTAAGGCACTTGGGAGATGAGATAAAATAGAAACTTAAAATTATTATATTTTTAAAAAACATATTAAAATCTGTAACTATGAGCTTATTTTCACTTGCTTAATACAAGATGAGCCTTAAATAAAATTTAATAATCAATACAAAGAGAACATATGTTCTCTCGAGCCATCGACAAAATCATTTTCTGATGTCATTCAGACGAACGAAGTAAGGAAGAATCCCATGAATTCAGGATTACAAATATAAGTATTTAAAAATATACTAATAAAGCTATACTATGAGAGAACATTTGTTCTCTTTTTTTAAGCCTTAAAAACTAAAATTCACTTAGAAATTACTAGGTTCACTATATTCTTCTTACAAGTGTAAATTAAGAATACTTGCACTTAGTCTTATTTTCTTTAACTAATCCTATATTCTTTGAAATTTATGACATATTTATTTTTTATGATAAGACAAAACTTTTAATTTCTTATATAATGATATTGATTATCAGTATGAAAGGAGCTTGATATGACCTTATATAAAAAATTATTTTCATATATGCCTGAGCGAAAATTCCACGGATTATTAGCTGTGATATTATCAGCTTTTGGCATAGTCTTAGAATTTTACGCTTATTACCTCATTTGGATTTTGCTAAAAAACGTTTTTATTGGACAAGATTTGAAAAACTTAGCAAATTTTCCTACTAAAATCTTAATCCTATTTATCAGCTATGGAATTTTTTATTTTTCCGGTACATGGATGAGTCATTTAGCTGGTTTTAGGCTTGAAACTCGCCTTCGTGAAAAGGGAATAAGACATTTGTTAAAGGCTTCTAATAGCTTTTTTGACACCCACGATTCTGGCCAGGTCAGAAAAATCATTGACAACAATGTCGAACAGACCCATATGATTGTTGCCCACCTTATACCAGATCAGACTTGTGCAATACTCACTCCCATCTTTATGATTATTTTAACTTTTATTATCGATATGTATTTGGGAATATTTTTCCTAATCATTATAGGCATATCCTTAGTTCTAATCAAAAATATGATGGGTGACCAATCTTTTATGAAGATTTATATGGATAAGCTTGATCAAATGAATGCAGGAGCTGTGGAATATGTTAGAAATATGCCAGTTGTCAAAATTTTTAACGCCCCTCTTGTAGGTTTTAAGAAACTTCACCAATCAATCCTTACTTACAAGGATATGGTCTACAAATATTCTATGTCTTGCAGGATTCCCTTCGTCTTATTCCAATGGATTTTAAATATTTTCATCATAAGTCCAGTTTTTCTTGCAATTTTTATGGTAAGCAAGGGAGCAGATCCTCATATATGGGCGGCTAAAATTTTATTTTTCACCCTTTTTATGGGGATGTATTTTGCTAACACTATGAAAATTATGTATGTATCCATGTACATATTCCAAGCAAATTCTGCAGTTGACAATCTTGAGAGTTTATTTGAAGAAATGAAAATCAAAGAAATCTCTTTTGGCAAGGAAGAAAACTTTTCATCCTACGATATAGAATTTAAAAATGTAGATTTTTCTTATGACGGCTCTCATAAAATCCTCGAGGATTTTTCTGTCAAATTTGACCAAGATAAGGTCTATGCACTGGTTGGTTCTTCTGGATCTGGTAAGTCTACAATAGCTAAGCTTATTTCAGGCCTATATCCAGTTGATTGCGGGGAAATTCTTATAGGAGGCAAAAATATTTCTTCTTATAAAAAAGATGCCTTAATGGATAAGATAGGCATAGTTTTCCAAAATCCTCAACTTTTTTCTGGCATTTCAATTTTTGATAATGTAAGGCTAGCAAAAAAAGATGCTAGCAAGGATGAAGTTTATGAGGCTTTAAGGCTTGCAAGATGCGATGATTTTATAGAAAAATTTAAGGATAAGTATGATGCAATTATTGGTGCAGATGGGATAAACTTATCTGGTGGTGAAAAACAAAGGATATCTATTGCAAGGATTTTCCTAAAAAACCCTAAAATTATTATCTTAGATGAGGCATCAGCTGCTGCCGACCCAGAGAATGAATACGAACTTCAAATCGCTTTTAAATCTCTAATTAAAAACAGGACTACAATCATGATTGCCCATAGGCTTTCTTCTATTAGAGGAGCTTCCGAAATTCTCCTTGTAGAAGATGGCAAGATTGTAGAAAGATCTAGTCATGATAACTTGATAAAAGAAAATGGTAAATACAAGAACTTCGTAGACCTATATGAGACTGCAAACGAATGGAGGGTAAATTAATGAAAAAATATCTTAAAAACCGCTTCGCTCTAACAGATAAGGGTGCAGAAGGAGCTCTAGTTGCAATTAAATATTCAACACTCAAAAGCCTTTCCTACATGCTACCTATTATGCTTTTGATGTATGTCCTCCAGGGCTTGCTTGGTCTTGGTGATATGAAGCTAGCAATTTCAATTCTAGCATTTTTCATAATAGGCCTAGTGATGCTTTTTATAATTAATAAGGACTATATCACAACCTACAACGAAACCTACAAGGAATCAGCAAATCTAAGGATAGAGCTTATAGAAATCATCAAGGAATTACCCCTTTCCTTCTACTCAAGAAGAGATATAACCGATCTTTCTCAAACCATTATGAAGGATGTAGATACAATTGAGCATGGCCTTAGTCATTCTCTACCTAGTTTTTATGGATTTTTGATCAATTTCGCTCTTATTTCCATATTACTTTTACTTGGCAATTTCAAACTAGGCCTTGCTGTTATTATTCCTATTGGCTTTTCAATTATTTTAAATTTATTTTCAAGGAAAATGCAAATAAAGGCGACCGGGACCTATTACCAAGAGCAAAGAAAGTCCTCAAAAATTTTTCAAGAATTAATTGATTTGTCTACAGAAATCAAATCCTACAAGCTATCAGATGAAAAGGAAAAACAGGCAACAACCTTTGTAAAAGACCTTGAAAAAAAGCATATAAAGACTGAACTAGGACAAATTATACCGATAGTATCAGCTACTATTATTGCAAACTTATCCATAGCCCTTGTAATATTTGTCGGACTTGGACAGCTTATGGCAGGAGAAATTAATATTTTATACTTTGCAGGCTACTTGTTTGCAGGAGCAAGACTTATTGACGGAGTGGCAGCCTTTAACCAAGCCTACGGGGAATTAATGTATATGGATAGCCCTATAGAGAAAATTAAGGCCCTTAGGAATGAAAAAATCAAAAAAGGAAATAGGGCTGATATAAAATCATTTGATATTGAAGGAAAAGATGTGGAATTTTCCTACCTTGATGATAAAAAGGTAATAGATAAGATTTCCTTTAATGCCCTTCAAGATAAGACAAGCGCCCTAGTTGGCCCATCTGGTTGTGGTAAATCTACCCTAATAAAGCTGATAGCTAGACTCTACGACTATGATAAAGGAATAATTTCTATTGGTGATAAGGATATAAAAACTACAGATACAGCTGATTTATTCAAGCATATTTCCATGGTATTTCAAGATGTAATTCTCTTTAATGGTTCTGTCATGGATAATATTAGAATAGGAAAAGCTGATGCTAGTGATGAAGAAGTATTAAAAGCCGCTAAGCTTGCAAATTGTGATGAATTTGTAAACAAGCTTAAGGATGGTTACCAAACAGAAATAGGGGAAAATGGCAGCAAGCTATCTGGAGGAGAAAGGCAAAGAATATCAATAGCCAGAGCCTTTCTAAAAAACGCAGAAATAATTCTTTTAGATGAAATAGCAGCAAGCCTTGATGTAGAAAATGAAAAATATATCCAAGAATCCCTTAACAAATTGACAAAAAATAAGACAGTAATAATTATATCTCACAGGATGAAATCAATAGAAAATGTCAATCAGATAATTGTTATGAATGATGGCAGAATAGAAGCATTCGGCAAGCACGATGAGCTTCTTAAAAACAGCAAAACTTATAAAAAAATGATAGAATCTTCCAAAAAATCAGAAGAATTTATCTACTAGGAGGAAATAATGAATAAATTTGGAATACGTGATTTAGTAAATGCAGGAGTCTTTTCACTACTTACTGTAATGGCCACTTGGTGCGGAGGTATGATTGGCTTTGTGCCAGTCTTAATGCCTCTTGTCCCTTTTGCTTGTGGCTTAGTCTCAGGTCCTGTCTTTATGCTTTATTCTACAAAGATAAATAAGTTTGGCATGGTTTTGATTATGGGTATAATTTTTGGCCTTGTATTTTCTATGTCTGGCCATGGTGCAATTGTCCTACCAGCCATAATTATCTTATCAATAATCTGTGAATTTATCTTAAAAACTGGCTCCTATAAGTCAATCAAAACCGCAAGAGTTACCTATACAGTCTTTATGATGTTTGCAGCCGCAAATCTAATTCCTATGTATCTAGCTAGAGATTCTTATGCTAAATCCCTAATAGACCAAGGATATGGAGAAGCTTATGTAGAAAAATTACTCTCAGTAATGCCTACATGGTCCTTCCTACCTGTTGTAATCTTAGGAATGATTGGTGGCTATCTGGGTTGCACCATAGGAATAAAGGTATTAAATAAACATTTCAAAAAAGCAGGTATGGCTTAATGAAAATTGATTTTAGGACCAAGTTCTTTTTGACCTTAATAATAGGTATAAGCACTATGGAAGGCTCACTAGCTAGGAGATACTACTATCTGGGTATCTTCCTAGCGCTCCTTCCCTATCTTTTTGCCCTATATGATAGAAAAATATCCCTTGTCTCCAAGGGTATTTTTTATACTGGCTTGGCCTTTCTTGGGCAAAATATCATGGAAAAATTCCCAAATAGCTTTTGGGCAATGATTTTAAATCTCTATGCCGGCATAGTAATTAAGATACTACCAGGAGTTATTATGGGTTATTATACTATGACCACCACAAAGATGAGTGACCTTGTTTACTCCCTTCAAAAGATAAAATTTCCAAATACAATCATAATCCCCATTTCTGTCATGTTTAGGTTTTTCTACTCCATCAAGCAAGATTACAAAATCATAGGAGAAGCCATGTATATGCACGATTTAACCCTAAAAAGTTTTTTCAAAAACCCATCAAGGTTTATCGAATACAAGTTTGTTCCGCTGCTTATGATTACATCCCAAACTGCCGACAATGTCGCTATATCAGCCATGACCAGGGGAATGAAAGTAGATGGCGAGAGATCATCAATTTCAAGGGCTCAGCTAAGAAGCATAGACTATATACTTCTTGCCTTTGGAATATTTATAATAAGCTTATTTATAAGGATAAAATTATGCTAGAATTTAAAAATTTTTCCCTAAGCTTTAGTGAAAATGGCAAGGAAAATAAGATACTCGAACAAATAAATATTAAATTTGAAAAAGGAACAATAAATGTCATCACCGGAAAATCAGGTGCTGGCAAATCATCATTAATTAAAAGCATAAATGGAATAATACCAGAAATTGATAAGGCAAAAATTGCTGGAGACTTACTCTTAAATGGCAAGTCACTTTTGGACAAGGATATAAGTAGTAGATCAAATTTCATAGCAACAGTTTTTCAAAATCCTAAAAACCAGTTTTATGCTGTTAATTCTCTTGATGAAATAGCCTTTGCTCTGGAAAATAGAAATGAGCCTAGGGATAATATATATAAGAAGATTTCTTACTATAGCAAGCTTCTTTCAAGTGATAGCCTACTTGATAAAGATTTATTCACCCTATCAGGTGGTCAGAAACAGCTAATTGCAATAACTTCTGTAGCTGTTATGGATAATGAGGTCTATATCTTTGATGAGCCTTCAGCATCCCTTGATAAAGAGTCGATAAAAAACCTTTCCTCATGCTTAGAGGTCCTAAAAAGCATGGGCAAAATTATAATCATAGCTGAACATAGGCTATTTTATCTTAAAAACATTTTGGATAAGCTAATAGTAATAGAAAATAAAAAGTCCATCACATACACAAAAAAACAACTGACTCCTAAAGTCATAAAAGAACACAAATTAAGGACTCTTGATGAAATAAGAAAAGAAGACCTAAAGTCTGATAAGTACCAAATAAAAAATCTCTTTGACAAAAATTGTGATAATACGCAAGGTCTATTATGCAAGGATTTTTCTTGTGCCTACAAAGACTCTCCCCAAATTTTTGATTTTTCCATTTCTTTTGAGCCTGGTATATATTTTATAATTGGGGCTAATGGTATAGGCAAAAGCTCATTTATTAGAAACCTATGCGGTCTAAATAAAAAACAAAATGGAAAAATCTATTATAAAAATAAGCTTATAAAAAATCATGGAGCCTATATTTCCCTTGTCATGCAAGATGTAAACTATCAGCTTTTTACAGAATCAGTTGAAATGGAGATGGCAATTGTAAGCGATGATAAGAGTCTAATAGAAAAAAGCCTATTAGCTTTAAACTTAGCCGACAAAAAAGACCGCCATCCCCAAAGGCTATCTGGCGGAGAAAAACAAAGGCTCGCCCTAGGTCTTGCTATGGCAAGTCCCAAAGAAATAGCCATCCTAGACGAACCAACATCTGGTCTTTGCTACGAAAATATGCAAAGACTTATAGACATAATAAAGCAAATGAAAATTGCCGGAAAAACTATAATAATCATAAGCCACGATTATGAATTTATAAAAAATACTGACGAAAATATAGTGGAGTTTATAAATGAAAGATACTAGATTAAAATCTTGGGGTTTTGAATCCTTCCCAACAAGTGATCCTAGGATTATAAAATACATGGGCATAGAAAATGCCGAAAATAAGATGACTTCTTATGAGCTTATACCTGGCGTCTTTGTCTTATATATTAGCCTTGACAAAAAATATGAAGCCAAAAATTCAGCCTCAAAAGGCAGCTTAGGTTATAGGATAGGCTATTGCTATGAGGGAAACTACTTTACCTATATAAAAGATTCAAAGGTCTTAATAACAACTAATGAACTCTTTATAGGAAGATCTATACCAGAATCGAAATTTTCCTTCACAACTAGCCACAGAACTAGGGCCTTTAATATTATAATCTTAGATAAAGTCCTAGATAAAAACTCCAAGCTCTTCCCTTACATTGGCAAATTCCTCTATAACTTTAAAAATATTAAGAATATGGGTTATGTAATGAGAGAAAAAAGCCTAATAAATCTTGCCAACAACTTAATTCTAGCCCTAAAAAGTGAAGATTTTTTACTAATAAAATTGCTAACCCTAGAGCTAATTTATAGGATTGGAAAAATAGGAATGAATCCAAATAAGATGAACTATTTTAAGATAAATCATACTGAACTCGTTAATGAAATTGAAATATATATGAGAGAAAATCTTGATAATGATATAAGCTTAGAAGAAATCTCAAAGAAATTTAAAATTTCAAAATCAAGTCTAAATGATAAATTTACCAAAACCTTTCAATACACACCTATGAAATATATACAAAGACTAAGATTAATAAAGGCCCAAGAACTACTTCTAAAAAGTAACTTAAGCATTATTGAAATAAGCAATGACCTTAATTTCAAAAATCCATCCAACTTTACCAGAGCCTTCAAGGATTTCACAGGCCTAAGCCCAAGTTCCTACAGAAAAACTAATCAGTAGTAAACCATCTAAAAATTATAAAGAAAAGCAAATAAAAATGAAAAAAACGCCCCTATTAGCAAATGGAAAAATAAGCATCAGCTAATAGAGGTGATTTTTTAAATAAAACTATAAAGTTTTAGCCATTATAAGCTTCTTCATCTACAAATAGATAAACATTTGGGTGAAGGTTTAGAAGAGAGCATGGAAGCTCTGTTGAAATTGTATCATCATTTAAGAGTCTTTTTACAGCTTCATGTTTGCTCTTGCCACTAGCAAGTACTATTAGGGTCTTGGCATCAAATACTTCTTCAACCCCCATTGAAAGGGCGTATTTTGGAACTTCATCCTCATTTTCAAAAAATCTTGAGTTGGCTTCGATAGTAGAATCTGTTAATTTTATAATAGATGCGCGTCTATTTAATTTATCAGCAGGCTCATTAAAGGCTATATGGCCATTTGGTCCAAGACCTAGGATTTGAATATCTCTTTGGCCAAAATCATCTAAGATTTTTCTGTATTCGATAGCATATTTCTCATCATTTTCTGGAGCATATGGTAGGTGGGTGTTTTCTTTATTGATATTTACATGATCAAAAAGATTCTCATCCATAAAATAAGAATAGGATTGTTCATTAGCCTTATCAATTCCTACATATTCATCTAAGTTCACACTCTTAGCATATTTAAAAGAAATCTCCCCTTCTTTTTGGGCAGCTATCAGGTTTTTATAAAGACCAATAGGACTAGAACCTGTCGCAAAACCAAACTTTATTTGAGGCTTTTCAATCATATTGCTAATAACAAGCTCACTAGCCTTCTTGCTCATATCATCATAATCTTTGCATACTATAACTTTCATATATAACTCCTTTAATGGTAATAAAAATTTTATAGATAAAATTTTTATGGTTCTCACAGTTTTTCAAGCACGAAGTGCAAAGAAAAACGAACTGGAAGCCTTACTTTCCTTATAGTTATATAGATACCCATTTTAAATATTTTTACCATCATAGGCAAAATAAAAAACCCGACCGAGGCCGGGTTTGATATTTATTTTAGTCTTGCTAATATTGCAAAATTTAACAAGTTAAATTTTGTGCTAAAGCATCAGACCTTCATGCAATCCGATTTCATCGGATTGTGATAGGTCTTCATAAGGAACGTAATCTTTTTATTTATAATGCTCAGTGATTTTTATTTAAATTACTCCTATTCGTCGTAATTAAAATAAAAAGTCACATAAGGTTTCTCATCAGTTTTAACTTCGCAAGCTGTGCTTGCTTGAAAAACTGTGAGAATCGCAAAAATCGCTTACGATTTTTTTACTACCATTATATTCGTCGCATGTCCTCAAAGAGCCGGGCAGGCTTGCTTAAAATTACATAAATTTTTTCATCAATCTAACCTTCGTGCTACGCACTCGGTTATATTGTGAAAACCATAAAAATTTCGCAATTAAAAATCCCCGGCTAAAGCCGGGGTTAAGAACGTAATGTTTTTATTCCAGTCGCTCCTATTCGTCGCGACTTGCATAAAAAATTACATAAGGTTTCTCATCAGTTTTCACTTCGCAAGCTTTGCTTGCTTGAAAAACTTTGAGAACCGCAAAAAATCGCTCACGATTTTTTTGCTACCATTAATAGTTAAATGCTGCTACTTCGAACCATTCTTGTGGGTGGTGGCATGCTGGGCATATTTTTGGTGCTTTTTTGCCTTCATATAGGAAGCCACAGTTTCCACATTTCCAGATTACTGATTCTTCTTTTTCAAATACTGTGCCATTTTCTACATTGTCGTGTAGTTTTTGGTATCTATCTCTGTGAGCGCCTTCAGCTTTTGCTATGTTTCTGAATGCTCTAGCGATTTCGTCGAATCCTTCTTCTTCTGCTACGTCAGCAAATGCTGGATACATATCTTCGCATTCTTCGTTTTCACCATCGATAGCGCCTTGTAGGTTTGTTAATGTGTCATGCCAAATTACTGGCCAAGCTGTATAGCCTTCTGTTAATTCAATTGTTTCTAGTTTGTATTCTTCTTTTAGGAATTTGTAGAATCTTGCAGCGTGTTCTCTTTCGTTCATTGCTGTTTCTCTAAAGATTGCTGCGATTTGTCTATAGCCTTCTTTTTCTGCAGTTTTTGCAGCATATGTATATCTCATGTTAGCTTGTGATTCACCAACGAATGATGTAATTAAGTTTTGTGCTGTTTTTGTTCCTTTTAGTTCTGCCATAATAATCTCCTTTATATTTTTTGTGACTTCATATCACCTGTTATTCATACTATATTATTAATTATACAAATGTCAAGAATGATTCTAAAGTTTTATTCTTTCTAAGCATGATATATATAATCATTATCATTAGCAGGCATTAATTCCAAAATTCTTTTAAAATACATATTTACATAGATTGCCTAGATGTGAGTAGAAGATTTGTTTTTATAATGGATCCTACTCTTGTGATATTGATAATGATTTTCATTTTGAAATATTATGCAGACTAGTGATTAAAGGTTGTTTTTTAATAAATATAATTTATTATAAGAAATTTCCTTTAAGGGTATAATCATATAAAGAAGGATAGGAGGCAATATGAAATTAGATTTAAATAATGTTAACTTAGAAAATTTAAAAGACTATGAAGGAAGGGCTCTGGATGCTTTTGACACTCTTATTAGCAGGTCTGGAGCTGGCAATGACTTTTTAGGCTGGATTGATAGGCCAGTTGACTATGACAAGGACGAATTTGAAAGAATTAAAAAGGCAGCTAAAAAAATCAGAGCAAACTCTGATGTATTCGTATCAGTTGGTATAGGTGGGTCCTACCTAGGTATCAAGGCAATAGATGTGGCATGCGACACTTACTTTGACTCAAAAAGAGAAATAGAAGTAATCTATGCCGGTAATCAAATTTCCAGCCAATATATGGTAGAGCTTCTTGACTACCTCAAGGATAAGGATTATTCAGTAAATGTAATCTCAAAATCTGGTACAACCACAGAGCCTGCCATAGCCTTTAGGTTTTTAAAAGAAGCTCTTGAGGAAAAATATGGCAAGGAAGGTGCAAGAGAAAGAATTTTTGCCACAACAGACAGGGCCAAGGGTGCCTTAAAAGAGCTTGCAACAAATGAAGGCTATGAAACCTTTGTAGTGCCAGATGATATAGGCGGAAGATTTTCTGTAATTTCTGCAGTAGGCCTACTCCCACTAGCTGTAGCAGGCATTGATATAGACGAATTTATGGCAGGTTTTGCTGATGGTAGAGAAAAATACACTCTTAAATCAATGGAAAATGATGCTATAAAATATGCAGCAATAAGAAATATGCTCCATGAAAATGGTAAAGAAATCGAAGTCCTTGTAAATTACGAACCAAAGCTAAAATATGTAGCAGAATGGTGGAAACAACTTTACGGCGAATCTGAAGGAAAAGATGGCAAAGGAATCTTCCCAGCAAGTGTAAATAACACAACAGACCTCCACTCAGTAGGCCAAATGATCCAAGATGGCAAGAGAAACCTATTTGAAACAGTAATAGAAGTCGAAAATGTAGACAAAGACATAGAAATCAAAACAGATGCCGACAACCTAGATGGCCTAAACTACCTAGCAGGCAAAAAAATGTCCTACGTCAACAAACAAGCCATGGAAGGTACAGCAATGGCCCACGTAGAAGGAAATGTACCAAATATTAGAATAAAAATAGACAAAGTAAACGAAAGAACTCTAGCAGAACTATTCTACTTCTTCGAAATAGCAGTAGGAGTATCAGGCTACATGCTAGGAGTAAACCCATTCGACCAACCAGGAGTAGAAGCATATAAGAAAGCAATGTTTAAACTACTAGGTAAACCTGGATACTAATGGTAGCAAAAAAATCGTAAGCGATTTTTTTGCGGTCTTCACAATTTCTCAAGGTGCGAAGCACCGAAGTAGAAATTGATGAAGAACCTTATGTAATTTTTTAGAAGCGATGCGAGGAATACGAGCATTGATTCTAAAAACATTACGTTCCTTAACCCCGGCCTTAGCCGGGGTGCTTTAAATCGTACTAAAGTATCAGTCCTTCCAACAATTTTATTTCATAAAATTGGGATAGGACTTCATAAGCGATTTTTTTGCGGTTCTCACAATATATCAAACACGAAGTGTGAAGATAGATTGATGAGAAACCTTATGTAATTTTTTCATAAGAACGCGACGTATAGGAGCGTTCGTTGAAAAAGATTACGTTCTCTACACCCCAGCCCTAGCTGGGGTGCTTTAAATCATACAAAAGACCTCAGCCGAGGTCTTTTTGCTTTACTTATTAATCCTAATCAAATTCACATCACTTGCATCCATAAATACTTGGTCATGGCTTATTACTATTACTAGCTTGCCCTTACTGGTAAGTCCTCTAATTAAATCCAAGACCCTTCCCTTAACTTCCTTATCCAAAAAGTTTGTCGGCTCGTCAAAGATATAGAGAGACTTGTCAGTTCTTGTAGCAAATTCTACTTGGGCTAGTTTTTTCTGACCTGATGAGCCCTTAAGCTTTTCTTTTAGCTTGCCATACTCACTTATGAGTGGATTTGCAGGAATATAGACCAGGTCATCAAATAAAATACCTGATTTCTTATCAAGAGCCTTGCCATTTATAAAAATTTCTCCCTCATACCTGGTTGTAAGATTCATAATTGCTTCTATAAGGGTTGTCTTTCCAATGCCATTATCTCCTACAATAAGGTTGATTTTTCCTTTTTCAAAATTTTCACTAAAGGCTTGGTGGAGTCTTTCTCCTCCACTTCCAAGACTTGTATATCCTCTTATTTCTAAAGAATTTATCTTTGCCTTATCAAATTTTACAGGAGTCATATTTATAAATTCATAGAAAGAGTCCATGGCAGGCTTGCCTGAGACGTATTCTCTTCTTGTATTAAAAGTATCAAGCATGGGATCCCAAAGGGAGCTGATATAGATTGACACAGCTGCATAGGAGCCTGGGGTCATCTTGCCCTTTATAATAAGGATAATTGAAATAATGGTTGTAAGGGTGATGGCCATGTTTAGGGTTCCATAGACGAAAATATTATAAATCACGCTTTCATAGCGAACCTTTGTTATTAGATTTTTGAAAAACCCCTTAAAAAAGTCCTTAATAGGTGGAAGCTGCTTTTCTTCTAAAAATCTTTCTTCCTTACTTAGATTATTAGAATCAAGCAAATAGCCCTTGATATTTTTCATATCGTCCAAGTGGTTTGAGGAATAATCCGAAATCTTCTCCTCACTCTTATAGGAAACCACAGCTGCTATTGGGGCTATGATTAAAAATGAAATTAAAAGATATGGTGAGATAAAAAATACAATTATGCAAATTGCCACAAACTTAAGGGCGTTTAAAAATATCCTCAAGGTATTTTTGTAGATAAAGGGCTGGACAATTTCAAAATTTTGGCCAAGCTCTTGGTTAATCCTTGCCTGGTCGATATTATAAACCTTACTGTCATAAAATTTCAAGGCCCTATCAAGACTTACAAATTGCTTTAGATAGGCCTTGGCGTCATTTTTCCCAAAAATATAATCTTCGAGGACATAAAAAATATGGATACCAATATCAAGTAAAACCATGATCCCTATATGCTTTATTGTCTGGTCCAAGTCCTTAGCAATAGCAAAGTCAATGGCCTTTGCTGTATTAATAGGAATTAACAATCCCAAACAGATTACTATTAGCCTAATTAATAAAAGCTTTACAAATTCTTTCTTATCAGTCAAATAAAAAAATCTCAACATAGGCTACCTCCTTTATTTTTATATAGGGTCAATATACTTAAGTCTAGTAAATTAAAAAGGGACATGGCTGTCCCAATTTTAATTATTTCCCAAAACATCTCCTATGCCTTGATTTATTGACTTTAGTGCCCCATCTTTGTCAAGGTGGCTTGCAAAAATTCTCGATAATTTTATTGAATTTCTATAGTTTTCATCTCCCAATTCATGTTGGCATAAAAATTTCAGATAATATAAAAATGCAAACATCTCGCTATGATTAGAATATTTTGCAAAAGATATAGCTTCGTTAATTTTTTCTAAGCCATTAAGAGAATCCCTCTCTATATCCATGACATTAACAAGTGAGTAGTAGGCAATTAATTTTATAAGACTTTCGTCGTTTTTATCTATTATGGATGATAAAATCTCTTTCCTATCAATATTTTTAAAATAAGCTTTATTATTACAAACATTTATAAGAAGTCTTGCTTCTAAAAAGCTCAAATCTCTAGTTAGTATATTGTTTTTATTTATCCTAGCGCTCGTGATATCCTCAAACTCCTCTGTTAAACTAAGTAAAATTGGAGTTTTTAAGGATTTTATAAAAAGCTTCATTAAGGCTAGTTCATAGTCTTTTCCCTTAAAATTATGATCCTTTTCTAAAATATCGACTTTCTTTTCTAATAATAGGATTTCCTCCCTGGATTTAAAGCTAGAAAGAATGTCAAAACTTGATAGAAGTTCCCTATATAAATATTGGGATTCATAGATATCTTTTATGTATAAATCAACTATGTCAGCATCAAGACTTGCTGATAATTTTAGGAGAGTGTCAATGCTCGGTTCCTTTATTAGGCCATTTTCTATCCTTGATATGGACCTGCGGCTGATTCCTGATAAAAATGCCAAGTCTTCCTGGCTAATTCTTTTGTTTTCCCTGATTTTTGTAAGGTCATTTCCAAATTTATATATAGACATAGAACCTCCTTTCGTTTTGACTTATATCATACCACCTTAACTTGATAGCTACATTAAAATTAGTCATATAAAAAGACCTCATTTTATCCGAGGTCTCCTTAAATTTCTCTTATAAGCTTTTTATCATCACCTATTTTAGAGTATTCACCTAATCATAGAGCTTCTTAACTTAGTAAAATTGATCCTTATTTACTACAAGCTCAAGCAACATGCATTTATATAGTAACTATTAAATCTATAAATCCCCTTATTTTACAAAACCCATAGATAGGAAAACTTAACAAATATAAAAACAAAAATTATTGCTATTATCACTAAAGCTACCAGTGAATAAATTTTCTCCTTTTTGTTTAAATCAGACAATAAGATTTTTAAAAATAACGTCACTAAAAAAGCTCCTACAAAAACTGACCTATACTCTTTTAATTTAAATATATCAAATATAGATAAAAGAATAAGTGCTGTTAATGCTATAGATATTATGTTGACTATCTTTAATTTATTTGTATTTTCTTGCATAATTTTGCTCCGTATAAATATTTACTTTTTAGAACTTAGTCACACCCACAATTGTTTTTGAAGTTCTATACGCTACATTATGTTTTGATCCCCTACGCCTTATATGTCTTACCTTTTTTATCTTAAATATAAGACCATGCTCAGTTGACTTATTGGCCAGATGATTATTATAATACCTTACAATTTCACTAATCACAACAGTTACACCACCAGCTCCTTCTAGTCCTGGTACATAAGACATAACAAGACCAACTAGGCTAGCAACATCAATCTTATCACCTAGGGAATCACTTATCTGCTTATAGGTAAGCCTTTTTGTCTCATAAGTTGTTTCTACCCTATAAAATGATAAATCAGCTGGCAAATCTATTGTTTTATTGGTGATTGTAGAATAGAGGGTATTATCTTTAAAATTCGCAATTAATTGATTTTTTTCTCCAGTTTTACTATCAGTTATTGTTACGATTCTTTTATCACCTTCATCTTTAATTTCTATATTATTTAATATACTCTGGTTTGTAACTTTTGTTGAGCTTTGAGTTATCGAATTGATTTTTATATCATCTTTATTCATTCCAATATTACATTGGCTAGCAAAAGCTTGGCCAATTGGGCTAGCTAATATGCTAGCACTTAATAAGCAGGCAAAATATTTTGTTTTTTTATTTTTCATAAGTTTCTCCTTTACTATTCAAATAATTTGCATATAAACTTTACAAGCAAATTAAAATATTCAAAGTGACATCCATGTCACTTTTTTATAATTAATTCAACTATATAATATTACAAACGATATTAAAAGGAGTTGCTTTATGAAAAAAAATATATTACTTCTAATTGCAATATTATTAACACTAAACGTTAGTACTTCTTATGCTAATGATAAAAAAGAGTCTACTATAATAGAAATTAAGTCATATAAAAATTTAAAATAAATCTTTTATAAAAACCCATTAAAACAATAATTAAATGTTTTAAATTACTTCAAATTTTTATTTTGAAAAAATTTATTAAATTTAGGATTTATTGATTTAGTTATATAAATTTATATAATTAATCTCCAAAAACAATTTTGGATTTCTTGTCAATAATTTTTGATAACATACAATTATCTAAATGTGATGAAAACATATTTGCACAATTAAGTGAATTAATATATCTGTCATCTCCTATTTCATAAAAACACAAAAATTTTAAGTAATATAAAAGAGCATATGAATTAATAATATGATTATCTATAGCATACTGTATCGATTTATCCGCCAATTCTAAGGCTTCCTTAGATGTCCCATTTACATACATTCTATTTATAAGAATATTATATGCCATTATAACTATAATAGGTTTGTCTCTTTTTGTAATTAAATTATTCAGAATATCTTCTCTTTCTATTTCCTTATAAGATTTATTTTTATTACAAATATTAAGCAGCAATCTAGCTTCTAAAAAACTCAAATCCTTAGTCAGCAAATTATTTTTGTTAAGCCTAGTAGATGTAAGGTCTTCAAATTCTTCCTGTAGGCTAATCAGGATGGGTGTTTTTAAGTTTTTTATAAAAAGCCTCATTAGAGCTAGTTCATAGTCTTTTCCCTTGAAATTTGGGTCAGCTTCTAATATATTTAACTTTTTTTCTAAAAGAAGGATTTCTTCCTTAGGTTTAAAACCGCATAGAATGTCAAAGCTTGATAGAAGGTCCTTATATAAGTAATGGGATTCATAGATATCTTTTATGTATAAATCAACTAGATCAACTTCTAGGCTTGCTGATAATTTTAGGAGGGTGTCGATGGTCGGCTCTTTTATTAGGCCATTTTCTAGCCTTAATACGGACCTGCGGTTTACTCCTGAAAGATGCGCCAAGTCTTCCTGGCTAAGTTTTTTATTTTCTCTAATTTTTATTAAATTATTTGCAAATTTATATATAGACATAGTGTCCGTCCTTACAAAAAGAAATCCTGCTTACTTTGGGCAAGATTTCTTTCTTATATTACTTATTAAAATTATCAAAACAATCGCTAATACCAGGCTTGTGACAATTGAGCCTTCTAGGCCAAAGTCTGCTCCTGAGATTAGGGGACTTCCCTTAAGGGTGGTTTTAAGTATGTTTGCTCCGCTTTGGCTAAAGCCTGAGACAGCTACGCCGTATATATTGGCCATGGTCATGTTCCAAAAGGAGTGGGCCCCAGCTGAAATATATATTGAGTCTTCCTTATAAAATAATAAGGAAAATATCATTCCAATTAAAAATATATTTATAAAGGCCATAGGGCTAAAGCCCAAGTTTCCCAAGTGGAGGATGGAAAATATTAGGGAGTTTGCGACCATTGCAAGGATGATTTTGCCCCTTCCTGCCATTTGGTTCATTAGGATTGCCCTCATTAGAAATTCTTCTTCAAAACCTTGAATCATCCAGGCTGGGATGAAGATTAAAAAGAGCTTTATATTAAGGTCTGTCTTGTTTGTTACTATTTCTGCAAAGCCTAATGATTTTAAGATTAGGGCTATGAGGCTTAAAAGTGAAAATCCCAGCAGGATGCCCTTGGCATAGGAGATAAATTTCTTATCATCTACGAGGCCTAGGGAAATTTTATCTCTTTTTAAGACTTTCCTTGCAAATATATAGGCTAAAAATAGGGTGAGTGCGGTTGAATAAATTATTAGCAAGAAGGACATGTTATTTGTGTCCATGTAGGTGAAAAAATCATCTATGACCTTGATATTTTTCCCAAGACCTCCTATAAGACCTAGGATATATTGGGGAATTATGATAAGAATTGACAATATTAGGGTGATTAGGACCGGATTTAGGTCACGGGCTTCTTCTTTTGTTCTCTTAATTGATCTATTTGCTTTCATTGACTAAATCCAAGGCTCCGCCTATTATCCCATTTATAAATTCTCTTGATTCGTAGATATCATAGCCAAAGAGTTTTTTCTTTAGAAATATCTTGGCATCGGTGTTTTTAAGCTTGGCATCTGATGCTGAGAGCTTTCTCATATATTCTTCGTGCTGGTTGGCTTCTTCTATGTTTTTGACCTTGTCAAATTCCTCTACATAGTTCACATTTGATATCCTTAGACTTATTTCCTTGCCCCCGTCTATATCTAATTTATTTAAAACTTTTATATCAAGATTTTTGAAATTATTTTTTATAAAGTCTTCTTGTTTGACCTCATCTTCTGAGTAAGATTTTTTGAGCACGTCAAAAATCAGATCGATCCTATCCATGTTTTCTTTCATGAAGAGTTCATCGTCGCTTTTGATTGCTGATTCAATTCTTGCCACAGTCCTATCTACATTGTGGCTTATGGACCTTGCTATAAAAAACACACTTGCTATTAGGAGGATAAATATTAAGATATAAGGGCCAAAGGTCCTTCTTTTTCTTTTCTTCTCCCTAGCTTTTCTACGCCTGGTCCTATCTACTCTTTCCCTAGAAGGGGAAGGTCTTTCACGTCTGTCATGTCTTTGTCTTGTTGTATCTCTTGCCATAATTCCTTCCTTTTATTTATTATACCATTTACGATGAATTTATGATATGATAATAGTATGAAGTATTTTAAAAATAATTTTGCAGCAAGCTTTACGATTCTTGCCCTTATCGGGCTAATTTTTAAGGCTTTTCTTGCAAAAGCTCTTGTAATTGATGAAAATTTAATAGAAAGGACTCTCACATCCCTAACCGTCGCCTATCTAGCCTTTAAGATTTCCTTTATTGATACAAAAAAGGTCTTTATCATGTTTATCCCTCTCATTTTTTATAGCCTGGTCATGGCTTTTGTTGTAAATGGGAGAAGTTTCGAAAAAATCCCTGCCGATCTACTTAAAATTATCACAAGCATTTACAGGTTAATGATCATGATGGGTGGATTTTTTATCCTGGAGCTTATCATAAATCAAATTCTTGGCAGCTCTATCACACCTTATCTTGCAGGACTTTGTCTTGTGATTTTTTTCGCCATAATTTTTATTGGAAGGCTCGGTGGCCTTAGTCCTTATAAAGATTATTTCCTATATTTTAGCTTTTATCTAATGGCTATTAAGGTTAGATCTGCATCAAATATCAGACCAATCCTTTTAGTACTTGCCCTAGGCCTTGTGGCTGGTGAATTCTACCTGAAAGAAAGGTTGGTCAAAGTCGACTATGGCTTTATGCTTACAATTTTCCCTCTGACCTATCTAGCCCTTAAAACCATTAGCAAGGAAGAGGCTATGGGCTTTAGTGATTATCTTATCTTTGGATTAATTTATATATATCCAGCCCTCTTTGTGATAATTAAGGCAAGGATGCCTATAGAGGATATTGGAATTCTAATAATTTCAATCCTTGCCTCCTACATTATTGCTGAAGCTATTTACAAGATAAAAAATAAATACCTTTCCTATTTGCTTTTAGGAATTGATTGACATTGCAAGCTTTATAGGCTTGCTTTTTTATTTTATCTCCCAGGCTACTGTCACTTCTCCCCTTAATCTTCTCCATGAAATATTATCAAGGGTATTTCTTCTCATATTATAAGGGTCATTTATGAGGAAATGGTCCTTTTGGTAGGAATCTACAACCATGTAATGGCCTGAATTTATAAAGGATCCTGCCCCTACCCTTACAACTATGGGATTATTTTTAAGGGCCTGAACGAAGGCGTCTTTTTGGACTGGTATGTCGTAGGATTTAAGGCCGTAGGCTTCGACTCCTTCTATGAAATATTGCCAATCAGTCCCATCCCAAGATGAGTAGTCACGGGCTACTGCCATGGTGTTGGTTGGGTAGATGTCGTTGGTATTAAGCTTTCTATTTAGGACCATGGCCATGGCTGTTGGCCCACAACCAAAACCTGCCATGGTACCTGTTGCGTAGGCTCTTTTTGCCCAACGCCCATCTTTCTGGTAAAAATAAGGGGTCTTTCTCATAAGATTTTGAGAAAAGCCTGGCTTAAATTCACCATTAGTCCCCCTACTTAGGTTTGCATGAGCCACATCATATTGATAGATAGCCTCGCCCTTATCATTTATTTTATAAAGCTTGTGATTAAAGACCTTCTCTGTATTTCTAAGTAGCCTTAGACTTCTTTCGTGGAAGGCGTACTTTTTGCCAGAAATTTCTACCAAGCCCTCAGCAGGCTTGCCATCTTCAAAAAAATACCTATCCCCAACCCAGCCCCTGGCATAAGACCCATCAGTCTTAGTCGCTTCGCCAAATTTATTGAAATAATAATTTTGCCCATTAAAGACCCTATTTTTCTTCCTAAAAATTGACCCATTCTCATCAAAACCATAGGTGATATTGCCAATAGTTTTTAGGCCCTTGGCATATCCTGTTTGGGGGTCGTAATAGCCAAGCTTACCATTAAAATAATCCCAACCGATGTAATGGGCCTTTCCAGATTTATCAACATGGATATTTTCACTGGCGATTGTCATATTTTTGACCATTTGACCAGTCTTTTTGTCAAAATACCTGCGGACCTCGCCTGTATCTGTCAAGCCCTTGGCAAGGGTGCCATCAGGATTTTTATAATAAATATCTTCCCTAGTAGGTTCTTCTTCATTTAGAGTAGGAGCCTGTTCTTTTTCATCACTTGTGCTTGCCTGAAATTCCTCAAGAAAAGCATCTAAATCAGAATCATCATAATAAATAATATCAGCAGCAAAGGCTGTGTTAAAATTCATAATTCCTGCTAATATTAAACTTAACAATAAAACCTTCTTTTTCATTTTTTCTCCATTTGTAATTAAAATTTTCGCTTATAAAAATAAACCTAATGATTTCATTTTACATAAGTTTATTATATCAAATAAGGCAATCTTTGGGCAAAAAAATCCCGGCTCTTGCCGGGAAAAAAGTTATTAAGGGGTTTGAGTTTTTACTTATTGCTTGCTTCTTTTGCAGCTTCGATGTTTTTCATCAATTTTTCTTGTTGGTCCTTGTTTGCAATTGCTCCTACTACATCATCTCCTATGACATTGCCATTTTTAT
Organism: Anaerococcus sp. Marseille-P3915; assembly: GCF_900258475.1. GTDB lineage: Bacteria > Bacillota > Clostridia > Tissierellales > Peptoniphilaceae > Anaerococcus > Anaerococcus kampingae. The sequence continues at coordinate 195,987 of NZ_LT984888.1, read as the reverse complement.
CTACTACTATTGTTGTTGGGTAGGCAAAAATATTGTCGATGAATTTTTTGATGTCGCCTTCTTGTTTTACGCCTAGAGCTTGGTAGGTTGGCTTATTTTCTTCGATTATTCTCTTGTAGGCTGCCTTTGTTGAGTCATCGTATTCGCTGTCTGTGCAGAGGGTTACGAAGTTTACTTTTTCATCCTTTTTGAATTCATCTGCTAGCTTATTTAGCTCTGGCATTTCTTGTATACAAGCAGAACAACCTGTAAACCATAGGTTGATGACTGTTGCATCATATTTTCCTAAATCTTCATTGGTAAATTTCTTACCTTCTTGGTCTGTCGCTTCAAACTTGCCTAGGTTTGTTGGTCTTTGGCTTGGGTCTACATCTTCGATTTCTGTAGTTGTATCTTTTGTTATTTGAGCTCCTTCTGGCATTTGTCCTTCTGGAACTGCCATTTCTTGGGCTTGTTCAGCTCCCTTATCTTTAGCTTCTTCTTTTGGTGCGCTGTTTCCACATCCTGCAAGTACTAGAACTAGGGCTAAGGCTCCTAGGCCTTTTTTGATATTATTTTTCATCTTTTTCCTCTTTCTTTTTGATATTTAAAAATTCGCTTGTGATTGCCTTTGTTGGACAAGCCTTTAAGCAATCGCCGCATCTTATACATTCTAAGTGACTGGTTGACTGTCTTATATCCACATCCATCTTACAAACTCTAGCACACTTGCCGCAATTTATACACTTATCCTTGCTTAGTTCCAATTGATAGAAGGAAAACTTGTTGAACAAGGAATAAAAGGCTCCAAGTGGGCAAATCCACTTACAAAATGGTCTAAAATATATGATTGATAAGATTATTGTAATTATTAATATTACAAATTTCATCCTAAATAGCGGGCCTAGGGCCATCCTTAGGTTGGCATTTCTGCTTGCTAGAGGAAGGGCTGCTTCCATTATGCCTTGGGGGCAAATATATTTGCAGAAATAAGGGGGAACCACTTCGTATTTTCCCTTCAAGGCAAAGCCTACAAATATTAATAGGCTAGTTAGGATTATGTATTTAATTGATCTTAGGACCTTTAGTTTTTTGGTGGAAAATTTCTTTGTTGGTATCTTATAAAATAGGTCCTGGAAAAATCCAAAAGGACACAAGAACCCACATATAAGCCTACCGACCATTATACCAAAAAACATCATAAGGCCCATCACATAAAAGGAGACCCTGTACTTGGCTGAGCCAATTACAGCTTGCAAACTTCCTATAGGACAAGATCCTGCAGCACCTGGGCAGGAATAACAGTTAAGACCTGGCAGGCAAATTTTCTTGCCAGGCCCCTGGTAAATCTTTCCCTTTAGGAAGTTGGGTAAGTGGAAGTTGTGAGCTAGGGTTGATAGGGCTTGGATAATCATTCTCTTTGTATTTTTTACTCTATCCAATTCCTATACACTCCAAACATAAGTTAATTGCCTTCATAAAGACTGTGTCGGCCTCTTTTCTATAAAGCCCGTAGCCAATGAAGGCAAGGCTTAGGGCTAAGATAGCCAGTGATTTTTTATATTTTTTCATTTCTCACCTTCCTTAATCATGATAACATAGGCCTTGTTAAGTTATGATAAAGACCTAGGGATTTTTATAATAAATATTGACCCGCAAGGCTCGTTTTCCTTGATATCAATATCTGCCCTTAGCATATCAGCTATGGTTTTTGAAAGGGAAAGGCCAATACCATAACCCTCGCTTCCCCTAGAATTATCTACCTGGTAGAAAAGATCAAAAATCCTAGCCTTATCAGAATCGCTTATGCCAATGCCTGTATCCTTAACCAAAATCCTTATCTCATCGCCTGATTTTTCCCCGCTGACCTTGACAGAACCGCCTTCCTTATTATATTTGATGGCATTATCAATAATATTGTAAAGGAGCCTCTGCATGAGGGAGTCATCGCTTATGATATCTAGGTCTAAATTCTCATAGGCAAGGCTTACCTTTTTATCACTTGCCTTATCTTCTAAGTCCAGGATTATCTCATCGACCAAGCTCTCTAGGGAAAATTTGCTAAGCTTAAGTTGGGACTTCTTCCTCAAGGATAAAATCGCATCAACAAGGCCATTTAACTTGTCTACATTGTGTTCAAGGACCCTTACCATCTTCATAGAATCTTCTGTGTGGATTTTTTGCTTGTAGACATCAAGCTGGCTTTTCATAACGGCAATCGGAGTCCTCAGTTCGTGGGCCACATTTGAAGAAAAATCCTTCTGCCTCTTGTAATCTGCGTAAATTTTCCTAAGCATCTTGTCAAAACTTTGGGAAAGCTCGACAATCTCTGTCGATGTAGAATCAACTAGGGCCAGATTTTCAAAGCTTTCTGGCTTATCTATATCCACATCGCTTATCTTTTCCTGGAGATTTTTAAGGGGTGCCAAGATTTTCCTGATAATTAGGGCAAAAACAAAGGATCCAACTATAATTACACCGGTAATTATAAAGAAAAGATAGATTTTAAAATCGCTGGTAAATTGGAGTTTGGACGAATCCACAAAAAGGACAACCGAATGGTCTCTAAAGGGCAAATTGGTCTGAAACTCCTCCATCACAGCATCTATAACCATGGACTGCTTGCGATTTACAAGATACATGACTACAAGGAGCATGACTATAAAAATTATTACGACAGATGCTATGAGTTTAAAAATTATCGAATCATAAAACTTCTGTTTCATGGATACGATAGCCCCTGCCTATCACATTTTCAATCAGATTCTTCCCGCAAACCTTCTTGATTTTCTTCCTTAAAGATGACATATGAACCCTAACCGAGTTTGAAAATTCATCCACATTAGAGTCCCACACATGCTCGATAAGCTCTTCAGTTGGGACAAAACGCTCAGAATTTAAGAACAAATATTCCAAAATCCCTGTTTCCTTGCTGGTAAGGCTAATAGGGTTGCCCTGATAGGAAGCCTCTCTCTTAGCCGTATCAAATACAAGTCCTGCTATGGCAATCTCACTTTCAGTGTGAACTTGCTTGCGCCTAAGCTGGCTTCTCATCCTGGCATCAAGCTCCTTAAGGGCAAAAGGCTTGGTCATATAATCACTTGCCCCAAGGTCAAGTCCTGCCACCCTATCTTCTATATCAGAACGGGCTGTAAGCATGATGATTGCAACTTCCTTATCAAAAGACCTGATAGATTTTAAAACCTCAAAACCATCCTTAACAGGCAAATTCACATCAAGGATGATGATATCATAATTTTCTACATAAGCCATATCAATGGCAGTATCTCCATCGCTTGCCTTATCAGTCGCATAGCCCAAAAGATTGAGCCCTTCGGCAACAGAATCAAGCAAGTCGAGTTCATCTTCAACAATAAGAACCTTCATAAAACCTCCTAACTTTCTAGTATAATTATATCAAATCCTTGTTAAATTTAGATAAAGTTTAGCAAATAAAAATGGCTTGCTAGATGTAAAATCAAGTCAAAAGACCTATTTACGTGCTAACAAGTCATTTAAAATAAATTTTAATCAACCCACTCCAAAATCAGTGATTTCAAATAAGATATCAATCTTTGGATCATCTTCAAGATACCTATACTTTTCGACAAACCAGCTAACCAGGTCTTCATCCCTCTTTATAGGTGTGGAATTATTCATAAAAATATTGACAGTAGCATGGGAAAATTCCCTAATTATCTCCATATCCCTATCAATCATCTCCTTAGTCTGGCCCTTAATTCCAACCATCACGCAAGGAGAATCAAAATATTTCTTAACCTGTCTATAATCTGTAAAGGTCGCACCCTTTCTAAGGATCTTTTCCCTAAAGTCATTGTCAAAAGTCTCAACGCCAGTCTTAAAGGTAATAGGAATTTTAAAATAATCCCTAATCTCATCTAGCCTATTCCTATAAATCCAATGGGCCTCAAAAAATAAGTGCTTGATATTTTTAGCATCTACAATCCTCTTTATCTCAGCAAGAGTAGCATCAGTTAAGTCAAAAACCGATGCTGAATCGATGACTTCTAGGACCCCATACTCTCCGGTCACATTTTTTAAAACCTCAAAATTGACCTCATCAATCGCTTTTTCATCGACTTCATTGTCATCTATATAATCACAAAAGCTACACTTGCCCCACTTGCAAGGCCTAGCCTTTAAAAGAACAATCTCCCTTTTAGTCTTATTCGTAATCTTTGAATACCTATTGATAAAACCACCTCCCTAAAATTTCCTTCAAATCTTACCTGGATTCTACCACAAAAATTAATATATACATAACCCTCATACAGAAAAAAGGAAAATTTGCTTAAAACCTGCAATCCTTGGGTATAAAGTAAAATAAGACGATGAAAATTGAAGGAGATAGAATGAAAAATAAAAAATTAATAATGATGCTAGCAGCAGGCCTAGTCCTTAGCGCTTGTGGCAATCAAGCAGCAAAGCCAGCTAATGATGGAGCAAAAGAAGTAAAACAAGAAGAAAGCCAAGTAGCAGAAAATAATGATGCAGTAAAGGAAGTAGCAAATGATGCAAACACAGCTGCAAAAAATCCAATCCCAGCCACAGAAAAAACACTAGAAGAAGCAATCGACGCTTTTTATGCCCACTATAAAGATGAGGCAATCGAGCTAACAAGTGCAGAACTTGACGAAGAAAATGGCAAATATTGCTATGGCGTAAAGGGTTTTAAAGATGGTCAAGAATACGAAGCCGTTTTAGATGCCAATACTCTTGAAATCATCAGCGAAAAAACAGAAGCAGAAGATGACACAAAGGTAATGGCTATAGATAGAAAAGCTATAATAACAGGCAAAGAAGCCATGGAAAAAGCCCTAGAAGGTCAAGCTGATAGTGTTTATATTAAAGGCTATGAACTAGAAGTAGAAAATGGCAAAGCAGTCTATGACATAGACCTAGAAAATGCAGAAGATGTAAGAATTGATGCAGCGACAGGTGAAATAATCAAATAATTTTATAAATAGGCCTTCGGGTCTATTTTTTTATTATCATACTTACAAATCTTAAAACTTTTGTAAGAAATATTGAACTTTTCTAATATCTGGTATAATATATTTAAGAAAACAGGAATTCCTTTTTTGAGCTAATATTATATAAGAGGAGTAAAATATGAAAATCAAAAATTTAAGCCTAATTCTTTTAGCAAGCCTTATTTTAGGAGCCTGTGGCAATAAAGATGCAAAGCCAGTAGAAGATGCCAAGCAAAAACCAAGCCAGGTTGAAGATACAAATACAGGTGTAAAAGAAGTTTCTGAAGATGATAAAAAAACTGATGACACAGATAAAGAAAAAGCTCCTGAAGTGGCCATGAATATGGAAGACGCAGTCAAAATTTTCCACGAACATAATTTCGGAGATGCATCAGCTGATTCTTTTAATTTCGATAAAATTAAGGTAGAAATCTTAGATAAGGATATAATCTATAGCATTGAAGGTTTTAAAGATGGCAAAGAATACCAGCTTAAGATAAACAACAATGGCAAAATTTTAGAAGAAAAAATCGAAGATGACGACGATAAGAAAAAACTTGCCATAGATTTTACTAAGATAATTTCTGGTGAGGACGCCTGGGAAAAATCCCTAGAAGGCCAAGCTGAAGATGTTAAAGTCAAAGAATATGAACTAAAAATTGAAGACGGCAAGGTTGTCTACGACATAGAGCTAGATAATGGCAAGGACGTAAAAATTGACGCCACAACAGGCGACATAATAAAAAGAGACTAAATTCTAAAATTAATAGGCCCAAATGGGTCTATTTTTTCGCTAAAATCAAAGCAAACCAATAAAAATTGATAAGGCAAAGCTATTTAGTATAATCTCAATAACAAAGAGATTCTTATGGAGATATAGATGAATAAAAAAGTGTTAATAGGTTTATTAGCCTTTGTTTTCTTGCTAACGGGATGTAATAATACAAATAAGGAAAATAGTGAAGCAGGTATAAGGCAAGTTGAAAATAAAAATACGAAAATTTCCAAAATAAAAAAGAAACCTGTCCCAGATTTTGCAAAAAGCTTAGATGACGCCCTAAAAATATTCCACAACCACAACTTTGGTGAGACAGACATGGATTCAATAAATATAGATAAAATAAAAATGGAATTTACCAATGAGCTTTTCATCCTAAATATTGAGGGATTTAAAAACGGAAAGATATATAAGCTAAAAATCGATGACAATGCCCAAATCCTAGAAGAAAAAATCGAAAAAGACACTACCAATAAAAAACTCGCCCTAGACTTCAAAAATATTATTTCTGGCGTTGATGCAATGGAAAAGGCCCTAGAGAAGCAAAGTAAAGGCGCTTGGGTAAAGGGATACGAGTTAAAAATCGAAGATAAAAAGGCAGTTTACTACATAAATATAGCAGAAGGCAGAGATATAAAAATCAACGGGTCAACGGGAGAGATAATAAAATAGACTAAAAAATCCTGCTACAATTTAATTGATTTATCAAGTCTAAAAAGCTTTTGATATAGAATAGACATTAAACTCTATAATTTGTAAAACATAGGCCTTTTGGTATAATACTAATGTTCAAAGCTTTTATAAGGGGGAAAATATGAATAAAAAAATACTAGCTCTACTTCTAGCAACAAGTTTTGTTTTTGCTGGATGCAATGGTGAAAAAGCTAATACCAAAGAAGAAACTAAAGTTGAAGAAAAAGCAGAAGCTCCTGCTGACGATAATAAAGAACAAGCTACTGATCAAGCAGATGACAATAAAGAACAAGCTACTGATCAAGCAGATGACAATAAAGAAAAAACTACAGCTGAAATGGTCATGCCAGATAACAAGGTAACACTAAAGGCTGCAAGCTACAAATTTGAAAGCCACGTAGGTGGCGCTCCTTACAATCTTACAGAGGTAAGCTACGAAGTTGAAGATGGAGAGGCTTACTATACCTTTGAAGGCGAGAAAAATGGTGATGAATATAAGCTAAAAGTAAATGCCAACTCAGCAGAAACAACAGAAGCTGAAATGGAAAAGGGAGCAGATAAGGAAAACCCAGTAGACCTAGGCAAGGCCATCCCACCAGAAGAAGCCATGCACATAGCCCTAGAATCAAACGGCGGCGGAGAAATAAAAGAATGGAAACTCTATAACGACGGCGAAGGCGAAAAATACAAATTTGAATTAAAAGATGGCAAGGAAATCATTGTTAATGCTATCAATAAGAAGGTAATGTAAATCCTTGATTTATTCTAAAAAATTCAACCAATACAAAAACCAGAGCTTAAATTACTTAGCTCTGGTTTTTGTATTGGTTGAAATATTAATTGATTATAAATTATCTAGAATATATCAAACTTTTTTAGATATGGAAATTGTCTTATAGTCATAAGCTCTAATTATTGAATCTGTTTCTATTTCATTTTCTACAGCATCTAAATATTTTATTTCGTAATCTTCAAGCCCTTCGAACTTAAGATTCTTATCTTTATTTGTTGGGTTAGAATATCTTATTACAAAACCATCATCATTTGTAAAGGCAGGATATATTGAAGTCATTAATACATTATCTATATTTTCAAATAGTGAATACTCTCTTGGCAGTTCTAAATACTCAAAATCATACCATATCTTATTATCTAACCTATTTACAAATTTATTTAGTTCTTGTTTTTGGTAGCTTATATCTTGTGACAGCCTTAGCGCACTTTCTTTTGATATTAACTCCTCATCTATTGGTCCATCATTTACTAAAATGCCAAACTTATACTCAATTAATCCTATTTCTTCTGCTAATGGGGTTGGCATCATGATGTGACCAGCATTTGTTGTATCCCCTGAGGCCCTTCCAGGTCTCCACAATAAATTTGGTTTTCCAAGTTGATTAGTGGTTGATAATAATGTTATATCAATTCTATCCTCATTTTTTTCATATTCTTTCAAACCATTAGTAAATATGGTTACTGTTTGTTCTTCGTTAGTACAAGATACAGATTTATCCATATTGTATATATTAACTGGCTTTTCTTCATAAATATTTTTCCAATTTTCATCAATGATTTTATTATCATATTCATAGAATCCATTTTGAATTTGAGAATAAGAATTGCCACAATCACTATTAGTATTAACAGATAATCTTAGCCTATGAGAATATATAGTATTATCGAAGACTAAGTTAAACTTGGCATTTTCTCCTTCTATCAAGGTGATTTTTAACTCATAAGAAACTTCTTCCATTTCGTTATTACTTAATCTATTTTCTAGATTTTTCGGAAGTTTCTCACTTCCTCTAACCACCATGATCTTATAATCATCATATTCATAAACTTCAAAGTTTTCCCAAGATAATATTATCTCTTTATCTTCTGGTATAGGCGAGAAGTCATATGTATCTCCTCCATTTCCCATATCTTTTAACCTAATAAAATCTTTATATACATTTGATTCACAGATCATATCTATAGATCCATCATTGAATTCAAATCTATATTTACTATTTTCAATATAATTCTTACCTGTCACTTTTTGAAGATTATCTAAACTTGAATCTGACTCTTCAAAGCTAATTACTTTGTAGCCCATAGCTGGTAATTTACAATAGATTTTAGCTTTTATTTTATAATATCCATCTTCATTAATATATGTGTCACCATCAGAATTCCATAACTTTATATTGTTTCTACCTGGTATATACTCTTTATCTATAAGGATTGATTTTCCATGGTTTAAAAATCTTATATTTTCCTCTTTACTAATGAATTCTATTTCTTTATAGCCCTCAAAAGGGATTGGATCAGTATTAAATACTAATATTTCATTATATTCTAACTTTAATGATTCTGATATATATTTTTTAATATAATTTTCAACGCCATCAGCTAATTCATTTGCTTCTTTTATCCTTTGCAAAATATCTTTTGTAACATCATCCGATACGCATCCACCAATGCTATCGTGAGCATGGTTTTGAAGAATTTTTTTCCAAATTTCAACTATTATTTCAGTTGATAAATGGATACCTAAACTTTTTGCTATTACTGCTAAAGGCTCAATTCTTCTTATCATTTTTTGTTCAATATCAAAATTCTCTAATTTTAGAGGCATTCTTATTCCACCAATTGTACGGTGTATTCTAGAAAATCTAGGTGCTCTTAAGTCTCCTTCATATTCAACTAAAGAATCCTCTTCAATTAAATCATCTGCAAAAGATTGATAATCGCTTATTAATATTTCATAATCAGATAGTTCATTTAATTTTTCCACATATTCCTCAAAATTCGGTGTAATATTTTTTTGATCTCCACCTACAGGCATTAAAATGTTATTAAAATTTTTCCACTGACATATGAAATCCACATAATTTTTTATTCTTGTATTTGCAAAATAATCTGGATCTTCATAATCCTTTTTAAAAATAGCACCAATAGAATATCCATATGGGAAGCTTGCACCAACTACTTTTTTGCCGCTAAGTCCCTTCCAAATATAATATGGTGCATCAACATTAACACCATAGTCAATTCCCCTCCATGAGAAAAAGTTGTTTATTCCAGCATGATTTAATAGAGTAGGAAGTTGAGCATTAAAGCCAAAAGTATCCGGCAAATATCCACACATAGATGACCCACCAATTTTATTTGCTTCCCTAATACCAATCAATAGGTTTTTTAAGATAGATTCATCAGTAACTAATAAACAATCAGTTTGTGTATACCAAGGTCCGATGAACAATTGTTTATTCTCTATTAACTTCTTAACCCTTCCTATATCATTAGGATTACATCTTAAATATTCTTCAACTACAGACGCTTGACCATCTATCTCAAATTTCATATTTGGATTGTTTTCTAGTTCATTTATAACTTTCGAAAAAACTATATCGCTTAATACCAGTGAATCTTGGAGAGTAAAATACCACTCTCTGTCCCAATGAGTATGATTTACTAAGTGTATTTTTTTCATTAAGCTTCCTTCTTTTGACTTCTACCTTTTAAGAAATTAACTATTAGAGCTGTAGCAATACCACCAGCTGCTATAGATACTAGGTATAAAGGTATATTGTTAACAAATGGAATCGCAAAGAATGTTGCCATTGTTGTGGCATGAGTAATTCCAAATAGAGCATTCATACTACTTGATATAGCAGTACCAATCATTATGCTTGGTATAACTCTTAGTGGGTCTGCAACAGCAAATGGTATAGTACCTTCTGTAATTCCTACTATTCCCATTACTATAGCAGATTTTGCATTTTCTTTTTCAGAGTCAGAATAAAGTTTTGGTGCTAAAAGAGTAGCTAAGAACATACCAAATGGAGGTAGGCCTATTGCAATAAGCATAGCTGTACTTATAGCGTAGTTTCCATCAGTAAATGCTGCCATTCCAAAAGCATAGGCTATTTTATTTATAGGACCACCCATATCAAAAGCCATCATTGCACCGATTACAGCTGCTAAAATAGCATTATTTACACCAGAGAGTCCATTTAACCAATTAGAAACCCCTTCTGTCATCATTGAAATTGGAGTACCTATTACATACCATAAAAGCAAACCTGTTACGAAGGTTGTAATTATAGGGATAATAAATAAAACTTTAAGAGTTTGAACTCTAGCTGGAATAGGAATTTTCTTTAATTCTTGTGCTAGATAACCACATAGTAAACCAGTAATCATTCCGCCTAAGAATCCTGTTCCCATATTATAAGCTATAATACCAGTAACAAATCCTGGTGCTAAGCCCGGTCTATCAGCAATTGAAAATGCTATAAAAGCTGAAATCATTGGAACGATAAAATTCAAACCTGTTTGTCCAATCATTCTGAGAACTCCCCAGAATGTTTCTGTTTCATCCCAAACGCTTAAGCCACCAAATATAACAGCAATTGATGTTAACAAACCTGCCGCTGTTAAAAGTGGAATTAAATAAGAAACGCCAGTCTGTAAATGCCTTAAAATTTCCTTACCTTTATTTTTCATAAATTTTCCTCCTAATAATTAAAGTTCGCTTGTTGCCTTCTCTATAACTGATTTACCATCTTTAATTACTTCATTAGTGCCAAATTCATAAATTTTTTTACCATCAAATCTATCTCTTTCACTCACCACTGTATCGACAGCAAAAATCACTACGTCCGCTTGATTAATATCATCCTCAGATAGCTTATCTTCAAATCCCATTGCTCCTTGGGTCTCAACTTTTATTTCATGACCTAATTGCTTTGCAAATTTTTCTAGATTTGCCTTTGCCATATAAGTATGAGCTATTCCTGCTATACATGCACTTACTGCTACTATTTTCATTTATTACCCCCTAAATATTAATTGCTTCATATAATTGATCTAAACTTTTTGATTCTTTTATGGATGATATATAAGCATCATCCATCAATTTAGCTGATAAGTTCGCTAAAACCTTTAAATGTTCTGTTCCATCTCCATCCTTTATGGCCAATAAAAAAACATATTTTGTTTCTTCACCATCTAGGCTTTCCCAGTTAATGGGATTGATTAAAGTTGCCATTGCTATAGCTGATTTTTTTATAGCCTTGCTTTTTCCATGTGGTATAGCAATCCCATTACCAACTCCTGTAGTTATTTGGTTTTCTCTTTCAATTACATCTTCTAAAAATACATCAAAATCATTTAAATAACCGTTATCATCTAATTTCTTTGCTAGAGCTTTGATAGCTTCATACTTATTTTTAGCCTCTAGATTGTATATGATATTTGATTTTTCAATATAAGACACATAAATACCTCCCTTCATATTTTTTCATTTCTAAAATATCGCCCCCTTATATTACTTTTTGAAAAATGATATCTGATTAAGAATACCTTTTCCTGTTGCTTATATCATATATCAAATACTTATATTTGTCCTTATTCATTTCTTCCACAAGTTAAGTAGACTTGTGGAAGAAATGTAAATAATAAATAAGTAAAAAGATGATATAATAGGATTAAATGAGCTATTTATATCTAAAGAGAGGATGGAAATGAAAGAAAATAGAATTAAAAAGATATTTGAAATCCTAACCGATGATTTTAAAGCTTATACTGCAAACGATATTTCTAAATTTGTCGGGTATTCTAGTAAAACGATTAGGGAAGATATCAAAGAATTAAACTTACTTTTAAAAAATAACGGAGCACGTATTGAATCCAAATCAGGTGTTGGTTATAGGTTTATATTAAGTGATAAAAATAAATTCTATAGGTTTGTCAAAGAAGAATGGCCTAATTATGCCTTTAATGATGATCTGAACAATCAAGAATATAGAGTTAATCAAATAATTTTAACCTTGGCAAGAGAAAAATCTTATTTTAAATCTGATGAGTTTCTAGACTTATTATATATAAGCAGGTCTCAATTAAACCAAGATTTGAAAATTGTTAGAGAAATTCTATCTGAAAACAACATAAATATAATTTCTAAACCTCATTATGGAATGAAGATAGAAGCGCAAGAGATAGATGTAAGATCTTTTATTGTAAAATATATAGAAGAAAGTTCTAAATTTAATAGTAACATCTTACAAGAAGTTAGTAAAATAAGCACTTATAGAACTAATCAAATAAGTTCCTTTGTCCTAAATAAATTTAAGGAATATGGATTCGATACAAACCTCGTTAAATACAATAACTTTATTAACTATTTAATAATATCAATTTCAAGAGTGAATATGGGATTTTTAATATCTAATGATAATAAAAATGAACCAATTTATGAAAAATATTCATCAATATATAAATTGAGCCTAAGTATAGCAAAAGAAGCAGAAAAACTTTTTAATCTTAAGCTTGATAATAAAGAAATTGAGTACTTATATATAAATCTCCTTAGTAAAATAGATTCCTATATTCCATCAGAATATAACGAAAACATTGAACAAATCATTGAACGATCCTTAATGGCAATTAGAAACACCCTCTCTATTGACTTATCAAACGATACCGATTTAAAATCATCACTCACTATTCACCTAACACCAATGATTAAGAGAATTAAATACGGTATCAAACTTAAAAATCCTCTCTTAGATGATATAAAAAGAGATCACATAGCTATGGAATGTGCAAAACTCTGTGCATCCTATATTAACGATATTTACAAAATTAATATAAATCCAGATGAGCTTGGTTACATAGCCTTACACTTCAGCGCTTCCCTAGCTAAGATAAGGGATAATCTAAACAAAAAGAACATTCTTCTTATTTGTGCTAGTGGTAGAGCTACAGCAAGAGTGCTAAAGTATAGATTTATGCATGAATTTTCAAAATATATAAATATACTGGATACAAGTGACTATCTAATGGCAATAAGCATGGATTTAAGTTCATACGATTTAATAGTTTCAACAATTCCCATAAAACTTAAAACAGAGGTCCCAATTATAGAGGTAAGTGCTTATCTATATAAAAAAGATGTAGATAAAATCCTCATGGCTTTAAAAAGCGAAGAATCTATCCAAGAAATAAAAGATCTTTTTGCTAATAATATTTTCTTTAATCCTAACAAATCCAACAAATTCACTAGAGAAGAACTCCTTAAAGAAATGGTCGATAAAATTGATGTTATAATTGATAAGGAAATTTTTATTAGAGAATTAATTAGAAGAGAAGAATTTGCTAGCACAGGCCTAGAAAATAGAGTCGCTATTCCTCATCCTCTTAATCAAGTATTAGATGATAATTTCCTTGCTTTATACATTAGCTCAGACGAAATTGATTGGGACGGAAAACCAGTAAACATTGTATTTTTACTAAATTTAAATGATAAGGTAAAAAGATCCACTATTGAAAATTTTTATAAATATCTTAGCGATTTTCTAAATGATGACACTAGGATTTTAAAATCTATAAAATCATCTAACATAGATGATTTTTGGAAATTATTTTTTTCAAAATCATAAAATGACCTCTACAACTTGACTTAGAGGTCATTTTTTTAAATATTATATTTTCATATATTTTACATAGATTAAAACAAAAATTTTATAAAAATATTACTCAAAACTATTTTCATAAATATCAAAAAATCTCGATACAAATTTGGCTTGGTTCTTTTCTTCTGAAGTCCCTGTTTCTACCTGCCCTCCGTAAATTTTGTAGGCCTCATAGGATGTTTCGCTTAAATCTTCTAGGTCAAATTCTTTTTGGATTAGATTTATGCCAGCTGTGTATTTTTCTATAAGGGCCTGGTAGGCTTTGTGGGGGTCTTTGAATACTGCCATGCCTTCTTTATCTGCCCCTATTTCAAATCTCTGATCTATTTTTAAATATTTATCTATATCTACATTGCCCTTTATATTGCCTGTTCCTACTATATATTACTGGGTGGCCGGATTTTTGACTTTGCCTTGGGATGAGCAGGAAGCAAGTATTAAAATTAGGACTAGGATTTTGAATATTTTTTTCATAATATCCTCCTCATTTTTGTTAATTAAATAGTAACATTAAATCAGAAGAAATTTAATTACAAGTTTTGTAAGTATTTGAAAACTCCTAATCATCAAATTCCAAATAAGCACCCTTCATTGGACTTACTGAATGTTCCATCAAAATTTTGATGGCTCCCCTCTTGTATTTTGGGTCCTTTTTTTTATATTTTTTTCTTCTACTCTCCAAGATCTTTTCGACTTCTTCCTCACTACATTTTCCCCTATTTATTCCTATTATATTTAGCCTTCTTTCAGGGATATTTATTTCGATTATATCTCCCTCTTCTACTAGGCTAATAGGGCCTCCTTTGGCTGCTTCTGGGCTTACATGGCCTATGACTGGTCCAGTTGATGCTCCAGAAAACCTACCATCTGTTATTAGGGCTATTGATGCTCCAAGGTCCTTGTCTGATGAGATCGCTTCTGATGTATAAAACATCTCTGGCATGCCACTTCCAACTGGGCCTTCGTGCCTGATAAATACTGCTTCACCCTTGTTGATTTCTTTATTTAATACTGCTTTTAGGCATTCTTCTTCGCTATCAAAAGGCCTTGCGATAAGTTCTGCCACAAACATCTCTTTAGGACAGGCTGTATGCTTTATGACTGCTCCTTCTGGGGCTAGGTTGCCCTTTAGGACTGCGACTGACCCACCCACACTTATTGGTTTGTAATAAGGAAATATTATATCTTCTTTTTTGATATTTAGCTTAAATTTCTCATTGAATTTATCAAGAAGGCCCTGACACTTTTCAAAATATCCATATCTTTCTAAATCTTTTAGGTTTTCTCTGATTGTTTTACCTGTTATGGTCATCTCATCTAGATTTAGTAGGTCATAGCATTCTTTCATAACAGCTGGAAGGCCTCCTGCGTAATAAAATAATTCTGCAGGCCATCTGCCAGCTGGCCTTATATTTAGTAGGAAGTTTACCTTTCTATGGATTCTATCAAAGTCATCCCCATCTATTTCTATGCCTAGTTCGTGGGCTATGGCTGGAAGGTGCATCATGGCATTGGTTGATCCTGATATGGCTGCGTGGATTAGGATGGCATTTTCAAAGCTTTTCTTTGTTAAAATATTAGATGGCCTCATAGACTCATCGCCTGCTATTTCAAAGGCTCTAGCTCCTGCCATCTGAGCGTATTTTTTAATATCATCTCCTATGGCAGGTAAGACTGCACTTCCTGGTAGGGCAAGACCTAGGGCTTCTGCCATTATTTGCATGGTTGTGGCTGTGCCTATAAAAGAGCAGGCCCCACAAGATGGACAGGCCTTGTGCTTGGCCCAGTTTAATTTTTCTTCTGTAATTTCTCCTCTTTCATATTGGGCAGAATACATGCCAAGTTGCTCTAGGGTTAGCATTTCTGGCCCTGCTGCCATGACTCCACCAGGAAGAAATACAGCTGGCAAGTCTACCCTTAACATGCCCATCAAGGATCCGGGCGCTCCCTTATCACAAGATGCTACAAAAATTGCAGAGTCAAATTGTAGGGCACTTGCTTGAATTTCAATCATATTTGCAATCATCTCCCTACTGACTAAGGAATAATTTATCCCGTCTGTTCCCTGGCTTTGGCCATCGCACATGTCTGTGTAATAATATCTTGACCCAAATCCACCTTTATCGTAAATTTCTTTCCTAGCTATTTCAACCAAACTATCCAAATGTGCTGATCCTGGATGGGAGTCTCCAAAGGTTGAGCCTATGTAGATTTGAGCCTTAGATAGATCTTCAACTTCCCAGCCCATTCCTATTCTTAAAGGGTCAAGCTCAGGCGCTATTTTTCTAGATTCTTGTGATTTTAAGTTCATTTTTTCTCCTATTTATAATTTTAAAATGATTTTACATTGACTTATCACTATCAATTTTAAATTGTAATTGACATCTTCTACTTTTTACCATTATAAGGAGAAGATTGATTTTTTCAAGCCTGCTTTCAATTTCCTATAAGTAGGCTTGAAAAAAATTTCCACGCAAAAAGGCGAGGATATCCCCGCCTTTTAAATTTTTACTTATTTTTTGCCCTTCTTTTGAGAAGCTGCTTTTGCTTTTTCTTCTCTTCTCTTCTTCATTGAGTCGAAGATTCCATCTACTATGGCATCCATGTCTGGTTCTTTTGCTTTCTTTAGTGATGATACTATGTCTAAGCTTTCTGGTAGAACGTCCATTAGTCTTAGTTCTTCGTCTATGAATTTTTCCATTTTTTCTGCTGCTTGTGGAGCCCATGTTCCATTACCTATGATTGAGATTGCTCTGTTTTGTAGGTTTAGAGCTTTCATGTCTTCTAGGTAGTTGAGCATTACTGGATAGATTCCTAGGTTGTAGGTTACAGATGCTAGGACTATGTTTGAGTATTTGAAGCTTTCTGCTATTAGGGTTGATACGTGAGTGCTTGATACGTCTCTTAGGGAGATGTTGGTCATGCCTTTTTCACATAGCTTGCTTGCTAGGGCTTGGGCTGCAAATTCTGTGTTACCATACATTGATGCATATACGATTAGGACACCTTCTTCTTCTGGTTCGTAGGTTGCCCAGTGTACGTATTTGTCGATGATGTAGCCGAAGTTATCTCTCCATACTAGGCCGTGTAGTGGGCAGATATATTTGAGGTCTAGACCACCTGCTTTTGCTAGGGCCTTTTGTACGAATGTACCGTATTTACCTACGATGTTTGTGTAGTATCTACGTCCTTCGTCTAGGTAGTCTCTATCCCAGTTTACTTCGTCTGCGAATAGTCTACCGTTGTTTGCGATAAATGATCCAAAGGCATCTGCTGAGAATAGGACTTTGTCGTATGAATCATATGACATTAATACTTCTGGCCAGTGTACCATTGGTGCTTCTACGAAGGTGAATTCGTGTTTACCAAAGCTTACTGTGTCGCCTTCTTTTACTTCGATGTATCTATCGTCTACGTGATAACCAAATTGTCTCATGAACATAACTCCTTTTTCAGAAGAAATTATCTTTAGGTTTGGATATCTTTGTAGCATCAATTCTATTGATGAGCAGTGGTCTGGTTCCATGTGGTGAACAATCAAGTAGTCTAGGTCCCTGCCATCTAATACTCTTGCTACGTTTACCATGTATTCTCTTGTTATTGCCCAGTCAACCGCATCGATTAAAACTGTTTTTTCATCCATTAATAGGTAGGAGTTATAAGATACGCCTTCAGGTATTGGAAATATATTTTCAAATAAGGCAAGTCTTCTATCATCGCCACCTACATAATATAAATCATCTGTTACTTTTCTAACTGTATACATTATTTCCTCCTACTACTTTCTATCTTCTGGGAATTCCATTCTGATGAATTCTTCTTTTGCTTCGCCAGATACTGGGCTTACCCAGCTGTCAGGTAGTTTGTCAAATGGTGTTCCTGGTTCTATTCCTTGGCTTGGATCGCCTACTTCTGGGTCATATTCATATCCTGAACCTAGGTCTAGATAAACGTCTTCTTTTGGAGCCATTTTTCTTGGTTTACTTCTTTTGATTTTTGGTTGTGGTGGTGCTGGTTTCTTTTCTTGGCCATTATCAAGTTCTTTGATTAATAGTGGAAGAATTTCCATTGCATCGCCTACTATACCGTAGTCACAGTTATTGAAGATTGGAGCGTTTTTGCTGTTGTTGATTGCTACTATTGTTGATGCATCTTTCATGCCTTTTAAGTGTTGGCCTGCTCCTGATACACCTACACCGATGTATAGGTTGCCTCTAAAGCTTTGTCCAGACATACCGATGTATCTATCTAGTGGTACGTATTTTAATGTTTCTGCTACTGGTCTAGATGATGAAATAGCTGCTCCTGCTTGGTAAGCTAGGTCTTCTATTAGCTTCATGTTTTTCTTTTCACCTATACCACGGCCTGCTACTACTACTCTTTGTGCTTCGCCAATTGGTGTCATTGGGTCGATGCCTATTGTAAAGTCGTAGCCGTCTTTTTTGAGGGCTGCTACTAGGTTTTTAACTGCTTCTTTTGGGTCTCCTTCAAAGATTTCACCTTTACGAACACCTGCGATTGGACCTGATTTAGCAGCTGAGCCTGCTCTTTTCATCTTTGGAGCACGACCTACTGTACTAGCACCAACTACTACTCTCATGATTTCATTGGTTCCTTCGTAGATTTGTGTTATCTTAGCATCTCTGAAGAATCTTTCTACATCTACACCCTTGATATAACCTGAACCACCGTATAGTTGGATAGCTTCTGTTGTTATCTTCATTGCAAGGTCTGATGCTACTTGTTTAGCCATTGCTGCTTCTGCAGAATATCTTTCGTGATTTTCTTTAAGTTCTGCTGCAGAATAGATCATTAGTCTTGCTGCACGTAGATATGTTGCCATATCAGCAAGTTTGAATGTATTTCTTTGTAGGTGAGCTATAGGCATACCAAATTGTTCACGTTCTTTTGCATAAGTAAGAGCGGATTCATATGCTCCTTGGCCGATACCTAGGGCTTGAGAAGCTATACCGATTCTACCACCGTCTAAGGTAGCCATAGCTATCTTAAATCCTTGGCCTTCTTTACCAAGTAAGTTTTCTTTTGGAACTTTTACATTGTCAAAATGAAGTTCTGCTGTTGAAGATGATCTGATACCTAATTTGTCATAGTGGTCTGAGAAGGTGAATCCTTCAAATTCTTTTTCTACTATGAAAGCAGAGATACCATGTGTACCAATACCTGGTGTAGTAACTGCAAATACTACATATATGTCAGCTTTTGGTGCATTTGTGATAAAGATTTTCTTACCGTTTAGGATATAGTAATCTCCATCAAGAACTGCTGTAGTTTCTGTACCACCAGCATCTGAACCAGCGTTTTCTTCTGTAAGACCAAAAGCACCGATTTTTTCACCTTTTGCAAGTGGAACTAAGTATTTTTGTTTTTGTTCTTCTGTACCAAAACCAAAGATTGGCCAGCTACCTAAAGAAGTATGTGCTGAGCAAATAACGCCCACACCACCGTCTACTCTAGATAATTCTTCAACTGTTATAGCGTAAGAGGTAACATCAAGTCCTGCTCCACCATATTCTTTTGGATATGGTATACCCATAAGGCCCATTTCACCCATTTCCTTAACTATATCATCAGGAAATTGGTTATTTTGATCGAGGTCGAAGGCTATTGGTTTTACCTTTTCTTCTGCGAAAGCTCTAACTTTTTTTCTAAGCTCTTCGTGTTGTTCTGTTGTTTTAAAAAGCATATAATCCTCCTTACATTATTATCCTTATGAGTAAATTATAATATTAAGAAAACGTTTTGTCAAGAATATTTTTTCTGTCAAATATCTTATAAATTTGTTTGAGTAGAAAGCAAGTTTTATCAAGATAACTAAAAGACCAATGTCATCTTTCAAACTTGGATAAAAAATCATGATAATTTTTATCAAAATTAATTATCTTAGTATTTTAATATAAACATCTTCCTAATTCTACTACTCATCTACTATATAAATACCCAATTTTATCAAAACTTACATGGATTTTAAGTTTTTAAAATCTTATTTAGGGTATAATAAGGGTGAGGTGGAATATGAAAAATAAACTTTTAAAACCAGTAATAATTTCAATGATGGCACTAGCCCTAGTATCTTGTGATGATACAAAACCACAAACAAGTGAAATTACAGAACCTGAAGCTGTTGCAAGCGAAGATACAGGCGAAGATATAAATACCCCAAATAAGGCAAGCGAGAACAAGCCTGCAAGAGATGACCAAGATGCAAAGGCTACAGCAGAAAATACAGATAAAGATGATGAAAATATCAAAAAAGAAACTATAGAAGTTAAAAAAGCTGATATGAAAAAAGAAGACAAAAAGATAGATAAAAAGGAAAAAGCACCTGCCAAAGCTAAGGACCAAACAAAGGCTGAAGATGCCCTTACAGAAGATGGCAAATATTCTACAAGTGTAATCGCAAGCCTAAAAGGTAAAGGCGATGACTATATAAGTGCTACATCTTATGCAGCAAAAATCGAAGATGACAAGCTTATAGTGTCAGGATCTTTTGACTATTATAAAGATCCATCTGACTATGAAAATGCAAAAGAAATCGAAAATAAAGAAGAACAAAAATTTGTCATAGATGATAATACAACATTTGAAGCTGTAGGCGGTACTGCACCAGCTAAAGAAATGACTAGGGATGAATTTGTAAAATATTTCGAAGAAGTTAAAGAAACAGGCCTTGCCCTAATCATATTTGTAGAAGATGGCGTGGCAAAATCAGTTTCAATTTCATCATAGAATCAAAAAATTATGACCAGTAGGCGACTACTGGTTTTTCTTTACTTAAATTTTAAAAATTTTTTTAAATTAATAAAATCGGCATGGCTTAGGGCTTTGTCTGTAAAAATTTGATAAAAAAGTAAAATTTTTAGGACTTGGATAGTACATTATCTTGATAAAGTTAAAGCTTTCTGGTATAATGTTTGCAAGAGCAAGATATCATGATAAATCGATAGAGATAGAAAATACAGAAAGGACTAATTATGTTTAATATTCAAGAAAACGCTACCAAAAACTATAAGCTTATGGGTCTCCAGCTAGGATCAATGCTTGGTCTATTTGCAAGTCTATCCCTCAAAAATGGCATGGTAGCATCCTTTATCATATGTTTAGGACTTGGTTATGGCCTAGGTGCTATCTACGAATCCAATAAAAGATAAGTTTAAAATTAATAATAAATCCTTAAAAGATTTCCACACAAGGAAAGCTAAAATAGAAAACAGAAAATTTGAATAAATCTAAATTTTTAGATTACTCTCCATATACCATAATTTTTTCTTAACTTAAAGGTAAATCTCCTAGAAAAGTGTTTCCCGCTTCTGTTTTCAATATAGCTTTCTTTTTTTGCCCATATCTTATAAATACAAAGCTCTTTCCAATTTTTTCTTTTTCTACAAAACCCAATTTCTTATGAAGGCCAATTGACTTTATATTATCCTCACCCACTTCAGACCTTAAATATAAGTCTTCACAAGTCCAATCTACGACAAGGCTTAATAGCTTAAATCCATAGCCCTTTTTTCTAGAGTCTTCTCTTGTTTCAATAGCTTCTATCAAATATCCCCCATCTTCCCTATGAAGTCTAAGGGCTGATAAATAATTCTTCCCATCACTTAAGATAGCTAGGTAATTATCTTTATTATTTAAGAAGTCTTTACTCAAATACTCCTTATAAGCATTTTCTAAATCATCTAGGTTTTTATATGCAAATTTTTCCAAGTTTTCCCTATTAGACTCCGCATAAACTTCCATCAAAGAATCTAAATTCAGACTTTCTATCTTATTAGTTATTATTAATTTCATTATCCCCTCCGATTATAATTATAATATCATTATAAAATCAAACAATATTGTATTTTAAGAAAGGTCAGGTATAGTCAAAAGGTAAACATTTGCAAGCAAAGCGCAAACCACTTGCATAAACGAATGTTATAGGAGGAAAAATGACAAACAAAATTAAGTTAGCGAGCCTAGCTCTTGCTTTATCACTAGTCTTTGTTGGATGTGGTAACCAAGCAGCTAAGGATGCTGGCGAAAAGGCAGAAAATGTAGCTGAAGAAGCTAAGGATGCTGCTAGCGATGCAAAAGATAAGGCAGAAAATGCTGCTGAAGATGCAAAGGATGCTGCTGAAGATGCCAAAGATGCAGCAGAAGATAAGGCAGAAGATTTAAAGGCAAATTTTGAGGGAAAACTTGTCCTAAGACGTAGCCTAGAAGCTCCTCACGGAGAAGGCTCATTTGCTAGAGTTGCTGTTGTAACAGATGGCGAAAAAATCGTAGATGCAAGCATCGATGAATTCCAATATTTTGACGAAGGATCAGATTTCGTAGCCCTTCCAAACCAAGATTCTGACACAGAATTTAAAAAAGGTGCAAAAGAAGGCAAAATCCTTGGTTCAAAGGTTGTAAATAGCGAAGCTTATTCTAAACTTATGACAGAAAAGGCTAAATCAACAGTATCAATCTCAGATAACTACAAAGCTATCCAAGATTTCGCTAAAGGTAAAACAATCGATGAGCTTAAAGAAGTTGTAGAAGGTGCTGAAGATGGAAAAGCAATCGATTCAGTAACAGGTGCTACACTTGTAGATACAAAAGGCTACCTACAAGCAATCATCAACACAGCTGAAAAATCTGAAAATGCAGTTGCCTTTGAGGGTGACCCTGCAAATATAAAACTTCAACAATTCTTTGGTACAGCTGGTGCAAATAATGCTGTAACAGACACATTTGTAGTAGTAGAAGATGGCAAAATCGTTGCAGCAAGCATAGATGAACTTCAATATATCGCTGATGCTGGAGTACCAAACTCTGATAAGAAATTCGGCGAAAACTACGCAGATCCTGCAAAGAAACTTTCAAGCAAGCTTGAAAACAACGAAGAATATTCTAAGATGATGAAAGATATGGCCAAGGCTACTAAAAACCTTGACGAAAACTACAAGGCAATCGAAGAATTCGTAGTAGGCAAGACTCCAGAAGAAATCAAAGAAGTAATAGATTCAAACGAAAATGGCAAACCAGTAGATGCAGTAACTGGTGCAACCCTCAATAACACAGTAGGCTACCTAGAAGAAATCTATAAGGCTGCTACAAAAGAAGACAAGTAAATATTCTAAAAATAAGCTAGCAAGCAAATCATAAAGATTCCTTGCTAGTTTTTTTGTAAAAAAAATAGCCCCTAAGGGCTAAATTTTATAATACATCAATTTTATTTCTAATATCTCTCTTTAGGAAATAAACACAGAAGGTGGAATTTATAAATTCACTTATTACAAAGGCCCACCAAGCTATATTTAGTCTGCCTGTTTTTGTAAATAGGTAAAATATAGGAAGGAGTATTATTACCTGTCTTAAGAAAGACTGGAAGATTGGAAACTTCCAATTGCCAAGGGCCTGGAAGACCCCGCCTACCCCTACCACTGATGGGATAGAAATGATAAGGGATAGGGAAACTATCCTAACCATTGGTACACCAATCTCTCTCATGACATCAGTAGCAGCAAAGAGGTCGAAAATCTGATTGGTAAAGACCCACATAAGTATTATTGATAGGCCAACAATCGCAAAAGATGCTGTCATAGAAAGCCTGATTGCTTTTTTTATCCTCTCCTTATTTCTTGCTCCATAGTTAAAAGAAACTATGGCAAGAAGGGCATTTGATATACCAAACATTGGCATAAAGGCAAAGGACTGGAGCTTAAACATAATACCATAAGCAGCTACTGCAGATGACCCAAATCCATAAAGCATGGCATTCATGAAAAATAGGACAAAAGCACCGATACCACTCATTATTATTGATGGAAGGCCTATTGTAAATATTTGACTTAGGATATCTCCATGGAAGCGGAACTTGTGAAATTCAAAGTTAACTTCCTTATTTTTATGGGTGTGGAAATAAACACCAACAAGGGCTCCACCCATTTGGCCAATGATTGTCGCAAGGGCAGCTCCCCTTACGCCCATGGCTGGAAAGCCAAGTAGGCCAAAGATCATGATTGGGTCAAGGATAATATTTATCACCGCTCCTGTTCCCTGGGTAACCATGGTGTAAACTGTATTACCTGTTGTTTGGAGGGTCTTTTCAAAAAATATTTGGAAAAATACCCCGCCACAAAATATGAGCACTACAGATAGGTATTCTTCTGTATACTTAATTATCTCAGGGTCTTGTGACTGGCTACTTGCATAAAAGGATGTAAAAAATATTGCAAATAAAACAAATAATCCTGTAGCAAGGGCCGCTAAGATTAAGCCGTGAGTTGCAACTTGACCCACTCTTTTTTTATCATTCATGCCCAGATACCTTGAAATAAGGGCTGCAGATCCTACTCCTATGCCGACTGCCACAGATATCATTATATTTTGAACTGGGAAACACAAGGATACTGCTGTTAGGGCCTTTTCAGATAGCCTTGCCACAAAGATTGAGTCGACCAGGTTATAGACTGATTGGACCAAAAACGAAATTATAATCGGCAAAGACATTGAAAATAGGAGCTTGCCAACGGGCATGGTCCCCATTCTATTTTCTGTAACTTTTGTTTCGCTCATAAAACCTCCTTTTGTTTTCTTTACAAGATAAAGAGATAGCCGCATTTTTTTGCTTCTATCTCTTTAAACTTAGTCAAATAATTCTTTTTCTTGCCTTTTTAGGGCTTCTTTAACTTTCAAACTTCTCATAAATCCATCATCTGCCTTGTTTATGATGTGGATGGCTGAGTTTTCATTTCTTTCTTTCTTGTCAAACTCTTCTAGTAATGAAGGATCTACATGGCTTCTTGCCACATCCTTGTTGATAGCTGTAAGCATGAAATGTCTTTTGGTCCTTTCGCTAACAGATTTGCCTAAAATCAAATCATCTGTAGCTATCTTTATGAGATTGACTCCACCTAGGGTTGAATAATAGAAAGTCCTTCCTTGTCTAATATTCATCTCCAGGATATAAATCTTACCACTCTTACTATCCTTTTTAAAGTCTAAATTGAAAAGGCCCTCATAAGATAAGTTAGTGACAATCTCCTCTGCTAGGTCATACATGGCTTTTTCATCATGGTCAACCTGGACTAGATGGTTGCCTACCCACATAGGACGCATATCTGATAAGAGGTTTCTAGCAAGAACCATTGATACGGAACCATCCTTTGCCCTGTATCCGTTTAGGGAATATTCGCTTCCCTGGCCACCGTGGATAAATTCTTGGACAATGACATGGCCCTCATACTTACTATCGTAGATATTTTCCAAAACTTCTAGGGCTTCGCTTTTGTCTTTTACATGGTAGCCCTTTTGCTTAACCTTTATATCACTTGCTATGAAATCATCGTATTCATCAGCCTTTAGGAAAAGCTCGCCATCAAGGTCTAAATCCTTCCAATTATCTCTATCTGCCCTAAAGGTCCTAGGATAAGGGAGGCCAAATTTCTCTAAAAGCTTGTAAAATTCAGATTTTTTGATTAGCTTAGAAGCTTCTTCTGGATTTGGATAAGGAACCTTATAAGAAAAGTTAAGCTTATCTATATTTCTTAAAAGCAAGTCTACGTAATGCTCTGTTGGGGCGAAGAAGATAAAATCTTCCTCATCCCTTGCCTTGGCTAGATCATTTAGAGTTTTGACAAAGACCTCATCATCTGATGAAAAGTCCTTAGCTGTATAAACATCTGCTATCTTTGACTTATAGAAAGGCACAAGGACTGCAGAGCCTGCTACTATTGGCTTTTTGCCGTAGGCCTCATAAAAGGACCTGGCCACCGAGTAGGAGTTGTGGTCTGTGCCTAGGATTATAGCATTATAGGTCATATTAATAGATTGATTCCCTTGATTTTTCATCTCTTTCTTTTGAGATTTGTGAGATGAAGTCTTCTACTTTGACATCTTTAGTTTCTTCGCCGTCTCTGTTTCTTACAGTTAATAGGCCTGATTCGATTTCTTTATCACCTACTACTAGCATGTAGTTTGCTCTCATCATTTGAGCAGCTCTAATCTTATAGCCTACTCCCTCGCTTCTAGAATCTACATTTACCCTAAAGCCTGCTTCTTTGATTTTATCAGCTAATTCATTTGCCTTATCTGCAAACCTATCTGCTACAGGGATTACTGTTACTTGTCTTGGGTTAATCCAAAGTGGGAATCTTCCTGCAAAGTGCTCTGTTAGGACACCGATAAATCTTTCTACAGAACCAAGTAGGGCTCTGTGAAGCATTACTGGACGTTTTTTAGAACCATCTTCATCTACATATTCTAGGTTGAAGTTGGCTGGTAATTGGAAGTCAAGCTGGATTGTCCCACATTGCCATTCTCTCTTAGCAGCATCTAGTAGATGGAAGTCGATTTTTGGACCGTAGAAGGCACCATCGCCTGGGTTTATTTGATATTCTATGTTTCTTTCTTCAAGGGCAGCCTTTAGTTGGTCTTCAGCAAAGTCCCAATCCTTGATATCTCCCATATAATCATCAGGTCTTGTTGATAATTCTATTGTATATTTAAAACCAAATGTTGAATAAAGAAGGTCAGCTAGGTCGATCATTTTGTAAACTTCTTCCTTGATTTGGCTTGGAAGACAATAAACGTGGGCATCATCTTGAGTGAAAGTTCTAACTCTGAATAGGCCGTGAAGAGTTCCTGAAAGCTCGTGTCTATGAACTTGGCCAAATTCTGCAAGTCTTATTGGTAGGTCCCTATAAGAATGTTGGTTAGATGCGTAAGTTAAAACTGATCCTGGGCAGTTCATTGGCTTGATTGCGTAGTCTTCATCATCTATCTTTGTAAAGTACATGTTTTCCTTGTAGTGGTCCCAGTGGCCTGATCTGTGCCATAGGTCTTCATTTAGGATAAGTGGTGTTTTAATTTCTCCATAACCATTATTATCAAGAACACCTCTCCACCAATCAAGGAGTTCATTCATTAGAATCATGCCGTTTGGATGGAAGAATGGGAAGCCTGGTCCTTCTTCATGGAAGGCAAATAGGTCCATTTCCTTGCCAATCTTTCTGTGGTCACGTCTTTTAATCTCTTCTTGTAAAACTTCGTATTCTTCTAATTCCTTAGCCTTTTCAAAAGAAATACCGTAGATTCTTTGAAGCATGGCCTTATCAGAATCACCTCTCCAATAAGCACCTGCTATAGCCTTAAGCTTGATTGCCTTGATTTTCTTTGTTGAAACAAGGTGTGGTCCTCTGCAAAGGTCTGTGAAAGCATCGCCCATCTTATAAAGAGTAATTAATTCATCTGCTGGTAAATCTTCTATAAGCTCAACCTTATAGTCTTGGCCCTCTTCCTTAAAGAGCTTAAGGGCTTCATCTCTTGAGATTTCAACTCTTTCTAGCTTAAGGTCTTTTTTGGCAATCTCTTTCATCTTCTTTTCGATTTTTTCTAGATCTTCTGGAGTAAATCTGTGGTCTAGGTCCATGTCGTAGTAGAAACCATCAGCAATAGCTGGTCCTATAGCAAATTTTGTTTCAGGCCAAAGCTCTTTGATAGCTGAAGCCATGACATGGCTTGATGTATGCCAGAAGATTTCCTTACCTTCAGCATCTTCAAATTTCACAACTCTAAAGTCGCTATCTTCATTAATTGGCTCTTCATAGCCCATAACTCTGCCATTTACAACAGCACCTAATGCTGCCCTGTAAAGTCCTTCAGAGATATCCTTTGTTACATCTCCTACCAAGACTCCACTTTCATATTCCTTAACTGATCCGTCTGGTAATTTAATTTTAATCATAATCTCTCCTTAATTTTTCAGATAGGCCCAAAATCAAAAAATCCTGATACCCCATATGGGATATCAGGACGAAAGATTCGTGGTTCCACCTAATTTTTTACTCATTAAAAGCTTTATCGCAGCCATACGTCATGCTTATCTCACATGAAACTCAGGGTCGGTAGTGAACAAATTAATCAAAGCCTTGCAGCATCCGGCTCCTCTCTGTAGATAAAATCCTATCCACATTCCCTTCTTAGTCTAATATATGGTTCTATTTTACTCAATAAGAGAAAATTTGCAAATTATTTTAATAAAACTAAGATTATTTATCTATATAATCTTTATAAAGCTTTCATATAAATTTAAAAGCTTCAAAATTTCTTCACAATATAGTATAATTGTAATATATATAAGAGAAAGGTAGACATATGAAAAAGGTATTAATAACTGGAGGATGCGGCTACATCGGTAGCCATATAGCAGTAGAGCTTTTGGCAAAAGATTATGGGGTTGTAATTTATGATAACCTCATAAATTCTTCAACCATAGCCCTAGACAGGGTCGAAGAAATTTCTGGCAAAAAGCTAAAATTCTATGAAGCAGATGTTCTAGATAAGGATAAGCTCATAGAAGTCCTAAAAGATGAAAAAATCGACGTGGTAATCCATTGCGCAGCCCTTAAGGCTGTAGGAGAATCTGTAAAGAAACCTCTAGAATATTATCATAACAACATCACAGGAACCCTCTCCCTCCTAGCAGCTATGAATGAAGTAGGATGTAAAAATATAATCTTCTCATCATCAGCAACAGTCTATGGAGATCCAGAAGAAGTACCTGTAACAGAAGACTTCCCAAAAGGCGAATGCACCAATCCTTACGGCTGGACTAAGTCAATGATGGAACAAATCATGACCGACCTTTACACATCAGATCATTCTTGGAAGGTAGTTTTGCTAAGATACTTTAACCCAATCGGTGCCCACAAGTCAGGAAAAATCGGCGAAGACCCACAAGGTATCCCAAATAACCTCCTCCCATACATTGCCCAAGTAGCAGTAGGAAAACTAGACTATCTAAGAGTCTTTGGCGATGATTATGACACAGTCGATGGCACTGGAGTTAGGGATTATATCCACGTAGTAGACCTTGCTAAGGGCCATGTCCTAGCTTGTGATAAGATAGATGACCTAGAAGGAGTTGAGATAATAAATCTTGCCACAGGCAAGGGCTATTCAGTCCTTGAAGTCCTAAGGGCCTTCGAAAAAGCTTCTGGAAGAGAAATCCCTTACAAAATTGTTCCAAGAAGAGAAGGAGACATAGCAAGAACCTACGCAGATGCCAGTAAGGCCTATAGACTTCTTGGCTGGAAGGCAGAAAATGGAATCGATGAGATGTGCGAAGATTCTTGGAGATGGCAAAAAAATAACCCAAATGGTTATGAAGAAAAGGAGTAAAAATGAAGACAAGTCTAGTGGTCCTTGCCGCAGGCATAGGATCAAGGTATGGAGCAGGCATCAAGCAACTAGCCAAGATGGATGAAAATGGCTATACAATAATAGATTACTCAATCTTTGATGCAATCGAGGCAGGCTTTGACAAGGTAGTCTTTATCATAAGGCGTGATATAGAAAAAGACTTCAAAGAAGTAATAGGAAATAGGATAGAAAAAATAATCGAAGTAGAATATGCCTACCAAGATATGAGTCTGCCAGGAGGCTTTGAATCTCCAAAGGCAAGAACCAAACCTTGGGGCACAGTAGATGCAGTCCTATCTACAAAAGACCTTGTAAAAGAGCCATTTCTTGTAATAAATGCAGATGATTATTATGGAAAGACAGTCTTTAAAGACCTTCACGACTTCTTAGTAAATACACCTTCAGATGAAAATGGCAAGCTTCAAATCGCCATGGCAGGCTACAAGCTTAAAAATACCCTATCAGACAACGGTACAGTCACAAGAGGCGTTTCACTAGGAAACGAAGATAACAAGCTAGTAAAAATCATAGAAACCCACGAAATTTCTTATGACAGGCAAGCTAAGACCTTCTCATCAAAGGAAAATCTTGACTCTGACATCCTCAACCTAGAATCCCTAGTTTCAATGAATCTCTGGGCATCCTTCCCTGAATTTATAAACCTAGGCGAAGAGCATTTCATATCCTACCTAGAAAAAAACAAGGATAATCTAGAAAAATGCGAATACGTCCTACCAGAGATGATAGATGATCTAATAAGAAGTGACAAGGCAGAAGTAACAATAATCCCAACAAGCGAAAAATGGATAGGAATCACCTATAAGGAGGATTTGGCCCTAGCTCAAGAAGCCTTTAAAGAAATGTTAAAGGATGGGGTCTATCCAGCAAATATATGGTCTAAGTAAAATTTAATTTGAATTAAATTATAAGTGATATATAGTATTTGTGAAATTATAAAATTAATTGAGCAATCATTACAAAATAAACAAGGAGGCTAAAATGGCAGAAATAGTATTTGTAAGAATCGATGACAGACTTCTTCATGGCCAAGTTGCAAGAAGCTGGGTAAAAGAAGAAGGCGCAAACCTAATAGTAGTAGCAAATGACAGAGTAGCAGAAGATAGAGAAACTCAAAAGCTAATGAACATAGCAACCCCTCTCTACGCTGACACAAGATTTCTAAGCGTTAATAACCTAATCGAAAAAATAAAAGACGACCACGACGGTAAAAAGGTCCTAATCCTAGTAGAAGGCCCAGAAGATGCTCTAAAACTACTAGATGCTGGTCTTGATATCAAATCAATCAACGTAGGAAACATGAGAGAATTACCAGGCAAAGAAAAGGTAATCGACGATGTATTTGTAAGCGCAGAAGATAGAGCAAACTTTAAGAAAATCCACGACAAGGGTGTAGCCCTTGACCTAAGAATCCTATCAAGTGATGAAGCTTCTGACGAAAACCTATTATTTTAATTTTAAAGCCAATCCAAAAGGATTGGCTTTTTTGTGCCCATTTTAAGATGAAACGCCCTCAAAAGAAGATTTTTCAAGCCTTTATGGTAAAATAAGAATAAGTTCAAGGAGGATATATGAGAAAAATTAAAAACTTACTAGCCCTAGGCCTATGTGTACTAGCACTTTCAGCCTGTGCTAAAAAAGAAAAGCCTAAGGCTAATGTAAAAGAAAATACAGAAAATAAGCTAGAAAGTGTCATGCTAAAAGATGACATAGGAGATGCTTGGCTTAAATACACCTTTATAGACAAAAATATAAAAGATGAAGACAAAGCCTTCGTTTTAAGCGTCCTAAGACTTGTCGATGAGAAAAGAAGCGAGGAATTTTCAAACCTTTTAGCCGATGATTATAGAAAGCTAATGGATAATGATAAGATTGCCGCATCCTTTAAACCGATAGATGACTACGGCCACATAGGCGGAATAAAGGCTATAACAAACGAAACAAGCGAGACTACAGATGATACCATAATAAGGGTAATAAGCATAAATGAAGAAGGAAGCTTGGAATTTACTCTAGTTAGGAATAAAGATGGCAAGCTTACAAATTATCAAATAAGCCCATATTCCTTCGAAAAAGAGCAAAAATACATGACAGAAAAATACCAAGACGAGCTCCAAAAGGCCAACAACCTAGTAAATTTAATCTACAACCAAAGAAAAGAAGAATTTGACCAGGAAACTCCAGATTTGGCAGATAAGGAAGAAATCTACCAAGCCTTACAAGAGGCCTTCGATGAAGCTGGCGAAATCACAAGCATGGAATACCAATTCCTATCAAACCCAAACCTTAAAGACCTAAAGGATAAAAAAGACATGGTAAATATCTTCATAACAGCAGTATCAAAAGATAAGGACAACCTAGAATTGCTCTTTGCCTTTGATCAGGAAGGTAAATTAAAATCCATAATCCTAAAACCTAACCTAGAAGCAGAAGAATAGAAAAAAAGTCATTGCACAAACCTAGCAAAAGCTAGACAGGCAATGACTTTTTTATTCCTCTTCTTTTTTATCTTCATCTTCCTTCAATTTTCGAATCCTGCAGGCCTTAATCCTATTGTCTTCCATATAAAGAATTTTGATCTCGTAGCCATTATAGATAATGGTCTCCTTGGCATCCTTTTCTGGTATATAGCCAAGCCTATCTATAATAAAACCGCCGAGCGAATCGTAGTTTTCATTTTCTTCATCTATATCAATTGGAATCTTCTCATTTAAGTCCTTGATACCAATAGAAGCCTTGACCACAAAGACATTCTTGTTATTAATCTTGATATCAGGAATATCATAGTCAAAGGAATCCTCCATATCTCCTACAATCTCCTCGATCAAGTCTTCCATAGTCAAAACTCCAGAAAATCCACCATATTCATCGATAAGAATAGCCATATGGATGTGGTTTTTTTGCATATCAGAAAAGAGCTTGTCAGCTTCAATCTTATCAGGAGCAAAATGAGCCGGTCTTAAGATATCTTTAATATTAACATCACTAAGGCCAACCTTAGTAGCCTCCAAAAGATAGTCCTTGGTATAGATAATACCCAAAATATTATCCACATCATCCTCATAAACTGGAATCCTATTGTGTCTAATTTTGACAAACTCCTCAAGGAAAGTCCTATCCTTATCGTTAATATCAATCATAAAGACATCAGTCCTAGCAGTCATAATTTCCTCAGCCAGGATATCATCAAAACTCATGATAGAATGAATCATCTTAGACTCCATAGGTCGAATAATTCCCTGGTCTTCTCCAATCTGGACAATAGATTTAATCTGCTCGCCAGTAACTTCCCTTTGTATATCCTTAGCCTTAATCCCAAAAATCTTCATAATAAAATTGGTAATAAGGTCGGTAAACTTAACCAAGGGACTGGTAAGGAGAATAACAAGCCTAGCAAGGCCGCTTGCCCCTGAAGAAAGGGCCATAGGATTTCTAACCCCAAACCTCTGCGGAATCTTGTCTACAAAAATTATCTTAATAATGATATAGGCAATAATTGTAAAAAACAAAACAGAAGAATCTGAAATAAAGGAAGCAAGCAGAGACATATCCCTTATCCTCTTAGCCAAAAAGGCGAGGGTAGTAAGGGATAAAAAAGCATTAATCATAGCAAAAGACTGATTAAGCCTATCCTGATCAGTAACAAGCTTAAAAAGGCTAGCCGCCTTATCATCCCCAGACTCAGCCGCCTCCCTAAGCTTAGCTCCATTAAGGGAAATAAGC
The DNA here is from genome assembly GCF_900258475.1 of Anaerococcus sp. Marseille-P3915. GTDB lineage: Bacteria > Bacillota > Clostridia > Tissierellales > Peptoniphilaceae > Anaerococcus > Anaerococcus kampingae. The sequence continues at coordinate 163,147 of NZ_LT984888.1, read as the reverse complement.
GAAGTATGTAAGCTAGTCAAAAATCCATTTAATAAAATTAATCCAATTGTAACTAAAATCGTAATCAAACTGTGGTAGGGCCCAGTTTCCATAAAAAATCTCTCCTTATTGTAAAATAATCAATTACTATAACTATATCAAGTGTTGGGGCTAAAGTCAAAGGCTTGTTTTATCCAAGATAAATAATTTTAGGGGCTTTACCCCTAATACCCCTTTTTTATCAAAGATAATAATTTTTATGCTTTATTATCCATGATAATAGTATTATAAAGTTTTTCTCTTCGTAACTTTATCTCATTATGAATTATTTCTATATACAATTGAATCTTCGTCTCAAGGGGGAGCCCCAAGGAGCTTTTCTTTTAGTGATACAATATCATATGATATTTTTCTTCGTACCTTTATCTTTTATTAAATGATTGTCATCAAGCTGATGACTCCGCCAAAGGGGGAGGGCCAAGGACCCTTTCGCATGGGTCCTCATCGCCCTCCCCCTTACACCCCCTCTTCGTTACACCCCGCAAGCGACTCTTGCAGAGGGCAAACTGAAGATTGCCCATGGCAATCTTCTTTGTCAGACCTGACTGCTATTCATCCTTGTGCAAAATCTATTATTTCAAATCTCGTCAGCTAAAAATTTAGATTCGCTTCACTTCGTTACGCTCAACAAAATTTTATTAACGCTTCCTTGATTTGAAATAATTGACGATTTTATTTCAGTAAATCTTAAGATCACCTTCTCTAGACATACTAATTGCAATGTTTGCGAGAGCAAACGAGCCTTAGAACTGATTCGTCGTTATAATTCTCTCAGAATACAGAACTATATCCCCAAGGTCGGGAGATTTTGTAAATGGAGATGCCGTTAATAAAATCTCCTGACGCACGAGTTAAAATTAAATTCCTGTAATTACTAAGATATAGAGTGCATATAAAAGAAACATTTGGGCTAGATTGAGATTTTTAGGCATCGGAATGTCAAAATCAGTAAGAATAAGGATAGCTAATACAAAGGATTCTGTCTAAAAAGGGAGGATTGCCGTTAGGCAATCTTCTCTGTTCGCACTCCGCTTTAGGAGCAGACGGGGGTGTAGCGTAAGGGGGCCTTAGGGGGAACCGGTGAGGGGGTATGGTACCCCCAAAAAGTTGTAGCTCAATTTCTTACAATACAAATATATTATAGATTGATGGTGGCCCTTTTCTATAGAAAAGGGCGATTTATCAAGATAATATACTGATTTTTTCTTTCGACCTATTTTCTCTATATTCTACTGGACTCATAAAGCCTAATTTCTCTTTTATTCGTTCATTGTTGTAATAGTCCATGTATTTAATTATTGCTCTTTCTAATTCTTTGTAGCTATGAAATGTTTTTTTGTTGTACATTTCTTGCTTTATTATTGAGAAGAAGTTTTCCATTATGGAGTTGTCTAGGCAGTTGCCTTTTCTTGACATTGATTGGATTATGTCTTTATATTTTAACTTTTCTACATATCTTGGTATCTGATACAGCCAGCCTTGGTCTGAATGGTAGATTACTTCTGTTTGATCTTTTGTTATTTCTAATGCTTTATCTAGGGCTTTTTCTACTGCTGCATAGTTTGGGCTTTTACTTATTGAATAACTTATTATTTCTGAGTTGTACATATCTAAGTATGGGTTTAAGTAAAGTTTTTTTATTTGATAGTTGTTTGATTTGTCTTTTTCATAGTATTTGAATTCTGTTGTGTCTGTTGTTATTTTTTTGTGTGGTTTTTCTGATTTGAAATTTCTATCTATTATATTGTCTGCTACTTTTCCTACTTCTCCTCTATATGAGTTGTATTTTCCATTTTTCTTGTGATATGTTCTTACTTGTAGGTTATTTTCTTTTATTATTCTATGAACTTTTTTTATGTTTATTTTTATGCTTCTGCTTAGATATCCATGGATTCTTTTACATCCCCAATCTTCATGTTTTTTTCTTATTTCTAGTATTTTTTCTAGTATTTCAGCGTCTGGATTTTCTTCTTTTTCTTTTCTTTGCCAGTACATGTAGGTTGATTGGCTTATTTTTACTACTTTTAGTATGTCTTTTAATTGATAGTTCTCACGGAGGCTGGTTATTACTTTGCAGATTGCTCTGGTTTGTTTGTATTGTTTATCGCATCTGTCAAGTCTTCTTCTAATACCAACCTCCTGAGTTCTTTTAAATAGTCATTTTCTATTCTTAGGTGGAGGTTTTCTTCTAGGATTTCTTGGATTTCTTTTTCGGTGTAGTCTTTCTTTTTATTTTTCTTCTTCATGTCTAAGTATTCTTCCTTTAAATCTATTGTTAGATTGATTTTAGGGAAGTTTTTTTCTTTTTGAAAGTTTTTTACCCAAGAACTTACTGTTTTCGGATCTCTTATTCCAAATTTATCAGATATTTCCCTAAAATTTAAATCTCCTGTTAAGGCACATTTTATCACACTTTGCTTTATTTCTAAAGGATATTCGTTGATTTTAGGATTTTCTAGACTAGTTTCACCAAATATTTTGCTTTTTCTTACCCATTCTCTTATGCTTTTGGGACTTTTTATTTTATATTTTCTTGCTAATTTATTTAAACTTATTTCGCCTTCTTCGTATTCTTTTATTACTTTTTTCTTTAATTCTAAACTATATTTTTTCATTGCAGCCTCTTTTCTAGCTACAACTTTTGGGGAGTCCTACATGTTCCCTCACCGCTCTCCCCCTTACACCCCCTCTTCGCTACACCCTCCAAGCGGCTCTTGCAGAGGGCAAACTGAAGATTGCCCATGGCAATCTTATTTGTTAGACATGACTGCTATTCATTCTGGTTCAAAATCTATTATTTCAAATCTCGTCAGCTAAAAATTTAGATTCACTTCACTTCGTTTCGTTCAACAAAATTTTCTTAACGCTGACTTGCTTTGAAATAATTAACGATTTTAATTAAGTATATCTTAAAGCTCTATTCTCTAAACCCACTAATCGCAAAGTTTGCGAGAGCAAACGAGCCTTGAACCTGCTTTTTCGTTAATATTCTCTCAGAATACAGAACAAATCTCCCGAGGTCGGGAGATTTTGTAAATGGAGATGCCGTTAAGAAAATCTCCTGACGCACGAGTAAAGATTAAAATTCTGTAACTACTGAGATGAAGAATGTATACAAAACATAAATTTGGGCTAGATTGAGATTTTTAGGCATCGGAATGTCAAAATCAGTAATAATAAAGATTTCTAAAACAAGGAGTTCCGTCTACAGAGAGAGGCTTGCCGAAGGCAAGCTTCTAATCATGCTCCCCGCTTTAGGGGCCGCCTGGGGGTGTAACGGGGAGGGGGGTGCGAGGGGGAGCCCGATAAGGGACCATGCGGAAGGTCCCTTGGGGCTCCCCCTTGAGACGAAGATTCAATTGTAAATAATAATCATTTAATAAAAGATAAATTTACGAAGAAAAATAATAAATAACAATAATTCATTAAAAAATTAAGTAATAAAAAAAGGGGATATTTAGGGGGAAGCCCCCTAAATCCGATATTATTTGTCCAACTTCCTAAATAATAAGGTCCCAACTAGAAGTGAAAATAATGACAAGACTATCACATATAGGTAGCCGTGTTCCCAGTTTAGTTCTGGCATGTTTTCAAAGTTCATCCCGTACCATCCTGTAAGTATTGTTATTGGAGTAAATATTGTTGTTACTACTGTTAGGACTTTCATGGTGTTGTTCATGGTTAGGTCCATTTTTGAAGCGTAGGAGTCCTTTACATTTGTTATATAATCTGAAAGATAGGATATGTTTGATGAGTACCTGTCTACCCTAAAGGATACGCTCTTTAGGTGTTTGATGTCATCGTCATCAAAAATGTCGTTTTCATTTTCTACTAGGACTTCTATGGTATCCAGAAGTCTTTCGTAAGATGTGTAGAGATTTAGGGCCTTGTGCCTATTATCTGAAATCATCTCTATAGAATTTTTTGGCTTTTTGTTCTTGTTTATCCCATCTTCTATGGAGGCTGTTGAGTTTTTGATTTGGTCAAAGATTGAGTTGTGATTTTCTATTATGGCTGTTATGAAATGTTTTAAGATTCTTCCTGGAGACCTGGCTGAAAATTTCTTGGTCAAGATTTTCTTAAAGGCTCTGGCTGAAGACTTATCCCTATCGTAGAGGTCTACAATTATTAGCCTGTTATTTTCTATATAAAAACCTATAAGGTCAGATGCATCTAAATTACCCCTGATATCAAGCATCTCTAGGATGGCGAAGGTGTACTTATCTTCTACTGCCATGTAGGATTTCTTGGATGAATCTGTCAAAAGCAAGTCAATTATTGCTGTATCTATGTCATAAGTCTTGGCAAAATCTATAAAGGAATCCTTGCCCAGATACATAAGGTAAAAATCTTCATCTTCTATTACATCATAAAAACTATCTATGTCGGTTTTTTCAAAACCATTGTCGGTATCAAATTTATAAATATAATCCATTTTCTCTCCTTAATCTCTATGACTATATGGATTTGTCCTTGGCCTGTCAAAGTTTTGCCCACTAAAAAAGCAAGCCTAGGCTCGCTTTATCTTTTTCATTAGAAACATGAGGACCATTATAGCTATTATCCCAAAGGCAAGGGAAATAGTCGCACTTTTGCTAAAGCCAGCTATTATATAGGATATAAAGGCTATGGCTGCTACTGTTAATCCATAAGGAAGTTGGGTTTTGACATGGTCGATGTGGTTAGCTCCTGCACCTGCTGATGACATGATTGTTGTATCTGATATTGGAGAGATGTGATCTCCGCATACTGCCCCAGATAGGCAGGCTGATATGCCTATAAAAAATAGGGGATTTGTTGGGTCAAACATAGATGCGACTATTGGTATAAGGATACCAAAGGTCCCCCAACTTGTGCCTGTCGCAAAGGCAAGGGCTATGGCTACCACAAAGATAACCGCAGGTAGGAAATTATTTAAACTTCCTGCCACATTTGTCATGACATTTCCAACAAAGGCTGCAGAGCCTAGAAGGTCATTAGAAATATTTTTAAGGCTTGTGGCAAGGCTTAAAATAAGGATGGCTGATGTCATAGATGAAAAGCCCTCTGGAAGGAGTTCCATAGATCTTTCAAAGCTAATCCTGCCACTCAAATTTAAAAATATCATAGAAATTATTAGGGCAATGACTGATCCTGTTGCTAGGGCTACCTGGGAATCGGTGTTGGCAAAGGCATTTACAAAGTCCATGTAATAAGGGCTTGCCTTATCAAAAAATCCACCCACATAGATTAGGCTGCTGATGCAGGATATGATCAGGATTATAATTGGGAAGACCAAGTCTCTAACTCTACCTTCTATCCCATCATCACTAGTTTCTATTTGTTTTTTGCTATTTATCCCAAGCTCTCCGCTTTCTTTTGCCCTTTGTTCAAATTCTTTCATTGGGCCATAGTCATTTTCTGTAAGAATTATGGTCGCTACGAAAACTAGGGTTAAAAGCGAATAGAAATTGAAGGGAATGGCCCTTATAAACATCTCTATGCCAGAAAGGCCTGTCCCCTCTGCATAGCCTGATACAGCCGCTGCCCAGGATGAAATAGGTGCTATCATGCAGATGGGAGCTGCTGTTGCATCTATTATATAGGCTAGCTTTGCCCTTGAAATCTTGTAGGAATCTGTAATTGGCTTCATGACTGAGCCTGTGGTTAGGCAATTAAAATAATCGTCTATAAAGAGCATGGCTGATAGGAAATAGGTCGAGATTTGGGCTTGTTTCCTAGATTTAATCTTGGAATGGGCCCACTTGCCAAAGGCTTTCGATCCTCCTGATTCATTTATAAGACTTACCATAACTCCCAAGGAAATAAGGAAAATAAAGATTCCCCCATTATCCTGTATGGCATTTATGAAACCTTCTACTATTACATTGTCTAAAAAACTTCCAATCGAGCCGCCACTTGCAAGAATTGCCCCGATTACAAGGCCTATAAATAAGGAAGAATAAACTTCCTTGGTGATTAGGGCCATAAGGATTGCCACTATAGGCGGCATTAGGGCCCAGGGGCTTGCGAAAGTTTCTGGATGGGTATTTGCTATATATATTGATAATATCCCAACTAAGCTTAGGAATACTATTGATAATTTGTTCTTTTTCATTTCTTTCCTCTCATAAATTTAAGGTCACGACTTATATTATACTGACTAAAAATTTATTATAAAGGAATTTGCTAAAAATCATTTAAATTTTAAACAAATTTAAAACTCCCCAGACCGGGGAGTTTCTTATCTTTATTCTGAAATTATATCTTTTACCTTCATCAAACGAGAGATGGTTGCTCTTTCGTTTTCTTCTAGTTTTGATCTGATATATTTGATTGTTTCTTCTAAGTCTGGGATTGTCCTATATTCTAGGGCGTTTACCCTTCTTCTGGTTGATTCTATTTCATCAGCCATTAGCTGGGTTGTCTTCTCTAGCTCGGCTAGGCTTAGAAGTCTATCTGTGACATGGTTTAGCTTTAGTAGGGCCTCATCTAGACCTGCACTTGTTGTAGCATAACCATATGGCAAATCGCTTGCGTTTTCGTTTTTTTCTACTTTAAACTCCATCTTAGGAATCCTAACACTCATGACATTGGCTGTTTTTATGTCAATGCCTACCTTTTGTGTTGGAAAGCTTACTGCTTCTTCGAGGACTTCTGGGCTCATGAAGGCTGAGGCCATAAGGAAGGAGGCGAAGGAATCTGATAATTCTTTTTCGACTTCTTCTCTTAGGGTCTTGTTTTTCCTGATTAATTCTAGGAATTGTCTCATTAGCTCATCTTGCTTATCTTTTAATAGCTTGTAGCCTCTTTTGGCAGTGGCAAGCCTATCCTTAAGGGTGTTTAGGTTCATCCTTGTTGGAGTTACTTTTAGTCTTGCCATTTTATGCTCCTAATCCATGTATTTTTCAATAAGGGCATCATCAATTCTCTTAAGTTCTGATTTTGGTATTATTTTTAAGAGTTCCCAACCCAAGTTTAGGGTTTCTTCTATGGTCCTATTTGTGTAATAACCTTGATTAATGTATTTTTCCTCAAAGGCCTTGGCAAATTCTGCAAAGGCAAGGTCTGCATCTGATAGGGCTGAATCACCTAGGATTTTTTGAAGCTCACGAGCATCTACACCTGAGGCGTAGGCTGCATAGATTTGGTTCATTGTATCTGCGTGGTCTTCTCTTGTTTTGCCCTTGCCTATACCCTTATCTTTAAGTCTTGATAGGGATGGTAGGATTGATACTGGTGGTTGGGCTCCTTGGTTATATAGGCTCCTATCTAGGATTATCTGTCCTTCTGTGATGTAGCCTGTTAGGTCTGGGATTGGGTGGGTTATATCATCTTCTGGCATGGATAGGATTGGAATTTGGGTAATTGTTCCTGGTTTTCCACGAAGTTTTCCAGCTCTCTCATAGATTGTTGAAAGGTCTGTATAAAGATAACCTGGGTAACCACGACGACCTGGTACTTCTTTTCTAGCTGCTGATACTTCACGAAGGGCTTCTGCGTAGTTTGTCATGTCTGTCATGATTACTAGTACTTGCATATCCTTTTCGAAAGCTAGGTATTCAGCACAGGTTAGGGCCATTTTTGGTGTTGATAGACGCTCTATGGCTGGGTCATCTGCTAGGTTCATAAAGAGTACTGAACGGTCGATTGCCCCTGTCTTTTTGAAGTCATCCATGAAAAATTGTGCTTCTTCAAAGGTGATACCTATGGCTGCAAAGACTACGGCAAAGCCTTCGTCATCTCCGAGTACCCTTGCTTGTCTGGCAATTTGAGCTGCTACTTGATTGTGTGGCAGACCGTTTCCAGAAAATATTGGTAGCTTTTGGCCACGAACTAGGGTGTTTAGTCCATCGATTGTTGATATACCTGTTTGGATAAATTCTGATGGGTAGTCCCTTGATACAGGGTTGATGGCTGTACCATTTACATCTCTTTTTTCTTCAGGGATGATTTCTGGACCATCATCAATGGCTTCACCTAGACCATTGAAGGCACGACCAATCATGTCCTCGCTTACTGCAAGCTCTAGTGGCCTACCCAAAAATCTTACTGAGGTTGATTTTAGGTTGATACCTGTTGATCCTTCAAATAGCTGAACCATGGCACGGTCTTTTTCTATTTCTATTACCCTACCTCTGCGGTGCTCGCCATTTTGTAGCTTGATATCAACAAGCTCTTCGTTATCGACTCCCTCTACTCCTTCTACGAGCATAAGAGGGCCAACTACTTCTGTTACGGTTTTATATTCCTTAAGCATCTTTTGCCTCCCTCTTAATTAGTTCGCCGATTTGTTTGTCTATTTCTTCTTTTATTTGGTCAAATCTAGCCTTGTCATCTTCACTTACTAGTTTTAGTCTGGTGATTGCTTCTACTACTTCTAGATTTTCTATATCTTTTAACTCTACTCCTGCTCCTAGTGCCTCTAGGGACTTATCATAGTTATAGAGGATTGTGCCAAGCATCTTATCCTGTTTATCTAGTGAACAGTAGGTATCTATATCGTGGAAGGCATTTTGTTGTAAGTAGTCTTCTCTGATAGATTTGGTTACATTTAGTTTAAGCTTATCATCATCTGATAGGGCATCACGACCTACAAGTCTTACTACCTCTAAAAGGCCTGATTCTTGTTGGAGTAGGCTCATAGCACGTTTTCTATGAGTTGAGAAATCTTGGTCAACTGCCTTGTCTATAAACTTATCCATCTTGTCTTGGTAGAGTGAATATGAGTTTAACCAGTTGATAGCTGGGAAGTGTCTTTGGTAGGATAGGTCATAATCAAGTCCCCAGAATACCTTTACTATACGTAGGGTAGCTTGGGTTACTGGTTCTGATAAGTCTCCACCTGGAGGAGAGACGGCTCCTATTACTGAAAGTGTACCGATATCATCTCTATTTCCTAAAACCTCTACCTTACCAGCTCTTTCGTAAAATTCTGCAACCCTACTTGCTAGATAAGCTGGATAACCTTCATCACCAGGCATCTCTTCTAGACGACCACTCATCTCACGAAGGGCCTCTGCCCAACGGCTTGTAGAATCTGCCATCATAGCTACGTTATAGCCCATATCTCTGAAGTATTCAGCAAGGGTTATACCTGTATAAATTGATGCCTCTCTGGCTGCTACTGGCATGTTTGATGTATTTGCTATAAGAACTGTACGTTTCATGATTGATTCGCCAGTTTTCGGATCAATTAGCTCTGGGAATTCGTTAAGTACGTCTGTCATCTCGTTTCCACGTTCACCACAACCTACATAGATTACTATGTCAGCATCAGCATATTTTGCTATCTGGTGTTGGACTACAGTCTTACCTGAACCAAATGGTCCTGGGATTGCAGCTGTACCGCCCTTGGCTACTGGGAAGAAGGTATCTATTACCCTTTGGCCTGTGATAAGTGGCTCATTTGGGTCTATCTTTCTTTTGATAGGACGAGCCTTTCTTACTGGCCAATATTGGATCATATTTAGCTCTTTATCCCCATCTTCTGTTCCTACAACAGCAATGGTGTCAGCTACCTTAAATTCTCCAGATTTAATCTCTTTTAATCTTCCTTTTATTCCGTTTGGAACCATAATCTTGTGGGTGATAACTGTTGTTTCTTCTACTTCTCCTAGTATATCACCTGGAACAACTTCTGCGCCCTTTTCTAAAAGAGCCTTAAACTCCCAAACTTTGTCCCTATCTAGTCCTGGGGAAGTTACCCCTCTTGTTAGGAAATTTCCTGCAAGCTCTTCAAGTTTTTCTAGTGGTCTTTGGATACCATCATACATTCTTTCAAGCATGCCTGGTCCAAGCTCTACTGATAGAGGCCTACCTGTTGACCTAACTTCATCGCCAGGTCCTATACCGGTTGTCTCTTCATAAACTTGAATACTTGCTACATCTCCCCTCATCTCAATTATTTCGCCGATGAGCTTATCTTTTGATACCTCTACCACGTCATAGATATTAGCATCAGATAGGCCTGATGCCTCTATTAGTGGTCCAGATACTTTAGTAATTTTACCTATATTCAAATTAAGCTCCTTTAATTTAGAATGTTTGCTCCGACTGCCTTCTCAACTGAACGGTTGATATCGGCAAGGCCTAGACCTAAAGATCCCTTATTAGATGGGATTAGGATAATGGCTGGCCTTAGAGCTTCTCTGTATTTATCTATTGTTTCTTGTATGTCCTTGGCAAAGGCTTCTGTTATGAAGATTACTCCATAATTATCCCCTGCTAATTTTTTTACAAGTTTACTTGCATCGTCTTTGTCTATGGCTGTAAAAACCTCGATACCTATGGCCTTAAAGGCTAGTATCGAATCCTTATCGCCTATTACTGCTATTTTATACATAAGCTTCTCTCAATCTATCTTTTGTGAATTCTTTTGAAAGGCCATTTAGCTTAGATATAAAGATTATCCTTAGGTTTTTGATTTCTTGCTCCTTGCTGATTAGATATGCAAGTAGAACTTCTGGGCCATAGGTTACAGCCTTGCTGGCCTTTGCAAAGTCCATAAAGTGATCATCTATTGCCTTTTCTAGATTTAGGAGATTTTCAACCTCTCCCTTATCATTGTCAAGGGCCCTAGCTAGATATGGATAAATCTTATCATTGGACATTTTTATCAAAAGTCCTGTCATATCAAGCTTATACATTTCAAGAAACCTGTCCTTGTCTATAAAGCCGCCATCTATTAGGCAATCACCTAGTTGGTCTAAATCTCTTACCCTTAGTAGGGTTTTGACATTTATAAGGTCAATGGCTTCTTTTGTGTAGTTTATAAGTGAATCCATGCCAGTGGCATTTGCTATATCAAGCTCTCTTTCATAATAAGACTTATCTAGGGATATGTCTATCATGGCTGGGTCTTTCCTATCCTCATAAGCATCTATGGCTCTTTTTAGATAGGTAAGATAGATGTTTTCTTCATCATCTTCAAAGATATCTTTTTCGTCTGTCTTTAAAATTTGTCTTTTAAGATAGTCTACATCTATATTGCCCATTGGGGAATACTTATAATCTTCATCTTGGATAATTTCCTTGGCAAGGACTTTTAAATTGTGGAAGTTGTACTTTTCTCTTAGATATTCTGTCAGATTTTTATCTGGGGTTATATCTTCGATTTTGTCATACACCCTTACCAGTTCCTTGCTTAGGATTTCTTCATATTCTTCTGGCCTTCTTAATTCTTGGATATATCTACCATAGGATGAATCTGATAGGGCATTCATTATCTCGCTTAGGGAGTCTAATTCATTTAGCCTATAAAAATCCTTTACTAGATCATCTTCATATATTCTAGTTGATATAGAAGCTCCTATGAAGTCATCTCTTTTCATAATTACCTTTCTTCAAAAATACCAGATATTATTTTCTTAATTTCATCCTTGTTATAGTCGATTATTGATGAAAAGCTATTGTCATAGATAACATCCCCATCTTTTATTATGAAACCATCATCGACTGTTTCATATGAAACATTTAGTCCTTTTAGGTCTTCTGAGTCAAAGAAGGTTCCATCCCTTAAGATGATATCTGCCTTCTTGCCTGGGAAGTCCTTAAGTCTATTTAGGACAAACTTCTTGTAAGAATGATTATCTAGGCCTTTAAGCTCTTCTATGAGCCTTTCGATTATAGAATTTATGAGCTCGTTTTTGGCTGTAATTTTTATATCACGGGCATTTCTTGATGCTGAAAGCTCTTCATTGGCCAAAATTTGCTTAGCTTCTTTTTTGGCTGCACCTATAATCTTGTCTACCTCAACTTTTACTTCTGCTTCAGATTTTTCCCTAATTTCCTTAGCTTCGCCTTCAGCAGCCTTTAATATCTGATTTTTTTCCTCTTCGCCTTTTTTCCTTATTGATTCTAATATTAAATCAAGATTAGTCATAATCTTACCCTAATATTAGGCTCTTAGTACTAGTAGTAGAGAGATAACAAATCCTAGGATAGCGTAAAGCTCAACCATTACTGAATAAATCATACCTTTTGTAAATTCAGGTTCGTTTTTAGCTAGGATATTGATACCAGCTATAGCTACCTTAGCTTGTTTTACAGCTGAGAAGTATCCAACTATTGCTACTGGTAGAGCTGCCATTAGTAGGTATAGGCCCTTTGCTGCATCAATGTTTGCATCAAGTCTTAGCATGATAAAGAATGCTATAGCAAAGCCGTAAAGACCTTGTGTACCTGGTAGAAGTTGGAGGATTAGTACCTTACCAAACTTTTCTGGTTGTTCTACTGTAAGAGCTGCTGCAGCCTCACCTGCCATGCCTGTTCCCTTTGCTGAACCCATACCTGAAACAAGGGTTGCTATTGCCATTGCTAGGGCTCCAAAAATTAGTCCACCATTTTGAATTAAAAATTCTGTCATTTTCTTTCTCCTCTATTAATTAATATTTTTTTAGTATCTTCTAACATTTCTTTAAATTTAACGCCGCCGCCTTCATAAAACTTACCAAACATCTCTACATAGATAAGTCTTAGTGAGTGAACGTAGGCTGACAAGTAGGATAGGAACATATTAAATAGTTGGAATAGTACAAAGACTAAGATTCCACCTATGATTCCGCCAATACCTGCCCCAAATAACATTTTAACAATTACATTTACCGCATAGGCTACAAAGCCGCCTGATAGGACAAGGGCCATTAGTCTAAGGAAAGAAACTATATCTCCTACCCAAGAGCTTATGCCGTAAAGTTCATAGACACCTGATCCAATCCTGCCGCCGATTGATTTAGCATCACGTCCTGCAAATAGGACTATACCAATCATACCGACTCCCATTACATATAAACCAATCTTGTTTTTAGTTAAAGCGTAGGCAATTGGCCCTGCTAGAGCCATATACCAAAATACTACATCATAAATAGCATCAAGGACTTTGCCATCCCTAATATACATATAGGCTTTCATGCCTAGGGCTGTAAATAGGGCAATACCACCTATCACAAGACTCATGACTATTAGGGTATTGATATCAGTTTGGGTATCAATCCAGCCAAATGGCACATCGATAATTCCGCCAAAGACTGATCCAAATAATACTCCAAAACAGCAAGCTGATAGGGAAATGCCTAAAAATAGCTTAATCATCTTCTCTGTTGATTTTGGCAAGTCTTTTTTCTTGAGGATTACAAGGGTTGCAATCACACCAAGAGCTCCATAACCTAAGTCTCCAATCATGAAGCCTGTAAATATAGTATAGAAAATGGCCACAAGTAAGGATGGGTCAAATTCGTTATATTTAGGTAGGGCATAGGTTTCAACAACAGATTCGTAAGGTTCAACTATTGCGTTGTTTTCAAGGATAATAGGTACATCTGGATCATCCTTGTCAGCATCTTTTATATCTAGGATATATTCTTTGTCTAAGGATTTTTCTATGTCGGCTTTAAACCTGTCAGTCATAGACTCAGGTATGTATCCTTCAATGACATCCATTTGAGAAGTCTTAAGGAAGTTTTCTGTAGCTTCTTCCTTGTTCTTTTCATTGACAAGATATGATTGATACAAATAGAAATCTTCTAGATATTTATCAAACTCTCCTATTTCAGCCTCAATTTTCTTAATTTCTGTCTTAAGATTAGCTTCTTCTTTCTTAAGGGCACTTAGGCTCTTGCTTACAGAAGCATCTGCCTTAATACTTATTCTTGAAAATCCGTACTCTCTTAAAAGTTCTTTAAATCTTTCTTCCTCATCAAGAGAAGCGATAGCAACAATAAAGCTAGTCTTATCCACTTCCGAATACCTATAGATTAGGGATTTGCTAAAGTTTTTATCGACTAGGCTCTTCTTTAGGCCATCGTAAAACTGGCTAGAAATAGTACCTGTCTCTACATAGACTCTCTTAGAATCGTACAGACTTCTAATATCGACATCTATATCCTTCCATGGATTAAGGTCTCCTATTTTTTGCTCTATGGCTTGGTTTTTATCAACCAGTCCTTCTCTTTCTTTAACTAATTTTATAAGCTTATCGTAAATGAGATTAAAATCAAAATTCTCAGAGTCCTTATAGACCTCATCAATATCTAGCCTTTTAAAGTCTTTACTCTCTTCTGTAGATGAATATTTTAAGCTAGTCTCAATAGCAAAAGCTAATTTATCAAGCTCTTCATCCAAGGCTTGGATTTTAGTAGAATTTGTAAGCTCTTTTAGATAAGTTTCGTCTTCTTTTACTTTTAAATCGTTAAAATGCACATAGTTAAAATTTTGAAGAATATCAAGTAATAAGCTCCTTTTTTCCTCAAAGGCAAGTAAGCTAAACTTATTCATCTTAACTATTGCCATTATTTACTATCCTTTCTACAAGAGTATTGATAGTCGCTTCAACCTTGGCCTTATCTACATCCAAGATTTTTTTTGACTCATCTCTTGCTTTTGCTATCACTGGTTCTCTCTTTTTTTCTGCCTCTTTTTTAGCATCAGCTAGGATCTCTTCGGCCTTTTTCTTAGCCTTGGCGATCTCATCTTTATAGGCAAGATTTGCTTGATTTTTCGCCTCTTCAATGAGCTCCCTAGCCTGATCTTTGGCAGCGTCAAGCTCTTTTGCCGCAGTTTCTTCTGCAAGCTTAACTTGACTTAGAATATCATCAGTCATATTTCACCCCCTGTTTATACTTAAATTATATCATATTTTTACCCAAAACGGGTATAATCTAGACAAAATAATTGCTATATTACAAATAAAAAGGAAATTTTATGAAAAAAACTCTAATAACACTTATTTTTGCCTTACTTTTAGTAGGCTGTAAAAGCAAAGATAGGCCAAACTTAGAAGCCTATTCGCTTTCAAAAATACAAGCTTATTCTTATGACCAATCTCTCTACACAAAAGTAAAGCTAATAGATTATCCATCAAATATTAAAGGTCTAGACTCCTATGACAAAAAAGATTTAGCCAATCTTGATTATAACAAAGAAGTAAAGCTAGCCGACTTATTTTTTAGGATACCGGAAAAGGGCCAAATCTTCAAAAACGATAATATATATTATATAGACTTTCCAACAAGTCTTGCCTATGATCTAGTCATATCTTTTGAAGATTTAAGCGATTTTTACGATTATGACCTAATAGACTTATCTAGCAAAATAATAAAAGAAAAAAATCTAAGCCAAAAAATAAGATCTATGCCTATAAAAAATAGCATGGCAAACCTTGATAGCGCATATTTTATAAGCAAAAATGGCAATAAAACATCAACCCACTTTTTTATAAAAGGAGACAGGGGCCTAATCTATTTTGTGATAAGTGAAGATACAAGTAAGTCAAATGCATCAGCAGCTATCATGGCAGATATCCTAATGACAGCCTACAATGCTCCAGATGATCCCTTAGAAATAAATAAATCATTCAAAGACCACAAGGATGCCCTATCAGTCTTTGCCACAAAAGATATCCTAGTAGGAAAACAAAAAATAAAAATCCCAGAAAATTTCTACCTCCACCAAGACGATGATAAGCTAAAATCCTTCATAGCCAAGGATAAAAACGAAGTAATAGCAGAAATAATAATAAAAGAAGATAAAATTACAGGTGATATCTACCAAGCTTATAGTCAAAATTCTGGCCAAATACTCTACCCAGCCCAAATCGTAAATATGGGAAAAATAAATAAATACAAAAATATCCTAGAAGGAGATGTAAGAATATACCTACAAAATGACACCCTAACAGGCAAAAAATACCTAATAAAAACGAATGACTCCTATATAAGCCTAATAGTAGCAGGCCCACTTGCCAACGAATCCCTAGTCAAATCCATGGCTGAGTCAATTAAACAGTCAATTAAATAAAACAAAAAGAGAAAGAGCTAAAAATGACCTGAACCCGTAAACACGGAATAATTTAATAATATTTTAAGCGGAATGTAATCTGTACATAACAGGTGACATTCCGTTTAATTTTGTTTTAATCCTATCCTCATTGTACCATTTTATATATTTTTCAATCTCATTTCTTAAATGATCATAACTTTTAAAATCTTCTCCATAATACATTTCCTGTTTCAATATTCCAAAGAAGTTCTCCATTGGAGAATTGTCTAGACAATTCCCTTTTCTTGACATACTTTGCCTTATATTCATCTTTTCTAGTTTTTTAGTCCAAGTACTATGTTGGTAATGAAATCCTTGGTCTGAGTGTATAATTAAATCTTTAATGTCTTTATTTTCTTCTAATGCTTTTTCTAGCATTGTATTAGTTGATTCTATTGTTGGGTGATTACTTAGTGTATAGCTGATTATTTCACTGTTGTATAGGTCTAATATTGGTGATAAGTATAGTTTCTTTTCTTGTCCTTTAATTCTAAATTCTGTTACATCTGTTAGCCATAATTGATTTGGTTTAGTAGCTTTAAACTGTCTTTTTACAACATTATCTGCTACTTTACCTATTTGTCCCTTGTATGATGAGTATTTTCTTGATCTAGTTTTAAATTTAGAGCATAGCAAGGATTCTTCTCTCATTATTCTTAAGACTTTTTTATGATTNTATTTTATATTTTCTTGCTAATTTATTTAAACTTATTTCGCCTTCTTCGTATTCTTTTATTACTTTTTTCTTTAATTCTAAACTATATTTTTTCATTGCAGCCTCTTTTCTAGCTACAACTTTTGGGGAGTCCTACAGGGCATCTGCCGCCCCCTTGGGTTCCCCCTAGGTACGAAGATTCAATAGTAAATAAATATAATTTATTAAGTGATAAAGTAACGAAGAATTAAAGTAAATAATAATATTATCTTGGATAATAAAAAAAATAATTTATATTGCATAAAAAAAGAGAGGGCTTTTGGGAGCCCTCCCATAAAAAAACATATCCCAAATAGGGTCTTAGGGGATAATCCCCTAAAATATATTTATCTTGGATAAATCCTATGCGGAGCAAGTATCACATTCTTCCACTTCCAAACTCTTACCTCTTACATAGTATATGCTTTTTACTCCACTTTCCCAAGCTGTAAGGTAGATATTTAGGATTTGTCTCATGGTGTATTCTGTTGTTATATAGATATTGACAGATTGGGCTTGGTCCATGTGTCTTTGTCTTACACCTGCCATTCTCATGGAGATATTTTGGTCTATATCGTGGGCATTTTCATAGAGCCAGAAGGTCTTTGTTGTTAGGCCTGGAGCTACTCTTGGTACTATGGCTCCCTTTTTTTCTTCTAGGAAGTAGCGGCTCATTATTGGGTCTACTCCGGCTGATGTGCCTGAGATTATTGATGTTGATCCTGTTGGGGCTACTGCCATTAGGTAGCCATTTCTTAGGCCATTTTCCCTTACTTCTTTGGCTAATTTTATCCATCTTTCGCTTGTATAATCTCTGTCTGTGAAGTAGTTGCCATTTTGCCAATCGCTGCCTTCAAATACTTCGTATGACCCCTTTTCTTTAGCAATTTCTACACTTTCTTTGATGGCATAATAATTTATATCTTCATAGACCCTGTCTGCTAGGGCTGCGTGTTTTTCTTCATCTGACCAGCTTATGTCGTTTTTAACGAGCATATGGTGATATCCGCTTGTGCCTAGGCCTATGGCCCTGTATTTTTTGTTTGTAACTTGGGCATATGGGGTTGGGTAGTAGTTTAGGTCTATTACATTGTCTAGGGCCCTTACTACTGTTCTTACTGTTTCTTCAAGCTCTTGGTCATTGTTTACATCAAGTTTTCCTAGGGTTAGGCTTGCTAGGTTACATTCTACAAAGTCGCCTGGCCTTGTCTTATTTACTATGACTTTTTCCCCATTTTCTGTGACTATCTCCTGGGAGATGGTTTCTGATGGGCTCATGTTTTGGGCAATCTCTGTACAGAGGTTTGATGAATAAATCATGCCTGCGTGCTTGTTTGGGTTGGCCTTATTTACTAGGTCTCTATTGAAAATAAATGGAGTGCCTGTTTCTGACCAAGATTTGATTAGCAATCTTACCATATCTTTGATTGGCATGATTCTTCTTGATATGTCCTTGTCAGCTACTAGCTTATGGTAGAATTCTTCAAATTCTTCGCCGTAGGTGTCTTCTATGGCCTTGCCATATTTTTTCTCCACTTCGTGTGGGTCAAACATATGCCAATCGCCTTCCATATTATCCCTTACTTCTCTCCAGAAGAGGTCTGGCACGCAAACTCCTGGGAAGACGTCGTGGGCTTTCATCCTGTCATCGCCGTTGTTTGTTCTGAGTCCTAAAAATTCTGGCATATCCTTGTGCCAAATATCTAGATAAACTGCAACTGCTCCCTGTCTTACTCCAAGTTGGTCTACTGCTACTGCTGTGTCATTTGCAAGTCTTATCCAGCGGATTACTCCACCCGCTACTCCTTCAAAACCTCTTATGTCTGAGCCTGATGCTCTGACTTTTCCAAAATACATGCCCATGCCGCCACCGTGTTTAGAGACTTCGGCAAAGTTGGTTATAGACCTGTAAATGCCCTTAAGTGTATCTGGAACAGTCTCTATAAAGCATGATGAAAGCTGATTAAATGGCTTTCTAGCATTGGTCATAGTAGGTGTGGCCATGGTTGCCTTTAAGCTTGATAGAATATCGTAGAGTCTTTTGGCAAAGCCAATCTTATCCTTTTCTGGAATGGCTAGGTGCATGGCAATACCCATAAACATTTCCTGGATATTTTCAATGAGGTGGCCATCATGGCTTCTTATTAGATATCTCTTCCTTACTAGGTCTAGGCCTGAGTAGGTAAAGATGTCATCTCTTTTATAATCTAGGTAGGATTCTAATTCATCTATTTGATCAGATGTATAATTTTCAAGCATGTATGACCCATAAAGACCCTTTTCTGTAAGGAATTTAATCTTTGATTTGAAATCATAAAGCTCATATCTTTCTTCATATTCCTTGATTTCTAGGTTCATCTTGTAGGCTAAAAATCTGGCTGCAATTATTTCCCAATCTGGAGCTTCCTTGCTTGTTAGCTCACTTGCAGCCCTTATGATGGCCTCTAGGATTTGTTTTTCATTCATGTCTGGTTTTGTGAATGATTCAAATTTAAAATACAAGCTTTCTATAGGATATCTTTGGCTATCAAATTCTCTTTGGACCTTGGCTATTATTTCCATAAGGTCCTTATCGTCTATATATTCCTTAAAATCGTAGATTACTTTTCTATCCATGTTGTGCTTGGCACGGTAGAGGATAAAAGATTTTACCTCTCTGTAGTAGTTTTCATCAATAAGACCAAGCTCTACCAGATCTTGGACTTCTTCTACTGTAACTGTGTGGTCTTTTGGGAATTTCTTCTTGATGGTATCCCTTATTTTTTTGGCTATGCTGTCTAATTTCTCATCGCTTATGGATGAGTCTACCGAGATAAATGCCTTTGCTATGGCTCTTTTGATTTTTTCTATCTCGAAGTCAACCTTTGATCCGTCTCTTTTAATTATCTTCATTGTATCTCCAAACTAACTACTAGATGTAGTGGTATTTTCTCAAAATCTATATCTATCATACCTTATATAGGGGATGCTTGCGAAATATAGATAAAAAAAGCACAAAGGTCGTCAAAGCTTATCTTTGTGCTATTTTAATGATTTTTATTGTTTTATTAGTAATAAATTTCCCAAAAAGTAAATTTATCTAAATTTATTTTGCATATAAATCCCTATAGGCATCTTCCCTTACGACAGCTGTGTCTGTGAAAAGGTCGATTAGAGTTTGCTTTTTGGGTGTGAAAAGGGCTAGGGCATATAGGAAAATTAATTTGTTTTGGACATATCTTCCCGCAATTTCCCTTATGAGTATTTGACTATTTGATAGGTCAAAACCATCTAAAGATACCACCCTAAGGCCAGTTATAATCTTACCTAGGGATTGGCCTCTTGTGATTAGGGATGTGATTGTAAAATAGGCTAGGCTTATGATTATATTAAGGCTTGCTAAAATACCTAAACCCATAAATTTTACATCTTCTCCAAGAGGGATAAAAAATTTAATTATGGTGAAAAGAGCAGATACGATCATCATATCGATGATATAGGCAAGTAGCCTTATACCAAAGGATGAATAAGCGTAAGCAAAGTCTCTTTCCTTATAAATCTTCTTATTTTCCATAGACTCCCCCGTAGATATACATAGGAGCTTGCCTATTTTCTTCCATTAATTCCTTTAAGATAGCAAGATCAGAAGAAGATTTCTTAAGGTCTTCTACCTTTTGGAAAAGTTGTCTGAAAGAAAGGTTGGCAAAGGAGCTTTCGACTACTTGTGGATCATCTAGTTTATTTTCCTTAATCATATCTTCTATAGCCATATCTATATCACCAATCTTATCTACTAGACCATTTTTAACAGCCTGAGCTCCGTCATAAACCCTACCATCGGCAAGCTTTCTAACATCTGCCTCACTCATTTTCCTTCCTTCAGAGACAATTTTTACAAATCGACCAAAGGCTGAATCTACAAGGCCTTGGAGGTAGGCTTTTTCTTCATCATTTAAATCTCTACCCATGGTGCCTGTGTCCTTCATCTTGCCAGAAACCACGTTTTGCTCCTTGATTCCGTATTTTTCAAAAAGACCTTGGAAGGAACGTCCACCCATTATTACACCGATTGATCCTGTAAGGGTCTCATTTGAAGCATATATCCTATCTGTAGGGGCAGAAATATAATAACCACCAGATGCAGCCATCTCTTCCATTACAGAATAAACTGGGATTTTCATCTCTTTAAGTTTTTTAATTTCCTTGGCGATTTTTTCTGAAACATAAACAGAACCACCTGGAGAATTTACAGCAAGGATGACACCCTTTGTAGTTGGGTCATCTGCTGCTTCCTTAAGCTGGTCGATTACAAATTGGCTATTGTCATCGCCTTGGATTACCCCTTCTAGGGAAATTTTTCTTATCTTTTGGCTAGGATTTGTTCCTTGGATTATTTCTTGGTCAAATAATTGAGACTTGCCCAAATCTTTAAGGTATGATAAGCCCCTTGCCTCTTTTTCCTCGCTAGTGTCTTTCATAAACATGGAAGCAACTAGGACTAGAACTGCAAGCCCTACCGCTATCCATCTTTTCGCATTATTTTTCATAAAAACTCCTTTATATTTCAATCTTAACTAAAATTATTATACCACAAACAAATCAAGACTTAAGCAAGTTGATTGCATTTTGTTAAGCTTTAAGTACAATGAATATACATCACAATTATCGTTAACACTCGATTACATTGTTATGTATAGGTCCATGTGGACCTATCTACATAAATTAAGCTGTATTTTTTCAAAAAATATGGCTTAATTATTTTTTTAATAAGGATACTTATGAATTATATAGAAAAAAAAGAGAAACTAATAAAAATTATCAAAGACCTCTTAAAAGATAAATTTATCCTCGCCTTTTCTGGTGGAGTTGATTCAGCCCTTATCATGAAACTTGCAAGCCTTTATAGGGAAAGTGAAAACGATGTTAGGGCTATGTTTTTTAAGGCCCTGTCCACCACAAAGGAAGAAGAGGAAAATGCCATAAAGCTAGCCAAAGAAATGGGTGTGGACCTAGTTATAAGGGAGGTTGACATACTCACCAATGAGAAAATCGCCCACAATGCCAAGGACAGGTGCTACCATTGCAAGAAAACCCTCTTTAGCGAAGCCCTAAAGCTAAGGGAAGAGAAAGGTTATGGGGCTGTTGTCGATGGGACCAATACAGACGATCACAAGGTTTATAGGCCAGGACTTATGGCCCTAAGAGATTTGGGTGTAATAAGTCCCCTAAATCAGGCGGGCTTTTCTAAGGCAGATGTCAGACGCCTTGCAGAAGAACTTGATCTTAGGGTAGCCAAAAAACCATCGGCCCCTTGTCTTTTGACAAGATTTCCTTATGGGACAGAAATAAAAAAAGAAAATCTAGATAGGTTAGAGACGGCAGAAGGCTTTATAAGAAGTCTTGGCTATGAAAAATTTAGACTAAGGGACCACGATGACCTTGCAAGGCTTGAAATAGAAAAGGCAGACTTCCCTAAGTTCTTTAAGGAATATGACCTTGTTGTTAAAAAACTAAAAGACCTCGGGTATTCCTATGTATGCCTTGATATGGAGGGTTTTAGGTCTGGTTCAATGGATATAAATCTCTCCAAGGAAGAAAAGGATAAGTACAGCCTATGATTGATAAGAAAAAACTAATTGATGACATAAAAAAAGGCAAGATAAGCGATGAAGAGGCTCTTGAGATCCTAAATGACAAGGGCTATGAAGATGTAGGCGATGCTGTCAAGATAGACTTTTCTAGAAAATCTCGAAGGGGCTTTCCTGAGGCCATCTATTGTGCATCAAAAGATGATGAAAGCCTGGTAAGAATTTTTGAAGCCTTTGCCAAGAAAAAAGAATCTGTAATAGGAACCAGGGCAAGCAAAGACCAATTTGACCTAGTTAAGGCCAAGGTAGATGATGTCACCTACAACGAACTTGCAAGGATTATCTCCCTAGATTTTAGTAAGGAAGAAGAGAAAATCGGTGAAATTGCCATAGTTTGTGCAGGCACAAGCGATTTGCCAGTCCTCCTTGAGGCAGAAATTACAGCAAAATTTTTGGGAGCAAGGGTTAAAACCTACACAGATGTGGGTGTTGCTGGCATTCACAGGCTCCTAGATAAGATAGAAGAAATTAAAAAAGCCAATGTTATAATAGCCATAGCCGGCATGGAAGCAGCCCTAGCTACAGTCCTTGCAGGCCTTGTAGATAAGCCAATCATAGCTGTCCCAACCTCAGTTGGTTACGGGGCAAATCTTGGCGGAATCACCGCCCTTCTTTCCATGATAAATTCTTGTGCAGAGGGAGTTAGCGTTGTAAATATAGACAATGGCTACGGAGCATCCTACGCAGCCTGTCAGATAAATAAATTAATAGCGAAAGGAAATTAAAATGGACCTTTATTTTGAAATGTATTCAGGCATAGCAGGAGACATGACCATAGGAGCCCTCCTAGATTTGGGAGCTAGCAAGGAAAAATTAGTCGAAGGCATCAAATCTCTAAAGCTTGATGGCTACAAACTTGTCTTTGAGAGATCCAAGAAAAATGGCATAGATGCCTATAATTTTGATGTGATCCTAGAAGGTCACCACCATGATCATCATCATGGCGATCACGACCATCACCATGACCACCATCATGACCATGACCATAAACATGAACATGACCACGATCATCATGACGATCATAGCCATTCTCACGACCACGTCCACAGAAATATAGAGGATATTAGAAAAATCATAGAAGGCTCAGACCTCAATGATAATATCAAGAAAAATGCCCTCGGTATCTTTGATATAATAGCAGATGCAGAAGCTGCGGCCCACGGCATTGATAAAACAGAGGTCCACTTCCATGAAGTCGGAGCTGTTGATTCAATCATAGATATAGTAGGGGTAGCAATCCTTCTTGACGACCTAGGAGTAGAAAATCTTTACTTCTCAGACCTCTATGAGGGTTCCGGCTACCAAATGTGTGCCCACGGCCCAATGCCAATACCTGTTCCAGCTGTGGCAAATATCCTAGCTGATTCAGATATAAATCTTAATTTTATAGGAGAAGAAGGCGAGCACATCACTCCAACTGGAGCTGCCATAGTCAAATATTTCTATAAAAAAGCCCCAACAAGCTTTAAAATCAAAAAAATCGGCCTAGGAGCTGGCAACAAAGACTTTGAAAAATCAACCAATATCCTTAGGGTCATGGAAATTGAAATAGATAAAAAAAAACTGTAAAACTGCTTGAAACAAATATAGATGACCAAAGCGGGGAGCTTTTGGCATTCACCTTAGAAAAAATTATAGAAGTGGCACTTGATTGCTACTTTTCTCCAATCTTTATGAAGAAAAACCGCCCAGCCTATAAATTATCAGTAATTTATAAGGCAGAGGATGAAGAAGCTATAGAAGATATAATCTTTACCCAAACCACAAGCATCGGTGTAAGGAAATTTGACCTAGACAGGACAGTTTTAGATAGGGAAATTATCAAAATCTCTTATAAGGGCAAGGACTACCTTGCAAAGCAAGTTAGCTATAAAGATAAAATCTTCACCTATCCAGAATACGAATCCGCCAAGACCCTGGCAAAAGATCAAAATATCTCCCTAAAAGAAGCCTACGACATCCTAAAATCCCTATAAGTGGGTATAAAAATACTAGGAGGCAGCTTATGAGATACGAATTTATCGAAGTCCCTTTTGAGGGCGGCCTTAAGGCAGGAAAAACAGACACCTTTGAAAAGTGCAAGGAAATCATCAATGAAAAAGCAAAGGAAGGCTGGGAACTCGTTCAGATAGTCCCAGTAACCAATGAAAAATGGTCATCCTATGCTTTTCTTAATTACACTTTGGTTTTCAAGGTTAATGATTAGGACAAGCAAAAAGAGCTGGTAGATGATTCCAGCTCTTTTGCTTGTCTATATTTCTCTTTTAATGAAATATTTTCTTAAAAATTATTTTCTAAAAAATCTAAGAGCTTCTCCCCTATCTCGAATAAGGAAATAAAGTAATCGCAGGGAAAAATCTATTGGCCTTTTTAATTTTCAAAAAGTATAAATCATTATAAATATATTTACCCAATAAAAAACCGACCAAATGGCCGGTTTTTCTTATTCTTCATCGCCTGATAAGTCTATAAATCTCTTATTTTCCTTATCTTCTTCCACTTTTTCATCCTCTTTTGAGGCTTCTTGTGGATTTTCTTCTTTTGTTTCTTTAGAATCTTCTAAATCTTTGACATCTACATCAGTATTGTCTGCGATTTTTTCTTCGCTTACTTCTTTATTTTTCTTTCCTTCTAGGATTTCCATGAATTCTTCACCTGTGATGGTTTCTTCTTTTAATAAGAAGTCTGAGATTTCGTGGAGTTTGTCGATGTTATCTTTTAGGATTTCTATAGCTCTCATGTGAGCATTTGCTATTATTATTCCTACCTTTTCATCTATCTTATTGCCTGTACCATTTGATACTATCATGGCTCTTTGACCACCTAGGTAGCGGCCTTGGATTTGTTCTAGTTGCATGAAGTCAAAGTCTTCATCCATACCATAGATTGTGACCATGTTTCTAGCTATAGCTGTAGCTCTTTCTATATCATTTGAGGCGCCTGTTGTCTTGGTGTTAAAGATTAGCTCTTCTGCTGACCTACCTCCTGCAAGGGTTACTATTTCATCAAATAGCTCTTGCTTGGTCATGATATATTTCTCATCCTTATCTACTGTCATGGTATAACCTAGGGCCCCGCCTGTTCTTGGGACTATGGTTATCTTTGTGACTGGTGTCTTGTGGGTTTGGATGGCTGCTACTAGGGCATGGCCCACTTCATGGTAGGCTATGATTTTCTTTTGATCATCTGAAATTACAGCATTTTTCTTTTGCATTCCTGCTATTACTGTTTCGATTGATTCTTCTAGGTCTTCTTGGCTTAGCTTGTTTCTGCCTTCTCTTACAGCTCTTAGGGCACCTTCATTTACTATATTTGCAAGGTCTGCTCCGGATGTTCCGGCAGTTCTTTTTGCTATTTCTTCGTAGTCTATATTTTCTTCTTTTTTAATTTTCTTTGCGTGGACTTTTAGGATGTCTTCACGGCCCTTTAGGTCTGGAAGTTCTACTTGGACTTGCCTATCAAACCTTCCCGGTCTTTTTAGGGCTGGGTCTAGGATTTCTGGTCTGTTGGTTGCAGCAAGTAATACTACTCCCTCTGTCGCATCAAAACCATCCATCTCGTTTAGGAGTTGGTTTAGGGTTTGTTCACGTTCGTCATTGCCTGAATATCCTGAAACATCACGCTTTTTACCTATGGCATCTATCTCGTCTATAAAGACTATACATGGGGCCTTTTCCTTGGCTTGCTTGAATAAGTCTCTTACCTTAGATGCTCCCATACCTACAAACATCTCTACAAATTCAGATCCTGATATAGAGAAGAATGGCACCTTGGCCTCACCTGCTACTGCTTGGGCAAGGAGGGTCTTACCTGTTCCTGGAGGGCCTACTAGGAGAACTCCCTTTGGAACTCTAGCTCCAATTTCCTTGTATTTCCTAGGATTGTGCAAGAAGTCTACTATTTCGCTTAGGCTTTCTTTGGCTTCTTCCTGGCCTGCCACATCCTTAAAGGTCTTGCCTGTTTCATTTTCCATGTAGACCTTAGCATTGGACTTGCCAAAGTTCATGAAATCAGCTCCACCTCTGCCACCCATAGTCTTTGATAAAGACCTTGATGCGAAGTAGAAGATTACCATTATAAAGATAAGCGGAAGGATACTTTGGAGGAAGACTGCTAGGTAAGGGTTCATCCTTGTTTCTATGTCTTTGCCAAACTCTAGCTTATCATTTCTTTTTTTGGCTGCAAGGAGTCTTTCTGTTAGGTCTGTATCTTCCCAAAGACCTGTTTGGTAGGTTTTTTCTTTGCCATCTACCTTAGCCTTGAAGGTGTATTTTAAATTATCCTTGCTTACTTCTGTTACCTGATCATTTTCGATCATTGATACAAATTGACTGTAGTTTACTTCTTTAGCTCCGTCGTTTTTGGCAATCGGATTAAAGAGGAAACTAAAAATAAAATATACTATTAAAGCCCCTATCCAATAGTAGATTAAGGGTCTATTTTTCTTTCCTTTTTGATTCATATACTTCTCCTTGATATATACTTATCAAGTAATACGTCTAATTCTCTAAGCTCTGAGACTATGGTTTCAAGGTTTAAATCTACCATATCATCTGGGAAATCTTTTCTGATTTTATCAAAATATTCGCCAACCACATGGCTTGCCTTGATTCCCTCTTCAGTTAGCTCAACGTTTACTACTCTTTCATCAGCTTCGCTTCTTTTTCTAACAACAAAGCCTTTTTTCTCTAATTTTTTGCAAATATTTGAGATATTGCCCCCAGTTACTCCTATGGTCTTGCCAAGACTGCCTATGGATACGTCTTGATCACTTGAAAATAGGGCGATTATGATCTTAATCTGTAGGGGTGTTAGATCTAGCTTATTTGCTGTTTCTGTCAATAGTAGGTCTATTTTATGTGAAATCTCTCTAATCAAAGAGAAGATTGTATTGTTAAATTCAAAAAAATCTATGTGTTCTGTTGCCACGTTCTCCTCCATTTCTTTTTACAGTGTTTTCACTACCTATATTAAACTGCTTTTTTATAAAAAGTCTATATTTTACATTTAATATCATAGAGAGTCTTATAAGCTTGAAAGATAGCTTGCTGCATTAAGGCCTGCTATCTGGCCCTCACCTACAGCCTTGGCTATTTGATAAGGCTTGCCAGTGATATCTCCTGCTGCAAAAAGCCCCTTGATACTTGTCTCAAGGTCCCTATTTACCAGGATGTGGTTTCCATCTAGCTTTATCGATGGGATAAGTCTTTCAGGCTTGGATGAGTCTTTTATTATAAAAAATCCATCAGCCTCAATTTCCCTACCAGACTTAAAGATGAGCTTATCTGCATGATTTTCTCCTTCAAAGCCTAATGGGATTTCTCCCTCTATAACCTCTATAGAATCGTTAAGTTTTACTTCCTTTTTTGTCATGTTAACAAAGGTCACTTTTTCTACTATTTCTGATGTAAAATTTGCATCTTCAATAGACTCTTGGTTATAGCCTATAATTACGACTTTCTTGCCTCTGTAGAGGGCTGCATCGCAAGTTGCACAATAATTGACACCCCTTGCAAAGAATTTCTCTTCATTTTCTAAATCTCTTGCAAGCTCTATGCCTGTGGCAATTATTACAGATGATGCTTCTATCATCATATCACCATTTTCTATCTCTAGAGCAAAATACTTGCCCATGGCATAGACTGTTTTAACTCTCTTACTTGACCTTTCTATAGGATATCCTGCAAGGGACTTTTTGAAATTTTCATTTAAGTCTTTGCCGCTTATTTCCCCAAAGCCCAGGTAATTTCTGATGGACCTAGTCTGTGTAATTTTTTTTGAATCGGTCCCAAAAATTATTACTGACTTGTTTCTCACCTTAGAATTTAAAGCGGCGCTAAGTCCTGCAGGACCTGCGCCGATTATTGCAATGTCATATCTCATTATATGAATTTACTCATTTCCTCTACGATGGCATCTTTTGTATGGAAACCTACTAGGTTTTGTTTTAGGACTCCATCTTTAAAAATAAATAGGCTTGGTACAGCATTTACATTGTATTGGGCAGCTATTTCGTTAGATTCATCCACATCTAGCTTATATATTTTGTAGTCAACCTCATCTGCCAATTCTTCAAGGATTGGTGCTTGCATCTTGCATGGGCCACACCAAGTCGCAGAAAAATCTACTAGGCAAAGGCCACTTCCATTTTCTACATGCTCTCTAAATTCAAATGTATCTAATTGTTTCATTATTGCTCCTTAATTGTTTTGTTCCACTAGTCCTGCTACGTGGTTTACTGGTACAGAATATATTATACCCTTTCCAGCCTCCTCCAAATCCATCTGCTTATATATTTCTGCTGTAATTTTTTCTTCAAGGTCTTTTTTAATTAGCATTACTACCATGTCTTTTTCAGGCTCTATATTCATATTAAAGAATATCCTGCCCTTTATTTCTTCTCCTGCGCCCCTGCCATGGATGACAGTTGCACCCCTTGCTCCATTATCCTGAGCTATGTGGATGGCTTTTTGGCCCATATGTCTATCCACTATGACATACAAACATACATATTCCATCTTATTTTCTCCCTCTAAAGCTGTTGAATAAGCTATAGCTGTATTTACAGACTTAAGCTTATCTGAAATTTTCTCAATAATTTTACCTGCTATATCTTCCTCTATTAGACCGACCACTACTTCCTTCTTGGTCTTATCAATGGCTAGGGAATTTAGGATGTGGCTTGGTGCTGATCCTTCTCCATAAAAACATGAAATAGCACTTGCCCCATGGTCTTGTAGAATTTTCATAAATCCTGATCCCTTCCCTCTCGGAAGAACTATTCTTAAAAATTGCATCTTATCTCCTATATAAGTTACCCATTATCATAATGGTCAAAACCGGCATCATGGCTACAAAGGCGATTACCCCGAAGCCATCAGCTATATTTCCAGCAACTCCCTGGCAAAAGGCCAAAATAAAGGTGGCTGTCATTGGCCCTGAGGCTACCCCGCCTGAGTCAAAGGCTATACCAACAAAGATTTGGTCAACCCTCCTTGATAGGATTAGGGAAAGTAAAAAGCCTGGTACAATTAGCATCCATAGGGCAAAACCATCGATTCTTATCCTAAAGATGGCAAGCATCACCGCAAAGGCAACCCCTATAGATAGGGCTACTAGGATATTTTTCCTTGGTATAGAACCACCAGTTACATCCTCTACCTGCTCGGCAAGAACGGATACGGCTGGCTCTGCCAAGACTACCAAAAGCCCAAGTACAAAACCTATTAGAGGGAGGAATTTGGAATCGGCAAGGCCTTCGCCCATGACTCTTGCAAGCTCCATAAAGCCGCCTTCAACACTTGTCAAAAATACTATAAGGCCAAGATAGGTATAAAGCATTCCTATGCTGATTCTTCTGAGCTCATCTTTTTCTACCTTAAAATATAAAAAATTCATTATATAAAAGACGAGAGCAATTGGCACTATAGCAAAGGTAGAATTAATAAAACCACTATATAGGGCCGACCTATGAGCAGCTTCTTCGATTAGGACATCTCCTCCCTTAGAAAATAAACTCATGATAAGTCCTGCAAGTATAGGACCTGTTGATGCAAGACCTACTAGGCCAAAGGAATCATCCTCAGTCCTCTCGCCCTTAAGGGATGCCACCCCTAGGCCTAGGGCAATTATAAAGGGTGTGGTCATAGCTCCTGTTGTAGCCCCTGATGCATCAAAGGCAATTGCATGACCCACATCATCTGTAAATATCATTAGGACGAAGACTGTAATATATAATGCCCACATCATATTTGATAAGCTTATTTCCTTAAATATCCTAAATAAGCCTAGGGAAATCATCATTCCCACTCCCAAAGATATGATCATAACAATAATTTGGGCAGGAATTCCCACAGCACTTGTTACTTCATTAGCAAGAATCAGCAAATCAGGTTCTGCAACTGAAATTGTAAAGCCAATAAAAATACCAAAGATAACCACTTTTGCTATCTTATCAAATCTTGCTATAAAATCTCCCATCATAGATCCAATTTCTGAAATTGAAATCTCTACTCCTGTTAGAAATACTCCCAGGCCAAGAATTACTCCCACACATCCTATAAGAAAGTTGATTAGTAGCTTAGCTTCCACTCCCACAAAGAGGTTCAGGACCACTACTAGGATGGCTATGGGTATTACGGACTTGGATGTGTTTTTAATTTCTTCTAAAAATATAATCCTCACCTTTCTTCTTTAAATGTTTATAAAAAAAGAGCAATCCAAAAAGATTGCCCTTATATATTTTCTTATTTGCTTGAAGCGGCTCTTTCTGCTGCTTCTCTTGCTCTTTCTGATGCTTGCATTGCTGTTATAATAGCTATTTCATATACATCTTGAGCTGAACAACCTCTTGAAAGGTCGTTAACTGGTGCATTTAGTCCTTGGAGTATTGGTCCTAGGGCTTTGTAACCGCCAAGTCTTTGTGCTATTTTATAACCGATGTTTCCTGCTTGTAGGTCTGGGAAGATAAATACATTACACTTACCAGCTACATCTGATTTTGGTGCCTTATTAGCAGCTGTTTTTGGATCTATTGCTGCATCAAATTGGATTTCTCCTTCTACTCTTAATTCTGGGTCAAGGTCTCTTGCTATTGCTGTAGCTCTTGCAACCTTTGTAGCTAGGTCATGGTGAGCAGAGCCTAGGGTTGAGAATGATAGAAGTGCTACATATGGGTCGATACCAAATGATTTAGCAGTGTGGCTTGTTTCTACTGCAACTTCTGCAAGCTCATCAGCTTCTAGTGTTATATTAACCGCAGTATCTGCAAATACTAATTGTTCTCCATTTGGTCCTAACATTACCATAACACCTGATACTCTCTTTTGACCAGGTTTGGTTCTGATAATTTGTAGGGCAGGTCTAATAGTGTCTGCTGTTGTGTGGATTGCACCTGATACAAGACCATCTGCATAACCAGATTTAACTAACATAACACCGAAGTAGTTTAAATCTCTTCTTAGGATAAATTCTGCTTCTTCTCTGTCGATTTTTCCTTTTCTAATTTCTGTAAAAGAATCAACCAATTCATCAAATTTTTCAAATGTTTCTGGATTTAATATCTTTATATTAGATATGCTCTTGCCTAATTTGTCGGCTGTTTTTTGGATTTCTCCTTGGTCACCTAATACGATTGGTTGTAATAAACCTTCTTCTTGGTGTCTAATAGCTGCTTCCAAAACTCTCTCGTCTTTACCTTCTGGTAAGACAATGGTAAGGTTTTTTCCTTCTATAGTTTTTATCGCTTGATCTAAAATACCTACTTGTGCCATTAAGTCCTCCTAATTTTTATACTTAATTTTATTACTAATATTATATTGTAAAATATATTAAATTGCTAGTTATTTTTTATCTTTTAGCCTTTTTTAAAGCCTCTTCTTCAGCCTCAGATAATTCCTCCCTAGCCCTACCGCTTACAACTTCCTTTAAATAGACGTTTGAAGTGTTATCTCCATATAGACTAGTTAGGATAATTCCATTATGAAAATTATCAAGCATACATAAACAGAAAGAAAGTTCCCTGCTTTGTCCTTCAAAGGCATCGAAGTGAACTGTAGACATATTGCTTACAGCGCCCATTATTGTATCTTTTGCATCTGCTGCTGTTTTATTTATATTTTTTAGCTCCTTGTGGGATGATTCTATCTGGTCATTTAGCCTATTTAATAGCTCTTCTATGTTTACATCTGGGTCATTACCTCTTAGGAGGTGATCGTATCTTTGTTTTTGTCTTCGTGTTCTATTTTGTAGGGACTTAATCATGGCAAATTGTATGACTACAACAAGTGCCAAGCATCCCATTCCTATATATAATCCTGTCAAGATTTCCTTCTTTCTATAATAATTAGATTTTTTTCATAAAGCTTTTCAGCTTCATTTTTTACTTCATCTATATTATACTTAAAATTTGTTTGATTTAAATTTATATCAATTGTTGGTAGGCTTGCATCAATTGCAGCCTTAAGGAGGATATTTGCAATCTCCCCATCTGAAATTGTATAAGATTTTCCATTTTCTAGAAAAAATCCTAAATGCTTCATAGCCTCTAAGATTAGGGTACTTAGCTTAATTTGTGGCCTTGCAGCATCTATAAAATATTTTTCATCGACATTTTTTTCCTTTATGCACTTATCCACCAAGATTGTCGCATATTTTATATCCTCATCAGCAAGGTCTGTTAGTAGGTCTGAGATATGATTTAATGTTTCACGTGAAACATTTGCCTGATCATTCTTAGCCCCGTAGTCCTTCTTATCCATCATAAAGATTAGATTTACTGCCATATTAGCAATCATTATTACAAGAGCTCCACCGCCTGGGTTAGCACTTGGCCTTCTAATCTCTCCTAAGAGTTTCTCAATCGAATAAGAATTAATCATCTTCACCAAGCCTCTTATAAATATTTTCCAAATCTTCTATAGAATAGCAATCTATTACTAGCCTATAAGTATCCTTATCCTTCTTTATAGATACTTTGGTTGAAAGCTTATCCATGAATTTTTCTTCAAAGTCATCAAAGAGGAGTTGGTCAAGGTTTGGTAGCTTTTCTTCCTTAGTATCTTTAGTATCCTTGCTTAGGTCTAGGTATTTACCCTTGTGCTTTTCGTTTTCTATAGTTTTTGGACTTTCTTCTTTGCTAGGCTTATCAGCCTTCGCTCTGGATAGTTCTTCTACTTCCCTTACGACAGTTTTCTTATTTTTATAATCTTCAAGAGCCTTTTTTCTATCATCCTCATCTTTTAAAGAAAGAAGGCTTCTGGCTTGTGATGATGAAATTTCACCCTTATTTAGAGCTTCTTTTTCAGAATCTTCTAGCTTTAATAGCCTCATGGTATTTGCTATATAGGACCTGGACTTACCCATCTTTTCTGCTATCTGATCTTGGGTTAAGTTATATGTTTCATAAAGCTTCTTGTAAGCTGTGGCTTCTTCTATAGAAGATAAATCTTCCCTTTGGACATTTTCTATAAGTGATAAAATTTCTATATCCTTATCTTCATAGTCTTTGATTATGGCTTCTATTTCAGTAGCTCCATTTAGAAGGCTTGCCCTATACCTACGCTCTCCTGCTAGAATTTCGTAATGGTCACCAGCTTTTGATAGGCTTATTGGATTTAAAAGGCCATATTCCTTTATTGACCTTGCCAAATCTTCCAGACCCTTTTGGTCAAAAGTTTTTCTTGGCTGGCCTTCCCTAGCCTTAATCTTATCAAGAGAGACCTTTATTATCCTGCCTTCATGATTTGTATCTTTAGCATCAGGTATAAGAGATGATAGGCCCCTGCCTAGGCTTCTTTTCTTATTCATACGTCCTCCGATATTTCTTGAGCTAGGCTGATGTAGGCCATAGCTCCCTGGCTTTTTGGATCATATTCTACCGCTGACTTGCCATGGGATGGTGCTTCAGCAAGTTTTACATTTCTAGGTATCATTGTCATAAAGACCCTATTTTTGAAATATTTCTTTACTTCTTCAACTACTTCATAAGCAAGTTTTGTCCTCTTATCAAACATAGATAGGAGGACTCCTTCTACATATAAGTCCTTATTTAGAGATTCTTTCACAAGCTCAAAAGTATTCATAAGTTCGCTTACTCCCTCAAGAGCATAGTATTCTGTCTGTATTGGAATAATTATAGAGTTTGATCCTACTAGAGCATTTATTGATAAGAGTCCTAGTGAAGGTGGTAAGTCTATGAGGATAAAGTCATACTCGGTCTTTATAGCAGCTAAAATTGTCTTAAGCTTCTGGGTTCTTTCTACTGGATCAAGCTCTACAAGCTCAACTTCAAGACCTGAAAGAGAATTTTCTGAAGGAATTAAGTCTACTCCAGATTTTGTCTTTATTATATACTTATCTATATTTTCTAAAGACTCTTCTGTATTTTCTTCAACTGTCTTTTCTTCTTCAGTATTATCTTCTGCTATGTCACCCTCGGTTACTTCTGCTTTATCATCTTCAGGACTTGTAAAATAAAATAAGTCATAGATAGATGTCTCAACCTTATTTTTATCTATGCCCAAACCTGTTGTGGCATTGGCTTGGGGATCCATATCTATTACTAAAACCTTCTTGTCTAGGTAGGCAAGGGCTACTGCTAGGTTTACAACTGTAGTAGTTTTTCCTACTCCTCCCTTTTGATTAAAAACTGATATAATCTTCATATACACCTCTTACTATTAAAATACTCATGTCAATGGCCTTATTCTTGCACACACGTCTTACCTTGTTGCGTTCGCCCTTGACCTTTACCTGCCTTATATATTTTTTTCCTTTATAGGAGACTCCTACATAGGCTATTCCCAAATGGGCATAGCCAGATGTGGCTATTCTTAGGTCAGAATCAAGTCCATCAAGCATTTCGCTTACAACTTCCTTGCTAACCACGTCGTACTTATCGATTGTTTCATATGAAACACCTAATATTCTATGCTTGGCTTCATTAG
Source organism: Anaerococcus sp. Marseille-P3915 (assembly GCF_900258475.1). Taxonomy (GTDB): domain Bacteria; phylum Bacillota; class Clostridia; order Tissierellales; family Peptoniphilaceae; genus Anaerococcus; species Anaerococcus kampingae. Next base: position 128,546 of record NZ_LT984888.1, on the reverse strand, counting down.
AATAAGTCACAAAGGATTCCTTAAGCACATCGCTTGCCCCGCTTATATCTATAATAGAGCTTGCAATTAAGCCTCCCGTTATTGATTCAGCAGTTGAGACTGTCTCTCTATTATTTCTTAGCTCATCTATTAAGACTGATTCACGAGCCCTATCATCAGTAGTTATAACTAGGCCTCGGAAGGCATCCTTCACACTCTTAAGACCTCTTTCTAAAGACTTATTCAAGCTTTCTTCATCTGGAGCAGATGCGGTTATTCTTAGCTCTACACCGCTAGTCTTGGCATAAGGGCTTATGGTTGGATCAGATCCACTTAGGTCAATTCTACTTGCCACATCCCATTCACCGAGAAGTCCTATCTTACAATTTATAGACCTTATTAGTCTATCAGTCGCAAGTTTCGGTGTTACTTCTTTATCAAACATATTTCTCATCTCGTTTGGTGGCCCAGGCATAAGTATGTACTTAGACTTATTTTTTGATTCTAAGATGCAACCTGGTGCTGTCCCTTGGGTATTTTTTAAAATCACTGCTGACTTAGGAAATACGGCTTGTTTTCTATTAACTTCCATAGCCTTATTTTTATTTTCAAAATATCTCCTAAGTTCTTCATAGGAATATGGGTCAAGAACCATCTCATCTTCAAGCCCGCAGACTTTTACTGCCACTTCTTTTGTAATGTCATCTTCTGTCGGTCCAAGGCCACCTGTTATAAATATATAGTCATAGACCCCATCAGCTTCCTTAAGCCCTTGATAAAGTCTATCCGGATTATCACCTATGGTTTCCATCTTATATAAATTTATGCCCAGGTCCTGGAGCCTTTCTGCAATAAATTTAGAATTTGTATCTAGTATTGATCCTAGTAGGATTTCTGTACCTACCGAATAAATTATAGCTTTCATTATAACCACCTTAATGTTTCACGTGAAACTTTTATACTTATATTTTACTTCATAAGCTTATAAAATCTAATTTTGTGAAACAAAAAACACCTAGGCCTTTTGCCTAAGTGTTGTAAGTGAATATATTCCTATGACCATAAATATTATATAAATACCAATGCCTATTGGGCTAAGACCTTGGTCGATTATCGGAATCAAGGCTAGAATATTATTTGTAGCGTGGATTATAATAGAAGCCTTTATTGACCTAGTCTTATAATAGGTCCATGCCAGTACCAAACCCATAACAAAGGTATTTGGGGACTGGAGTATATTAAAATGATACAAACCAAAAATCAATGCTGTTAGAAAGATTGTTGTCTTTACAGAAACATGCCTATTAAGCTCTTCAAAGAGGACTCCCCTAAAAAGAAGCTCTTCGACTATTGGTGCCCCAATTGCAACTGTAAGTATTAATACTAGACCATCAAGATTTGTCTGAGCATTAAAGGCATTTTCCATAAGGTTGAGGGCTGATGTAAGAAGTTCTGTACCCGCCATTGCCTTCATTATAATATTCGTTAAGAGTAGACCAAAGCCAACAGTACCTAAGCCGATTCCTACAAATCTTAGAGGCCTTTCAAGTTTTTCATTTTTTATATATCTTTGAGTAAAATTTCTATAAAATGTCTTATCACGTTTGTCCATATATATGGCAAGGATGGTAAGCTTTACTAATTGGCCTGCCAAGAGCCCATAAACCAAATAGTTAGCCGACTGGAGGAAGTCTCCTGATTTTAAGACTGCTATAAGACCAGGGATAAAGACACTTGTGAGAGCATCTATTATTATATTAAAGGCTAGAAATAATACTATAATAAGGAATGATTTTAAAAATTTCATTTAGACTCCTTTGTTTCATATGAAACACTAAAGGGGTTTTCTCTTTGGGAGATTTTGTCCCCTTGGGTAGCTTTTCTTACAAGATCTTACCTTCTTGACAATGACATTTACCCTTTCATTGCCATCAAGGTCAAGCTTTTCCATTTTTATCACCTCCCCGCCCAAAATCTCTAGGGCATTGGCTGCATTTTCCACTTCCTCATCTGCCTTTGGCCCCTTAAGAGCAATGAAAAGTCCACCGACCTTGACAAAGGGCAGGCAAAGCTCAGATAGGGTTGCCATATTTGCCACAGCACGGGATACGACAAGGTCAAAGTTCTCCCTATGGTCCTTGGCAAAATCTTCTGCTCTGGTGTGGATGGCTCTGGCATTTTTTAGGTCAAGCTTTTCTATTACTTCGTTCATGAAGTTGACCTTTTTGTTCACAGAATCTATGAGAGTAAGGTCAAAGTCCTTTTCAATCCTTAGTGGTATACCAGGAAAACCAGCCCCAGCACCTATGTCAAGGACCTTATCGCCTTCCTTAATATAATCTATGACTGTAAGGGAGTCCTTAAAATGCTTAAGCTCAATTTCAGCGGGGTCAGTGATTGTTGTAAGGTTGGTGTGGGAATTGACTTCCAAAAGATAGTCTGTATAGATTTGATACTTCTTATCCATAAAGCTCTCCTGTCTTTAGTCTAATCAAAAGCACGTTAACATCAGCTGGACTTACTCCAGATATACGAGAAGCTTGTCCGATTGATTCTGGCTTGATTTCGTTAAGCTTTTCTGCCGATTCTTTCTTTAGGCCCTTTATTTGGCTGTAGTCGATATCTGCTGATAATTTATGACCTTCTAGCTTTTTGAATTTTTCTATATCTGCCATTTGCTTTTTGATATATCCTTCGTATTTGATTTCTGTTTGTACTTGGATTTTTATATACTTAGGAAGGTCTGGCCTTTCTTGGTCAAAAATTTCTGTCATCTGATAGGTGATTTCAGGTCTTTTTATAAGCTCATATAGGCTTAGGCCCTTATTAAGAACAGTAGAACCCATTTCTTCTAGGGCCTTGTTTGTTTCATCCTTTGGAGTGATGTGGACGTTTTTAAGCCTATCAATCTCATTTTCTATCATAGCCCTCTTATCAAGCATCTTTTGATAGCGTTCATCAGATACAAGGCCTATGTCGTGGCCCTTTTTGGATAATCTTTGGTCGGCATTGTCCTGTCTCATGGTGAGCCTGTACTCGCATCTTGAAGTCATCATCCTGTAAGGCTCGTTAGTTCCTTCTGTGACTAGGTCATCAATTAGGACCCCTATATAAGCATCTGACCTATCTAGAATAAATTCATCCTCACCCTTTATCTTAAGGGCTGCGTTGATTCCTGCCACAAGACCCTGGCCTGCAGCTTCCTCATATCCTGATGAGCCATTGATTTGGCCTGCAAAATAAAGTCCTTCATAATCTTTTGATTCCAAGGTTCTCTTTAGCTGTCTGGTATCGATCATGTCATATTCAATAGCATAGGCAGGTCTCATTATCTTTACATCTTCAAGACCGATAATTGTCCTGTAAAATTCTTCCTGAACCTCCTGTGGAAGGGATGAAGATACCCCTTGAACATACATCTCATTTGTCGAAAGGCTTTCTGGTTCGATGAAGACTTGGTGGATATCCCTATCTGGGAATCTTACCATCTTATCTTCAATTGACGGACAATACCTAGGACCAATGCCCTTGACCTTGCCCCCATAAATTGGTGACCTTTCAAGGTTATCCATGATGATTTCCTTGGTCTTTTCTGTGGTATAGGTAAGGAAGCAATTTTCTTGCTGCCTATCAGAAAAGTCCTTGCCTTCATTTATAAAGGAAAATGGTATTACTTCGCTATCGCCCGCTTGGACTGTAGTCTTTTCATAATTTACGGAAGACCTATGAATTCTAGCTGGTGTTCCTGTCTTAAATCTGCGGATATAAAATCCCATTTCCTTTAAGGAATCGCTTAAGTAAGTCGCTGCTGATAAGCCATGAGGACCACTTACTTTAGCATAATCACCGATTAATATTGTTCCATTAAGGTAGGTGCCTGTACAAATTATAAGAGCCTTTGTTTCAAAGATTGCCCCTTGAACTGTTTCACATGAAACAATTTTTCCGTCTTGGTAATTAATCTTATCTACTTCCTGCTCAAATAAATCGAGGTTTGGCTCATCCTCTAGGACCTTTTTCATCTCTTCGTGATAGCGTCTCTTATCAGCCTGGACCCTTAGCGAATGCACTGCTGGTCCCTTTGATGTATTGAGCATCCTTGATTGGATGAAGGTCTTGTCGATATTTATTGCCATCTCTCCACCCAGGGCGTCAATTTCCCTTACTATATGGCCCTTGCCTGTACCACCTATATTTGGATTGCAAGGCATATCTGCCACTGATTCCATAGATGTGGTAAGGACTAGGGTCTTCATTCCAAGTCTAGCTGCGGAAAGCGCCGCTTCACATCCTGCATGGCCAGCCCCAACGACTACTACATCATAGGACCCAGCCTTATATTTTCTATTTTCCAACGCAAAACTCCTTAAATACTTTATCCATTATCTCTCCTGATACACTCTCACCAATTATTAGACCCAGATCTTCATAGGCAGAAGATAGGTCCACCTCACAAGCATCTATAGGCACTCCCATCTGCATATCGTGAAGGGATGAAGCAAGCTTTTCTCTAGCAGAAGCTAGGAGCCTTTCATGTCTAGTATTGGTAATAAGGACTGACTCCCTATTTAAATCCTTGGTATCAAAAATATCTCTAATTGTATCTTCCAATTCCTTTATACCCAAAAGGTCGGTCATAGAAGTCCTAATGATTGGTAGATTTAGATCAAAAACTTTTTCATCAAAAACTGGGTCAAGGTCAGTCTTATTGAGGATAATTATAGCGTTCTTATCCTTGATAAGGTCTAAAATTTTTTGGTCTTCTTCATCAAAATCCCTAGATAGGTCAAAAATCGCAAGGATAAGGTCAGACTTATCTACCAAGTCGATTGATTTATCAACTCCGATTTTTTCAACCAAATCATCAGTATCCCTAATACCTGCTGTATCGTTTATCTTAAGGGTAAAGTCTCCCAGGGAAATATATTCTGTAATGAGGTCACGAGTTGTACCTGGTATATCCGTAACAATAGCCCTGTTCTCATCAAGAAGGACATTCATAAGAGAAGACTTGCCCACATTTGGCTTACCGATAATTGTCGTATTTATGCCATCTTTTAGCAGCTTTCCCTTATTAGAAGTTGAGGAAAGCTCATCAATCTTATCCTTAGCCTTAATCAAATAAGCTTCTATATCTGACACAGGCAAATCTTCCCCATCTTCAGTAAAATTAATAGAATATTCTAGACGGGCAAGGCCCTCCTTTAGGTCATTTCTAATATCTTCTATCTTCTTACTAAGAGAGCCTTGCAAGTGGCTGATACCTTGGCTTGCTGAAAGCTTATTGGTCGAATTAATTATATCAAGAACAGCCTCAGCCTGGGAAAGGTCAATCCTTCCATTAAGAAAGGCCCTCTTGGTAAATTCACCAGGCTCTGCAAGGTCACAACCCTCATCTAATAATAGGTTTAAAATCTCCCTTACAGAAATAAAAGACCCGTGGCAGTTAATCTCGCACACATCTTCCCTAGTATAGGTGCCTGGCCCCTTCATAAAGGCCACCATCACCTCATCTATAACATCCCCATCCTTATTTACGATATTTCCATAACGCAAATACCTATTGTCCTTATCAGGGTCAACTGGCCTTTTATTAATTGGCCTAAAAATCTTATTAATAATCTCTAGGGACTTATCCCCACTCATTCTGACAATTGATATCCCACCAGTCCCTGCTGGAGTAGATATAGCTGCTATTGTACTTGCCATCATTCCTCCTTATAAAATTAGTGATTATCCACTACTTTGACTAGTGGTCTTTAACATAAGGATTATAATAGAAAATAGGAATTTGTCAACATTTATAGGACTTATAAATCATAGAAACAAGCCCTTTGTAAAGAATTTTTAAAAAAATATGAATTCTTATCAAAAAATTTGATAAAATCTTTGGTTTTAGGGCTAAATTATGATATATTAGAAGTATAGTTTATTAAGATAATCTAAACATTTTTTATTTAGTGGACCAGATTCAAAAGTCCTTAGCGAAAATCGCAAAATTTTTTTTGGAGGAAATATGCAATTATCGTCACTGTCTAGCCTAGAATGGAACCTAATCGCAGGTGGGCTAGCCATATTCTTATTTGGTATAAGTCTAATGGGTGATGCCCTTACCAACTTTGCAGGCCCAAAATTAAGAGGCTATGTAGAAAAATACACCTCAAATCCAATCAAGGGTGTCTTTGTCGGAATCTTTATAACAGGACTTATCCAATCATCATCAGCAACAACAGTAATAGCCATAAGCTTCGTAAGAGCAGGCATCATGAGCCTAGAACAAGCCATAGGTATAACCCTTGGAGCAAATATAGGTACCACAGTCACATCAATCTTAATCGGTTTTGATCTAGGATATTTCGCCTACTTCATAGCCCTAATCGGTGTAGGTATCTTCATGTTCTCAGCCAGAAGAAAAAATAAATATATAGGAGAAATCTTAGTAGGTTTTGGCCTATTATTCATAGGTCTAGAAATGATGGGAGGATCTCTCACAGCACTAAAGGATGTGCCAGGCTTTGAAGATGTAGTAGCAAATATGGCCCAAAACCCAATAATAGCAGTAATAATCGGTGCGGCCCTTACAGCCCTAATCCAATCATCATCAGCCTTCATCGGTATAGCCCAGTCCCTCTTTGCATCAGGGGCAATCGACCTAAACGTCGCCCTAGCCCTCATGTTTGGTGCAAACATAGGTACTTGTATCACAGCAATACTAGCAAGTCTGGGAGGATCCCTATCAGCAAAAAGAACATCACTCTTTCACATTCTCTTTAATGTGTCAGTATCATTGATTTTCTTAATCTTCCTAAACCCATACAAAATACTAGTAGAGCACATAGCAGGGGCAATAGGAGCCAACAAGCTCATGACCATAGCAGTAGGACACTTCACCTTCAACTTCATAGGTATGGTAGTCTTCTTGCCACTAATCAGCCAAACAGCAAGGCTCTTAAGACACATAATACCAGGCAAGGATTCAATCCTAACCGACCTAGGCAACCTAGAACTTGATGAAATGCTAATCGAAAAATTCCCAGCAGCAGCCCTAGATCAAATAAGGACAGCCATCATCCAGGAATCAGTAGTAGCCCTAGAAACAATCAAGGCCAGCAAGGAATACCTAAACACCAAAGACAAAAAATACTACCAAACAGTCAAAGAAGCTGAGTCAATGGTCAACGATATGGACACCAAAATCCAAGCCTACCTACTAAACTTTGCCCAAAACCAGGCTCCAGTAGACATAGAAGCAGAGCTACAATCCTACCTACAAGTCCAAATCAACGTCGAAAGAATATCAGACCTAGGAGAAAACCTAGCAGAATACTTCAACGAAATCCTAGAATCAGGTTCATCCTACAATGAAGAAGCGGTAGCAGACCTAAACGAAATCTACGATCTAGTAATAAACAACATAGCAAGCGCAGTAGAAGTCTTCGAGCTAAAAGACTTAGCCAAATATAACAAGCTAAAAGAAGACGAAGCCGCCCTTGACCTAATGGAAGTAAAGCTAAGAAAGTCCCACTACAAGAGACTAAAACAAGGTCTAGACATCACAACAATGGCAAGCTACGTATTCAACGACATCCTATCAACCATGGAAAGAATCGGAGACCACGCCTACAATATAGCTAGACTAACAGTAGAACCAGTAAAAACTCACACCGGCTACCATATAGAAGGTGAAAACTAAAAAACAAAAGGCTTGAGCAAAAACTCAAGCTTTTCTTATTAGAAAATTTTCTCATTAAAAAATAAAGGAAGGCACCATGGACAAATCATATATCTTCAACCTCTACCTCCTAGCAAGAATGACACTCGCCCTGGCAGCAGGCTTCATAATAGGAACAGAAAGAGAAAACAAAAATAAATCAGCAGGATCTAGGACCCACACCCTAGTCTGCCTAGGAGCGTGTCTTGCCATGATAATCTCCAAATACGGCTTCTACGACGTCAAACACTTCGACGCAGCAAGAGTCGCAGCCCAAATAGTATCAGGAGTAGGATTCTTAGGAGCAGGCCTAATCTTCGTCAAAAACTACGGCGTCACAGGACTCACCACAGCAGCAGGCATCTGGACCACATCCATCATAGGCATGGCCTTTGGAGCAGGTATGTATTTTATAGGAATCATAGCCACAGGCTTCATAGTCTTCTTCCAATCCTATATGTTCAAAGGAGAAATCTTCCAAAGACACACCCAATACACCGCCCTAATAGAATCAAAAGACTCCAAAATCCTAGAAAAAATCGACACCTACGTCGAAGAAAACAACTTCCACAAAAAAGGCTACAACCTAAGATTTAAAGATGACAAATTCATCCTAAACTTCAACATCTACCCAAAAGATAAGGAAGAGCTAAACAACTTCATAACCTTCCTAGAAAACGACCTTCATGTGGAGAAGTTTGATATATTTTAGCACAAAAGTAATAATTAATCTCTATGATATTTTTTAAAATCTTTTGTTAACTTAGCAGCTAAATCTAATTTTTTAAGTCAATATGTTGGACCATATGGTAGAGAATTTGAAATATAAGCAATTCTATATATAATAAAAGCAAGAGAAGCCACCTCTTAAATCAAAAAAGCCCTTGACCCATATCAAGGAAAAGAAAGATTGCGATTCTCCATGAGAATCAAGACATTAAAAAAGGCAGTAGTTCGCACCTACTGCCTTGTCTTTTATTTTTAATAAAAATTTTATAATTAATTTTCACTTAATATTATTTCTCTTAAATCAGCTTCCATTCTATTGATAATTCCTGTTACTAGAGCATTACCCATCATAAAATATCTTTTTCTTTTTGGCATTGTATTTGTCCAATTTGGTGGAAACATCTGTATTAATTCAGCTTCAATTTCTGTTAAAATCCTATATTTTTTAATATTTTCATCATATATTATATGGGATGATCTATTTAAAGTTCCCTCGCTTGTAAGCATAGTTCTAGCTGGTGAATTTATATCTTCAGGAAATGACATTGAACCTTCACTATAAAAATACTTATGACCATTCTTATTAGTTCTTTCAATCCTTTTGGATCCTTTTAGATATTTCCATTTATCTAGTTTTTCATCTTCTACTACATAAGCTGATAAGTCGGCTAAATTATAATAATTAGCTTCCATAAGAACTTTGCTAAGTGGATAAATTTCTTCGCTTATAGGTTCTAATTCACTTGTAAAGACTTCTTGATTAATCATAACCCCTGTTTCAAAAAATTTCCCATCTTTATAATTATCTGAAACATCTGCTATATCTTTATATTCTTTTAATCTTATCAATTTATTATTTTTTTCTTCCATATTTATAGGGAATAATCTATTAATAAAATTATCCTTAAGAATTTCATTTAATTCCTTATCGATTAATTGTTTAGAGAATTTTGTATCATTTTTAAAGGCAAATATAAATACCCTACGTCTTTTTTGTGGCATAGAATATTCTCCTGCATTAATCATTCTCCAAATTACGTTATAACCTAAATCATCCAAGGTTTTTAACATTATAGCAAAATCTCTTCCTCTCATAGAGGCAGGAGATTTTAATAGTCTATCAACATTTTCAAGAAGTACAAAAGGGGTGTTTTTTTCAATCAGGGTATCTCTAATTTGCCAAAATAAAACACCTTTTTTACCTTCTATACCTTGTTCATTTGATAATGACCTTGCTACAGAATAATCTTGGCAAGGAAAACCGCCAACAAGGAGATTGTGGTCTGGTATTGTTTTTTTATTAACTAAATTTATATCAAGATTCGAAACATCTTCTTTACCAAATCTTTTTGCGTAACATTCATATGCATCTTGGGTTTTATATGCTGGTTCAAATTGATTTGCCCACACAAAATCCCAATCTCTATTTTCAATTGCAAGGCCCGTTTCATAATCAAACGACTTAATATCATTTAAGCCAACCCTAAATCCACCAACGCCTGCAAATAACTCTACTACACTAAGTTTCATCTATCCTCTTTCTATATTAAATCATCAATTTGATTTTTAACATAATCTTTATTCAGCCAAAAACATTGTTTAGTCATTTTATCTCCATTTGGTAAGGTATCCATATCTGAATCTTTTCCCTTACCATACCTTTTACCATCAATTACGTATCCAGTATTACTACTATGTAATCTAACGTGAAATATTTCTGTTTGACTCGCTTTTGGTATGTCATTATCTATTCTATAATCACCATTATTGGTTTCTTTTACTTCAAAGTTGATACCAGATATAAATTTATCTTGGAACATTCGCCATTCTTTCTTACCTTCATTGTCTAAGTCTGAAATAGGCATAGTCCAGAATTTAGCTCCCATCAAAATATCATCACCATTGTCATCTTCTTTAAAAACAACAAAAATAAATTTTGTTTGAGAAAATAATTCATATACTTCCGATTCTTCCCAGTCTTCATCTATAAATTCTTCTATAACAAAATTAGGAAAAGACATATGCTCTCTTAATACTCCGCTGTTTTTTACTCTAATTGTTTTAATTTGAATATTAGCTTTGACAAACTCTTGGGCATTATCTGTATTTACTCCCAAAATCCTCATAAGAAGTAAGTGATTTCTAGATTTCGTTCCAGATTTAATATTATACTCTTTATATAAATCTTCAACTTTATAACCTACATACTTATTAATTTTATTAAGTACTAAGCTTTCAAAGTCAGAATTCTCTATCTCTTCTTCTGCAAAAGCCCTTTCATATGTTTCGACTTCATTTAATATATAGTGATTTAAAACATATTTCATGTATGATTGTTTTAAAGAAAAAGCTCGACTCTTTGCCGGTATATTGCTATAATATTGACTCCTATAACTAGATTTAGCTGTAGCACCTTTTGTGCAAGCTCCTAAATATAATGTATCTCCTTCAGATAATTCATGCGCCTTTCCAGCTTTTATTTTATCTATTATTTTTTTATAATCATCTTTTATAATTTCAAAATCTTCTTTAGTTTTTTCACTAAGCATATGAAATAAATTCACATAACCAATTTTATAATCGGTTCTTAATAGTTCTTTATTTCTATAATAGAAAATAAATAATATCAACTCTAATTTTGAAAGCAAATGTGACTGCATTATATCATTATTTAAAGGCCTATCAAAAGGTATCATTGTTATTACAAGTCTTTCACCAGCCTTTATATCGCCTTTTTTGGTATATTCATATGGGGTTACTTTAAGCTCTACACCCGCTTCCGGAAAATCTGGTCTTGAATCACTATTGGGTTGATAAAAGAAATATAATCTTTCTAGTAAATTACCCAATGACCCTTTTCCATAAGGTGATTTATAATAATCAACTAGCATGTTATAATCATATTCATTATTTGAGACACTATAAATAACATCTGAAAAACTATATCCTATTAATTTTTTAGCATAATTTTCTATTGATTTTGGATCTGATTCATCAAATAACTTATTCATAATATTCTCCAATTAGTTCAAAAACTTTCTTGTTAATTCTAGCTGAAATAAAATTATCATCTTAACATTAATTATATCAGAATTTAGATTTTTATAAAATCATCTATAGCATTAAATCCTACAAGCTCTCCAAAATCTCATTACTTAATAGGTTTACCTCATCATTTTCCATGTAGTAATTATATATTTCTTCTAATTTCTCTTCGCTTGTTTCTGGGCTTTCTAGGCTTATTATGGCTTTTATTAGGTCTTTGTAGTTGGTTTTGGCGTAGTGTTTTATTTGTTTTCTTATTTCCATTTTTTCCTTCCTTAAAAAAAGAGCACTCTTTCGAGTACTCTCTCTTATTTTTATTCTTCTACATAGTCTACTACTACGTATCTTTGTGGTTCGCGGCCTTCTGAGTGACTTGTTACGTTTTTGTGTTTACTGATTTCTTCGTGGGCTAGGCGTCTTTCGTAGGAGTTCATGTAGCGTAAGTTCCATGATTTTTGGGTTTTGGCTACTTTTTCTGCTGTTTCTCTTGCTAGTCTTACGATTTTTTCGTCACGACGCTTTTTGTAGCCGTTGATGTCTACGTTTACTCTTAGGCTGTTGGCTCTTGAGTCGATGGCTTTTCTTATGATGAATTCTATAGCATCTAGGGTGGATCCGCTTTTGCCTATGGCGATGCCTGTGTCGTTTTCATCTACTTTTGCTTCTAGCTTGATTAGTTGGCCGTCGAGGTTGCCGATGACGCTTGTGTTTTCAAAGTGCATGGCTTTTAGGATTTCTTCTAAGAGCTCTTTGGCTTTGTAGTAGTTGTCGATGTTTGAACGCTTTTTGTTTAGGGCGTAGTCTTTGCTTTCGACTTCTTCTGTTTCATCGTCTTGGCTGTCATCTTCAAAGACATCTTCTACTTCTTCTTTTGCTTCTTCGATTTTGTCTTTTACCTTTTCGCCTAAATCTTTTGCTTCTTCTCTGACTTTTTCGCCAAATTCTTTGGCTTCTTCTGTAACTTTATCGCCTAGATTTTTAGCTTTTTCTGTTATTGTCTCTTTTTCTTCTTCTAAGCCTTCTTCTTTTTGGAAGTAGCTGCTTCTTTCTTTGACGTCGTAGTCTTTGCTGGCTTCTTTGAAGGATTCAACTTCTATTTCGCTTTTTAGGTCGTTTAAAACTTCGTTGATGTCTTCTTCATAGGATACTCTTACTAGGGCATCTTTACCGCCTATGAGTCCTAAGAAGCCTGCTGATGCTTCTTCTAGGATTTCTACACTTACTTCGCTTCTCTTTTTGCCTATTTCATCTAGGGCTAGTTTTATAGCTTCGTCGGCTGTTTTTGCTGATTTGATTACTGATTTTTTCATTTTTCTGTTGCCTCATCTTTACTCATAAATAAGTGCATTCCTACCATTATTATTAATCTAAATACTGATGATAGGGTGTAGTATAGTGGAAGACCTGCTGGGAGCTTTACAAAGAAGAAGTAGTAAGCTAGTGGCATTACTAGCATCATTGTGTTCATTGATCCCATTGCCCCGCCTTGCTGTTGCATTTGTGGGTTTGTCTTCATTGAGAATAGGGTTACACCAAATTGTGATAGGGATGTTAGTAGTGGTAGACCATACCATAGTGGGTCTGGGTTTAGTAGGTTTTCGATCCAAAAGAAGTTGGTTTTTAGATGGGTTACTCCTTCTGGGAATACGTACTTTGTGGTATCTTGCATTACTCTAAAGAGGGCTATTATTACGAGTAGTTGGATTATCATTGGTAGACATCCACCAAGTCCTGGTCCTACGCCTTCTTCTTTGTAGAGTTCTTGCATCTTTTTTTGTAGTACTTGTTGGTCATAGCCGTATTTTTTTTGGATCTCGTCCATTTTTGGCTTGAATCTTCTTGCTTTTTCTGCTTGTTTTTGACTTGATATGGTTATTGGTATTGTCATAAGACTTACTAATAGGGTCATTATGATTATTGATAAGGCATAGAAACTTACAGATCCTGGTTCTGTGAAGTTTGCTGCGAGGATATCATAAATGAACCTCATGAGCTTACCAAGTATTATCGCTATAAAATTGAACATATTTTCTCCGTTTTTTATCTGTGGTATTAGCTGGCTAGATTTTATTTTACAGGGTCATAACCGCCCTTTGAAAATGGATTACATCTTAAAATTCTCCACAAAGACATAAAAAAAGCCTTTACTGGCCCGTATTTCCTAAAGGCCTCTAGGGCATAATTGGAACAAGTAGGGTAGTATTTGCATTTTGAACTGCCTAATTGTGGAGAAATGAATTTTTGATAAAATCTTATCATTTTTATAAAAACTTTATTTAGCATAGTATATCTTTTTTTTCTTAAATGCCTGGTTAAGAGCATGACCTAGAGAGGATTTTAGTTTTTTGTAGTCAAATTCTGTGGTATGCTTTTTTGGTATTATTACTATATCTACTCCATTGAGATTTTTGTAATGTAGCCTTATTATCTCTCTAAGCTTTCTTTTTAGAGAATTTCTTGTATGTGCCTTGCCAATTTTTTTGCTGATTGTAAAACCAAATCTTGGAGTATTTGTTCCATTATCTTTGACTAGGACTGTGAAATCTCTATTATAACATGCAAAGTTTTTTTTGTAGACTTTCTGAAAGTCTTTGTCTTTCCTTAAGCTTAGTCTTTTTTCCATTAAGAGCTTCTTTACTTATAAAGATTAAGCTGAAAGTCTTTTTCTGTTTTTCTTTCTTCTAGCTTTAAGTACTCTTCTTCCGCCTGGAGAAGACATTCTTTTTCTAAAACCGTGATCTTTAGATCTTTTTCTTCTATTTGGTTGATAGGTTCTTTTCATCTTTACACCTCCTATAATTTTTGACTCTTACTATTATATTGAAAATAAGCATATATGTCAAGGTTTTTATTCTTTTTTTATAAGTATTTTTCAAAAGCTAGGACCCTATTTAAATTTTTCTTAATATTTGCATAAGTATTAGGGCATAAATTAAAAATTATTCTTTTTTCCGGTAATTTTTGGTATAAATATTAATTGTGGATAAGATTCTTTATAAAATTTTATCCACACATTTTCAAGAGAATTTTTTGTGTGAATATTTTTTTACTTGAGTGATTATTTTTAGTTTTAAATCTTAATATTAAGGCAAAATTTATTTTTCTTATCCAAAATTTTAATAAATACACAGACTTATCCACATATCAACAATGATTTTTGGTCTTATCTTTTTATGACTTGAGACTTATCCATATTTTTATCTACTTATTGTGGATAAGTTGAATTAATGGCTTGTTTATGGTATAATTGCTTGTGTAAAAGTAAGGGTAAAACTTAGTTTTGAGCATTAATTTAATATTATTTTGGGGATAAGATTAATTTTTTACATATAAATTTTTTTGCTTATCCTAATTTTGCTTTAAATATCAAGATTATTTTTATCAACAAGGGACTTATCCACAACTTATCCCTATTTTGGGGATAAGCTGTCTATTTTTTTATATAAGAGCTAATTTTAAAGACTTTTATCTATGTGGATAAGCAATACGAAAGGAAGGTTTATATGCGAAGTTTAGAATTCATTACTAATGAATTAAAAAATGAAATGAAAATGCATGTTACCGATTCACAGCAGTTTAATACATGGATTAACATACTAAAGCCCCTAAATTTGCATGAAGGCACCCTTTATCTAGAGATTCCTAAGAAGGATACCCTCTTTATTTTTGATGGCATTTGGCTTCCAAAGTTACAAGAGGCTCTTTATGCTATTGAGGAAAAGATTGGAGCTAGACTAGATGTCAAGGTTGTGGCCAAGGATGGGGATGATTATGACAAGGTCCTTACCCTAGGCAAGGAATACGATGGGGATGGTCAAATGAGGATTGATAAGGTCAAATCCTACCCTAGACCTCAGCTTGAAGAGGCTAATGTATTTGAAAATTTTGTCCAAGGCAAGTCCAACCAATACGCCTTATCAATTAGCCAGGCTGTTGCCGATACCATTTCTAGGAGGGAGCAGTCCAAGGTCTATAATCCTCTCTTTATATACGGGGCAAGTGGACTTGGCAAGACCCACTTAATCCAAGCTATTGCCCACCAGGTCCTAGAAGCTAGGGATGATGTCTATGTCATGTACCTATCTAGTGAGAAGTTTACAAATGAGATGATTGCAGCCCTTAGGACTAATAAAAACCAAGAGTTTAGGTCCAGGTATAGGTCAGTTGATATCCTTCTTATAGATGATATTCAATTTATTGCCAATAAGGAGGCGACCCAGGAGGAATTTTTCCATACCTTTAACGACCTCTACAATGCAGGCAAGCAAATAGTTATCACATCAGATAAGCCACCAAGGGAGATCAAGCACCTAGAGGATAGGCTGGTTTCAAGGTTTAACTACGGTATTATAGCTGATATCTCAAGGCCTGATTATGAGACAAGGGTGGCAATACTTCAAAAAAAGCTTGAAGATTTGGGAGCTATCATTGATAATTCAATCCTTTCCTATATAGCCCATGAGATTGATACAAACATCAGAGACCTAGAAGGAGCCCTTTCTACAGCCATTGCCTATGCCAAAAGCGACGGCAGGATAGAGGTATCTATGGAAGATGCTATAAAGGGTGTAGGAACCAGGGTCAAAAATACCAAGAAAAAGCTATCTATAGGAGATATCCAGCAGGCTGTAGCAAATAAATATAATATTAAGCTTTCCGACCTTAAGGGCAAAAGTCGCAAGAAAGAGATTGTAAATCCTAGACAGATAGCCATGTTTATAGCTAGAGAGCTACTTGATGATAGCCTAGTAACTATTGCAAATGCCTTTGATAGGGATCATACAACTGTCATTCACGGCATAGATAAGATTAGCCTGATGATGGAAGAAGATAGTGACATTAAAAATGAGATTGAATCTCTAATAAAAGAAATAAAAGAGTGATTTGTGTATAAGCTTGTGGATAAGTCTGTTGATAAGTTATTTTTAACAAATCTTCAAAAACCTCTTGTGTAAAATGTGGAAAACTAGCCATTTATTCATAGAGATATTCAGAAGATATAAACACCAATAAAGCTTGAAATACTAATATCAATAAAAGATATCCACATTTATACACTCCCTACTACTAATACTACTAAGTTTAAATAATAGTTAAGGAGAAGACATGAAATTTGAAATCAAACAAAAAGATCTACTAGGAGCAATCAATATTGCCAATAGGGCCGTATCCAAGTCAACCAATATACAAATCCATGAATTAATATACTTTAGTGCAGATAAGGATGGACTCTCATTGACTTCTTTCGATGGCGAAATCTCAATCAAAACCTACGCCAAAGCCAATATTATAGAAGAAGGAGTAATGGCTGTAAAGGCAGACCTTATTAGTAATATAATAAGAAAGCTTCCAGATGAGCTAGTAAAGATAGAACTTGAAAATGGCAAGATCAATATCAAATGTAAAAGATCAAACTTTAACCTTATATCCTTTGAATATTTTGAGAAGGAAGAAATCAGAAAGCCAGATTCTAAGCCTATACAAATAGATAATGACAAGCTAAAAAGATCCATAAACCAAACAGAATTTGCAACAAGTCTTGATGAAACAAAGCTTGCCCTAACAGGAATTCTCTTTGAATTAAAGGAAGGATCTCTAAATATGGTAGCCCTTGATGGCTATAGGGTAGCCCTTAAGAAGCTTGCCCTAGATTATCCAGCAGATTTTGAAAATACAGAATACATTATACCAAAGAGATCACTTTTAGAATGGTCAAGGATAGTTTCAGATGACAGCAAGACAAGTCTTTATAAAAATGATAATGACCTAATGTTTGTATCAGAGTCCACTACCATGTTATGCAAGGTAATAGATAAAAATTATATTGACTACAGAAATATAATAAATGACATCTCAGAAACATCCATAGTCCTAGAAAAAAGAGAATTAACATCAGCCCTAGACAGGGCCCAAGTCTTATCAGATCCAGGCAGGGCTAATCTTATAAAAGTAAGCATCGATGAGAAAGTTATGACAATCATGTCAAATTCTGAAATAGGGGATGTAAAAGAAGTTATAGAAGTAGAACAAGAGGGTGAGGGTCTGGATATAGCCTTCAATGCCAAATACATGCAAGATGGGGTAAAGGCTTGTGACAGCGAAAAGATTAAGCTAAACTTCAAATCAAGCCTAAATCCATGCCTAATCTACCCAACAAACTCTAGCCATGAGGGTGAGGACTTTACCTACCTAGTCCTACCAGTTAGACTTGCTAAGTGAGGACCTTATGGAAATAATTGAATTTGAAAGTAAAGAGATAAAACTAAAGGACCTTCTAAAGGTCCTAAACCTAGTGCCAACAGGCGGCATTGCCAAGTCCATTATCAAAGAAGAGGGCATAATCCTTAACGATGAGCCTTGCTTTGTAGCTGGCAAAAAGGCCCATCCAGGCGATGCTGTAATCTTTGATGATTACAAGATTATAATCAAATAATGTGGATACAAGATATAAAATTACACAATTTTAGGAATTATTTCTACGAAAAGGTAAGCTTTAACGACAATATAAATATTTTTATAGGAGATAATGCCCAGGGCAAGACAAATCTGCTTGAATCTTGTTATTACTTAGCCAATGCCACTTCCTTTAAGAAGCTAAGGGATAAGGATTTAATCCAGTTT
This sequence comes from Anaerococcus sp. Marseille-P3915, assembly GCF_900258475.1. GTDB lineage: Bacteria > Bacillota > Clostridia > Tissierellales > Peptoniphilaceae > Anaerococcus > Anaerococcus kampingae. The sequence goes on along the minus strand of NZ_LT984888.1, from coordinate 110,461 downwards.
GGCCAGGAAAGGATGGAGCTTTCTGGCATAATCAGAAAGGGCCGCTCTTTTAAAAAAGTAAGGATAGAAGTAGATTCTTCTGATAAGAATATTTTCGTAAATGAAGTAAAATATACTAGGAACAAGGATTTAAGATCATTATTCAAGCTAGTCTTATTCACTCCAGAAGACCTTCTTATTATAAAGGAAGGACCAAATCTTAGGAGGGACCTCTTAGATGAAATCATAACAAGCATTGATTTTTCCTATAAGCAGGTCAAAAAAGACTACGATAAGATTCTTTATTCTAGAAATAAATTGCTAAAAAACAGGTCTTCCTCATTTTTCAAAGAGCAGCTAGATGCCTTTGACCAGTCCTTGGTAAAGGAAGCCTACAAAATTTATAAGAGAAGAAATAAATTTATAGGCTATATAGAAAAATACGCCAATGACTTCCAAAATGCCCTAACCAAGGGTGCTGAGAAGCTAGAGATAGAGTATATACCGGATATAAAGGCAAGTAGCCTTGAAGAATATCAGGAGAAGTTTTTAGCCCATAGGGATGAGGATTTAAGATACCAAACAACAAAATCTGGCATCCACAGAGACGATATAATTATCAAAATAAATGGCAAAAACACCAGGCTATTCGCCTCCCAAGGCCAGCAGAGGTCGGCTATTATCAATATAAAACTAGCCGAAGTAAGGCTTGTAAGGGAGATAAGCGGAGATAGGGCGGTGATTTTACTTGATGATGTATTTTCAGAGCTAGATGAATCTAGGTCGAAATTCTTATTAGAAAACCTAGCTGACTATCAAACCATAATCACAGCCACCAACACCAAGAGCCTAGAAGAAGTGTCAGCTGATAAGATATCCTATATCAAGGATGGCAGAATTAGAAAGGATAAATATGACAGAGAATAATTATGATGCTGGTAATATCAGGGTCTTAGAGGGACTAGAACCCGTTCGTCTAAGACCTGGTATGTATATAGGATCAACCAGCCAGAGGGGACTCCACCACCTAGTCTACGAAGTAGTAGATAACTCGGTAGATGAGGCCCTAGCCGGACGTTGTGACTACATAAAAGTTACCATAGACAAGGATAATGTTGTAAGTGTAGAAGATGACGGATCAGGAATTCCAGTCAAAGAACACCCAACAACCCACAAATCAACCCTAGAGACCGTACTAACAGTCCTCCATGCTGGTGGTAAGTTTGACGATTCAGCCTACAAGGTATCAGGAGGTCTTCACGGTGTAGGTGTTTCAGTAGTAAACGCCCTTTCTGAATATCTAATAGCAGAAGTAAAAAGAGATGGCCACATCTATAAAATGGAATTTGCCAGAGGTCAAGTTACAAAAGATATAGAAGTAATAGGCGATACTGATGAAACTGGTACCAAAATCACCTTTAAGGCAGATGGAACAATCTTTGATACAACAATCTATGACAGGACAATCCTAGAAAATAGGTTCAGAGAAATGGCCTTCTTAAATAAGGGAGTAGAAATCATCTTTGAAGATAAAAGAGAAGATTTCCTAACAAGCTTCAAATTTGAAGGTGGTATATCAGAATTTGTAGCCTACCTAAATAGGAACAAAGATCCAATAATGGAGATGATTCCACACTTTGACGGCTACCAAGAAGATACAGAAGTTGAGTTTGCCTTCCAATATACAGATGCCTATAGCGAAAACATCCTATCCTACGCCAACAACATCCAAACCCCAGAAGGCGGAAGCCACTTGGCAGGACTTAGATCATCACTTACAAGAACTGTAAATGACTACGCTAGAAAATATAATTTCATAAAAGATAACGAGGACAACCTCCAAGGTGAGGACATCAGAGAGGGAATTACAGCTGTAATTTCTGTAAAAATATCTGAGCCTCAATTTGAAGGCCAAACCAAATCTAAGCTTGGAAACTCAGAGGTAAGGGGTGCAGTAGATACCTTTATTTCAGAGCATTTAACAGCCTTCCTTGAAGAAAATCCAAAACCAGCCAAAGCTATTATAGACAAGGCCCTTGCAAGCAGACGTGCCAGAGAAGCAGCTAGAAAGGCAAGAGATTTAACCCGCAAGAGATCAATCCTAGATTCAGCTACCCTTCCAGGCAAGCTTGCCGATTGCCAATCAACAGACATTGGCGAAAATGAAATCTTCATAGTCGAGGGTAATTCTGCGGGAGGTTCTGCTAAAGGCGGTAGGGACAACAGAATCCAAGCCATCCTTCCTTTAAGAGGAAAGATAATGAATGTAGAAAAGGCCCACCTAGATAGGGTCCTAAACTCAGAAGAGATAAAAAACATGATTACAGCCTTCGGTACAGGCATAGGCAAGGAATTTGACCTAGAAAAGCTTCGCTACGGCAAGATCATAATCATGACCGATGCGGACGTCGACGGTGCCCACATCAGAACCTTGCTTTTAACCTTCTTCTACAGATATATGAAAGACCTAATAGATGAAGGTCACGTATATGTAGCCCTCCCACCTCTATACAGGATAAGCGTAGGCAAGAAGGAAAGATACGTTTATTCAGATGATGAAAGAGATAAGGTAATCAAAGAGCTTGGAGTAGATAATTACAAGATCAACAGATACAAGGGTCTTGGTGAAATGAATGCCGAACAATTATGGGAAACAACCATGGATCCAGACAGGCGTGTCCTCCTAAGAGTAGTAGAAGATTTGGAATCAACCACAACTGATGACACCTTCGCCCTCCTCATGGGAGAAAAGGTAGAACCTAGACGTAACTTCATCCAAGAAAACGCCAAGTACGTTACTGACATAGACGTATAGGAGGCAACATGACAGAAAATCAAAATATAATGAATATAGACCTTGAAACTAAGATGAAAAGCTCTTATCTTGAGTATTCAATGTCTGTAATAGTATCAAGAGCCCTACCAGATGTACGTGATGGCCTAAAACCAGTTCATAGGAGAATCCTCTATGATATGCAACTTCTGGGCCTTGATCCAAATAAACCAACCAGAAAATCAGCCAGGGTAGTCGGAGATGTAATGGGTAAATTTCACCCTCACGGCGACTATGCAATCTATGATGCCCTAGTAAGGTTAGCCCAAGACTTCTCAACTAGATATCCCCTAGCCCAAGGCCAAGGTAACTTCGGATCCATAGACGGGGATGCGGCAGCAGCCATGCGTTATACAGAAGTCAGAATGAGCAAGATAGCCAAGGAAATGCTAAGGGATATAAATAAGGATACAGTTGACTTTGTGCCAAACTTCGATGAAGAAGAGCTAGAGCCATCAGTCCTTCCATCAAGATTTCCAAACCTACTAGTAAATGGGTCAAACGGTATAGCTGTAGGTATGGCCACAAATATGGCCCCACACAACCTAGGCGAAGCAATCGATGCTTGTGTAGCCTACATGAAAGATCCAGAAATATCCATAGATGACCTATTAAAAATAATCCCAGGTCCAGACTTCCCAACAGGCGCCCTAATCCTAGGAAAATCCGGCATAAAAGATGCCTACCACACAGGTAGGGGCAAGATTAAACAAAGAGCAGTAGCAAGAATTGAGCCCTTTAAGAAAAATAGGGAAAGAATCATAATCTCAGAAATCCCTTACCAGGTAAATAAGGCAAGATTAATCGAAAAAATAGCTGAACTTGTAAAAGACAAGAGAATTGATGGCATATCTGACATCAGAGATGAATCAGACAGAAAAGGAATGAGGATAGTAGTTGAAATCAAGAGAGATTCCAACGCCAACATCGTCCTAAATAACCTCTATAAATATACCCAACTAGAAAATACTTTCGGTATCATAAACCTAGCCCTAGTTGGAGGCGAGCCAAAGATTCTAAATCTAAAAGAATTAATCGAATATTACGTAGACCACCAAAAGGAAGTAGTAACCCGTAGGACCACATTTGACCTATCAAAGGCCAGGGACCGTAAGCACATAGTAGAAGGTCTTATAATAGCCATTGACCACATAGATGAGATAATCAAGATAATCAGATCATCCTATGACAATGACCAAATTAAGAAAATCTTCTACGACAAATATAAGCTTACAGATGTTCAATCTCAAGCCATCTTAGATATGCAACTAAAACGCCTATCAGGACTAGAAATTGAAAAGCTAAATGCAGAAAATGATGAGTTAGCAAGGACAATTGAATACCTACTTTCAATCCTAAACTCTGAAGAAACCCTAATCAACCTAATCATCGACGAAATGACAGAAATCAAAGAAAAATACGCCGATGATAGAAGGACACAAATCGTCCCAGATGAGGGAGAGATGGACATAACAGAGCTAATTGAAGAAGAAGATATCCTAATAACCCTAACCAAGGAAGGCTACATCAAGAGACTTCCTATAGACACCTACAAGGTACAAAATAGGGGAGGCAAGGGAATTGCAGCAGGCAATACCAAAGAAGGCGACTTCATCAAAAAGATAATCACAACCAACACCCACGAAGATCTCTTATTCTTCACATCCATGGGCAAGGTTTATTCTCTAGAAGCCTACAAGATTCCAGAAGGTAGCCGTACATCTAGGGGTCAAGCGATAATCAACATCCTAAACCTAGAAAGCGGCGAGAAAATTACCGAAATGGTGACCCTATCCGAATTAAGCAAGGATAGCCAAATGGTTCTTCAAACCAAAAACGGTCAGATAAAGAAAACTGATGCAGAAAACTTCACTAAGATTAGAAGAAATGGCATTATAGCCATCTCCCTCAAGGAAGACGATAAGCTAATATCAGTAAGACAAATCGAAAAAGACGAAGAACTAATCATCTCCACCAAAAACGGTATGACCATCCAATTTAACACCAAAGATGTTAGAAGCATGGGAAGGACAGCCGCAGGAGTAAGGGCAATCAAGCTTGATAAGGGTGATGAAGTAGTATCAATGAATATCAAAGGAGATGAAACCTATCTTCTAGTAGTAACAGAAAATGGTTACGGCAAGAAGACCTCCTTCACCAATTTCAAAAACCAAAATAGGGGCGGAAAAGGTGTCAGATGCCACAAGATAACCGAAAAGACAGGTCAATTAGTAGACAGCTTGGCAGTAGATTTAGATACTGACATAATGATGGTATCCCTAACAGGCGATATGATTAGACTAAGTGTAAGAGATATATCTACAACAGGTAGAAATACAGTAGGTGTAAAACTTAAAAATCTAGCCAATGATAAGGATAAGATTGTTTCAGTAACTAAATATGACAATACACTAGAAGAAGAGGAATAAAATGTTTCAAAGCTTTATTATTGACAAAGACGACCACTTATTATTAAAAGTTGAAGGAGACCTAGATGTCTACTCTGAAGAAAAATTCAGAGACTTCATAGAAGAAAACCTAAGGGACATAGACAAGGACCTAACCATAGACCTAGAAAAACTAGACTACCTAGATTCAACAGGCCTTGGCCAATTTATGAAAATATACAAGCTTGTAAATGAAAAGGGCCACAAAACCACAATAACAAACCCAAAAGAAAACATCTACAAGCTCTTTAAAATAACAGACCTAACAGAAGTCTTCAATATGGAGTAGACATGGAAAAAATAAGCATAAAACTACCACAAAATAGCCTTTATCTCAAAGCCGTAAGGCTATTTGTGGCAGGTCTTGGCTCAGACCTTGACTTTGATATAGAACAAATCGAAGACCTCAAAGTCCTAGTAAGCGAGGCCATAAACTACAAGATAACAGAAGAAGATGTACAAATAGACTTCCTAGTAGAAGAAGATTCCCTATCCATCGAAGTAAGGGGCAAGGATAAGACAGCTGATCCAAAGGCAATATCAATGAGAGATGCCATTCTAAAGGCCCTAGCAGATGATCTTGAAACAGGAGAAGATTTCCTAAAAATAAGCATGAGGAAGACTTATGACTAAGGAAAGCCAAGACCGTAAGGATGAAATTAATCAGAAATTTGAAGAATTTGCAAAAACTAGGGATAAAAAGCTAAGAGATGAGCTCATAGAAGAGCACATGTATATAGTCGATATCCTATCAAATAAATACGTTGGCAAGGGCATAGAAAAAGACGACCTCTACCAGGTAGCAAGCCTAGGCCTAATCAATGCTGTAGATAGGTTCGACCCATCAAAGGGCTATGCCTTCTCATCCTTTGCCACCCCAACAATCATGGGTGAACTAAAGAGATATTTTAGGGACAAGGGCTGGGTAATAAGGGTGCCAAGACGCATCCAAAACCTCTACAAAAAGATAAACACAGCCAAAAAAACCCTAACCCAAGAGCTTCAAAGAGTTCCAACAAGTAAGGACATAGCCGATTATCTAGGAGAAGATGAGGAAACAATCCTAGAAACCATGGAAGCAAGCAAGGTCTACACTCCTCAATCCTTGGACATGAAATACCAGGTCCAAAAGGGAGAAAATGCCATAGACCTAGCAGATATAGTTGGCGAAGAAGACAAAAACTTCGACTCAATAGAGCTAAAAGATATGATAGACAAGTCAAAAGAAAGGCTCACCGACCTAGAAAAGCAAATCCTAGAGCTCAGATACTACGAAGGCAGAACCCAGGTAGACATAGCAGAAAGCTTGGATATAAGCCAGATGACTGTATCAAGACTAGAGAAGAAAATCCTCAAGAAATTCTCCATAGAATTTGAAAGGATGACAGAATGAAAAAAATCCAAAACCCAACAAGGGTAGGACTTGCCTTTTTAGTTCTAGCCATAGTATTAAACCAAAACCCAAATATCCCAGACCTAGCCAAGGGCCTAGCATATGGGCTTGCAATCGGGGCCCTCCTAATGGGATTAAAGAAAAAATCAGCAGCTTGTTAAGAGCTGCTTTTTTTAAGGAGAAATATGAAAATCTACAACATCTACGAAAATATAAACTTCGATAAAGATAAAGAAATAGAAGACCTAATCTTTGAAAATGATAAAATAAAAATCCTAAGAACTAGCTCCCTTGATCAAGTTACAGACTATTATGATCAGGAAGAGCTCGAAATAGTAAAAATAGTAGAAGGATCTGCTATTCTTGAAATCGAAGGAGAAGAAATTAAGCTCAAAAAGGGCGACATCCTCCCAATCCCTCCCCACCAAGTCCACAAAGTCACCTACCAAGACCATGTAGTCTGGCTTTGTATTTTTGTAAAAAATTAAAAAATGTAACAAATGTTACTGATAATCATTATCTATGGTGATATAATTATGGTAAGATTAGGAGGATTTTATGATAATTGATATAAATATGCCTGTGGCAGATCTAATAAAAGATAATGACAAACTAAAAAATGACCTAATAGGTCTAGGTTTTAACGCTCTAGCCAATCCGCTAATGGTAAGTACAGTGGGCAAAAAGATGAGCCTTAAGCGTGGAGCTTCAATGATGAAGATAGAAAATCTTGAAGATAAGCTAAAAGATCTTGGATATGAGCTAAGCGACTCATCCCAAGATCCGGAAGTCATAGAAAGGAAAAAACTCATCAAATCCTTTATAGAAAGACTCACAGCAGGGGAAGACCTTGAAAGTGTGAGGGCTGATTTTAGGGAAAACTTTGAGGGAGTTTCATCAGCAGAAATAATGGATGCAGAAGAAGAGCTCTTGGCTTCTGGCATGGATAAGGATGAAGTTAGAAAGCTTTGCGATGTTCACTCAAGCCTTTTTCATGGGATGACTGAAAATGAAAATGAAAAAACATCCTATGATGACATCCCATTTATTTCCTATTTTGCTAGAGAAAATCAAAAGATAAAGGAAATATTGGAAAACTATGAAGGTGATTATGAAAAACTAAGAGGAATCTTATCAAACCATTATAAGAAAAAGGGAGATCTCATCTATCCAATACTAAAGGCTAAATACAATAAGCCGGGCCCTTCTGATGTAATGTGGGCTGTGGACATCGAGATTGTAAATAATATCAAAAAGGCTTTGAAATTAAAAAATGAAGACCTATTAGAAAAATCTATCGAAAGGGCCAAGGAGATGACCTACAAGGAGGAAAATATCCTTTATCCTCTCATGAAATATACCCTAAACAGCCAAGATTTAGCCATTCTTTATGATGACCTAGCCGATTATGACCACGACCTAGTAGACTATAATAGAGAAGAAGCAGCAAGCAAGGCCTTAGCAGATGATAATTATATACACTTTGCCAAAGGTAAGATGAGGATTGATCAGCTAGAAGCCATGCTAGATACCATGGAAATTGAAATAACCTTTGTGGATGAAAATGACATAAATTCTTATTACAATAATCACGAAGGAGCAAAATTATTCAAAAGACCTAAATCATCCCTCGGTAGAGAAGTCTATTCTTGTCACCCACCACAAGTTGAGCCTATAGTTAGGGGCCTTATAAAAGATTTTAAGGAAGGAAAAAGAGATTCCTTCAAGCTTGTAAAAAATATTGCTGGTAAAGATATAGCAATAGGCTATTTTGCAGTCAGAGATAAGAATGGTACCTATAAGGGAGTGTTAGAAACTGTCCAAGACCTAAGTTTTTATATTGAAAGTCTTAATAAATAAAGAAATTTCAGGCAAATCTTAAAAAATCCCTTGAAAAACTAATAATTTTAGACAACTTGTGATATAATAATATGAGAACATAGTAAAGGAGATTTTATGATTTGTAAAAATTGTGGCCACGAAAATGAAGATGGCAAAAAAATCTGTGAAAATTGCGGACAAGAGTTAGAAAATTCTGACCAAAGAGATAGAAGAAGACAAAGAAGAAGCCAACAGGCTGATGATGAGAAAATAGTCATCAGAAAAAGAGAAAATAATAGAAAAGATAAGGATATGGACCTAATAACAGTAGGTATGATATTTGGTGGAATATTAATATTTGCTGTAGCAGCCATAATCTTTTCCTACTTCATAAACCTAGGCTCAAATAAAACTGAAAAGTCACCAAGCCAAGTAGAAGAAAAGGTAGAGGAGAACAAAGACCTCTACAAACAAGCCCTAACTAAGGCAGAAGAAGCTATAAAAGATGAAGACTATCTAGGCGCTCTTAAGGTTTTAAATGCTATACCAAAGGCAGCAGGAGACTTCTATGACAAGGGTCAAAAGCAAATAGCAGACATGGAAAAAGACGTAGAAGCTAAGATAAATGAGCTAGTAGAAGCAGGTGATGAAGACAAGGCAAGAAACCTTGCTGATGAGTACCTAAAGGCAAATGCCGATGCTAAAAATATAAAAGAGCTCAGAGCTAATATGAAAGATAAGGAAGAAACTCCAGAAAAAGACGAAGAAAAAGAAACTGATAAAGATACAGAAGAAAGTACAGACGAAGAAACTGACAAGAAAGAAAATACTAAAAAAGAATCTAAAAACTATGACAAGGAATACCTAAGAAGAACCAATTCTTACGGTCAAAATGGTAACCCAGCTTATACAGATGTCTACAGCGAAAGCGACTTCTTAAACAAAACTGTAAAGATAGATGCCAACATGGGAGAAATCAGAACAGAACCAAACCTAAACTCAGGAGTAGCAGGTTATGTCAACCGCAACGAAACCTACAAGGTAAGCGAAGTCCACGATGATGGAGGAAGATATTGGCTAAATATAGGCGATGGCTGGATATCATCCAAACTAGTCACAGGTGAATTTAGAGACTAAAATCTTAAAGGCCTAGCAATAAGCTAGGTCTTTTCTAGTAAAAAAAATGAAGATGTGATATAATTATCCTAATCCAAGTAGAGAAAAGGAGCATCCAATGATTTGTAAAAACTGCGGCCATGAAAACGAAAAAAATTCTAAGTTTTGTGAAAAATGCGGATCAAAATTAGAAGAGATAAAGCCAGAGATTATAGAAGAGAAAAAAGACAACAAAGTTTGCCCAAAATGTGGCTTTGAAAATGACAAAGAATCCAAGTTTTGCCAATCTTGTGGATCAAAATTAGAAAATATAAAGCCAGCTATCATAGAAGAGAAAAAAGACAGCAAAGCTTGCCCAAAATGTGGCTTTGCAAATGACAAAGACTCTAAATTTTGCGAATCTTGTGGCAGCAAACTAGATGAAGCAAAAGAAGAAAAAGGCCAAACGACCTTAGTCAACAAAGAAAAAATTGAAGAGTTAATAGGAAAAAATAAGGAAAATACCCAAGAAAAAAACCTCGGCCAAGAAGTAAAAAAGGCAGAAAATAAGGAAAACCCACAGAAAGCTGCCCACAAAGCAAGCGAGGATTCCTATATAGAAATCAAAAAGAGAAGAGATACAGAAAGACTAGGCCAAGACTTTAAAAAAGACTTAAACAATGAGCTTGGAGAAAATAGAAGAGCTAAGAGACACGAAAGAGCCCAAGAAGAAAAATTCAGCGAAGAAAATGAAAAGAAAAATGTCCTAGTCTACGCATTAATAGCAGGCTTTTGCCTAATAGTCCTAACAGTAGTAATAGCGGTAGGATTTTTCGGATCCAAAAAATCCCAAAAGCCAGCTTATAAGCAAAATCAAGAGATAGAATCAGCTGAAAATGGTTCCTACCAAGACCTATACGACCAGGCCCTAGATGCGTTTTATAATGAAGACTACAACGAAGCAGCTGAGAAATTCAAGTCAATCCCACAAGAAGAGGTCGACCTATACACCAAGGCACAAAAAAATCTATCACAAATTGAAAAAAGACTAGTAGAAGACCTCAATTCCTATATAGAAGATGAGGACTACAATACAGCAAAAAGCCTTGCAGCAAGCTATTTAAAAATAATTCCAAACTCTAAAAAAATAAAAGACATCTATAATCAATTAGAAAGTGGAAAAATCGAAGATAGTGAAGCTCGTAATGAAAGTGACCTAGAAAAAAGCAAAGACTACGACCTAGAAGAAATAAGAAAAAATAACTCCTACGGCGAGGGTGGAAATCCACAATACACAGAAATCTACAAGCCAGAAGACTTCTTAAACAAATCCTTCAGAATCGATACAGACAGTGGAAAAGTAAGGGCAAATGCAGACATGAACTCAGAGAAAATAGGAGATGTCTACAGAGGAGAAATCTACCACATCTATGATGTAAAAAGCGATGGCGAAAGATATTGGCTAAATATAGGCGATAATGCCTGGATATCATCCAAACTAATAACTGGAGAATATAGAGAAGATTAAAAAAAGAACAAACTAAGACCCGCAGCTCAGGCTCGGGTCTTGTTTTATAAGGAGAAGGAATGGATTTAATAGAAATTCACAGGAATTCATTTGCAAACAAGAAGATTCTTAAGCAAGCTAAGAAGTGTGGGTGTTTTTATTGCTGTAGGATATTTTGCACGGAGGAAATAACTATGCGGATTGAAGATGAGCCAGACTCCACAGCCCTCTACCCATATTGTTTTGTAGATTCTGTGATAGCTGAGTCAAAATCATTTATTCTAAGCAAAGAATTACTTGAAAAGATGCATGAGATATATTTTTAGAATCTTATAGATTAATTCAAATATATGGTAAATCTGCTTGTTTTAAGAAACAGATATCTATCAGCTTTTATTTTTTCACAAATCTAGTATAGTAAGCTAATAAACATATAAGGAGAAATATATAGATGATTTTATAAGCAATATGGAAATTGATACTGATTGTGCTGAGGATTTTCCTTGGCGTGTTTTGGTATGCCATATTGTGGATAAGATTATTCTTTTTGGAATAGGTCTGTTCACTTGGGACGGACTTTTTTTGTGAAAATTTATAAATATTATTCATAAGTGGCATATCATCCTAGGAGGATATATGTTACAGATTAAAAATTTAGGAATTAACTTAATTAAGGATGATAGAGACTTGTTAAAGGATTTTGATTTTGCCCTAAATCAGGGAGACAAGGTCGGCCTTATTGGCGAAGAGGGAAATGGCAAGTCAATTCTCTTAAAGACAATAATTGATAGGAAAAGTGTTGAGAATTACGCTCAAATAAGTGGAGAAATATACAAAAAAGAAGAAATTATTGGATATCTTCCCCAAAGTCTTGATGAGAATTTTTTAGAAATGACAGTAGAGACCTATATGAATAAAGTGCTTGGTATGAGCCTATTAGATTATAATAAACTTTATAAGTATTTGGATCAATTTGGCCTTGATGAAGACCTTGTTTTTGGCAAATTAAAACTAGGGGATCTTTCAGGTGGGGAGAGGATAAAAGCCCTGCTTTTGTTTGAACTTTTAAAAGAGCCGACTGTCTTTTTATTTGACGAACCGACCAATGATTTAGATTACAGATCGGCAAGCTTTATCACAAAGCTTATGGCTGAGATGAAAATCCCCTTAATTTTTGTATCCCACGATCCAGAGCTTTTAAGAAAAGTCGCCAATAGGATTGTTCATTTGGAACAAGTTCATAGGAGGCAAGTCCCTAGATTTACGGTTTTTAATGGATCTTATGATAGGTATGTGAAAGAGCGAGAAAATCAAATTAGGATTCAAAATGCCAGGGCAAATAAGGAAAGGGAAGAATTTGCTAAGAAGGCAGAAAGGTACAGAAAAGTCTATGATTCTGTAAACCATGCTATAAATGCTACGAAAAATGATATAGAAGGCAAAAATCTAAAGGATAAGATGGCCAGTGTAAAATCGCTTGGAAAAAGGCTTGATAAGGAAAAAGAAAATTTAACACAAAGACCTGATTTTGAAGATTCGATAGGAATATTTTTTGATGATAGCATCGATATTCCCAATTCAAAAGTGGTTTTGGATGTTAACTTGGATGAGATTTTGGCGGGAGAAAAAATCTTATCTAAAAATATTGAGCTGAAAGTAGTAGGACCTGAAAAAATATGCATAATTGGGAAAAATGGTGCAGGAAAAACTACTCTTTTGAAGGAGATTTATAAGTGTCTCGAAAAAACAAATCTTAAAATAGGATATATGCCTCAAGATTATTTTGAATACCTTAAAGATTCGGAAACTCCCATCTCCTACCTTGCAAAACAAGATAGTAAGGATGAGAAAACCAGGGTTTCAAATCTCCTAGGCAGTTTAAATTTTTCTAGAGAAGAGATGGAAAGAAGTCTAAAGAGCCTATCAGGCGGCCAAAAAGCCAAGGTATTTTTTGCTAAGATGAATATGGATAGGGCAGAGGTTTTGCTTTTAGATGAACCAACTAGAAACTTATCCCCAACTTCCCAACCAGAAATCATAGAAAGTCTTAAATCTTACAAAGGAGCTATAATTGCTGTATCTCACGATAGGGACTTCATAAGGGAGGTCTTTGATAGGGTATATGAGTTAGATTCTAAGGGACTTATGCAAATAAATTAATAAAAAAAGGTGGTAAATAAATAGAAATTTTTTCTAAATCTTACCACCTTTTTATTAGTCCTTGATTTTAAATACGATTTTTTTAACCTCTACACTTTTTTCTAGGGTGCAACCTGGTTTGTGGAATTCGCCAGGGAAAAATATAGCGAAGTCTCCCTCATTAAGGATGAGTTTTGAGAAGTTTGCTATATCATTTGTTAAAAAGAAATCCCCGTCCTTATCCATTTCATAAGTCTTACCATAAGAATCTTCTGTGGCAAAGTCTATTCTTTCAGAAGAAGTCACTATGTATTGGATATCTATATATTCTTCGTGGACCTCAAATTCTTTTTCCTCTGCCTTTAGAGTTTGGTAGGATTGAAGGGATGCGAAAAGATTTTCGTTAACATCAATTCTTCCTGGCTTGAAATTATTTTTGTCAAAATTCTCTAAGAAGTTAATCACGTTTTTTATTTGCTCGTGGACTTTTTCGTATTTTTCTAAGTTTTTTATATTATCAAGTATCATAAATCCCCCTTTTTAGTAAATATACGCTGCAAGGGTTTAGAAACAAGGGGCTTGGCGAGTGAAAATACTTTCTAAAATTAGACTAGTATTTCAGGGGTTAAAAGGCTATTGATAAAAGCATGAACCTATGAGGTATTATATTACTATATAGAATCTGGAGGGTATTTTGATGGCAGAGTATAGATTTAAGACGGACAGGTTAATTATTCGTGACATGACTTTAGAAGATTTAGACCAAGTTGCAAAGATTTGGGGAAATATTGAAGTTGGAAAATACCTAGCTGATCCCTATTACAAGGATGGTGAGGATCTTAGAAGTTGTTTTGGAAGTGGTGTTTTTGATAATAGCTCTTATTGGGATGATGATTTTTATTTTGTTTTGCTAGATAAAATAAATAATCAAATAATCGGCACTGCTTGTACATGGATAATTGATGGTGATATATGGGGTATTGGTTATACTCTTAAAAAAGAATCTTGGGGCAAGGGTCTTGCGACAGAGTTGATTTCAGCCTTAGAAAAATTTATTAAATCTAGAGGTGGGAAAATTATATCAGCAGATGTGGCTAAAGAAAATATTGGATCTTTAAAAGCTTGCTATAATAATGGATTCAAAAATTATAGGCAGATGACTTTTAAAAAAGCTGGTACAGATATTATTTACCATGCCTTAGAACTTAGAAAGATGATTGGTTAGATTTTAATAGGAAGAGTAAAAGACGAGGATTTCCCCGTCTTTAGCTTTGTAAATATTAATTTTTACCTGTATACATTGTGGATGCGCCTGGATATAATTTTCCTAGTTCGTCAAATACTAGTCCTATATCGCCAAAGCCTGTTTCTTCTAGGCGTTTTTGGGCCCTGGTGTAGGCTAGATCTATGTCCTTGTTTGGTATCTCATCTACTATTTTCTTGTCAAATTCGTAGTGATTTACAAGGGCTTCTTTTAGAGCTTGGTAGTCTTTGTCGCTTGAGCCGAATTTGAGTAGGTTTTCGTAGTCTTCTGGATTTGCTGCACCATCTTCTTTTGAGGTGGATTTTTTGTCATTCTTTGAGTTTCCTTGATCTTCTCTAGAAAGGATCTCATAGGCCATTTTTACATAGTCTTCATAGTAGGCTAATGGGTCCTTTTCGTAAGCCTCGTGGAAGGCATCTTCCATTTCTTTGTCGGTGTAGGACCATACTTCATTGTAGTCTTCACCATTTTCTACCATGGTATTTCTTTCGTATTCAAATTTATTGCCTATGGTGTCATCTTGGCTTGCCTGCCAATTATATTTGCTTTCTACTGAATCTAGTGGAAATTTGAGGGATTTTTCTGGATTTTCATTTGCAAGCTCTTGGAAGAAGAAGTCTTTTACATCCCAATATCCAGTATCTTTGCTTTCCTCTTCTGCCTTTTCGTAAAGCTTAATGAGCTCATCGTCATCTAATTTTCTTACAAAGGCTGGGTCAAATTCTCCTATATCTGTTAGAAGCTTCTTTAGGTTCTTGCCGGTTATTTCAAATTTAGAATCGCTAGACTTTTCGTCAGTTTTTTCTTCATTTGCTTTTTCTTTTTCTAGATCAACCTTTTTATCTAGGGCCTTGGCAATAGTTTCTTCAGATACTTTTGAAGAAGGGCTATCTGCCTTGTTACAGCCTGTAACTAAAAATGTTAGGGCAAGGGCTAGGATTAAAGTTTTATTTTTCATGCTTATCCTCTCTTTATTTCAATTTTTTGATAATATGTGATAGGTTTTTCTTATACAATCATACCATTTTTAAAGTTGTTTTAAAAGATAAGCCCCTTCTTCTTTATCGTTCTTATGTATTTTAGAAAAAAAAATCACCAATTTTAACAAATTTGTAACCTTTTTGTTGCAATTTTTTCCGCTTTGTTATATAATAGGAATAGAATTTGAGTAAAAGACTATATTTTTGTAAATTATTTGTAACAAAAAGTGAGGTAAAGACAATGAAAAAAATCAATAAAACTGTCCTACTCGCCTCATCATTTCTTATTTCGCAAGCTTTCTTATTGACTGATAAAACTTACGCTAGCGAAGAGTTTAAAAATGATTATAAGCTAGATTTAAAGGAGAGTATTGACAGTTCTGATAATAGTGAACTTATTACAAGTGAAAATTTCACGAAAGTTCAAACAAATACAGACCAGGCAGCAGAAAACCAAGATGCAAAGCCAGCAGAGTCTGAAATAGATACTAAAATTGAGCCAGTGGCAAACAAGCCAGAAGAGGCTTCTATTTCTGATGGAAAAATCTCTCTGGAAAATAAACAATTAGTCGATGATAAGGCAAGTCAAGCTCCTTCTGTAGATGAAAATCAACAAGCAGATCAAAGCTCTGATGACTTAGATCAAATTTTTGGACAAAGCCCTAAGAAGCTTGCTAATGTAATTTATTATGATAATTCAGATTTAAGCATACCTGAAGTAAACAAGAGCGAAGTTAGCAATGAAGCTACAAATACTATTCATAATAGCCAAACTCAAATAGAAGAAAAGAAATATTATGCACCAAGCACAAGTGGTTATTTTGTCAAAAATAAGGGCAAGATAAACTACTTTAGAAATAATAAACTAGTTAAAAATGAATCTATCAAAGTAAAAGATAGGATTTATAGGGCAGATAAAACAGGGTCCCTATCAAACCCTAGAAATTCTTGGCTAAATGTAGGCAAAAGCATCTACTACAATGGCAAGGATGGCTCTATAACAAAGGGAATCACTCAAATCAAAGATCAAAAATATTACTTTGATAATGAAGGAGTCCTACAAAGAAACCAAAAGCTAGTAACCCAAAATACTTATTATGAAGTAAATAGGCTTGGCCAAATGAAGACAGCCCCTAACAAATGGGTTAATATCAGCGGTGCGATATATCGTACCCAAAATGATGGTTCTATAGCTAGAGGAATTACCAAAATTGGAAATGCCGACTACATGTTTGACAATAGCGGTAAGCTTCAAACCAATAAAAAACTAATCCTAAATGACAAATACTACACAGTAAATGCAACAGGACTAGTAACAAATCCAAAGAACGAATGGCTAGCCATAGATGGTCTAACATATAGAACAGATAAAGATGGTAAGATTGTAAAAAATGTTCAAGAGATAAATAATAACACCTATGTATTCGATCATAAAACCGGAGTAATGATTACAGGAAAAACTGCCCTAGCAAATGGTAAATTCTTTGAAATTGACAATCGCGGAGTAGCAACAAATCCAAAAGATGCATGGGTAACACACGAAGGCAAAACCTTCCACACCAATGCAAATGGCTATATCCAAAAGGGTATCTGGGATATAGAAGGCAAGACCTATTGCTTTGATGATAATGGTCTAGTTAGAAATTCTAAATACCTACAAAATGGATTAGAATACACAACAGATGATAAAGGTCTTGCAAGAAGAACAGGCTTTGAAGTAAAAGGCGATAGAAATATCGACACAGTCATGGACTGGATGTTCCAAGCAAAAAACAAAAATATGACCTATAATATGGGTGCTGGAAGAAATACAGAAACACAAGCAGACTGCTCATCAGCTGTATACAGAGCTCTAATCTACGGAGGTTTCCTAAAATCTGATGCCTACGTAGGAAATACTGAAACCCTATTTGCCATGGGTGCAAAGGGCGAAGTAATGTATGAAATAAAAGAAAATGAAATCGACTACGGTGATATATTCGTAGCAGGTAATCCAGGTCAGTCCCTAGGAGCAGGTGGTCATACAGGCTTCATCTTAAACAAACAAAATGACTCCATAATCCATATGAATTACTCAGACAACGGAGTGAGAGTAACACCTAGAAAAGGAAGAATGGGAGATGCTTCAGGCAGACCTGTAAAATACTACAGACTTGTTGGAGCCAAATCAAGCAGAATATTCGTAGATAAAAAATAATATTAAAGACTAGTCCTTAGGGGCTAGTTTTTTATTAGTGAAAAAATTTTTGATTAACTTTCAATTGATGAAAATAAAATCCCCCTTGTATTGAATTTATTTTATCTTTAAAAAACTTTTGTAGAACTTAAATCTATATTCATAGAGCAGGTTGACTATTTGACTTTAATCTGCTCTATTTTTTTATAAAATTTTTAAAAAAAATCATGAATATTATCCAGATTTAAGAATGAAATAATAAACCCAAGCTTATAGAAGATTTTATAAATCTTGGGCTAAAAATAAAGATTTAGCTTGATAACACCCACAAGTAAATGTAAAAACTTGCATTATTAATTGCAAAGACCTTGAAAATTTAGAGTGAAATTGCATTATTATTCCTTAATATAAAAATAAATTCAAAACACTACTTGACAAAACTATATTATCAGGATAAAATACTAAACAAGAAAAGTTATTAAATGGGGGAATAAAAATGAAAATGAAAAAAATATTCTCGACCATGATGGCCCTTGGCCTTGCAGCAACCCTTGCTGCCTGTGGTGGAGATGACGCTAAAAAAGACGACGCTGCTGATAAGAAAGATGATCAAGCAGTAGATCAAGCAGCAGATAAAAAAGACGACAAAGATGCTAAAGATGCTGATGAAAATGCTCTTTCTGATGATGAAAAAGCAGAACTAGATAACTTCGACAAACAAACAGCAGATGACACATTAGTAGTAGGTACATCTGAGATGAGCGGGGACTTCTACGGTTCTTGGTCAAATAACTCTTACGATGTTAAGGTTAGACGCTACATAGGTACAGAAGGTAATAATGCTTACCTGACAATGGTACAAGATGAAGGCGGCCAATGGCAAGCAAATATGACTGTTCTTGAAAAAGAACCAGAGACAGTTAAAAATGAAGATGGATCTGAAACAACAACTTTCACAATCAAAAAAGATTTGAAGTGGTCAGATGGACAACCTATAACAGCAGATAACTATCTTTTCGATATGTTATTCCACACTTATCCTTCTTATCAATTGGTAACAGGAGCCTTTACTATAGGTGCAGACTCTGTAAAGGGTTATGAGGCTTACAAGGGTGGAGATGATGACAAGTTTGAAGGTCTTGAAAAAGTTGATGATTATACATTTAAGGTTACAACTGATGCTTCATACCTACCATATTATGAATCAGCCTTCCTAAAACAAGTTTCACCTTTCCCAATTCACGCTATAGCTGATAATATCGAAGTAGCCAAAGAAGGAAATAAGATAGTTGCAAAAGATGGCTATAAGCCAACAGAAGATGAGAAGAAAAAATATATAGAAAACATCGATGCTCAAATAGCTAAGACTAATGAGGACTTCAATGAACAAAATCCAGCACCAAAAGATGATGCAAGTGAAGATGAAAAGAAGGCCTACGAAGAAGCTAAGGCAGAAAATGACAAAAAGGTAGCAGACCTTGAAAGCCGTAAGTCAGGCGATATAGATCCAACAAGCATGCTAATAGAAGAAGCTATGCAAAAAGAATTCAACGAATATAGGATAAAACCAACAGTTTCTTGTGGTCCATACAAGTTTGATTCTTATGAAAATAACATGGCAAAATTAAGCCTAAACGAAAACTACGCAGGCAACTTCAAGGGTGAAAAAGCAACCATACCACATGTAATAGTTCAATATGTAAATAGTAAGATAGCTGTTGACTTACTTGAAAATGGTGACATCGATCTTTGGGAATCTGAAGCTGAAGGTGCTCTAATTGATCAAATGAGAGCTGCAGCTGATGAAGGCAAAATCGGTGGTTACAATACATTTGAGAGAAATGGTTATGGTAACGTAGTATTCCTAACAGACAGGGGAACTACAAAATATAAGGAAGTAAGACAAGCAATCGCCCACCTAATGGATAGAAACTCATATGTTCAATCATTTGCAGGTGGCTACGGAGTAGTAACAAATGGTATGTACGGTACCAGCCAATGGATGTATAAGGAAAGAGGAGCAGACCTAGAAGCTTCTGATGACTTTAATAAATACACCCTAAACCTAGAAAAAGCAAATGAATTATTAGATAAAACACCATTTAAATTTGAAAAAGATGGTAAGACTCCTTGGGATAAGGCAAAAGCTGATGAAGAATATGCTAAAAATCCAGATGGTTTTGATTACTATAGGTATGATGAAAATGGTAAGAAACTTCAAGTAAACCAATACGGTTCTGATGAATCACCGATCACAACCCTAATCTCAAACCAAGTCCCAGTAAATGCTAAGCAAGTTGGTATGGAATATAACGTAACAGCAGGATCCTTTGCAACCCTCCTAGATTACTACTACCATCCAAAAGAAGATGCTGAATATACAGTCTTCAACATGGGCTTAAGCTTTGGTACACCATTTGATCCTTGGTATCAATACAACTCAAAAGGTTCTGATAATATGACAAGGACAAATGATCCAAAGGCAGATGAACTAACAGTTAAGCTACGTCAAACAGACCCAGATGATAAGGAAGGTTATCTAGATACTTGGGAAGAATTTGAAAAATGGTACAACGACTATCTACCAGAAATCCCATTATATTCAAACCAATACCACTCAGGTTACTCTAAGAGGGTAAAAGGCTTTGATATCAACACACCAGTTTGGGAATCTGAATATCAAATCAACGCAATGAGCTTAGAAAATTAATCACCCTCAATAAATTAAGTACACAACAAAGCAAGGATTTATCCTTGCTTTTGTTGTGGAATTTTCTTGTATAATATTCAATAATATCCTAATCCCTTCATGGGGATAACATTTCCTAGCCAAGCTTAAGATAAGCTTAAAATAATGCGTTTAGCTAGCTAAAGAACTAACTAGAAATGAAAGAACTTGCAATAATAAATAACAAATTCCTTGAAAACATGACGAAGTTATAGAATAAATATTCATAAAAGCGAAAAGTAAAACGCTAACAAACTTGACAAAATCGGTTTAATAGAATAAAATATTATACTATAAAAAAGTTACTTAATTTTTTAGGGGGAAAACTATGAAAATGAAAAAAGTATTCTCATCACTTATGGCTCTAGGCCTAGCGACAACTTTAGTTGCTTGTGGTGGAGACACAGCAAAAGACGCTGACAAAAAAGCTGACGACAAAGCAGCAGAAGCTCCTGCTGATAATAAAGAAGCTCCAGCTGATGGTGAAGAAAAAGCAGCTGATGATAAGGCTGAACTAGAATCATTTGACAAACAAACATCAGATGACACCTTAGTAGTAGGTGTTGGTGAAATCAACGGAGATTTTATCCAAGGTTGGACAAACAACGCAACAGACGTAAAGGCTCGTAGATACATGGGTATCGAAGGAAACAACGGATATGGAACAGTTGTTCAAGATGAAAGCGGTCAATGGGTTAACAACATGACTGTCCTAGAAAAAGAACCTGAAATAGTTAAAAATGCTGATGGAACAGAAACAACAACCTTCACAATCAAAAAAGATTTGAAATGGTCTGATGGAACACCAATAAATGCAGATAACTATATATTTGGTTCCCTACTTCACACATATCCTTCATACCAGCTAGTAACAGGATCAACATCAATTGGTGATGACTCACTAAATGGCTACGAAGCATACAAGAATGGCGACAAAGACACATTTGATGGTCTAGAAAAAGTTGATGACTACACATTTAAAATCACTGTAGCAGCATCATTTTTACCATATTATGAGTCAGCAGCCCTAAAAGGCTACGGTCCATACCCAATCCATGCTGTATCTGAAAACCTAACCGTATCTAAAGAAGGAAATAAGATAGTAGCAAAAGATGGATATACACCATCAGAAGATGAGAAAGCTCAATATATCAAAAACATTGATACTCAAATAGCTAAGGCAAACGAAGACTTCAAGGAAAACAATCCAGAACCAGCTGCTGATGCAAAAGAAGATGAGAAAAAAGCTTATGAAGAAGCTAAACAAGCTAATGATGCAAAGGTAGCAGACCTTGAAAAGAGAAAAACAGGCGAAATTGACCCAACTTCTATGCTAATAGAAGAGGCAATGCAAAAAGAATACAACGAATACAGATTAAAACCAACTGTAGTAGCAGGTCCATACAAATTTGAATCATTTGCAAACAATATGATCAAACTAAGCCTAAACGAAAACTATGCTGGTAACTTTAGAGGTGAAAAAGCAACTATACCACACGTAATCCTACAAACAGTAAATAACAAAATAGCAGTAGACCTACTTGAAAATGGTGACATCGACCTTTGGGAAGGCGAATCTGAAGGTGCTAAGATCGACCAAATGAGAGCTGCTGCAGACCAAGGTAAAATCGGTGGTTACAACACCTATGAAAGAAATGGTTATGGTAACGTAACATTTTTAACTGATAGGGGAGCTACAAAATACAAAGAAGTTAGACAAGCAATCGCTCACTTAATGGACAGAAACAACTTCGTACAATCATTCGCTGGTGGTTACGGTGTAGTAACAAATGGTATGTATGGTACAAGCCAATGGATGTACAAGGAAAGAGGAGCTGACCTAGAAGCAAATCCTAAATTCAAGAAATACCAACTAAACCTTGATGAAGCTAATAACCTATTAGATAAGACACCATTCAAATTTGAAAAAGATGGTAAAACACCTTGGGATAAGGCAAAAGCTGAAGAAGCATTCAAGGCAAATGCAGATAGTTTTGATTACTATAGATACGATGAAAATGGAAAGAAACTTCAAGTAAACCAATATGGTTCTGATGAATCACCAATCACAACCCTAATCTCAAACCAAGTACCAGTAAATGCTAAACAAGTAGGTATGGAATACAATGTAACAGCAGGTTCATTTGCAACCCTACTTGAATACTACAACTTCCCTAAAGAAGATGCAGAATATACAGCATTCAACATGGGTTCAAACTTCGGTACACCATTTGACCCATGGTACCAATACAACTCAAAAGGATCAAACAACACAACAAGAACAAACGATCCAAAAGCTGACGAAATCACAGTTAAACTTCGTCAAACAGATTCAGACAATAAAGAAGGATACCTAGATACTTGGGAAGAATTCCAAATGTGGTACAACGACTATCTACCAGAAATCCCACTTTATGCTAACCAATACCACACAGGTTACACAAAGAGAGTAAAAGGATTTGATATCAACACACCAGTTTGGGAATCTGAATACCAAATCAACGCTATGTCAATCGAAAAATAAGCAAAACAACAAAGGCAGGACTCTTAGGAGTCTTGTCTTTTTATGTGGAAATCTTTATTATTGGAAGATAATATTTATTCATAATGAAATTCTTGTGAAAATTAATAATATAAATAAAAATTAAGTATAGATACCTTTAACCTCCTCAAATCCCAAAGATTCTGGATAAATATATAATAAAAGACATAAGATTTTATTTAAAAATGTAAAACTTTTAAAGATGATTAATAATTATAGGGCAAAGATTAACAAGTTTAGGAAAACCTTGACAAAAACATGAAGATATTTTACAATTATTGTATAAAACACATGGTAATAAGGATTTTGCAAGGAAGGTAAGCGGGAAAATAAAAGATAATATTTCAAAAAAAATATATTATCTAATGATAGAAAAAACCTTTCCAAAATAAAATCAAAATCCTATTAGTTTTAGGAGGAAAAAATGAAGTTAAAAAAAGTCTTTTCATCAATGATGGCTTTAGGCCTAATGGTAACGATTGCAGCGTGTGGATCTAGTACAGACAGCACAAAAGCTCCGGTAGATGGAGCATCTACAGAAGATACAAATGCTAACGGAGATGGTCTAGAAGCTGGTGATGAAAGTCAAGATATAGGAAATTTTGACAAGCAAACATCTGATGATACTCTAGTAATAGGTGTGGAAGAGATAAATGGAGACTTTGTCGGAGGTTGGACTAACAACAAGACAGATGTCAAGGCTCGTAGGCTAATGGGTATAGAAGGTAACAATGGCTATTCTACTGTAGTTCAAGATGAAGGTGGCAAGTGGATTAATAATATGACAGTTCTTGAAAAAGAGCCAGAAACTGTAAAAAATGAAGATGGATCAGAAACAACCACCTACACCATCAAAAAAGACCTAAAATTTTCTGATGGCACACCAATTACAAGCGCTAACTATATCTTTGGTTCCCTACTCACATCCCACCCAGAATACCAAGTTGTAACAGGCTCAACAAATGTAGGAGCAGACTCCGTAGCAGGATATAAGGATTATTTTGCAGGCAAAAACCCAGAATTTACAGGTTTTGAAATAGTAGATGACTACACCTTCAAGGCAACAGTAGATGCAGAATACCTTCCATATTTTGAAGAAGCAGCCCTAAGAGGCTTTGGTCCATTCCCAATTGCAGCCATTACTGAAAATCTAGAAGTATCCAAAGATGGTAAAAAACTTGTAGCCAAGGAAGGCTACCAAGTAACAGATGAGGATAAGAAAAGATATTATAAAAACCTTGATACATCAATAGCCAAGGCCAAGGAAGACTTTGAGGAAAATTGGTCCTTCATAGAAACAGAAAAAGATGTAACAGAAGAAGAAAAGAAAGAATACGAAGAAGCTAAGGCAGAGTTAGATAAGAATATAACAGAGCTAGAAGCTAGGAAAGGTGGCGATGTAGACCCTACAGAGCTATTAATAGAAGATGCAATGCTAAGATATGCTAACGAATACAGGATAAAACCAAATGTAACAGAAGGACCTTATAAGTTTGAATCTTTTGAAAACAACATGGTTAAGTTAAGTCTAAATGAAAACTATGCTGGCAACTTCAAAGGCGAAAAGGCTACAATCAAAAACATAATTCTCCAAACAGTAAATAAGAAAATAGCAGTAGACCTCCTAGAAAATGGCGATATAGATATTTGGGAATCTGAAGCAGATGGAGCAAAGATTGACCAGATGAGACAAGCTGCAGAAGAAGGAAAAATTGGTGGCTACAATACCTTTGAAAGAAATGGTTACGGAAATGTGACCTTCCTAACAGACAGGGGAGCTACAAAATATAAAGAAGTAAGACAAGCCATCGCTCACCTAATGGATAGAAATAACTTCGTCCAATCCTACGCTGGCGGCTATGGAGTAGTAACAAATGGTATGTATGGTACCAGCCAATGGATGTATAAGGAAAGAGGAGCAGACCTTGAACTAAATCCAGAATTTAAGAAATACCAATTAAACCTAGAAGAGGCTAACAGTCTACTTGATAAGACCCCATACAAGTTTGAAGCAGACGGCAAAACTCCATGGGATAAGACAAAGGCAGACGAAGAATTTGCTAAAAATGCAGATGGTTTTGATTACTATAGGTACGATGAAAATGGCAAAAAACTTCAAGTCAACCAATACGGTTCAGATGATTCGCCAATCACAACCCTCATCTCTAACCAAGTTCCAGTAAATGCTAAGCAAGTAGGTATGGAATATAACGTAACAAGTGGGTCATTTGCAACCCTACTTGAATACTACAACTTCCCAAAAGAAGATGCAGAATACACAGCCTTCAACATGGGAACAGACTTTGGTACACCATTTGACCCTTACTACCAATACAACAGCCAAGGCTTTGACAACAGGACAAAAACCAATGACCCTCTAGCAGATGAGCTAACAGTCAAACTTCGCCAAACAAAACCAGGCGATAACGAAGACTACCTAGATACTTGGGAGAAATTTGAGATGTGGTATAACGACTACCTACCAGAAATTCCACTATACTCTAACCAATACCATACAGGCTATTCAACAAGGGTTAAGGGCTTTGATATCAATACTCCAATTTGGGAATCTGAATATCAGATCAATGCCATGACCCTAGAATAAAATAAAGTCCACCAAGGATGAAAAAAGTGAAGAAAATATCTAATTATACATTGTAAAATTTTCTTAATAAAGGATTGGAATTTAGCTTATATTTTATGGAGAAACCATGAATATTAAGTTTATATTTCAATCCTAAGCTTTTATAATGCTATATACAAGGTACTAAAACACTAAGTCTACTCCTAGGTGGACCTTTTAATATAGGCAATGAATTAAGATAAAGAATGTTGAAAAATTACTCATTAGGAAGTATGATTATCAATATTTACAAAACTTTATAAATATACATAACAAGTCAATTGTTAACAAGCCTATAATTTTTTAGAAGAATTTTTATTAATCAGTCCAAGGGATTGTAGGAAAATTAAGGTTGACAAAAATGGCTAAATATATTAAACTTGTATGTATAAATTATAATGGTCTAGGACTATGCCCAAAATTCATTTTACTAATATATTAAAGTAATAATACATAGGCAGCAGAAACTAGGCGAGAATAGGAAGGAAACTTATGTTACGTTATATAGTTAAGAGAATATTAAACTTAATACCAGTAGCTCTTATTATATCTATCATGCTTTTTGCCTTTTCAAAGGCCATGCCAGGTGACCCAATCCAGGCGATGATCCCTACTACAGGTAGGATTACTAAGGCACAAAAAGAAGAAATGTATAAGAACTTACAAGCAAGATATGGATATGATAAGCCACTACCAGAACAATATGTTAGATGGTTAGGCAGAACCCTTAAGGGAGACTTTGGTGAATCTACCAGAGTTAGAAGACCTGTTAAGGAATACTTGTCTGAACCGCTTAAAAATACAGTTTATTTAAATATTGGTTCTACAATAATTTCCTTTGTGCTTTCGGTGCTCATAGGAATTAGGTCGGCGACCAGGAAGGGAGGAGTCTTTGATAAGACGAGTCAGACCCTAACATTGGTCGGTCTATCAATTCCGACTTTCTTTATAGGTTTGATTATGATATTCTTCTTTGCTTTTAGGCTAAAGATGTTCCCAGCTAATGGTATGCCTAGAGAAAATACCTTCGCTGAATGGCTTAAATATCTAACCCTACCAACCCTTACCCTTACAGTAGGTTCTCTTGCATCTCTTTCTAGATATGTAAGAAACTCAATGCTTGATGCTCTTGACCAAGACTATATAAGAACAGCAAGATCTAAGGGTCTTAAGGAAAAAACAGTTGTATATTCTCACGCCTTTAGAAATGCTCTTATTCCAGTAGTAACAGCTTTGACATGGGCGGTTCTTGGAATGTTCTCAGGTTCTGCTATAACAGAGAGAATCTTCTCTTATAGGGGAATTGGTAATGAGCTTATTTCTGCGGTAATGGCTCAAGATTACAATGTAATCCTTGCCCTATCAATGTTTTATGCTATACTTACTCTTTTAGGTAACCTCCTAATGGATATAGCCTATGCCCTAGTAGACCCAAGAGTAAAATTGGAGGCTTAATATGAATAGAAAATTAAATAAACCATTCAAATCTTATTTTAGCTTCCTAAAAGCTTACCTCTTAAGAGGCTTTACCTTTGCAAATGGCATGGATAGCGATTTAAATTCGCAAAATTCAGAAAATGAAGGTCCAAAAAGTGACCTTAATGCTAACCTTGAGGGCGGCCCAAAACAGAGCCCTGAAAATGATAAGCTAAAAGAAGAAGCTATCATGAGCCCTGGCAAGGTAGCAGTTAGAAACTACTTTAGAAATCCACTTGGTGTTATAGGACTTGCTATGTTTATAGCTATAGTTCTTGTAATCTTTGTCGGATCAAAAATGCTTCCTTTTGACCAATACTATTCTCAAGGTAACCTTACAAACGTATCACCAGGAGCAGGTTATATGAATTATCCTAGTGAAATGGAAAAGGAAGGTGTGGCTAAAATTTCTATAGGTAACACCTTTGCAGTAGGCCTTACAGAAGAAAATAATCTTTATGTTTGGGGTTCAAATAACGAAGATAATGTATTAACTATTCCAGATAATATAAAGGATAAGATTAAACAAGGTAATATAAAAGATGTGGCAGCAGGTGATAGACACATCCTAGTTGCTACAAATGATAATGAAATATATGGTTGGGGTAACAAGACCTTTGACCAAACAAAAACACCTCCAATGCAAGAAGCTCAAATCAAAGAAGAGGGGATTGCAAAAATTGGCGGTGGTAGTCAATATTCAGTAGTTCTTACAAATAAGAACAACCTTATAGTATGGGGTTCAACCCTTGCATCAAGACTGGATATGATTCCATCAAAGTTACAAGGTCAAATAGTCGACTTTGATACAAACACAATTAACGTAATAGTAGTTAAAAAAGATGGCTCAATCGACCTTTTAGGTGTAAGAGGAGCTGAAAATGATACAGCTATGCCTGCTGAGCTGAGAGAAGGTAAGGAGAAGGTCAAGAAAGCCGTTCTTACAGCCAACTCTGCAGCAGCCCTTACAGAAGATGGTAAGCTATTTGTTTGGGGTCCATCAAGAGATAAATTATCTGGAGACAATGTTCCAAAATTTGACGCTAAGCTTGTAGATATTCAAGCAAGCGATTCAGTTCTAACAGCCCTTGATGAAAATGGAAAAATCTACCAATGGGGTATAGAAAACTACGGAGAGCTTAAGACTCCAGACGGCAAATTTAAGCAAGTGTTTGCCAACTACTTCAACAATTATGCAGTAGATGAAAATGGAAAAATAGATACTTGGGGACTAAATGGTTTTAGATTTGGTTCAGATGACCAAGGACGTGATATATTTACAAGACTAATCCACGGTGGAAAGATGACCATGATTATCTCACTTATTTCATCAATTATCCAAATCGGACTTGGTGTTTTAATAGGTATGGTATCAGGTTTCGTCGGTGGTAGGGTTGATAACGTGCTAATGAGAATATCAGAGATCGTTGCATCCTTCCCATTCTACCCAATGCTAATCTCCCTATCTGCCCTACTCCCACCAGGAGCAAGCCAAGAACAAAGAATAACTATGGTTATGATTCTTTTAGGTGTTCTAGGTTGGACAGGACTTGCCCGTCTGGTACGTGGACAAATTCTTGCAGAACGTGAAAGAGATTATATTACAGCAGCCAAGGCACTTGGTGTAAAAGACTGGTCAATCATGATAAAACACATTTTACCAAACGTCTTATCAATAGTTATAGTAAATGCGACCATAGGTTATGCGGGCAACCTCCTAACTGAAAGTGGTCTATCATTCTTAGGATTCGGTGTTCAAGAGCCTACACCATCTTGGGGTAACATGCTAACAGCAGCCCAAAGTTCGGATGTACTTAACACTTACTGGTGGAGATGGGTATTCCCAGCCCTAGCAGTATTCTTGACATCCTTCTCAGTTAACCTTATAGGTGATGCCCTAAGAGATGCAATCGACCCAAGAGCGAACGAAAGATAGGTGAAAATATGAGTTTACTAGAAATAAAAAATCTCCATACCTACTTTTCTACAAGACGTGGTCTAATAAAGGCAGTTAACGACGTAAGCTTGTCAGTTGACGCAGGAAAAACCCTAGGACTTGTAGGCGAGTCTGGATCTGGTAAGAGCCAGACAGCTATGAGTATTCTCCAATTATTTGAATCAAACCAAAAGATTTATGGTGGTGAGATATACTTTGATGGAGAAAAAATCTCAGAATATAATACAAGCCAGATGGAGCATATAAGGGGAAATAAGATTTCAATGATCTTCCAAGAGCCAATGAGCTCCCTAAACCCTGTATTTACAGTAGAAAAGCAACTTTCAGAAGTGCTAATGCTCCATAAGGGAATGAATAAAAAACAAGCAGCTGAAAGAGTTGAAGAACTCTTAGCAGCTGTTAAGATACCAAACCCACACGTAGTAACTAAGCAATACCCATTTGAATTATCAGGTGGTATGAACCAAAGGGTAATGATAGCCATGGCCCTTGCTTGTGAACCAAAGCTACTAATAGCAGATGAGCCTACAACAGCGCTTGACGTAACAATCCAAGCCCAAATCTTAAGGCTAATGAATGACCTAAAACATAAGGCTGGCACATCAATCCTCTTTATCACCCACGATTTAGGTGTAATCAACCAAATGGCTGATGAAGTAGCAGTAATGTATTGTGGACAAATCGTAGAACAATCACCAGTAGAATTTATCTTCAAACGTGACATAACAGATTTCAACCACCCATACACAGTAGCTCTTCTAAACTCAATCCCATCTATCACATCAGATAGAAACGAGAGATTAGACATCATACCAGGAAGCGTACCTCACCCACTCAACCTACCAGAGGGTTGTAAATTCGCCGATAGGTGTAAATTTGCTACAGAAAGATGTGTAAAAGAGATGCCTGAGCTTAGAAAGGTAAGCGAGAACCAACTAATCAGGTGTCACTACCCAAATAGAAAGGAAAGAGAAGAAGATGGAAAATAAAGACAAGAAGGTCTTATTTAAAATAAGAAACCTCAAAAAATATTTCCCTCTTAAGAAAAAGGGCTTTTTCAACAGAGGTCCAGGCGAATATGTCCACGCCAATGAATCTATATCAATAGATATCTATGAGGGTGAAACACTTGGTCTAGTAGGGGAGTCAGGTTGTGGTAAGTCAACCTTCGGTAGAACCCTTCTACAAATATATGAACAAACAGAGGGAACAACCCTATACTACGGCAAAACTCTAGAAGATTTAGCCCCAGAATACATGGGCAAGATGATTTCAAAAATCCCATCAAAATTCCCAAATTACCACAAGGAACTAGATGAATTAAACAAAATCTATGAGGATTTAGAAAAGGCAGAAACAGACGAAGACAGGGCAATGAACAACGAAAAAGCCATGTTCAAACGTCGTGAAATAGAAGAAGAATACCTAAATATGATAAGGATAGCAGGAGGACTTCTTGCATCAGATGATCTAAATAGGGTAGCAAGCCTGCTAAATGAGGAATATCAAATCCTAAAAGAAAGAGCCAAAGTTTTTACAGCCATAGAAGAATTTGAACAAAAATCTCAAATGATGGTAAGAACTTGGGAAGAATACGACAAGATCTTGGCAGAAGATCCAAAGTATAAAGAATTAACAAACAAGCTTGATGAAATCTCAAAGAGAGTACAAGAAAAAAGAGATGAAATCGAAGCTTACAGACAAACTCTAAAAGATAAAGATAAGTTTAATGAGCTAGAAAGTCAACTAGATCATGGTATAGACTTATCAGAGCTAACTAAAGAAGAGATGAGACAGCTCCGTAAAGACCTACAAATGATCTTCCAAGACCCATACGGATCCCTTGATACAAAGATGACAGTAGGTAACATCATCGGTGAAGGTGTTCTAGGCCACGAATTATTCAAATCTAGAAATGAAAAAGGCTACAACGAATATATCCAAGAAACAATGGAAAAATGCGGTCTAGCCCCATACTTCCTTCACAGATACCCACACCAATTCTCAGGTGGACAAAGACAAAGAATAGGTATAGCCAGAGCTCTTGCCCTAAAACCAAGCTTTATAGTTTGCGATGAGGCAGTATCAGCCCTAGACGTATCTATCCAGTCACAAATCATCAACCTTCTTCAAGACCTAAAAGAAGAAAACAACCTAACCTATCTATTCATCACCCACGACCTATCAGTAGTAAAATACATCTCTGACAGGATAGGGGTAATGTATTTAGGAGTAATGGTAGAGCTTGCAGATTCAGAAAAAATCTTCGCAAACCCACTTCACCCATACACAAAAGCCCTACTACAAGCCATACCAAGGACAGACGTAGAGCAAGGTCAAGAACTAGCAGTAATAGAGGGAGATATACCTTCAGCAGTAAGACCACCAAAGGGATGTAGGTTCCATACAAGGTGCGAATACGCCATGGATATCTGCTCAAACTTCGAGCCAGAGCTAAAAGATAATGGCGACGGCCACTTTATAGCCTGCCACCTAATGGATGTATCAGAAGAAGAAAAACAAAGAGCTTATGAGAAAAACATGGCCAAGAGAGCCAAAGAAGCCGAAGAATTAGAAGAAATATCTGCCATATGAAAAGACCAATAGACAGATTTAAAGGCAAGTCCAGGGAGGAAATCGAAGCAAAAGAAGACCTCCTAGATAGGGATAACCTAGAAAGAGGAGACAAGCTAGCAATGTTTCTAGCAGCCATGAGGGTCTTCATGCCCTTCGTCCTCCTACTTCTAGCGCCAATATTTTTATTAGCATACTTTATGTGAAAACCAGGATTTTAAAAATTCTGGTTTTTTTGTTCCAGAAACTAGATTTTTATTATTAATATAATATTATTATAAGTTTTAATTCATCGTAATATCATCTCATAATAAATAGGTGTCATCAAGATGATGACTTCGCCTAAAGGAGGGGCGAAGGGGGCGGCCGATGCCCCCTCATGCCCCTCCTTAAACCTCCCCATTTCACCCCCTCCCGGCTCCTTAGCGGAGTGCGAAAGGGGAAGATTTTTTTCAAAAATCTTCTTTATTATGACGGATTACTTCGTATGTAGGTGGCCTTGTTCTTACTAATTTAAAATCAAAAGTCCCCTAAAAATCACAATCTAGTCCAAATTGTATTTTGGTAGTTACTTATCATCTTAGTAGTTGCAATATTTGTATTTAAATTTAATTGTCAGTGTGATTTTCTTTACGGTGACTTTTGATTTTAAATCTTCAAATAGATTAGTATAGAAGTCTCGCTTATCGCAATGTTTGCGTAGCTAAAGCCATATCCTAGCGAATCGAAGCTGAGCTATGGAAGGACTTATGCAGAGTAAAACGAGCCTAATGCCTGCTTTGCCGTTAATATCCTCTCAGAATACAGAATAATTCTCCTAAGGTCGAGAGATTTTGTAAATGGAGATGCCGTTAAGAAAA
Source organism: Anaerococcus sp. Marseille-P3915 (assembly GCF_900258475.1). Classification (GTDB taxonomy): domain Bacteria; phylum Bacillota; class Clostridia; order Tissierellales; family Peptoniphilaceae; genus Anaerococcus; species Anaerococcus kampingae. Next base: position 78,067 of record NZ_LT984888.1, on the reverse strand, counting down.
TCTCCTGACGCACGAGTACGAATTAAATTTCTGTAACTACTGAGATGTAGAGTGAATATTAAAGAAATATTAGGGCTAGATTGAGATTTTTAGGCATCGGAATGTCAAAATCAGTTGGAATAAGGATAGCTAAAACAAGGGGAGCTGTCTACTAATAGAGGATTGCCGTTAGGCAATCTTCACTATCCGCCCTCCGCTAAGGAGTCGCTTGTGGGGTGTAACGGGGAGGGGTTTAAGGGGAGGCCGATGAGGACCCATGCGAAAGGGTCCTTGGGCCTCCCCTTGAGACGAAGATTCAATTGTATATAATAATTTTTTAATGAAAGAAAAGTTACGAAGAGAAAAACTTTATAATACTATTATCTTGGATAATAAACCAACTATCTTGGATAATAAAAAGGGATTTTTAGGGGATGCCCCTAAAATAATTTTATCTTGGATAATAAAGAAAAAAAGAATATAATATCTGATAATGAGGTAAAAACAAAAAAGCGCCAGATCCCTTTGGGATGACGAGGGAGGAAGTTATCGAAAATTCGGCGGGAGCTTCCTGGGTTCACAGCCCTAGTGTTAGACAAAAGCAGAGAGCAATTTCTGCTACAGAGAAGACACAGTGGCCTCATTAATATCTATAAAAATTAATAAGGAGGCACTATGTGCGGAATAGTATGTTACAAAGGAAGTCTTGATGCTAAGGATATCATTCTTGATGGTCTAGAAAAGCTAGAATACAGGGGTTATGACTCAAGTGGTATAGCTATTATTAAGGATTCTAAGCTTGAAATCCACAAGGAAAAGGGTCCTATTGCAAGTCTTAAGGAAGAAATAGCAGGCAAAGATTTATCATCTCACATCGGTATTGGCCATATTAGATGGGCTACCCACGGTGAGGCTAGCAGGGAAAATGCCCACCCACACACATCTGCTGATGGCAAGATTGCTATAGTTCACAATGGTATTATAGAAAATTATAAGGACCTTAAGGATGAACTAGCCAAGGAAGGCTATACTTTTAAGTCCCAAACAGATACAGAACTTGTTGCCATTTTACTTGGCAAATTTTATGATGGGGACATTCTAAAGGCCTTAATTAAAGTTAAATCAATGATTGAAGGGTCTTTTGCTATCGGGGCAATCTCAGAAGATGAGCCAGACAGGCTTGTAGGCATCAGGAAGGATTCTCCTATGGTCCTTGGCCTTATGGATGATGGCTTTATCCTAGCTTCTGACAGCCCATCTTTTATCAAATATACCAACAAGTTAATCTATCTAGAAAATGAAGATATAATAGACATCAAGGGCGATTCTTACAAGATTTATGACAAGGACCTAAAGGAAGTAGCAAGGGAAGTAAAAACTACTTCTTTTGGGGCAAATGATGCATCAAAAGAAGACTACGACCACTTCATGCTTAAGGAAATTGAGGAGCAAGCTGATGTCATAGGAAGGTTGGCAGAAGCCCACCTAGATAAGGAAGGCCTAAAAGTAAAGAGTAAGGTCTTTAGCGAAGAAGAAATAAAATCCTTTAACAGAATCTATATAGTTGCCTGTGGTACAGCCTACAATGCTGGCCTAGTTGGCAAGGCTCTTTTTGAAAAATATTTAAGGATACCAGTTACTTGCGACTTGGCTTCAGAATTTAGGTACTCTGATCCACTTGTAGATGAAAATACCTTGGTAATTTTCCTATCCCAATCTGGAGAAACAGCTGATACCCTAAAGGCCCTAGACCTTGCAAAAAGCCTAGGAGCTATGACTCTTGCAATCACAAATGTAAGAGAATCATCAATCGATAGGGAATCAGAAAGAACAATCTACACCGAGGCAGGTCCTGAGATAGCGGTAGCATCAACCAAGGCCTACACCAGCCAACTTTTAAATCTCTACATCCTAGGCCTAGAATTTAATGAAGTCTTAGAAAAATTTGATGATAAGGAGATTATTGAAGAAATATTTGCCCTTCCTCAAAAGATAAAAAATATAATCGATAGGAAAGAAGAGCTAAAATATTTTGCAAATGAGCTTAAGGATAAGGAACATCTTTTCTACCTAGCAAGAGGACTTGACTACCAAACAGCCATAGAAGCAAGCCTAAAGGTAAAGGAGATATCCTATATTCACAGCGAGGCCTTCGCTTCAGGAGAGCTAAAACATGGTACAATTGCCCTAATAGAAGATGGTACTCCTGTCATAGGCATCCTAAGTCAAAAAGACCTTTTGGATAAGGCTCTTTCAAATCTAGAAGAGGTAAGGGCTAGAAAGGCAGAAGTCTTTACCATAACAAATCTAAAGGATAAGAGAATTGGAGATATTGGAGTTGCAAGCTTTATCTTTGATGAAACCCTAGACATCCTAGCCCCAATCCTTTCAGTAGTTCCTTGCCAAATACTTGCCTACTACACATCCCTAGCCAAGGGCCTAAATGTAGATAAGCCGAGAAATCTAGCCAAATCTGTAACCGTTGAATAAAATAGAATTATAAATTTCATTACCTACTTGTAAAAATATTGAAATATATAGGAGTTACCTATGAAACATAGAAAAATATTCATGGCAATTGGGCTAATATTTATAATGTTTTTCACGGCGAGAGCTTATTTTATATACCAAGACTTAAAGATTGAAAAAGAAATAAGGGAATCATTAAAGGATAATAAAGCTGAGATAGTGTCTTTCATAAATGATGCTGATTCTAGCTTGGATCAAAAATTCAAATACAAAAGTTTTGAATTAAGAAAGTTTGATAAGTTTCCAAAGCTTGCTAAATTTGTCTATAAGTCCAAGGGCTTTGGATCTGCAGCTATTTATTATGGATTCTACTATATAAAAGATGACGATCTGACTTTATTGGGACTGAACAAACTTGAGCCTAAGGTAGATGGTGAATATTTTTATAATGAAAAAGATTCTGACAATCAGTTAAGGCTTAAAAAGATAGAAGATGAGATTTATTATTTTAAAGAGGTCTACTAAAGGAGAATCTTATAAAATAACAAAAACCCCAAAATCCGTAAAACGGATAGAGGGGTTTTCTATGTTTTGAGACAAAAGAGCTTGTTTTTAATTTTCTATTTGTTTTTGCATTGCTTCATCTTTTACCAGATCTGGTATCATTTTGTTTGAAAAATATATTAATAAGATTGTTATAAGCCCATCGTCAAGCCAACCTAGGAAGGGTAGGACATCTGGCAAGACATCAGCAGGGATGACTATATAGGCTATGGCAAGGAGGGCCAGGATTTTAGAAGATGTTGGTGTGTTTTTATTAAAAAGAGCCTTTATATAAGCTGGTAGGGTTTTTCTAATTTTGTTCATAAAATCTCCATTTCTTTTTAAAATATTAATATTTATTTTAATAATATTAACTTCTATCTTCATTATACTTGGAAAAATTAAAAGTCAAATTAATTTTATTAAAACACATCATCGATAAGGAAGAAATTTGCTTTTGTGATATAATACTAGTAAGAAGGAGGGATTATGGGATTTAGATTTAGAAAAAGCATAAACCTTGGCAAGGGTTTTAGAATAAATATGTCTAAGACTGGTCCGGGATTTTCTTGGGGCGGCAAGGGCTTTAGGATAACTCGCACCGCAGGCGGCAAGATTAGAGGATCAGCTTATATACCAGGCACAGGCCTTTCCTACCAAAAGGAATTTTCAAATCCTTTAGATTCTGTCTTTAATGGAGAAAAGAAGCCTAGTCCAAATACAGGAAATCCTAGGGAAGATTTTTCAAGCAAGTCTTATGGCCTAGACTTTAAAAATATAAAATCAGATTGCCTAGAAGATGTCCTAAGTAAGACATGCAGGATTTATCCTTTGAGAATGCCGGGACTTTTGGTCTTTATAGCTGGAATCATATTGACTTTTATCCAACCATATTTGGTAATTGTAGCTATAATCGGGGCTATCATGTATTTTTACAAGAAGGGGACAGATTCAATAAAAATCGACTATGATTTTGAAAATGATGCAAAAGATGAATATGACCTAACAAATAAGCTTTTGGAGGGAATTTTAGAATCTGACGCTGTTTGGCTTGTAAGGGAAATGGAAAGGGACAATGACGATAATATAATCAGATCTAGAGAGTCTTTGGCCATAAAAAATGACATAGAAGGCCCGCTTGATACAAATGTCAAGGTTAAAAGCCTAGCAGCTAAGAATTTTACTATGAGCTTCTTGCCAGACTGTCTGCTTTTATATCAAGATGGGGATTACAGGGCTCTTTCCTATGAGAATTTAAAAATTGATCTAAGAGCTGAGACTTTCCTAGAAGAAGAGAAAATCCCTGATGCGACCATAATTTCAAAATCCTTTCTCCATGTAAATAAGGATGGGACCCCTGATAAGAGATACAAGGATAATCCAGAGATGTATTTGGTAGACTATGGGATTTTGGAGATAAAAGCCGATGATTTAGAACTTCTAATCGTATTTTCAGATACGGTTATTGATGGTAAATAATAATTAGTTACAAGGCCCTCTTTATTTTAAATTTAAGAGGGTATTTTAGACTTACAAAAGGAGAGAAGATGCAAGTCGACTTAAGAAATAGAAATGTAATAGCCTTAAAGGATTTTAGCGAAAAAGAAATCCTATATTTAATAGATGAGGCAGCGAGGTTTAAGGATCTAAAGGCTAAGAGAAAGCCACACAAATACTTGGAGGGACAAAATATTATCCTGCTTTTTGAGCAAAGCTCTAATAGGACTAGGACTTCCTTTGAGGTGGCAGGTTTTGACTTAGGCCTGGGTGTGTCCTTAGTAGACCTAAGATACAATACCCTAGGGACTAATGAATCATTAGAAGATGCCATCTCAGTCTATGATAGGTACTATGACGGGATAGTTTATAGGGGGCCTGACCAAAAGCTTTTGGAATACATGATAGATTTGACAGATATACCTATCTACAATGCTCTCACAGACAAGTTCCACCCAAGTCAGATGATAGCTGATATGCTTACAATCAGGGAAAAATTTGGCAGACTTGAAGGCCTTAAACTTGTATATTTGGGCTATACAGGAGATAATATGCCATCATCCCTTGCCATAACTTGTGCTAAGCTTGGTATAAATTTTGTGGGCTGTGGGCCACTTGAATATGCTGCCGATAAGGATGTAGTAAGCCTTTCAAATATGTTTTCTAAAAACCACCACTCAGATGTAATCTATACTGACAATGTCAAGGAAGCTGTTAAAGATGCCGATATAATCTATACTGACATGTGGATTGGCCTAAATGAAAAGGATGATGTGCCTGTAGAAAGGATTAAAAAGCTTTATCCATTTAGGGTTACCCAAGAGATTATGGATATGACTAAGGAAGATTCGATTTTCATGCACTGTTTGCCAGCCTTCCACGATAAGAAATCGACCCTTGCTCAAAAGGTAATAGAAAAGCTACCTAGCGATATGGACCTAGATGGGATGGAGGTAGCTGATGAGGTCTTTAGGTCTGAAAAGTCTATGGTTTTTGACCAAACTGAAAACAGGATTGGGGCTGTTAAGGCTATTTTATATTCAACTTTAAGATATGAATAGTCTACGGGCATCTTATGAAATATTATTCATATGAATCGAGTTGAAAAAGATTGAATTAATTAAATGAATTTGATAATCATTTAAAACAAGGGAAAAACAACGGTTTTTTATTGACTTGTGATAATAGATAGAATATAATATAAGTATAATATTTATACAATATAGGAGGAGTTATGATTAATAAAAAAGTATTAAGAATAGGTGCAGGAGTTTTAGTTGGAGCTCTTGGAGGAAAGGTTCTTACTTCACAATTAGCAAAAAAAGCAGCTGTAGGAGCTGTTGCTGGCGGATTAAGAGTAAAGGAATCACTAGATAAGACAATCGAACAAGTTAGGGTTTCTGCTGATGACATAGTTTCAGAAGCTAAGGAAGCAAACCTAAAAGAAGATTTAGAAAAAGCTCAAAAAGAAGCTGACCTAGATATAGAAAAGGTTGCACAAGATGACCTTAAAGAACAAATAAAAGAAGAAATTAAGGCAGAACTTAAAGAGGAAGAAGATAAGTAATGAGGGCAAGTTTAGCCCATAGGCTAGATACTAGGGCTAGGTTTGTCTATGAAGAAGACCTAAGCTTTGATCTAGCCAATAACTTAAAATATCTAATTGAGGGTGTAAAGGGGGTTAATCTTTGCAAGATTAATCCTCTAGCTAATTCATTCACAGTATATTTTGAAAAGGGAAGCCTAGCTAGGCTTGCAAAATTTGTTTTAAATCTTGATATAAATGATGTAAAAGAGCTAGAAATTGATGATCCTGACTTCTACCCTCAAGAAGAGGAAGATGTCTTTAGGATAGTAAGAGATGCCCTTTATAAGAGGGTCTTTTTTAAGTATTTCATCCCAGCTCCATTAGGTTCTTACTTAATTTTTGTTAGGGCCTACCCATTTATTAGAGATGGAATCAAGGCTCTATGGAAGAGGAAACTAAATGTAGACCTCTTGGATGCTACAGCCATTTCTGTATCTCTTGCAACTGGAGAATATGGAGATGCTGCCAACATCATGTTCTTGCTAGACCTTGGCGAAAGGCTAGAAGAATACACCCTAAAGAAATCTCAAGATGACCTAGCTCATTCCTTGGCCCTTAATATAGACAAGGTATTTGTTCAAGAGAATGGCCAAAAGATATTAAAAGCTCTAAAAGATGTAGAAATTGGAGATTTAGTAGAGGTTGAGATGGGATCAACCATACCAGTTGATGGGGAGGTTGTAGAAGGTCTTGCCATGGTAAATGAAGCATCATTTACAGGAGAAAGTGAAGCGGTTAAGAAAAACAAGGGATCGGTAGTCTTTGCAGGTACAGCCCTTGAAGAAGGTAATATCCTTATAAAAGTTTCCAAAAAATATGACGATTCAAGACTAAGCCACATCATAAATCTGATTTCAGAAAGTGAGAGAAACAAGTCCTTATCACAAAAAAAGGCCGAAAATATGGCAGATTCCCTAGTTAAATACTCCTTCATAGGAGCAGGTTTAACCTACCTACTTACTAGGAATTTCACCAAGGCCAAGTCATTTTTAATGGTAGACTTTTCTTGTGCCCTAAAACTAACTATTCCAATAGCTGTCATGAAGGCAATTAGCCAATCATCTGACATGGATGTAATTGTAAAGGGCGGTAGGTTTTTAGAAAATCTTTCAAAGGCTGATACCATAGTCTTTGATAAGACAGGAACCCTAACCAAGTCTGAGCCAAAGCTTGCAAAGGTCATTGCCCTAACAGACATAAACGAAGATGAGTGTCTAAGGATTGCTGCTTGTCTTGAAGAGCACTTCCCACACTCCATAGCCAACGCTGTAGTAAAGGCAGCCAAGGATAAGGATCTTCACCACGAAGAGATGCACTCAAAACCAGAATATATAGTAGCCCACGGTATAAGGTCATATATAGTCGACAAGCCAGCCCTAATAGGGTCAGAGCACTTTGTTCTAGAAGATGAGGGAATAGAAATATCTGACCAAACTAGAGCTATGATAGATGACCTTAAGGAACACTATTCACTTCTTTATTTAGCCTTCTCAGGCAGGTTAATTGCAGTTTTATGCATAGAAGATCCAATAAGAGAAGATGCAAAAGATGTAATAAAAGAGCTCAGAAAACTAGGCTTTAATGAGATAGCTATGCTAACAGGCGATGCAGAAAACGCAGCAAGATCAGTAGCAGAAAAGCTAGGCTTAGACCACTACCAATCACAAGTCTTGCCAGAAGATAAGCAAGCCTATGTCAAAAAGAAAAAGGCTGAAGGCAGGACAGTAATTATGATAGGCGATGGAATAAATGACTCAGTAGCCCTATCTGCAGCAGATGTAGGCATAGCCATGCACCAAGGAGCAGATATAGCCAAGGAAATCTCAGACATATCCATAGGCACAGATAGCCTCTACGGCCTAATAGATGCTATAAAACTAGCCAAAGCCATGGACCAAAGGATAAAAGATGATTACAAAAAAATCGTAGGCATAAACTCAAGCCTAATAGCCCTAGGAGTCCTAGGATATCTCACAAACACAACATCATCCCTAATCCACAACCTATCCACAGTCATGATAGGTGGTCAAAATATGAAAGATTATAGAATTTAAAGCTTGCCCATCAGGGCAAGTTTTTTTATGAAAGCTATTTATATTCATACAATCACTATAAAATAGCTCTTTTCAAGACTTTTTACTAATAATTATCAAAAATTACAAATAAAAATTTGACAAAAATTATATCCTGTTGTATTATCTAACTAACAAATAAATGTGATTACAGAAAGACAGTTTATATGAATTATTTTAGAGAAGAGACGCTTGGTGAAAGTCTTATAAGGATTATCTACTTATTCCCTCTGTATGCAGAATAGCCGAAATAAGTAAGCTATTACGGAAGCTACCGTTATCAGAAGCAAGAAGTTGATAGACTTCTGTTAAGGTAATCTTTTAGATTATAAACTTAGGTGGTACCACGAATTTACACTCGTCCTATATGGACGGGTTTTTTTATTGGCAAAACCTTAATCTATCAAATAAATTTTAGGAGAAGAAAATGAAAAACCTACTTAAAAAAATCACAAGCCTAGCCCTTGGAGCAATCTTACTTGCTTCTTGTGGAGCAAAGTCAAATGAAGAAGGAAAAACAGATGCAAAAAGCGGAGAAAAGCTTACAATCGGCATTGTCCAAATAGCTGACCATCCATCCCTAGATGCTGCAAGAGAAGGCTTTATAGAAAAGCTAGATGAGGCAGGTCTTGCTTATGAACTTGTAGACCACAGGGCAAATGGTGATTTGGCCCTCATTCCTCAATTTGCGTCAGATTTAAAAAACAAAAAGGCAGACTTAATCTACACCATAGGCACACCAGCAGCCCAGGGAGTTGCCAATGCCATAACTGACCTACCAATCCTATTTTCAGCTGTTACAGACCCGGTAGGAGCTGGTCTTGTAGATGAAAATACCAAGTTTGGGGCAAGTATTACAGGTGTCAGCGATTATGTAGAGCCAGGCAAGCTCATAGATGATTTCTTAAAATTATATCCAGATACAAAGACCTTTGGTACAATCTATAACACCAACGAGCAAAACTCTGTAGTTCAAATAGAAGCCCTAGAGAAGGCCCTAGATGAAAGAGGACTAAAGCTTGAAAAACAAGGAGTTTCAACTATAAATGATATCCCACAAGCCATCTCATCTCTAAAATCTAAGATCGATGCCATGTTTACGGTTACAGACAATGTCGTTGTAAATGCTATGCCAGTCCTATCTGAAAATTTAAACAAGGACAAAATCCCATCCATTGCCTGCGATGAGGGGTCAGTAGAAAATGGAGCCCTAATTTCAGAAGGAGTTAATTATGAGGACTGTGGCAAGAAAGTCGGTGAAATGGCTGTTGCTATCTTAAAGGATGGAAAAGCTATAAAAGATATCCCTTATCAAGATGCCGAAAGCCTAAAAACTTTGGTAAATAAAAAGACAGCAGAGATCCTAGGACTAGACTTAAATAAAGAAGTCCTAAAGGATGCAGAATATATTGAAAAATAAGAAAGAGAGAAAAAATGACAGGACTATTAGGGTCCTTGGCCACATCAATAGAGATTGGATTAATCTTTGGAATCTTGGCCATGGGCTACATGCTATCATACAAAATATTAGAATATTACGACCTATCCCTTGAAGGATCCTACCCAATGGGAGCCTTCCTCACAGCGGTAATAATTGCAAAAGGCTTAAATCCCTATCTCGGCTTAGTCTTATCAAGCATAGGCGGGGGCTTGGCAGGATTTTTGACCTATATCTTATACAAAAAAGTCAAAGTCCAACCCCTCCTAACAGGTATCCTTACCCTAACCATCCTCTATTCCCTAAATTTGAGGATAGGCGGGGCAAGCAACATTCCAATTGCCCAATATCCATCTATTTTTGGAAATCTTCCTAAATGGACAGTCCTTCTAGGCCTTGTAATCATAATAAAACTTAGCCTAGACTACTTCCTAAGAAGCGAGCAGGGCTATCTCTTAAAGGTCACAGGCAATAATAGAAAGCTAGTAAAATCCCTAGGTAAGGACCCAGATACCTATATCGCCCTCGGCCTAATCTTATCCAACGCCCTCATAGGACTTTCTGGAGGACTTATGGCAAACTACCAAGGTTTTGCAGACATAGGCATGGGCACAGCCATGATTGTAACAGGAATCGCTTCAATTATAATCGGCGATACTCTTGGTAAGAATTCATCAAAACTTAGAGACACCACCAAGGCAATCATAGGTGCCATAATTTATAGGATAATATCAGGAATTGCAATCTACCTAGGCCTAAACCCAAACGACCTAAAGCTAATCACAGCCCTAATTGTCATAGCCTTCATAGCCTACAATAACTACCTAGCAGGGGCTAAGCATAGAAAGTTGGTAAAAAATGTTGGAAATTAAAAATATTTCAAAGACCTTTAACCCAGGTACAGAAGAAGAAAATACTATATTCAAAGACTTCTCCCTCAAGGTAGAAGAAGGGATAGCCACAACAATTATAGGCCCAAATGGCTGTGGCAAGTCCACCCTCATGAGAATAATCTCTGGGGCCCTTCCTGTAGATAGGGGGTCAATTTTAATAGATGGGGAAGATGTGACAGGCCTTAGCGAGGAAAAAAGAGCGGCCTACATTGGCAAGGTAAGCCAAGATCCCAAAGATGGGGTGGCGACAAACTTAGATATTTACGAAAATATGGCCCTATCCCTCAAAAAATCAGGCAAATTTACCCTCAAATCCCTAAATAAAAACGCTGATGAAAAAGAAATCATAGCAAGACTAAAATCTCTAAACTTAGGCCTTGAAGATAAGCTTCACACCAAGACTGGTCTTTTATCAGGCGGCCAAAGGCAATCCCTAGCCCTCCTTATGGCTACAAATATCAGGCCTAAACTCCTCCTTTTGGATGAGCACACAGCAGCCCTTGACCCAAAGACAAGTAGAAATGTCATGGATAAGACCAGGAGCCTAATCGACACAGAAAAAATCACCACCCTCTTAATATCCCACAATCTAAGAGATGTAGTAAGATATTCCGATAGGATAATTATGCTAAATAAGGGACAAATTGCCCTAGATGTGAGGGCCAAAGATATAACGGAAGATGAACTTATAAGATCATATAAGGAAATTCTTGGAGAAAATAATTAGAAAAACTGGCTAAGCCCTTAATCATTTTGATTAGAGCCTAGCCAGTTTTTATATAAAGGGGTAAATAATTTATCTTATAAAAATAAGTTAAGTCTTGAAATAAAAGGAGGGTTCAAGTTATTTACCTATTTTTTTGAAATTTTCTTATATAGAGCAAATATCGCCATTCCCAAAATTGCATTTACTACTATAGCGCCACCTGGCTTGATATCAAAATGGTAAGACATGATTATTCCCACCATCATGTAAATTACACCAAGTATAGTAGTTATGAAAAATGTCTGCTTGTAGGACTTAGCAACTATAAGGGCTGTAGCCACAGGGAGCACTATCAGGCTTGTAACCATCAAAGCTCCGATTATCTTAACAGAAAGGGCTATTGTTATAGCTGCAAGTAGGGTAAAGACAGCATCAAGGGCTTGAACTTTTACTCCAGAAAGCCTTGCAGTATTTGGATCTATAGCTATAGCCAAAAGGGCTGAATATCTGCTAACAGAAAGGATAATTACCAAGATAAATACTAGAGAAGTATTTATAATATCAGCGCTTGTAACCGATGAAATCGAACCAAAAAGATAGGATTCAAAGGAATTTCCGCCTGGTGCAAAATCTGAAAGAATTGCTGCTATACCAAGGCCTGTTGACATTATTACAGCTGTTGCCATATCTCCATATTGGGGGAATTTCTTTCTAATTAATTCAATTAGGAAGGCTGCCAACACACAAATAATAGCAGATCCTAGGAGTGGATCAAAACCAAGAATTAAACCCATACCAACTCCAGCAAGGGCGGTATGTGATAGGGCATCGCCTATCATAGAAGTCTTCCTATTGACCATGACAATTCCTATAATAGGAATCATAATTGAAAGGAGGAAGCCCAAAAATAAAGCTTTTCTCATAAAGGCAAATTCTAACATTCTACTAGCCTCCCTTCTGACATTTCATATTTTTTCATATTTAACTTAAGACTTTCCATTTCCTTTAATTCATGAGTAACCATAACTATAGTAATTGAGAATTTTTCTGAAAGGATGTCTATAGTTTCAAAGAAATTCGTCTTACTTTCCTTATCAACCCCGGCTGTAGGTTCGTCTAGAATTAGGATTTGGGGATTATTAATCATTGCCTTGGCGATCATAGCTCTTTGAGCAAGGCCGCCAGACAATTCATTAACTGGTGTGTTTATATAATCTTCCATACCCATCTTAATAAGGATATCTCTAGCCTTTTGGTAATGGGATTTTTTAGGGATTTTAATAAAGCCAAAATCCTCATAGAGGTTTAAAGATACAAGTTCTAAACAAGTTATAGGAAAGGATATTTTGTTGACTATATTTATTTGTGGAACATAACCTATATCTTTGTATGACTTATAATCTTCGATATTTTTCCCCAAAATTTTAATACTCCCAGTATCTTTCTTTAATTCTCCCAACATCAATTTTATTAAAGTTGACTTACCGCTACCATTGCCACCAAGTATAAGTGCTAAATCTCCCATTTCTAGACTAAAATCACAAGATCTTATGACGGGAATTTTATTATAGGCAAAGGTAAGATTTTTTATTTCTATCGCTTTCATTTTTCCTCCTCGACCATAGAATTGTAGAGATTTTCTAGGTTCATACGCATCAAATCAATGTAATTTTGATCCTTTTCCTTTTGTTCCTTGCTTAAATATTCCATAGAGGCAAGGGGAGAAACCTTACCGCCAATTTCTTCTGCAAGGGCTTTTGCCTGTTTAGGATTTTGTCCATATTCATAAAAGACTGTTGAGATGTGGTGATAATCAGAAAAATCAATTGCCTTTTTTATTGTCTTAAGACTTGGGCTTTCAATACTAGTTAGACCTTGGAGAGGGTACTGGGTTAAGTCAAAGTCTCTAGCTATATAGGCGTAAGCATAGTGGAGGGTTAGGAAATTTTTCCTTGCCTTATCAAGCTTAGAGAACTTCTCTTTATATTCTGCATCTATATCTGTCAACTGATCTACGTATTTTAATTTGTTTTTTCTGTAAAGTCTTTCATTTTCTGGATATTTTTCTACTAGCTTTTCCTGGATTGCATTTAGGTATCTCTTGGCATTTACAATAGATAGCCAAGAATGGGGATCATAGGTAATCTTATCAAAACCTGATGAGGATCCTTCCATAAGGGATTCTTCCTTGCCTTCATCTTTTAGGATATTACCCTTGCTATCCATTAGATTATAAGGCAGCAAATCTTCACTAATCCTATCTGAAATGAAAATCCACTTGCCGCTTTCCGGGAAGTCGAAAAATACTTCACCAGATTCATGGCCCATCTCTACTCCGTAAACCTTGCCTTCTTCTACCTTATTGGTAGATTTTTGAGCCACTAGTTCACCTTTTTGGCTCATAATTTCCTTAGCCTTCTTGACTAAGTCTTTTTGATTAAGGCCTTCATCTTTAATAAAAGCAACCCTCATCATATCTTCATGAGTATGGCCGAAGTCGATTTTATTTTTGCCAGCCTCTATTTCAATTCTGGATAAGTATTGAAAATCACCGATTGCTGCAGCACCCTTATAGGTAATAAGGTCTACAGAATCAGAAAGCTTAAGGATATCAAGATTTGGAAGATTTTCCCTAACAGTATCAAGCCAAGGCTCCATATTTGCCCCATTTACAACTAATAAATCACATGAGGCTAGTTTTTTCATATCCTTTGGACTAGGTTCCCAAATATGGGGATCCTTATCCAAAGGCATAAAGCTTTTAACATTGATAGTATCTCCACCAATCATCTTCGTAAGGTCATTTACCGGATAAAAGGAAGTGTAAACTAAAGGGGAATCACCTGTTTTTTTAACATCCTTAGAACATCCGCTGACAAGTATTAAGACAAGGAGCGAAAATACTATTGAAAAATTCTTCTTAATTCTACTAAGATCGAGGGATAGTATCCTATTCAGTAATTTCATCTATAATTTGTTGGTCTGTTGAAGTAGGTTTTACAAATGTTGGGTACCAGCCTTCTTCCTTAAGTAGGCTATCCTTATCATCACCATATCTCATATGGAAGTGGGTTAGAGTTTCTTCACCGTGGATAGGCATCATCATAAGAACCTTGTAAGGAGCATCTTCGCTTGTAGCTTCAAATATATCCCATTCAAGTTTGTGTCCACCGTGCTCTACTTCTACTTTTTCTTTGTATTTGTAATCTGCTTCACCTATTACCTCGCCCTTAGCTTCAGGGAATTCTTTTAGGAATTTAACATGGTCGCCAGAAATTTCAAGACCGCCAAAGTCACATTTTCTCTTCTTAAGATAAGCTTCCTTAGCTGATGCTTCATCAGTATTTTCTTTTTCTGCTAAAGTCTTGTAAGCTTCTTGGATTTCAGGTTTTTCTAGATATCCGCCCATGCCGTTCCATTGGCCTTCCCAATCAGCCATGCTTACTTCTTCAGCAGGCTTTTCAGCTTCTTTAGCTTCTTCAGCTGGTTTTTCTTCTTTAGCTGTTTCTTCAACCTTTGTTTCAGCCTTAGTATCTTCTTTGGTTTTTGTATCAGCTGCATCTTTTTGGCAAGCAGAAAGAACAAGTCCTAATGAAAGTAGGGCTGCAATAGTATATTTATTTTTGTTTTTCATAGTTTCACCTCATAAATTTTTATTAATTGTTAATCGACTAACTGATATTGATAATAATAACACTTATCATCCAAAAAGTCAAGAGTGATTTGCATTATCAGTTAAAATTAATATTTTAACAAAGAATATTAATGCAAAAAGACCTTTAGAATCTTGTAAATAAGCTATATAGCCTAAGTTAGAATAAAAATCATGTCAGATCTTAAACTTTCTTAAGTTTAGAAAATATATTTAAATATAGTAATAGTTTATATAATAAGTATGAAAATCTTCTTATTGATAATTAAATACTAAATAATTATTAGAATATCACTGAATAAATTTATAGGCAAGCTAGGATAATAATTTATTTAGGAGTAAGTTAAATTATGAAAAAGATAAAGCTAGATTTTATATTTAGAAAAGTTTATTATTTATCGATGTTTGCTATATTATCCACTCTTATTGGAAGTACTGATAGATTTTTCTTTAAATTAATATATTCGATTCTTCTAGTTACTAGCAGAAATTATTTTTTTAAAAAATTTACAGACAAATAAAAGCCCGCTACTTTGCAAAACAAAGTAGTAGGCTTGTTTTATTTTATATCAAGTTGATAGGTATTAACTGTTACAAGTTCGTTTTTGAAGGTGGATTTTATCTTTCTTTCCTTGCCCAAAAAGCTAAATCCATTCTTTTTTATTAGCGCTAAGCTTGCTAGGTTATTTTCGTCTGCTTCTATATATATTTTTCTATAGCCCCTTAAGATAAGCTGGTAAATAAAGGCCTTTAAGGCTTCTGTCATGTAGCCATGATTCCAATATGATCTTGATAAGGCGTAGCCGATTTCTGGTATGCCTTCATCAAATTCCACCACATCTATCATGCCGATGAGCTTTTTTTCCTTAGTAAGCTCTATGCCATACCTATAGCAAGCCTCATCCTTGTAAGCTTCTAGCCAAGAATCTAAGATTTCCTGAGTCGTTTCGATGTTTTCGTGAGGGTGCCAGGTGAGAAATTTGGTGACCTCTTCATCACTTGCCCATCCCTCGTAGATGGCCTTAGCATCATCTTTATTAAGCTTTCTTAGGGTCAATCTTTTTGTTTGTATCTTTTCCACAAAGTCTCCTCGCTTTTAGTTTTTAATTGATTTTATTTTGACTTTTATAATTTTCAAGCTAAGGTAAATTTTTCAAAAATATTCATCAAAAAAGACAGAAATCGCAATGACTCTGTCTTTTTCTATCTCTAAATTTATTTTCTCATTAGGTAGTTGAAAGCACCAAGGGCTGCTGTTGCGCCAGATCCTGCTGCTATTACTATTTGTTTGAAGAGTTCTTCTGTAACATCTCCTGCTGCATAGATGCCTTCTACATTTGTAGACCCATCTGCAGATGTGATGATTTCTCCTCTTTGGCTTAGGCTTACTTCAGTTTTTTCTAGCCATTCTGTATTTGGTACAAGCCCTACTTGGATAAAGCAGCCAGCTATATCAAGCTTGTGGTCTTTTCCAGAAATCCTGTCAGTATATTCTAGGCTTTCTAGCCTGTTAGAACCGTAGAGGCCTGTGGTTTGGGCATTGGTTATGATTTCTACATTTGAAAGGGATTTGACCTTCTTTTGTAGGACCTCATCAGCCTTTAATTCTGGCAAGAATTCTAGGACTGTTACATGGTTAACCATGCCTGCTAGGTCGATTGCAGCCTCAATTCCTGAGTTACCTCCGCCAATTACCGCTACATTCTTGCCCTTAAAAAGTGGGCCGTCGCAGTGGGTACAATAGGCTACACCCTTGTTTCTAAATTCAGTCTCTCCAGGAATGCCGATTAGTCTCCACCTAGCTCCTGTGGCAATTATTGCAGTTTTTGATTCAAGCTTAGCCCCATTATCTAGGCTGGTTTCTATATTTCCATCTTTCTTTTCAATATTTTCTGCAAGGGCACCTGTCATTATCTCAACATCTAAAGCCTTGACTTGCTCTTTCATTTGATTCATAAATTCAGGGCCTTCTGTATATTTAAAGCCTGGGATATTTTCTATAGAAAGAGTTTCATTGACTTGGCCACCAAATTCGCTGGCAATGATTCCTGTCTTGATTCCCTTTCTAGCTGCATAGATAGCCGCTGTTGCTGCTGCTGGACCTCCACCTACTATTAGGACATCAAAAAGTCCCTTATCAGCAAAGTGGTCAGCGTCTATCTTTGAGCCGAGTTTATCAAGGATTGTCTCGATTGATTGTTTGCCGCCCTCAAAGAAGTCCCCATCCTTAAAGATGGCAGGAACTGCAAGGACATCACGACCTTCTGCTATTTCTTGGAACATAGATCCTTCAATCATGGTGTGATTTATAGAAGGATTTAGGATGGCCATGATATTTAGGCCTTGGACAACATCTGGACAATTGTGGCAAGAAAGAGATACAATTGTTTCAAAATCGCATCCGTCTAGGGCCTTAATCCTAGCCTTTATACTTTCATCAACCTTTGGCTCTATTCCTCCAACTTGTAAAAGGGCAAGGGCAAAGGAAGCAAATTCGTGGCCTAGTGGAAGGCCTGCAAAGACTATATTACCGTGGTCAAATTCACCCTTAAGATCAAAGGATGGATTGTAGGTGAGGTCTTTTTCCTCAACCTTTATCTTTGATGAAAGGCTTGCTACATCGTCTATAAATTCCTTAACTTTTTTGGAATTTTCGCTATTATCAACAGAAAGCCCAATAGTGACCTCCCCTTTGAGGAGGTCAAGGTATTGGGCTAACTGGGTCTTTAGATTATTATCTAACATTATTAGATTTTACCTACTAGGTCAAGTCCTGGTGTAAGGGTTGCACTTTCTTCTGATTCCCATTTAGCTGGGCAAGCTTCGCCTGGGTGAGCTGCTATATATTTTCCAGCCTTAACCTTGTTAATATTTACATTAGCCTTTCTACCTATTCCATCAGCGTTGATTTCAACAGTTTGGATAACATTTTCTGGGTCAAGAACAAGGGTAGCTCTGTGAGCCTTGCCTGATTCATCAAGTAGGTCTAAAGCTCTTGTTAATTCCTTGTTTGAATCGCCAATCATTGTGTATTCAATCTTGCTAATAGCATCACTATTATCATGCCAAGCCTTGTGAACAAAGTGGGTATCAACTGAAATTGAGTAAACCTCAGCACCTAGTTCCTTAAGCTCTGCGTATGATTCTTGCATATCTTCTAGCTCTGTAGGGCATACAAAAGTAAAGTCAGCTGGATAGAAGATAAGAACAGTCCAAGAACCCTTTAGGTCCTCATCTGTAACCTTTATAAATTCTTCCTTAGCTGGATTGTATGCGTCAAGTTCAAATTGTGGTAATGTTTTTCCGATTAAAGCCATAATTTTCTCCTTTTTATTTATATTCTATAATAATAATTATAATCATTCTAATTTAAAAAGTCAAGGGAAAGAGTTTTTATAAAAATAAAAATAAAAAAGCCTTCGCCTAAGGCGAAAGCTAAAATTATGCTCTTTTCTTCTTGGTATTTAAAATTAAAGACCCTGACAAAACTAAAATCATACCGATAGCAAGATTTGTAGTAAAAGTCTCTCCTAGGATTATAACTGATAGGACAGATCCAAAAAGTGGGACAAAGAGCTTGTAAATTCCAAATTCTCCTGCTGAGTGGTTCATAAGGACTATTGTCCAAATGCTAAAGGCGGTAGCTGAAATAAAGGCAGCATATAAAAGTAAGATGGCAGCCTTGGCTGTAAAGACCAGACTTCCTTCCTTAAGTATAGATCCTGTGATTATAAGGATGGTAGACCCAATCAAAAATTGAACCCCTGTCATAATATAGGCATTTTGGCCCTGGCCATATTTTCTAACAAGGACTGTACATAGGGCATTGATGGTGGTAGATACAAGTATCAAACCCTCACCAGTTAGTCTTAAGGGACTATCACCTGCTTCCTTGCCCATATTTGTGACAATAATACCGGCAGTACCCATGATAAGGGCAATGATAATTCTCTTGTCAATCTTATCACCTGGAAGTAGGAAAAATGAGATGATAACCACTATAAAGGAATTTGCTGACTGGATAATAGATGACTTAACACCCGCAGTATTTGATAGGCCTATATAGTAGCACATATACTGGATAAAGGTCTGGATAAGACCCAAAATTATAATGAATTTCCAGTTAATCTGACTCTTGTCTACTTCATCTTTATTAAAAATCTTAAAATATATAAGGGTAATAATCCCTGCCATAAAAAACCTAATTCCCGCTATAAGAATCTTAAGACCTGTATCAGTACTAGCTACAGCAAGCTCTATATAGGTAGTCTTTATAGTAGGGATAGCCGATCCCCAAAGGAACATGGCAAAGATAGAAAATATAATAGCTGTTTTTTTATTTTTTAACAAATTCTCCTCCTGAAATTAATAACTTACTATTTAACTTTACCAAATAAAGAGAATATAGCAAAAATTAACTAATTTTAAAGGGGTATGAAATATCTTAGTCGCAAAGCTCCTTCGACATGACAGAGAATAAGCCAGTCCGGCTCATGAGGACCATTGTTCTTTATATAGGGTTTCGTTGATACATCGTTTACAGGTGATTATTTGGATTATCATGAATATAATAGCTAATAATTAAAAGATATGAAATAAGCTGTATGCCTGACAATGCGACTCATAAAAATCAATGCTCCTATTCGTCGCATCAATTTTTATTCGCTGCATAAGGTTCTTCATCAATCTTTTCTTCGTGCTTTGCACTCGAAAATATTGTGAAGACCGCAAAAATATTGCTTACAATATTTTTGCTACCATTAAATAGAGCCATTAGCTAAATACTAATGGCCCTGATGGTTGAAATCATATGTAGATTTCATGAGTTAAACAGCGAAAGTTTCTTAACCTTCTTATTTAGTATAGCAGCAAATAGCTTATTTGTAAAGCTTTTTGCACTTATTTTTGAATAAGTCCTTTTTCTTTAATAAAATTTAATTTTCTAGGGTATATATTATAAGGATGGGAGATAAGATGAAAATATTAATTGGAATTGATTCTATAAAAACTTTTGAAAATTCCGTTGAAATCGGAAATGTTTTTAAAAATAATATGAATGAAGATGTGACTGTCATGCCCTTTTTGGATGGAGGTGATGGGACTGTTGAAGCTATGCAGGCTGTGATTAAGGGGAAATATAAATATGTCAATGTACATAATCCTCTAAATGATGTGATCACCGCCAGATACATACTCAAGGATGATTTGGCTGTTATGGAGATGGCTGAGTCTTCTGGAATTAGGCTCCTTTATAAGGAAGACCTTAGGGTTATGGAGTCTTCTTCTCTTGGTTTTGGGGAGATGATTCTTGATGGCCTTGATAATGGGGCCAAGTCCTTTTATATAGGCATCGGAGATACCGCTACTAACGATTTGGGTATGGGTATGCTCTATGCCTTGGGGGCGAGATTTTACGATTTGGATGACAATGACCTTAACCCTATTGCAGAAAATATGGAAAGAGTGGCTAGGGCTGATATTTCTGGCCTTGATAGGAGGCTTAAAGATGTTAAGATTGTCATAGCGACCTCTACCTTTAAGACTCTTTTTGGTAAGAATTCTTTCCTTGAGGATAGGGTCTACAGAAAGGGCGCTAGCGACCTTGATACGGCTAGGCTTTTTAAGGGGTCTAAGAATTTTAAGAGGATTATCGAAGATGAACTTGGTACAGGCTCTGTCGATATGCCAGGTCTTGGTTCTGGTGGTGGAGTGGCTTGGGCCCTTTATCTCTTCTTTAAGGCCAAGATTACTAAGTCTATGGACTTTATGATGAAGACCCTTGATTTTGAAAAGCTAATAAGGGATAAGGATGTCCTTATTTTAGGTGAGAATGTCGAGCAATTTGGGGCCTATTCATCTCAAAACGTGGCCAAACTTGCCAAAAGATACAATAAAGACCTTGAAATTATCTTCCTTGAAGACTCTACTAATAAGAGGGTTGAGGATAAGGGAGATTTTGATAAGATTATTTCCTATGAGCTTAGGGATACTTTTGATAGGCAGGATATGTATAAGGAAATAGGCTTTCTTGCCAAAAGGGTTGAGTCCTTACTTTAATTGAGAGGATAAGAGGTATAATTATCTTATGAATATTAATTTAGAAAGACTTAGCCAGGCTAAGGTTACATCGGCTTTGATGATTATTAATGTGATTGTCTTTGTTCTGATGAGTCTTAGTGGTGGTAGTGAAAGTATTGAAAATTTGATAAGATTTGGTGCAAATTCCAAGATTCTCGTAGGAGAAGGGGATTGGTGGAGGCTTTTTACGGCTTCTTTTATCCACATAGGATTTTTTCATATTATGTTTAATATGTATTTCCTTTACAATATCGGTCCTATATTTGAAAGGCTATATGGATCTGTTGGATTTCTTATAATCTACCTAGTCTGCGGGATTTTTGGCAACCTTGTTTCTTACGCCTTTGGGGATGTCTATACGGTATCTGCTGGGGCATCTACTAGTCTTTATGGGCTTTTGGGTATAGCTATCGGCATGATGCTTGTCTATAGGGATGATGCCATCCTCCATAGTTTTGGGGCAAGCTTTGTGTCAATAGTTGTAATTAACGTGATTTATTCCTTCCTTATGCCTGGAGTGGGCGTTCTTGGCCACTTGGGCGGTTTTGTGGGAGGATTTATCCTTGCCAATGCCTTGCCAGTTGTTGGAAGGGATTTATCTATTCCTAGACAAGTTGTAGCAGGTCTAGCGACACTAGCCTTGGCCTTTATCCTAATAAGGATAGGCAATAAGTCGCTTTTAGGAGTGTAATATGAAGAAAATATTGATTTTGGGCATTCTTTTGACTTTGACATCTTGTGGTTTTGAGTCAAAGGCGGAATTTGAAGCCAAAAACACTCCTAAAAAATCTGAAGAGATTGAATTTCCAGAGATAAAATACCTACCATCTACAAATTCAGGATCATCCAGCCTTGATTTTGAAGAAACTTATGGCAGGGGCAAGATGGGAAATGCAGTAGCTATAGAAGATGCTATGGGTTTTTTGAAGGATTTTGGCCTAGGGGATAATTATCTAGGCATATCCGTTCTTGAGTCATCATATTCACCAGACTCTTTTTCTGCTGTTTTATCTTTTGAGAAAAACGATCAATTGGTAGAAAAGGAATATGGACCGGTCATAAGTCCTGACGGAATATTCTCTAAGGTGTCATTTGATGTAATAGAATCTGACTCCGGCCCTATGCTACTTGCTAGCCAGGTCGTGATAAATGAGGATTCTACATCTTCGGCATATTTTTTATACAATAAATATATGTCGCTGATAGATTCCTTTAAATTCGAAAACTCAAAAGCAGACCCTGCAACCAAGGTTTATAGACTAGGAGATTTGCTGGAAAATAGGGATGCTTCTACAAATGACCTTAAAAGTCTTATAAAAAATAGGCTAGAGGCAGAAGATGATTATTTGGGAGAAATCCTAACAGCCTATAATATAAAATACAAAAAAATAAAGGCGAGCCTAGATGGTGATGAGATTTCTGTAGGAAATATGCCAAGCGACCCTAAAAATAAGATATTAACTGTAAAATATGAAGATGAAAAAGGTAAAATATTAAATATAAAATAGGAGGATATTTAATGCAAAGAAACGAAATAGAAGAAAGATTAAAATGGGATACTTCATCCATTTATGAAAATGATGAAGATTTTTATAAAGATATTGAGGAGATAAAGGCTCTTGTAGAAAAGCTTACATCCTACAAGGGAAAAATCACATCAAGCTTGGAAAATTTTAAGGCCTATCTCAAATTAGACGAAGAATTTTCTAGAAAGATGGAAAAGGCCTATGTATTTTCATCCCTAAAATCAGATGAGGATACCAGGGTAACTAAGTACCAAGAGATGAGCCAAGTAGCTCAAAATACATGGGTAGGAGCATCAAGCGCCCTTTCTTTCGTACAACCAGAGCTATTATCAACTGATAAAAAAGTTATAGATGAATACCTAGAAGATAGTGAAATTTCATACCTAAAACACTATTTTGACGATATTTTCAGAAACAAAGACCATGTCCTAGATGAAAATGGGGAAACAATCTTAGCAGCCTTCGGCAAACTAAAGAATAACCCACAAAACACCTATATGATCTTTAATAACGCCGACCTATCCTTCCCAAGCGTAGAAAAGGATGGCGAAGAGATAAGATTATCTGATGCTAACTTCGTAACCCTCCAAGAAGACCCAGACAGGGACTTCAGACGCCAGGTTTATGAGAAATATTACAAAACATACAGACAATACTCAAACACCCTAGGATCAACCTTAGACGGTGAATTTACAGCTCATAACGTAGAAGCAAAATTAAGAAAATTCTCATCAGCAAGAGAAATGTCACTTTTCAAAAACAACCTTCCAGAAGAAATTTATGACAACCTCCTAGAAGTAGTTCATGAAAATAGTGACATCCACAGAGACTACACCACACTTAGAAAAGAATACCTAGGCGTAGATGACCTAGGCTTCCACGATATCTATGTGCCACTAGTAGAAGACTATGACAGAAAAATCGAATTTGATGAAGCAAAAGAAATAGTCCTAGCAGCCATAGCACCACTTGGTGAAGAATATGTAAAGGTAGCAAGAGAAGGTTTTGAATCAAGATGGTTTGATGTTATGCCAAACGAAGGCAAGAGATCTGGTGCCTATTCATCAGGATCCTATGACACCCAACCATTTATATTACTAAACCACACCAACACCATAAATGACGTATTTACAGTAGTTCACGAGCTGGGCCACTCCATGCACTCCTACTACACAAGATCCACCCAACCATACCAATATGGTTCATATTCAATCTTTTTAGCAGAAATAGCATCCACAACCAACGAGCTTCTACTCCTTGACTACATGCTAAAACATAGCCAAAGTGAAGAAGAAACAAAATATCTCCTAAACTACTTTGTAAACCAATTCAAATCAACAGTATTTAGACAAACAATGTTTGCAGAATTTGAACACAAGGTAAACAAATTAGTAGAAGCAGGAGAACCAATCCCAGCAGAAAGACTACACGCAATCTACAAAGAGCTAAACGAAGAATTATTCGGCAAAGACATAGAAGTAGATGACTATATAGCATCAGAATGGGCAAGAATCCCACACTTCTACATGTTCTACTATGTATTCCAATACGCAACAGGCTTCATGAGCGCAGTAGCTCTAAGCCAAAAAATCCTACACGGCACAGACGAAGATAGGACAGCCTACCTAAACTACCTAAAAGCAGGCGAAAGCGAATATCCACTAGAAGTCCTCAAAAAAGCAGGAGTCGACATGACAAACAAAGAAGCCATGCAAGCTGCAATGGATGTAGCAAGAGATGCTATGAAGGACTTAAGAGAAGCAATATTATAAGAAAAAAATACCCTCCTTGCCAAGCAAAGAGGGTATTTTTTTGCCTAAATCATCTATCCTTCTTCTCCCATAAAACATTGCCATTACTGTCATAGACTTTATCAACCATATCTAATCGCATAAAGTCAAAAACGTATGGTTCTTTTTTATACAAAGGCGCAATGTATCTTTCCCAAGGACTTTGTGAAAAGTTCACTGCCTAAGTTCCATCATTATTGAAAGCATTACCAGCGCTAAATAAAATATCGCCTTTATTTTAATATTTAATCCACAAGTAATTATCTTTTTCACAAAATTTTATCATTTTATTTTTCCTATAATAATCATATAGGCAATTTCTTGCAATGGTAAAAAGCCAGGCCCTGATGTCAACCGACCAGTCAAACTTATCAATCTTATCAAGGGCTTTGGCAAAGGTCTCGTGGCAAATATCAATTGCCAAGTCGCTATCAGAGCAAAGGCTCAGGATAAACCTATATACATCCTTGTTGTAATCTTCATAAATCTTGGCAAAATCCATCTTCCTCTCCTTATATCTATCAAATATTCTACCTCCTTAATAGGGCCTTCTACTATAATAACGAATGAATATTGAAAGTGTTACAAATACTTAACGATTCTAAATGACAAATAATACATATATATAGAAGGAATAAAAAAATAATAAGAAAATATAAAAAAATATCAAAAATTATTTGACATGAATAAAAAAAGCTAGTACATTATATAGGCACGAGATATGGAAGTGCTTACAAGTCAAAAAAATATTTACAAAAATATTTGACAAGCAAAGAAATATATCGTATACTAATACTAATGCTGCTGAAGGCATTTATCGAAAAAACTTAAATTTTTTGAAAAAACTTCAAAAAATATTTGACAAGATAAAAACTTCGTGGTATTATATAAGAGTCGCAACAAGTTAGCGACACCGAACCAGAATAAAATATAATAATAAGATAATCAAGGTTAATTATTAAACTTCTATTATATATAGAAAAAAATAATTACTTTGGAGAATAACAACTATAACCTAGTTAAATTTCTTTACAGTAATGATTCTTGATATGCAAGAATAAATCACGCATTTGATTAAGTCAGATGTAAATGAATAAGAGTCTTGATCTAAGACTTTCATACAAATTTTTTATGAGAGTTTGATCCTGGCTCAGGATTAACGCTGGCGGCGTGCATAACACATGCAAGTCGAACGATGAAACTTAATTGATCTCTTCGGAGTGATTTTAAGTGGATTAGTGGCGGACGGGTGAGTAACGCGTGAGTAACCTGCCTTAGAGATGGGGATAGCCTCTGGAAACGGAGAATAATACCCAATGATACCAAGTTATCGCATGGTAGCCTGGTCAAAGATTTATCGCTCTAAGATGGACTTGCGTCTGATTAGCTAGTTGGTGAGATAATAGCTCACCAAGGCAACGATCAGTAGCCGGCTTGAGAGAGTGTACGGCCACATTGGGACTGAGACACGGCCCAGACTCCTACGGGAGGCAGCAGTGGGGAATTTTGCACAATGGGGGAAACCCTGATGCAGCGACGCCGCGTGATTTAGAAGGCCTTCGGGTTGTAAAAATCTTTTGTATAGGAAGAAAATGACAGTACTATACGAATAAGGACCGGCTAATTACGTGCCAGCAGCCGCGGTAATACGTAAGGTCCGAGCGTTGTCCGGAATCATTGGGCGTAAAGGGTACGTAGGCGGGTAAGCAAGTTAGAAGTGAAATCCTATAGCTCAACTATAGTAAGCTTTTAAAACTGCTCATCTTGAGGTATGGAAGGGAAAGTGGAATTCCTAGTGTAGCGGTGAAATGCGCAGATATTAGGAGGAATACCGGTGGCGAAGGCGACTTTCTGGCCATAACCTGACGCTGAGGTACGAAAGCGTGGGTAGCAAACAGGATTAGATACCCTGGTAGTCCACGCCGTAAACGATGAGTGTTAGGTGTCTGGAGTAAATCTGGGTGCCGCAGCTAACGCATTAAACACTCCGCCTGGGGAGTACGCACGCAAGTGTGAAACTCAAAGGAATTGACGGGGACCCGCACAAGCAGCGGAGCATGTGGTTTAATTCGACGCAACGCGAAGAACCTTACCAAGTCTTGACATATTACGGCGGGAGCTAGAGATAGTTCCTTACTTCTTCGGAAGACTGTAATACAGGTGGTGCATGGTTGTCGTCAGCTCGTGTCGTGAGATGTTGGGTTAAGTCCCATAACGAGCGCAACCCCTATTGTTAGTTACCATCATTAAGTTGGGGACTCTAACGATACTGCCGGTGACAAACCGGAGGAAGGTGGGGATGACGTCAAATCATCATGCCCTTTATGACTTGGGCTACACACGTGCTACAATGGCAGGTACACAGAGCAGCAAGACAGCGATGTCAAGCAAATCTCAAAAAGCCTGTCCCAGTTCGGATTGCACTCTGCAACTCGAGTGCATGAAGTTGGAGTTGCTAGTAATCGTGGATCAGAATGCCGCGGTGAATGCGTTCCCGGGTCTTGTACACACCGCCCGTCACACCATGGAAGTTGGCAATACCCGAAGCCTGTGAGCGAACCTTTTGGACGCAGCAGTCGAAGGTAGGGTCAGTAACTGGGGTGAAGTCGTAACAAGGTAGCCGTATCGGAAGGTGCGGCTGGATCACCTCCTTTCTAAGGATGAGGAGAGGGTACGCTCTCTCCTCACTCGAGAAGATTTCTCGATTAGAACAAAGATTAACTTTGATTATCCTTATATTTTATTAAGGTAAAAGAACCAAAAAAACTAAATAGCAAACAATATTTCCAGTCAAGAAAGAAAGGGCGCAAGGTGGATGCCTTGGCACATGAAGGCGACGAAGGACGTAAGTGAACGAAAACTAGGGTAAGCTCACAAAAAGCATTGACCCCTAGGTCTCCGAATGGGGAAACCCGGCTGTGGAAGACACAGTCATCATTAAGTGAATACATAGCTTAATGAAGCAAGACCCTGTGAACTGAAACATCTAAGTAACAGGAGGAAAAGAAAGAAAACTCGATTTTCCTAGTAGCGGCGAGCGAAAAGAAAAGAGCCCAACTCATTAAGGATCATATTTAATTAGCAGAATCATTTGGGAAGATGAACCAAAGAAAGTGACAGTCTTGTACGCGACAGTTAAATATGGACAGAGGGAAAGTAGCACCGGACACGAGGAATCCGTTGTGAAGATAGGGGGCCCATCCCCTAAGGCTAAATACTAACATGTGACCGATAGTGAACAAGTACCGTGAGGGAAAGGTGAAAAGAACCCCGAAAGGGGAGTGAAATAGAACCTGAAACCTAGCGCCTACAAGCAGACAGAGCAATTAAGCCCGACATACTGGGCAAAGTCTGATGTCGTACCTTTTGTAGAATGGGCCAGCGAGTTATTCTAAGCTGCAAGATTAATGATTTAAGATCAGAAGTCGAAGCGAAAGCGAGTCTGAATAGGGCGAAAAGTAGAATAGAATAGACCCGAAACCGGGTGATCTATCCATGACCAGAGTGAAGGTGAAGTAAAATTCACTGGAGGCTCGAACCGGGTACGGTTTAAAACGTATCGGATGAGTTGTGGTTAGGGGTGAAAAGCCAAACGAACTCGGATATAGCTGGTTCTCCTCGAAATAGCTTTAGGGCTAGCCTTTGACGAAAGATTTAAGGAGGTAGAGCACTGAATGGTCTAGGGCGGTTTACCGTACCAAAACCTATCAAACTCCGAATGCCAAAAAATCAAGTCAAGGAGTCAGACTTAGAGGGATAAGCTTCTAAGTCGAAAGGGAAACAGCCCAGACCGACAGCTAAGGTCCCAAAATCTGGATTAAGTGGAAAAGGATGTGATCCTACTAAGACAACCAGGACGTTGGCTTAGAAGCAGCCATGCATTTAAAGAATGCGTAATAGCTCACTGGTCAAGTGGGGTTGCGCCGAAAATGAACGGGGCTCAAATCCAGTACCGAAGCTTCGGATTGATAGAGGAATTAAGTATACAAGTAAGGTATATAATTAAACTTGAATGGAAATATTAAAGATAACAGAGTTAACAAAAGAGTAGAAAATCAAAACTAACATACGCTCACTAAGAAAAATCAGAAAAGATTCAAAAATCACCCAAAATCCTAAAAAGAATAAACGGTAGGTCTAAAAACCTAAGCGTAAGTCAAACTACAATAAATTAACTGGTAACTGTAAATATTAAACGTCAAGTAAAATCTATCTTACAAGCATACTTAATACCTCTATCAGTGGTAGAGGAGCGTTGTATTAGGGAAGAAGCAGAAGCGAAAGCAAAGGTGGACTTAATACAAGTGAGAATGCTGGCATGAGTAGCGAGAAGGAGAGTGAGAATCTCTCCCGTCGAAACCCTAAGGATTCCTGAGCAAGGCTCGTCCCCTCAGGGTAAGTCGGGACCTAAGCCAAGGCCGAAAGGCGTAGGCGATGGACAACAGGTTTAGATTCCTGTACCGCTTAAAGTCGTTAAGAGAGAAGTGATGACGCAAGAGGATAAGCTAAGCTGACAGATGGAAGTCAGTCCAAGCAGTGAGATTAATGTGTAGGCAAATCCGCACATTGTTAAAATCAGGCTGTGATGGGTATCGAAAACATGAGTAGAGAAGTAGCCGATTTCAAATTGCCAAGAAAAGTCACTATCCAGACCAAAGCGCCCGTACCCGAAACCGACACAGGTAGGGAGGTAGAGAATACCAAGACGCGCGGAAGAACCTTTGTTAAGGAACTCGGCAAAATGTCCCCGTAACTTCGGGAGAAGGGGAGCCATAGCGATATGGCCACAGAAACCAGGCCCAAGCGACTGTTTACCAAAAACACAAGTTTCTGCAAAATCGTAAGATGAAGTATAGGAGCTGACACCTGCCCGGTGCTGGAAGGTTAAGGCGAAGGCTTAGCGCAAGCGAAGGCTCGAACTTAAGCCCCAGTAAACGGCGGCCGTAACTATAACGGTCCTAAGGTAGCGAAATTCCTTGTCGGGTAAGTTCCGACCCGCACGAAAGGTGTAACGATTTGGGCACTGTCTCAACAAAGGATCCGGTGAAATTGTAGTAGTCGTGAAGATGCGACTTACCCACGCTAGGACGGAAAGACCCCGTGGAGCTTTACTGTAGGCTGATATTGGACTTTGAGATTAGATGTACAGGATAGTTGGGAGACTGTGATACATGCACGCCAGTGTGTGAGGAGTCACCCTTGGGATACCAACCTTCTAATATTAAAGTTCTAACGATAACCCTTGAATCAGGGTATCGGACATTGTCAGTTGGGCAGTTTGACTGGGGCGGTCGCCTCCTAAAAAGTAACGGAGGCGTTCAAAGGTTCGCTCAGAATGGACGGAAACCATTCGAAGAGTACAAAGGCATAAGCGAGCTTAACTGCAAAACCTACAAGTTGCGCAGAGTAGAAATACGGACTTAGTGATCCGGTGGTACCGCATGGAAGGGCCATCGCTCAACGGATAAAAGCTACCCCGGGGATAACAGGCTTATCTCCCCCAAGAGTCCACATCGACGGGGAGGTTTGGCACCTCGATGTCGGCTCGTCTCATCCTGGGGCTGAAGTAGGTCCCAAGGGTTGGGCTGTTCGCCCATTAAAGAGGCACGCGAGCTGGGTTCAGAACGTCGTGAGACAGTTCGGTCCCTATCCAGCGTGGGCGTAAGAAATTTGAGAGGATCTGTCCCTAGTACGAGAGGACCGGGATGGACATACCAATGGTCTACCAGTTGTTCCGCCAGGAGCATAGCTGGGTAGCTACGTATGGAATCGATAAGTACTGAAAGCATCTAAGTACGAAACAGACCTCAAGATAAGATTTCTCAGAGTACGTAAAGAAAATACGTTTGATAGGTCCAAGGTGTAAGTGCAGTAATGTATTAAGCTAATGGATACTAATACTTTATATCTTGACTGGAAATATTGTTTCCCACTAAGGTGGGGTCCACAAAAAAGTGGATGCTATTTAAGGCAAGCCCGTCCGGCTTATGGAGGACTCTCCATGAAATGGTCGAGCGAAGCGAGAAAGATGGTTCAAAAAATATGGTGATGATTGCATGAGAGATACACCTGTTCCCATACCGAACACAGAAGTTAAGCCTCATAACGCCGATGGTACTGCCTGGGCAACTGGGTGGTAGAGTAGGAAGTCGCCAAACTAACAAAGATCTACAATTGTAGGTCTTTTTTAGTGCTTATAATAATCCTTAAACTATGATAGTAGAGTCTGGTCATCTGGATTATGGACAGAAAGTCGCCAAACAAAAAACAAGCCCGTCGGCTCATGGAGACAAGCCTGTCCGGCTCGTGTCTATGCCTAACCCCATTTGTGAAGCAAATGGTTGGTAGGCTTGATGCGTAGAAGAGGACCCTCCATGCGAAGCCCTAACCCCATACCCTGAATGGGGGATGGTAGGTAGGACTGGTGCAGAGGCAAAATGGTCGAGCGAAACGAGAAATCTAGTCCGTCGCCTTTTAGAGACCCCGTCCGGCTCCTGGAGGACACTCAGAAATGAGTCTTTTTTTGTACAAAAAATATATAAATATCAAATTAAAATAATCCTCAAACTATGATAGTAGAAGCTAGTCACATGGGTTATAAAACTTAAATTTACATGTCCTTTATATAATTAAATCTACCTATATTGATAAAATTCGTAATATAACATTGCTTTTTTAGCTTTATATTCCAAAAAAGTCAATTTTTCTCAATGATTTTTTTAAAATTTATGTTTAGAAATAAAAAGCCGGGGTATATTATTAATAACAAGATAGATAAACTATCCTGGCTCCTCCGGTACAGGTAGTTTAAAAAAATTGAATAGAGAGATTTATAATATTTTGATCTGAGACTTACTAATAGAGAAGTTTTAAATATGTGCCCTTACAGTAGTGATATATGAGTAAAGAAGAGTATGTTGAGTAAGATTTCATAGAAAAAGTGGTGGAAGATAAGTGTAAAAGTAGAGCCATCTGACATTTTTCTATTTTATATAGATAGGATTAGATAAAAATGTAAATCAATTGTTGTTTGTTAGTAGAATATTAGAAGACATGGTACAAGTAAATTTCGTTAAATCAAGAATTATAGGAAGGATGATAAAGAGTGATTGAACCTAAATCAGAATCCTGTACTGGAGGAGTTAAATAATCGACTTTGGAGTGTAAAGAAATTTCAAGGTCGATTTTTTTGTGTCTATTTTTATTTAAACTTAAATTTTTTCGTTTATTATAGTTTTAAGGATAAGTACATTTTTTAAATCATTATGAACATCTTATATTGGATGAGTAGACTTTTAATATTTTTATTTATCAAAATTTTATACTTCTTGTGTTAGACTAGATTAGTAGGAGGATTTATGAATAAAACTATTAACAAATTACAAATTATATTTTTCTGTCTACTTCTTTTAGGAGCTGTAATTTTCTTGAGCCTGAAATCTTTTGGACATTCTAGAGGATATGAGCTTGATTTAGTATTAGGTAGAAATAATCTAACTAATACTGCTAGCAATAGACAGCTTGCCTATTGGAAAATTGATGATAAAAATATGGGACCTTGGGATACCATGCGTCTTGCCAAGGATTGTGACAAGATGACGATAGATCAGATAAATAAAAAAATGGGTAAAGTTGCAAAATATTCTGAAAAGTCCAAATTATATCTTGGTGGCAGGGAATATGATGAAATTGGTGATGAAATGTTTGAAAAAAACAAGGATAAAATTAAGGATATAATTAAGATTAAAAAACTTGAACCGGGAGCTTATCTAATAAAAGAAACTGACGAGTCTTTTAAAGTTAGCAAGGCTAAGGATAAGCTTACAACGAGGATTGAGTATGTGGGCCAAGAATCTGCACGAGATGGGGTGTTAGAGTTAGAAGCTGATTAGAATAAAACATCCCCCAAAAAAAACTTATTTTTCAAAAATGAAGAGGTCGTTTTAAATGACTTCTTTTTTGTTGTGGATTATTTTTATGTTCTAAACTGGATGAAAAAATCCTCATTACTATTGCAAATGATTTGCAGTAGGTGTATGATAATTACTATCGCAAACCACTTGCATATAGGAGGATATATGAAAAAGAATTTTAAAAATTTATTTGTTATATTTCTTCTTGCCCTAGTTTGTATGACTTCTTGCGGCAAGGAAGAGAAAAATATTGAAAATACAGCTACTGAAGAGAAAAGTGCTGAAGGAAAAAAGACTATTTATGCTAGCTTTTTCCCTGTTGCTGAATTTGTAAAGATGATAGCTGGAGATAAGTTTGAGGTAAAAACTATTATTCAGACTAATGAGGAGCCTCATTCTTTTGAGCTCACTAGCCAAGCTATGAAAGACCTTGATGGAGCTGACCTTATAGCCTTCAATGGTGCCGGAATGGAATCTTTTATTGATGATTTGAAGGCAAATATTAAGGATGATGACAAGTTTTTGGACCTTTCTGCAGGTCTTAACTTGCTTGATTCATCTAAGGAAGGCTCCGATATGACTTCTATTAATCCTCACACCTGGCTTTCTATTAAAAATGCCAAGGTAATGGTAGATAATATTTATAGGAAGTTGTCAGCAATGGATCCTGATAATGAAGCCTATTATAAGGAGAATCTGGATAAGGCCCTTGCCAAGTTTGATGAACTTGATAAGAAATTTGAAGATGAGCTTTCTAAGGTTAAATCTAAAGATAAATATTTTGTAGTCTCTCATGCAGCTTTCAACTATCTAGCTGATGATTATGGCCTTAAACAAGTGGCTGTCACTGGGATTTCTCCAGAAGAAGAGCCATCAGCCAAAGACCTTAAGACCATTGCTGATTTTGTGAAGGAAAAAAATATCAAGACAATCTTTTTTGAGGGCAAGGCTACACCAAAGGTTGCAGAAACTTTAGCAAAGAATACAGGCACAAAGACGTCTACCCTCTACACCATGGAAAATCTTGACGATGATATGGTATCAAAGGGCTATGTGGGCCTTATGGAAGAAAATCTTAAGGCCTTGGTAGAATCTTTCAATGAATAGGACAATTTTAAAGGCCGAAAATCTTAGCTTTGCTTATGATAGGGACCTAATCCTAGATGATATCAATTTTGAAGTCAAAGTGGGAGATTTTTTAGCCCTTGTCGGAGCAAATGGTGTAGGAAAATCGACTCTCTTAAAGCTAATTATGGGAGAGTTAAAGGCTAAGGAAGGCCATATAGAAATATTTTCCGATGATATAAGAAAGGATGACCACTACAGGGACTTAGCTTATATTTCTCAAAATGCTGTAGCTTCTTACAGGAATTTTCCAACAACTATCGAAGAAGCGATAAAAATCCACATTTCCTACCTAAAAAAGAAAGTTGATCCCAAGGAATTGATGGAAAAGTTAGGCCTTTGGGACCATAGGAAGAAGGCCCTAAGTGACCTTTCCGGTGGTCAAATTCAAAGATTTGCTATAAGCCTTGCCCTGATAAAGGATGCAAGCCTAATCCTCTTAGATGAGCCTACAACGGGCATTGATGAAGACTTTGCCAATGAGTTCTTTAAGGACCTCATAAGTCTTAAGGAAAGTGGCAAGACCATTTTGATCATCACCCACCAGCTAGATATGGCAGGGGCCTATGTAGATTATGCTCTTAGGATTAAGAAGGGGAAAATCGAGAGAATAAGCAAAGATGAGCTTAGTTTGTGAGGAAATATGCCAGATATATTAGAATATGAATTTATGCAAAGGGCCTTCATGGTCGGCGGACTCTTGGCCTTGATTTTGCCTTGCATGGGTCAATTGGTCCTACTTAAGAGGCTATCGATGATTGGAGATACCTTATCCCACTCATCTCTAGCAGGCCTTACCATTGGCCTTGCCTTTGGCTTTAGTCCAATCCTTGCGGCAATAATTGCTTGTCTTGTGGCAGGCCTATCCATAGAACTTATTAGAAATAAATTAAAGGCCTACCAAGAAATATCAACGGTGATTATCCTTGCGGCATCAATAGGCCTTGCGGGAATATTTTCATCCATGGTCAAAAATACCAATGCCATCTCATCCTACCTATTTGGATCCATAGTGACTATTTCAGATCAGGAATTTTATTTAGTGATAGGAGTGGCTATTTTTGTAATTTTGGCCTATATAAGCTTGTACAAAAGCCTTTATCTTACGATTTTTGACCCCCAGGCGGCCAAAATTATGGGAATTAATGTCAAGCTAGTAAATATATTTATAACCTTTTTAACAGCCATAGCAGTATCAATATCAGCTAAGACAATAGGGTCCTTGATAGTATCATCAATCTTAGTCATACCAAGTATTAGTGCAATGCAATATACCAAGACCTACAAGGCGACCTTGTTACTATCAATAGGATTTTCCATTATTTTTGTATTTTTAGGTCTAATAATATCCTATTATCTAGACTTAAAACCAGGGTCTGTAATAGTATTGATATCTGTAGTATGGCTAATTATAAGCCTTTTTATAAAGAAAAAATAAAGGAGAAACAATGAAAAATAAGAAAAATCTAGGAAGAGCAGTCCTACTTACTTGCCTATTTGCGACAAGCCTCAGTGCCTGCTCCCTATTTAATAATAAAGAAGCAAAAACATCTGTTAACAAAGCAATAAAAACAGGTCAGAAAACAAGCTACATTGCCAAAAAATCTACCATCAAAAAGGACAAAACAACAGAAGTCCTAGTAGATGCTGAAATCAAAAAAGAAGACATAGTAAAGGTCGTAAAACATGGCGACCATTGGCATGTTTTCACCAAAGATGGCAGGGAAAAGATAACCTACACCGACCCAAGTCAGATTCAAGATACAGGTAAATTTGAAATGGTAAGCGTGGTAGGCAAAAATCAGCTAAAAAATAAAAATGTAGTAGCAATAAAAAAACACGGTGATCACTACCACGTCTACTTAGCAGATGGGACAGAATACCTAACCTACGAAAACCCATCAGCTCTTTTTCCTAATATAAAAATAGGAACCTATGTAGGCAGTCATGGATCACATAATGCAAATAAAACAAAGTCAGAAAAAGTAGCCGAAAATAAAAAAGTAAAAGAAAAACTAGAAAAAGATGATGAAAGAGTCATCAAAATTTTAAAGCACGGCGACCATTATCATATCTACACATCAAAGGGCAACGAATTTGTAACTTACGAAGACCCAAGAAGCCTATATCCAAACGCCTCCTACGGAATTTATGAAGGAAGCCACGGCGATAGAAAGGAAATGATTGCTAAAATTCTCAAAGAAGAGAAGGAAAAGCAAGCTAAATATAAAGATAAAAAGGAAGAAAAAAGACCTGAAAAACTACAAAAAGATGATAAGTTAATAAAGGTAGAAGATGAGAAAAAAACTCACAACGTAGTAAAAATCTTAAAGCACGGAGACCACTATCATATCTATACAGCTGATGGAGATGAATATATAAGCTACTCTGACCCATCAAGCCTTTATCCAGATATTCCAATAGGCACCTATGAAGGAAGCCATGGAGATAAAAAGGATAATAAAGAAAAAGATAAAAAGCCAAGCGAAGATAAAAAAGAAAATCCTAAAGAAGAGGAAAGTCAAGATAGACCAGAAAATCCAAGAAATGATGAAAAATCAAGGATAGAAAGTCTAAAAATAACCAATATCCTAGGCAAGGAAAAAGTTGACCGCTACGATATAGTAAAAATCCTAAAACACGGTGACCATTACCACATCTACGATTCAAAGGGAAGAGAAGGTGTAACCTATGAGAATCCACAAGATATCTACCCAAAGGCAAACTTTGGTCAATATGAAGGCAGCCACGATAATCAAAAAGAAGATAAAAAAGAATTCACCTGGCCAGAAGGAATTACAAAAATAATCGACCATGGTGATCATTGGCACCTCTACAAGGGCGAAGAAGAAGTAGGAGTAGTAACAGAAAATCCTAAGAGTCATTATCCAGATGCTGAATATATCAATGATTCAAAAGACTATTCCCATGTAGAAGTAAATGATGGAGACCTATTTTCCTATGACAGCATCAAAGGTAAAAAAGTAGCAGGTATAGAAAGAGTATTTGACGATAGGTTTAAACTAATGGAAAGCTACGGACAAATAACCGATGGCAAGGCGGCATTTGGACCAGGTGGCCAATACAAGGGTGGAGATGTATTCTACTGGCTTCACGGAGATCATTATCATTACCTAAGCATAAAAGACCTAGTAAAAATGGAAAAAGCTGGAGAATTAGGCGATTTCACAGCCAAAGATATAGTAGCAACCCTAAAATATAAGATGGAAAATCCAGATGTAGAAATAGGCAAAGAATATGATGATGAAAAATCAGAAATACTAAGATATAATATAAAACAATTCTTAGAAAAAGCATACCCAGAAGCTTCTGTAAATAATATAGAACTAAACTTCTATGTATATGGAACAGAAGATTTAGTCTTCCACATAAGTGACTTTGAAGAAGTAGACGGAAAAATAGTCTACAAAAATGGCAAGCTACCAGAAATGAAAAAAGAAGAAGCTGAAGAAGAAAAATCAGACGAAAAAATTGAAGAAAGTCCTAAAAATAAGGAAGAAAATGAAACAAAGCCTAAAATAGAAAAGAAAGAGATAGACCCAGAGGAGAAAAAGGAAAATCTAGAAAAAGCTCAAGATGGCTATGAAACTAGAGAAGAAGCAGAAAAGGCCGCACAAAAAGCCCTAGAAAGCGACTTTGCAAACAACGCCTACGATCTAATCCAAGGCTCAAATGGCAGATGGTTCTATAACTTAAAAGTAAATTAAAAGCAAGAAAGCACTTAGGATATATAAGCTAAGTGCTTTTTAGATGGGTTTTTAGCGAAAAATCGCACTTAAAAGTATAATTTTAACTAATAAAAATACTGGAGTTTAGGCAAATGGATATTAATTTTAAAAAACAAATACTGAATGATTTTTCAATAAGTCCTGAGGGATTTAAGGATAAAAATAATATTTTTATGGTAAATAAGGCAGATGAAAGTTTTCTTTTCTATAACAAGGCTCCCTTTACTGCGATTTGTACAGGAGGAAAGGTCTTCATGAGATCAGAAAATCCTGCCCTAATAAACAAATTAAAGAAAAAATTTGAACAGTATCCCGGAGCCTGGTTTGCCGAAGCGGACAACATTAGGGTTTTGGATAAAATTTTAGGAGAATTTGGAATAGAAATAGACAATTTTTTCCCTCTGATGACTTTTTCTGATAGATATGTAGAGATTAAAGACTTCGAATTCACAAGGCTAGAAAAAGAAGATATAAAAAACTTTAAAGGCAAGACAAAAATGGCCTTTGCTTTTGATGAAGATGACAGGCTAGGCCTTAGTTTTTATGATGGAAAAGACCTCATAGCTCTAGCAGGAGCCTCAGTTGCTGGAAAATACCTTTGGGATATAGGCCTTGAGAAATTTTCTAAAGAACCTAAATACCAAGGTCTAGGTGCATCCATCTTAAGGAGCCTATCCTTAATAATAAAACAAGAATATGAAGATATAAGCCCAATTACTGCCACACAAATTTCTCACACCAAGTCCATTAATACATCAATAAGAGCTGGATACGAGATAAATCTTTGTATCACTGGCAAGCAAAAATAGACACATATTTACTGGTATTTGGCGTTGACAAAATTTTTGAAAGAGGTAATTTATAAGGGTAAGAAAATTTTTGGAATGTAGCCAAGTTGGTAAGGCACCAGATTCTGACTCTGGAGAGCACAGGTTCGAGTCCTGTCATTCCAGCCAAAATTTATTGGAAACGAGAATTCGCTTCTTCGAAGCTTATCGGTGGTAGCACACCTTATTCTCGGGATAGATTTGCCCTAGCGGCCGAGAGCGCCCCAAATCAAGGGGCTTTTATCGTAGCAAGTTGGTAAGGCATAGCAAACCAGTCCGGCTCGAGGAGGACTTCTGACTCTGAAGAGCACAGGTTCGAGTCTAAATACTACATCCAAATTATTAAATTCGTGGAGAAATCTGCGGACTTTTTATTTTGAAAATTTTATTTTATGTTCAAGTTAGAAAGAAAAAGACTTCTGAGCCTTTTGAGAATAGATTTAAGTTTACTATTCCTGTAATTTTATGATAATCCATGTATTATAAGCCAAATCCTAAAACCCAGAATCGGATTGAGGGGTTTTTCTTTTCTTAAAATTAGATATCATATGGTATATTCAAAAAACATTTAAATAAAAAAACAAAAACAAACATGATATCTTATAAAATATAAAAGTAATTAATAGATAAAAATTATAAGTAAAAAACTATTATCAGCTATTATCAAGACCTAAGAGATTTTTTGAAATATTCTTGGATGAAAAAATATAATTGGTAGATATTTATACATATTTTATAAATTCATCCTTTTACAATTTCCAATAAACATCGAGATAGTACATTTCCCTTCAAACTTGTGAAAACATTTGGACTTGTTGTAATTCTGCTTATATTGTATTATTGAGTTGAAAGGAGGGTTAATATAAACAAGAGAAGATATGAAATTTTATGTATTTTATTAAATGAGAATGATTTTGTACCTTTAGAGCATTTGAAAAAAACATTTAAAGTAAGTCTTAGAACTATAAATGACGATGTAAAGATAATAAATAATTATCTTCTAAAGTATTCTGGCATTAGCATTGATGTTAGAGATAGCGAAATAAAGTTAGAAGATAAGAAATCGGTTAAAAGCTTTTTATCTGGATTAAACTTTTACGATTACACTCTTAACAAAACTGAAAGGCAAAATGTAGAGACCCTAATTTTGCTTATAGCAAAAGATTATGTAACAAAAAAAGAATTGGCCGATACTATGTTTGCATCTCGATCTACTGTTACTTCCGATATTAATGACTTAGCAACTTTTATCAAGCAAAAAAACATATCACTAGTTACAAAGCCAGGAAAAGGATTGTCTATTGACGGGTCACACAAGAATAAAAGAGAAGCTCTAATAGATTTTGTTTATAACAATCATCATTTGATAAATATGTTCATAAATTCTGTAAACAACTTAAATGAAAATATAGCTTTTAAAATCGAGGAAAATAAAAAAACTATATTTAATATTATTGGAGAATCTGAATATAGGAATAGTGTTATATTCTCTGAAAAGTCCTTTGATATCTTATCAAGCTATTTATTGGTTTTATCATTAAGTGCCGATTACGACCATGAAAGTATAGATGAATCTGACTTTATATCAGATAATTTAGATAAAAATATAGCATATAGCTTATACAAACAGTTGATTGAACATTTTGAACATCATTACGATATAGATGAATGTATATATCTTTCTAAACTAATATCAAACCTCCAGTTCAGATTAGTAGGTGCAAATGATGATGATTCAATCAGTATAAATTTTATAACTAGAGAATTAATTGATTCATTA
Organism: Anaerococcus sp. Marseille-P3915; assembly: GCF_900258475.1. GTDB lineage: Bacteria > Bacillota > Clostridia > Tissierellales > Peptoniphilaceae > Anaerococcus > Anaerococcus kampingae. The sequence continues at coordinate 38,442 of NZ_LT984888.1, read as the reverse complement.
TCACGAGAATTATCAATTCCTTTATTCTTAGACTACAAATTATTTGAAAGTCTTTCACTACATATAGAAAGAATGAAACTATATAAAATAGAAGATATCGTTAACTATCCCGAACTTAAACTAATTGCTAAAGAGAATAAAGATTTATTTAAAAAAATCAAAAAGCATTCTGAAGTATTATCTAGTTACTTTAACAGAGAAATATATGATATTGAGATATCATATATTGTTATATACGTTTACGCATCACTCGAAAGAATGATTGATAGAGCATGCAGAAGGTTGAAATCAATAGTTGTATGCAATTCAGGTATAGGTACTAGTCAGTTATTAAATCATAAATTGGAAGAATTGTTTAAGTTTAAAATAGTAGGAAGTACAACAAGCCATCAATTAAGAAATATGGATTTAGATGATATTGATATCATAATCACAACGGTTGATCTATACAACATTAATAAAGAGTATATAAAAGTATCTCCTTTAATAAATGCATATGATTATAAGAAAATATCTGATTATATATATGAAAAATCTAGGTCTATGATTAAAAATTACGATTTAGATTTTACTGAAAATAAATCAAATAAACAAAATAACGAAAAGAAAGATTTATTTTTAGAAAAAATGAATTCAGAAGAAGGTAATAGTTTGGAAGACTTTCTTGTTGAGGATAATATCGTGTTGGATATTGAAGTATCTGATTGGAAAGAATCGATAAAAATGGCTTCAGAAGTTTTATTAGATAAAAAGTTTATTAGTGAAGAGTATGTAAGTGAAATGATTGAAAATATAGAAGAATTTGGACCATATGTAGTAGTTAGTGAAAATTTTGCTTTGCCACATGGAAAAATTTCTTCTAAAGTTAATAAGACTAGTATGTCCTTAACTAGATTAAGGAATCCTGTTAACTTTGGTTCTCCGGTTTTTGATCCGATTAAGTTTGTTTGCATTCTTGCAGTGGATGAAAATAAAGACCACTTAAAGGCTTTGTTTGAGTTAATTAATTTATTAAAAATAGATGAATTTAAAAGAGCTTTAGAATTGGCTAGAACAAGCGAAGAAGTCAGGAATCAAATAATAAAATATAATAGAATTTTTAATTAGTAAAAATGGATTTAAGTAAACAATGTAATAAATAAAAAAAGAAAGACTAACTATTAAAAGTCAAGAGGTGAAATAAAAAAATATAGGGATTGATATAGATAAAAAATGAATAAAAATAGGCACAACAAAAAGACCTAATATTTAATAGATTTTAAATATTGGGTTCATAAGTTTTTTGCTCATGAAATTGTAATTTTTTTCAAAAAAACCTGTAAAAGGTAAAGGCTACACCCTAGCTTCGCTCGCCATTTACAGAAGCTTTATCAAAAATTTGTAAACAGTTAAGCAAAAACTAACTCTGCACTTGATAAGGTTCATTCTTAGTAAGAACAGCAAAAATAGTATGACAAAGCTTTCTAGCAACAGCATTAGTAGCAACTAAATGATGTTTTCCTTCACTAATCTTTTTTTGATAATAATCTGAGAAAACAGGATCACAAAATTCAGCTCTAAGAGCAGATTGAAACAAAGCACGTCTAAGGTATGGAGAACCTCTTTTACTCATATGATTGTAAGTAGATTCATATTCTCCAGACTGAGAAATGCTAGCATCCAAACCAGCATAAGCGACAAGTTTAGAAGGATTAGAAAATCTTTTAATATCACCAATTTCACCTAATATAGTAGCTGCATTAACAGAACCGATACCTGGAATAGTAGTAATTGGAGAATTAAGTTTTTCAAGTAAAACCTCAATTTCATTCTCAACATTAGAAACCTGAGTTTGAATAAAAGAAATTTGCTCAATAAGCATTTTGATTTGAAGACTAAAAGAATCCAGGCAGAAATTAATACCAAAAGAAGAAGAAGCCTTTTTAGAAAGCTCATCAATCTTCTTAGAAGCATAGTTTTTCTTAGAAACAGATTCAAGAAAAGTATTCAAATCATCAGAATTAATATCCTCAAAATCAGAAGGAGTAGAGAAATTTGAAAGAATTTCCTTAGAAGTCTTCCCAAAAATATTACTAAAAGAAGAGGCGTATTCAGGAAAAACTTGATCTAAAAGTGCAATAGTTTTTCTTTTAAGATCGCCAATTGAAGAAATGAGGTAGGACCTAAATCTGGAAAGATTCCTCAAAGACAAATAATCTTCATTAGAAAGTGAAGTCTCAACGAAATCTCCATATCTAAGAAGATCAGCTATTAAAAGAGAATCAATAATATCAGTTTTTCTCTTTCTGATTTCTACACCTTGTCGCCAACCGTCAGTTTGGATTGGATTGATAACACGAACAGTAAAGTTTTTTTGGGCAAGATATGAGTATAGAGATAACCAATAATGACCTGTAGCTTCCATACCAACTTCAAGTTCATTTTTGAAAGCTTCTAGTTTAAGGACTAAACTCTCAGCGCCATTAATGGAATTTGAAAAAGAAAAAGCCTTAAAAATAACCTTTTTCTTGTCATCAACTAATGAAGCAACATGAGTATTTTTACCAATATCGATACCTAAATAGAACATTTGAAACCTCATAAAAAAGTATTTTAGATAGACACCTCAAAATCTAATAACGTTACTGCCTTATGGTATATACGAAGTACCCTGAAAGGGTCAACATCTAACTTATTCGTAAACAGTTAAAAGATTAGAGGACTCACTCTTTCAAGTACGAGATTAAATCTCAAGGAAGTGACGAGTACACTCTATCTAATAACAATATTATACAGTAAATCTGAATAATACTTAGTCGAAAAAGGCTTATAGGTTACCTTTAACAACCTAAATACATTATATAAGGANTCAAGTACGAGATTAAATCTCAAGGAAGTGACGAGTACACTCTATCTAATAACAATATTATACAGTAAATCTGAATAATACTTAGTCGAAAAAGGCTTATAGGTTACCTTTAACAACCTAAATACATTATATAAGGAGGTAATTATGGAAAGTCAAATTGAAGTAAGAGAAGATTTAATATTTATTGATTTAGATTGCAATAGCAGGGAAGAATTAATCAAATATATGTCTGATCAAATGATGAATGCTGGAAAAGTAAAAGAAACTTATTGTAATGCTGTGCTTGAAAGAGAATTGATATACCCAACTGGTTTGAATACAGGAGATATTAAAGTCGCAATTCCTCATACAGATCCAGTTCATGTCAATTCAGCAGGAATTTCAGTTGCAACACTAAAAAAGAGTGTGGAATTTAAAAATATGGAAGATCCTAATCAAAATATTGATGTAGATCTAGTATTTATGTTAGCGGTAGCAAACCCTGAAGCTCAAGTACCTTTGCTTGTTAAATTGATGGGTGTATTTAGTGATAAAGAACTATTGAAAAAAATAAAAGATTCAAAAACAAAACAAGAAATTAAACAAATTCTTGAAAAATTAATAAAGGAGTAAAAAATGAAAAAAATTGTAGTAGCATGTGGTTCAGGAGTAGCAACAAGTCAAACAGTAGCTTCTAAAATTAATCATATGTTAGAAGATGATGGAATCAGAGCAACTGTAGAAGCTGTAGATATAAAATCACTTGAAAATATTATAGATAGTGTTGATGTATATGTATCAATCATGCCAGGCGGAAAAACTTATGAAAATATACCAAAGATTAATGGGATAGCTTTCTTAACTGGTATGGGTATGGATGAAGAATATGAAAAATTAAAAGGATATATTAATAGTTAGGAGTTATCATGTTAGGGCAAATAATTAATTATATTTTAAATTTAGGAGCAGCAATATTTTTACCAATAATTATGATTATTATTGGTTTGATATTTAAGATGCCTGCTAAAAGAGCTATAATATCAGGTATCACACTTGGTGTAGCCTTTACAGGTATGAGCTTGATATTAGATTTTATGTTTGGAACAATAAGCCCTGTTGCACAAGCACTGGTAGAAAGAACAGGACTTCAACTAAATGCTGTGGATGTTGGCTGGACACCAATGAGTGCTATTGCTTGGGCATGGCCATATGCACTATTAATGTTCCCTATCCAAATAGTGGTGAATCTATTACTTATAGGTTTTAAATGGACAGATACATTAAACGTAGATATGTGGAACGTTTGGGGAAAAATTTTCACTGCTACAATGGTAAATGCTATATCTGGAAATTTAGTGTTTGGATTTGTTGCTGCAATAATTCAAATAGTGTTTGAATTAAAGATGGCTGATGCAAATCATGAAAGAATACAAAAAATCACAGGAATACCTGGCGTAACTTGTACCCACTATATGACATTCCAGTGTGCTTTAATGGCTCCAGTAAACAGATTCTTAGATAAAATCCCTGGACTCGGTGGAAGATCTTTTGACTCTGACAGGCTTAAAGATAGAATAGGAATATTTGGGGAAAATAGTGTAATGGGTCTTTTAGTTGGAATATTATTAGCTATAATTGCTGGTTATAGTATATCTGAAACCTTGAATGTTGGAATTAAAGTTTCTGCATCATTAGTTTTATTTCCAATGGTTGCTAAGCTATTTATGCAAGCTCTACAACCTATATCTGACTATGCAAGTACCTATATGAAAGACAAATATAAAGATAGAGAGATTCAAATTGGTCTAGACTGGCCATTTATGGCAGGAAGATCAGAAATATGGGTAGTTTCTATCATACTTGTACCACTTGAAATAGCGTTAGCTTTTCTATTTGCTAAGCTTGGATGGTCATCAGTATTACCATTAGCTGGAATTGTAAATGTTATTGTAGTTGTACCAGCATTAATAGTAACTAATGGAGATATAATTAAAATGATAATTTTATCTATCCTTTTCACCCCAACATATTTATTAGTTTCAAGTAGATTTGCTGAAGCAGTAACAGCTCTTGCTAAACAAGTTGGTACTATTGATATACCTTCAGGCCAATTTATCACATACTTTGGTGTAGAAGCTCCAATTTTTAGATGGGCAATATCAGAAGCTTTTGCCTTTAATGTGGTAGGAATTGTAGCCTTTGTAGCATTTGTTGGACTTTTTATAGTATATGTTAAAAAAGCACTGAATAGAAAACAAGTTGAAGTTGAGAATAACTAGGAGTTTATAATGTTAGAAGAATTAAAAAATAATATAATAAGAATATCTAAAGACGCACAATTAAAGGGACTATGTCAACCAGGATCAGGAAACTTTAGTGAAAAAGATAAAGAAACAGGATATGTAGTTGTAACACCTGCAACAGTAGATAGGATGAAACTCACAACTGACGATATTGTAGTTGTTGATTTAGATGGAAATATAATAGAAGCTAAAAATGATAGAAGACCTTCAAGTGAGACAATGATGCATCTACAAATTTATAAAACAAGGGATGATATCAATGGTGTAGCTCATACTCACTCAAAATATGCGACAAGCTTTGCAGTGCTTGGAAAAGAAATTCCAGCAATAGTTTATGAATTGGCTGCTATGGGACTTAAAGAAGCAAAGATTCCAGTTGCTCCATTTGCAACACCAGGAACACCAGAATTAGCAAGAACAGTTATAGAGTCATGCAAGATATCAAATGCATTTTTGATGGAAAAGCACGGCGCAGTAGGTATAGGTGAGGATTTGGAAAAAGCATATATCAATATGCAATATTTAGAGGATATTGCTCATATCTATTTTAATGTACTAATGATAAATAATGGAAAAGAACCAGATTCATTTAAACAAGAAGACTTTGACATTTGGAAATATCCAGAAAAATTAGATTTAGAGGGTTAATATTAATGAAAATGAAGAAAATAATCAATAAACCAGAAAATTATACAAAAGAGTTTATGTATGGCATTATTAAAGCTCACTCCGATAAATATGCTTTATTAAATGATGACTTTAGAATGCTTATACGCAAGAATAATCCAAAAAAAGACAAGGTAGGCATTGTAACAGCTGGCGGTAGTGGACACCTTCCATTATTCTTAGGTTATGTTGGAGAAAAAATGCTTGACGGCTGTGCGGTAGGAAATGTTTTTGCATCTCCTGCTGCCTCTAAGATGGAAGATTTAATTAGAGAATGTGATTTTGGCAAAGGTGTCCTATGTCTCTATGGTAACTATGGCGGAGATAATATGAACTTTAATATGGCTACCGAAATGACAGATTTTGATGACATCGAGACTGTTAAAATTGCTGTTAAGGATGATATTGCTAGCGCTCCTTATGAAAAAAGAGACACAAGAAGAGGTGTAGCTGGAATAGTATATGCTTATAAAATAGCAGGAGCTGCAGCTGATAAAGGTTATGATTTAGAAAAAGTAGCATCTATTACAAATAAAGCCTTAGAAAATATAAGAACAATGGGCGTGGCTCTAAGCCCTTGCGTTGTTCCAGAAGCTGGAAAAGCAACATTTTCTATTAATGAAGATGAAATCGAAATAGGAATGGGAATCCATGGTGAGGCTGGAATTGAAGTGAAAAAGATGATAACAGCCGATGAATTAGCAGACTTGCTTTTAGAGAAGCTTTTGACAGAAGTTAAGCTTGAAGATAATGATGAGATATCTGTTATGATAAACGGATTAGGATCAACACCATTAGATGAAATGTATATTGTATACAACAGATTATACGATTCATTAAAAGAGAAAAATATAAATATAATCCAACCACACATAGGTAACTTTGCAACTTCTATGGAGATGGCTGGGCTTTCAATAACATTGTTTAAATTAGATGAGGAGTTAAAGGAATTATTATTAGAAGTTTCAAACACTCCATTCTATACAAATTATAACAGGTAGGTGAATATGAATACAAAAGACGTTCTTAAAATAAATGAGATAATTGAACAACTGATGATTGAAAATAAAGATTACCTAATAAGTTTAGACCAGTTGTTTGGAGATGGAGATCTTGGTATCTCAATGTGCCAAGGATTTAGAGGACTTCTTGAAAACTTTAGTAGTGATGAAAGTGATTTAGGCAAAGTTTTTATCAAGATGGGGAGGGACTTTAATGAAAGTGCTCCTTCTTCATTAGGAACAATTCTATCTTTTGGAATGATTGGTATAGCTAAAGCAACAAAAGGTAAGGAAAACTTATCAAGCGATGACCTTTATGACGCCATCAAAGCAGGAGTTGATAATATAGTAAGCAAAACAGGTTCTAAAGCAGGTGAAAAAACTATACTAGACTCACTAATTCCAGCGGTAGAAAATACAGAGAGTGTAAAATCTGAAGGTATTGAAAAACTAGCAGCCGCTATGGCCAAAGAGGCTGATAAGGGTGCTGAAGAAACTAAAAACATGGTAAGTAAACATGGAAGAGCATCCTACCATGGTGAAAAAACTCTAGGACACATGGATGGTGGTGCTTACGTGGGTAAACTTCTATTCGAAGCTCTAGATAAATATTACAATAAGTAAGATATAAAGATAAGATGAAAAACATTAAATTGATAGCTTTTGACTTGGACGGGACCTTATTAAACGAAAATAGAGAATTATCAGAATATAATATAAGAGCTATAAAAAAGTTAATAAAAAAAGATATAAAAATAGTTATAGCTACAGGTAGACCTTATGCTGGATTCAGTAGGTTTTTAGTAAAGTTAGGTACATTAGGTAAAGATAACTATTCAATAACAAACACTGGCTCTATTATAAGAGAAAATATTGACGAAGGTAATATTAAACTCAATGCTATGAATTTAAATGACTATTTATTCATAAAGAATCTAACTGAAAATTATGATAAACTCCAAGTAGCATTTTATACTGATGATTATTTATACATTGATGAGACCCACCCTAACGAAGCATTTATTCATGACAAGGATATCTTGAGGATGGCTAGCAAAAATATTGGTTCTTATAAAAATGAACCCATATGTAGAATAAATGTAATGGGACCAGAAGATTTACTAGATAATTTTCAAAAAGCGACCTTGAATACTCTTGAGAAGAAATATTCCACAATGAGGAATGAAACATTTAGTTACGAGATATTAAATAAACACTCAAGTAAAGGAAAGGGCTTAGAATTTCTAAGTGGATATTTAAATATTGATAGAAATCAAATAATGGCATTTGGGGATAACGTCAATGACATTGAAATGATAGAATACGCTGGTGTTTCTGTTGCTATGGGAAATGGAAAAGACGTTCTTAAATCCAAGGCTGACTATATAGCTAAACCTAATTCAGAAGATGGTGTAGCAAGATTTTTAATAGATTACTTTGAATTAATGAATTAGGTTCCCTGCTTATCTTCAAAAAGGACAAAATATCTCAACAGTAAAGCTAATAAATAGCCAATTCCGTATTTGAAAAAATTGAAGAATAAAATATTAGAAGCTCTGACTAAGTCGGAGCTTTTATTTTATGCAAGTTTTGGGTATTCTTATAAAAAGACAAACTTAAATAAAATAGCTTAAATATAAGGAAATATTATGGAAGAAATAATCGAAAAACTAAAAAAAGATCCTAGAAATAAAGCCTATACAGAAAGAGGCATAGGTCCTATTTTTCAATTAAATAAGGATTCAAAAATCCTAATAATAGGCCAAGCACCAGGAAAAAAGGTCGAGGAAAGCGGGATTTTATTTGCAGATAAGAGTGGCGAAAACCTAGTAGATTGGCTAGGTATAAGCATGGAAGACCTTCATAGCAAAGACTATTCAATAATACCAATGGATTTTTATTATCCGGGCAAGGCTAAATCAGGAGATAAGCCACCGAGGAAATTCATAGCAGAGGAATACCATCCTCTCATCTTAAACCAATTAGAAAATGTAAGGCTAACAATCCTTATAGGAGCCTATGCTCAAAAATACTATCTTGGAGATAAATTTAAGAAAAATCTCACAGAAACAGTAAGAAACTTTAAGGCCTATTTACCAAAATACTTCCCCCTAGTCCACCCAAGCCCACTAAACAACAGGTGGATGGCAAAAAATCCCTTTTTTAAAGAGGAAGTCTTGCCTGAACTGAAGAAGATTGTAAATAATCTATGATAAATTATCATTTGAAAAAGCTAATAGTATAATAACCTTAGTGATAATAAATATCAAAAAGGAGGATATATGAAAAAAATAAGTGCAAATATCTTAGATGGCAAGTTTGAACATTTAGTAGATGAGGACAATTTACAAATCACCCACCTACAGATCAAAAAAGGCGAGGAAGTCCCAAGCCACAAATCAGATAAAAATGTAGTAGTTGTAATATATAAGGGCAAGGTAGATTTTAAGGGAGAAAATGCAAGCGAAATAATAAGGCCAGGAGACATCATCACAATGGATCCAAACGAAATGCACGCTCTAGAAGCCATAGAAGATAGCGACCTTATGGTTATTAAGGCAAAAATCTAAGTATATATTATATATCAGACGGGTGGATATTTTATCCACCTGTTTTATATTGTGCTTACAAAGATTTTACTAATTTACAAAAGTAACGTAACATGATATAATAAAAATAAGAAAATCTATATATTTAAGGAGAAGCTATGAAAGGGAAGAAAATTTGTAAATTAGCAGCTATAATGATGTTTGCATCATTATTTCCATTAGGAGTAAATACTGTATTTGCTGATGAAGCGGATACAGGCTCAAACACAGAAGGTACAGAAGTAAAAGAAAAAAACTTAAAAGATTATCAAAAAGACTTAGAAGTAGCAGAAAAAGAAAAAGCAAAAGTAAATGAAGAAATCAATAAAGTTGATGAAGAAATAATATCTAAAACAAATCAACTAGACCCAGATCAAGGTAGGCGAGAAATTAACGAGAAACTTTCTGGTTTAAAAAGAGAAAAATATGAGGTTGAGGCTGATAAAGAGAGCTTAGAAAAAGATATCGAAGACCTAAAAAAACAAGATTCTGAAAAACCAGATGTTTCAAAACTATTTCCAAGCGAGGAAGAATATAAAAATCAGGAAGAAAAAGCAAAAATAAGACGTGCTGAAATTGATGCTGCATGGAAATATAAAAATGAAAAAAGTGACGAACTAAAGAAAAATAAAAAAGAAATTTTCATATTAAATTATGAAAAAGAAAGAAGAGAAGAAAACTTAGTCAATCTCAATGCAGAGGAGAAAGAAGCAGAGGATTTAAAATTATCCTATCTTAATCTTGATATAAAAAATCATGATAAAGAAATAAAGAAGCTGGAATCAGACTTAAAAATTGATAGAGAAGCTTTTAAGAATGCTGAGTCTCCTAAGCTTGATAAAATGAATTATGAGCTTGAGATTAAGAAAGAATATGAAGAAGGAAAGGTAAATCTTGATAATATAGATATTAAGATAGCTGAAAATGAGACCAAGGCAAAGCCTGCTAAAAATGATTATATAATCGACCATCAAAAATATGAGGAACTTTCTAAGCAAATCGGTGATAAAAGGTCCGAACAAGCTAAAGTTTTAAAACAAATTGAAGAAAAAAGCTCTATTGCTTCTTGGATAATTAAGATTCAAAGAGATACAAACGACTTATATTATCAAAAAAACAAAGATAAATTAAGAAGAGAGAACGAAGAGATACAAGTGGAAACAAAGGCTCTTGTAAGCAGAAAATTTGAGCTTGAAGATGAATTAGCTAAGTTGGGAACAGAAATTAGTAAAGCAATAGATGAAAACAATACATCCTCTAGATATTTTATAGAATATAGAATTAAAGCAGATAAATATAAAGAATTAAAAGCATTTTTAGAAAATCCACTAGGATCTACTGATAAATTAATAAAAGAAAAAGAAAAACTACTAGCTGAAAAGAATGCTCAGCTAAATAGAATGAACGAAGAAATAGCTAGATTTAAAGAAGCTCAGTCAAATATTAAGGATTTAACTGAGGAAGAAAAACAAAAATTACAAAAAGAAATAGACGAGGCTAAGGACAAGAAACTATCTTACTTAAATAAAAGAGAAGAACTAGAAAAAGAAATCGAGAAAATACAAGAGATAATAAAAGTTTTGATGGTCAAAGAAGATAAGACACCGGAGTATTATGATAATAATTATCTAGGATACTATAACTTTATGACATCAGAAAAAGATGATGAAGTAGAAATTCAAGAAAAAGATAAAGAAAAGATGGTTATATCAATATCAAGACTAAGAATAGCCTATAATAGAAGTGTTGAGGTATTCAAACGTGCGCAAGATTTTGTAAATAATAAGCAAATGTCAAAAGAAAGAAGGCAAAGATTACAAAGTCTACTAGAAAAACAAGTATACCTATTATCAAAAACAAGGCTAATAATAGAAAGATTAGAAGAAATTTATAGTTATTAAAATCTAAATCTGATTTTACAAAAGCATAAAATGAAGAAAGGCGAGCGGTTGACTCGTCTTTTTTTGAGGAATAAATAAGAATACATATTATTATAATGGTCACTACCATATATTTTGGGTATCATATTAGTAGATAGATTATTGAATGATTAAGGGAGGATTTATGTTTTATAAGGCAGAATATTTTATCCTAGAAGATAGGATTTTGGAAGATTATTTTATGGAAGTTGATGATGGGAAGATTGTGGGATTTTCTAAGAAAGTGCCTGATTCTTATGAGGACCTTGGGGAGATTGTGGCTCCTGGTCTTGTGGATACACACATCCATGGCTACCATGGCAAGGATATCATGAATGCTGAAAAGGGGGCCCTAAATGTGATTTCTAAGGGACTTTTGGAGTGTGGAGTGACTAGCTTTTTGCCTACTACTCTTACAGACTCTAAGGAGAGGACTGATGCGGCTTGTAAGGTGGTTGGTGAGGAATATAAAGATGTTGAAGGGGCTAAGATTAGGGGAATTTTCCTTGAAGGACCTTTCTTTACAGAAAAGTACAAGGGAGCCCAAAACCCAGCCTACATGTCTAATCCAAAGATTGAATATTTAAAAGAATGGAAGGACCTATCTGATGGTCTGGTAAATAAGATTGCCATCGCTCCTGAAAGGGAAGGGGCAATTGACTTTATCAAAGAAGCTAACGCCATGGGCGTAAGGGTTGCCCTAGGACATTCTGATGCCTCTTATGACCAGGCGGTAGAAGCAGTTGAAGCTGGGGCAAATATATTTGTCCACACCTATAATGGTATGAGCGGTCTCCACCATAGGGAGCCTGGCATGGTTGGTGCTGCCATGAACACCGATGCTATTTCAGAGCTAATCTGCGATGGTCATCATGTAAATCCTCATGCTGCTAATATTTTAATGAATGCCAAGGGCAGGGACCACATTGCTCTAATTACAGATTGCATGTCCGCAGGCGGCATGGCTGATGGGGACTATATGCTAGGTGATTTTCCTGTAAAAGTTGAAAAGGGAACAGCAAGGCTAAAGGATAGCGGATCTCTTGCGGGTTCTATCCTAAAATTAAAGGATGCCATCAAAAATGTTGTTGACTGGGATATTGCAGATGTCTTTGAAGCTGTTCAAATGGCAAGCCTTGTGCCAGCCAAGTCTGTCGGCATAGATGATGTTTGTGGCAAGCTTAAGGAAGGTTACGCTGCTGACTTTATAGTTCTTGATTATGATATGAATCTAGAAAAAACATTCTTAAATGGCAAATTGGTTTATAGCAAATAAGATGTTTAGAGCTTCTCAGAGATGAGGAGCTTTTTAATCGAAGAATAATGATAATCGTTATTGACAAGTCTTTAAATTTTTATTATAATTATTAAGGTTAATTAAGTAACTAACAAGAAGCTTTAAATAGCTTAAGATAATTATTATATAAATTTGGAGGATTTATGAAAGTAAAACATAAAGCGAGCTTAGCCCTAGCCTTATTATTGGCGATAAATATAGTTCCTGGAAGAGTAGATGCAAGCCAGCTAATGGAAGAGATGCCTAAGCAAGAAACTATGAGTGAAGAAAAGGATGTTGAAAATCCTATACCACTTAGTGATGAAACCACAAAAGATGATGAGACAAAGGCTTTTGAGGAAAAAGTTGCTAAGGCTAAGGAAGATCTTAAAAAATATCTAGATTCAATGGATGAAGAATCTGTTGATAATCCAGCTATAGCTTACGAAGGCCAAGCTAAGGAAGATATCAAAAATTCTATAACAAGAGCAAAAGAGCTTTTAAATGATGAAGAAATTGACCAAGCAAAATTGGAAGAAATCGAAAAAATCCCATTTAAAAAAGTCAATGGTAAGAAACAAGGTTTATTTAGAGACTATACCCATAAGGCTTTAGTGAATTTTCAAGTAGAAGGTGAAAGATCAAATAAGAATCCTCACAACAATAAAGCCTATGTAGGACTTAGGGATAATAAAATCAAGATAAAATCAAGCTTTAAGGGACTAAAAAAATCTGGAGAAAGTAAGAATAAATTTATAAAGTTAAACTATGTTACAGAAGATGATTACAAGGCAATGAAGCTAGATGGAGTATCAGCTGCAACACCAAAATACAAAAAACAAGAACTCCCTCAAGATGATTACATAATAAGGGAAGTAGAAGATGGCTATGAGATAGAAATCACCAAACTACCAGCAGATGCGAAATTCATCAAACCTATAGCTCTAGTCAAATTTGCTGATGGAACATATTTTGAAAATGGTGATCTAGTCTATGTCAAAAACGAAAATTCAGCAGCTAAGCCAGCAAATCCAGATAAAGTAGATGAAAAAAGCGGGGCTACTGAAAAATCTGAAGAAAAGAAAGAATTAAATAAAGAACATAAAAAATCTCAAAAAGTAGACCAAACAAGCGAAGCCACAAAAAAGGATGAAAAAGAAGGTCTTAAGCAAGAAAGAAAACAAGATGTAAAAGCCTCATCCCAAAATGTAAAGACAGGCGTAGGCTCATCTATTCTAGCTATCCTTACTTTTGGAGCAAGCTCAACTGCTCTATTCGCAAGCAAGAAAAGAAAATAATATTTTAAAGAGTCCTATGGGGCTCTTTTTTTTTAATCATTTATAGGTCCTGTATATTTATTTGGTAAAATCGTTTTCTTGGTTTATAATTAGGATAGGGAAAGATTTTTAATTTAGAAGAAAATATCTATATAGGAGGCAAATATGAGTGAATTCAGGTTACAGAGAGATTCTTTGGGAGAGCTAAATATACCAAAGGATGCATATTACGGGGCAAATTCTTACAGAGCTTATGAAAATTTTAAGATCACAGATAAGGCCATGGACCCTTATTTTATCAAGGCTATAGTCGAAGTTAAAAAGGCTTGTGCCATACTTAATAACAAGGTTGGAATCCTATCTGATAAGAAAATGCAGGCTATAGTTGACGCTTGCGATGAAATCTTGGCAGGCAAGTACCTTGACCAATTTATTGTTGACCCAATTCAGGGAGGGGCTGGCACTTCTTTTAATATGAATGCCAATGAAGTTATAGCAAATATTGCAAACCTAAGCCTAGGGGGAAGCCTGGGCCATTATGAGCACATCCATCCAAATGATCATGTAAACTTAGGCCAATCTACAAATGACGTTATCCCAACAGCGGGCAAGATTGCAATAATTCGCTATATGGATGATTTATATGAAGAGGTGGAAAAGCTTGTCGAAGCCTTTGATAAGAAGTCCAAAGAATTTGATGAATATATAAAAATGGGCCGCACCCAGCTGCAAGATGCAGTTCCTATTACCCTTGGCCAGGAATTTAATGCCTACAGACGTGTTGTAAAAAGAGGGCTAAAGAGATTTAAGGCTGCAAAGAAGGAGCTATCCTATGTCAATCTTGGAGGAACAGCCATAGGTACGGGCCTTAATGCGGACTATTATTTTGTAGAAAATATAGTAACAACTTTAAGTGATATCACAGGTCTTGACCTAAATCAAGCCAATGATCTCATAGATGCAACACAAAACTTGGATGGTTTTTTATTTACATCCTCAGTTTTAAAAACTTTTGCAGCCAGCCTATCAAAGGTTGCTAATGACCTAAGGCTTCTTTCATCAGGACCAACCACAGGGATTTCAGATTTTAAATTGCCAGCCAAGCAGGCGGGATCATCTATCATGCCAGGCAAGGTAAATCCGGTAATTCCAGAGGTTGTAAACCAGGTTGCCTTCTTGGTAATAGGCAATGATATGACAGTGACAATGGCAGTTGAGGCTGGCCAGCTAGAGCTAAATGCCTTTGAGCCAGTAATTTTCTATAGCCTAATCGAGTCAATAACTGCTCTTAAAGGTGCAATTTCAACTCTTACCCTAAATTGCGTTGAAGGAATTACAGCCAATAAGGAAAAATTAAGACGCAAGGTTGAAAATTCTGTGGCAATAATTACTCCATTTGCACCACATATTGGCTATGATGCTGCAAGTGCCATCGCCAAGGAATCAATGAAATCAGATAAGTCCGTAAGGGAGTTAATCCTTGAAAAGGGCCTTATGGATGAAGTTGAAATCGATAAGATACTTGATTACAAGAGGATGACCAGACCAGGAATCCTTGATGAAGAACATATGGAGAAAAATTGATGAAAAAGCGCATAGAACACGATTCCATGGGCGAGATAGAGGTTGCTTGCGATAGGCTTTGGGGAGCTCAGACTCAGAGGTCTTTTGAAAATTTCCCCCAAGGCTTAAAGTTGATGCCAAAAGACCAAATCCATGCCCTAATCCTAGTAAAAAAGGCGGCGGCAATAGTAAATGAAAGTCAGGGTAAGCTTGATAATAAGCGAAAGGAAGCCATAGTTGGGGCTTGTGATAGGCTTCTAGCTGGTGGTTATGAGGACCACTTCCCACTTACAGTCTATCAGACAGGGTCAGGGACTCAGACAAAT
The DNA here is from genome assembly GCF_900258475.1 of Anaerococcus sp. Marseille-P3915. Lineage (GTDB taxonomy): Bacteria > Bacillota > Clostridia > Tissierellales > Peptoniphilaceae > Anaerococcus > Anaerococcus kampingae. The sequence continues at coordinate 22,696 of NZ_LT984888.1, read as the reverse complement.
ATGAATGTCAATGAAGTTATAGCCCACCTTGCCAATGAGATTTTGGGGGAAGATTTAATCCATCCAAATGACCATGTAAATATGAGCCAATCTACAAATGACTCCTTCCCGACAGCCATGCACATAGCAAGCCTACTTGCTATAAGAGATAGGCTCTTGCCAGAAATAGAAAATTTAGGACAAGGCTTTAGGAAAAAGGCAGAGGAATTTGAGGGGATAATTAAAACAGGCAGGACCCATCTTCAGGATGCCACACCCCTTGCCCTTTCAGACGAAATAAAGACCTACGCAGATCTTATACTTAGAGACGAGGACTACATCAAAGAAAGTGCCAAAGCTTTAGAGAAACTTGCCATAGGGGGCACTGCTGTGGGCACAGGACTAAATACCAAAGAAGGCTACGATAAGGAAATGGCCAGACTTTTATCAGAATTTACTGGCCTAGACCTTGAGGCTGACCCTAATAAATTCTTGCAATTATCATCCAAAGGTGGACTGGCAAGGACTCATGGAGCTATAAAAATCTTAGCCAGCAACCTCTTAAAAATTGCCGAGGACATCAGATTTTTATCATCTGGCCCAAGAACAGGCATTGGCGAGCTAATAATCCCAGCCAACGAACCAGGCTCATCAATCATGCCAGGCAAGGTAAATCCAACCCAGGTAGAGATGTTAAGCATGATTTGCCTAGAAGTGATGGCAAATGACCAGGCAATCACCATGGCCAACTCCCTTGGTCAACTTGAATTAAACGCCTATATGCCACTAATAATCTCAAAAACCCTAGAATCAATTGATATCTTATCAAAGGGCATGCATTCCTTTAATATCCACCTAGTCCAGGGCCTAGTGGCAAATGAAGAAAAAATCAAAGAAAATCTAGATAAGTCCCTCATGCTTGTTACAAGCCTATCTCCGTTCATTGGCTACGAAAAGGCGGCAGACCTTGCTAAATTTGCCCACAAAAAGGGTATAAGTTTAAGAGCAGCTAACAAAGAGCTAGCTTATGTGTCTGACGAAGAATTTATAAAAATCGTAGACCCCAAAAAGATGATCTGAGAGGAAGAATGAACAAGTCAATTAAAAATACTAATTTCAACGATAGACTTCAAAAAGCCATAGAGAATTTGCTCGCAAGACATGGCAGTGAGAATGAAGCCTACAGGGCAGATAAGAAGCCCTTTGCAGTCTTTGATTGGGATAATACCTCAATTATAGGTGATGTAGAAGAGGCACTTTTATATTATATAATAACCCACTTAGCCTTTAAGATGGATCCTGAAGAGCTTATAGAAGTAATAAAGAAAAATGTCCCTTCTGACAATCTTGATGAAAAATTTAATAATCTAGATGGAGAGCCTGTAAATATAGACCTCCTTGCTAGTGATATAAAAGAAGCCTATGACAAACTTTACGGGACAGCTAAGAGCCTTGGAGGGGATATCGACCTAGAGGATTTGCTAGATACCAATGTCTACAAGGAATTTGTAAGTAAGATGTTTTATAGGTACAAAGCTATCAGGGCAAGGTCTGATGCAAGGGAAGACTATTGTTGGATGTCATTTTTGCTTACAAATTACACCACAGAAGAGCTTTATAATCTCTGTCAAGATGCCTTTGCCTATGTCAAAAAAGAGACCCCTAGAAGGGAAATCTTTACATCTCCAGATATAGAAAGCTCCGCAGGAAGAGTTGAGATATCAATCTTTGTGGGCTTGGGTGATATAGATGAAATGGCAAAGCTCTATAAGACTTTAGAATCAAATGGAATTGACGTTTATATAGTATCAGCCTCCTTCATAGATATAGTAAGGGCTTTTGCCACATCAAGGGCCAATGCTTATGGATTTGACAAGGACAAGGTCCTTGGCCTAAGGTTAGAAAAAGATGGTGATGGTAAAGTTATTCCAAATCTTGACCCAGCCTACCCTCCAACCCTTAAAGAAGGCAAGGTCCAAACTATAAATAAATTTATAAAAAATCCAAATAATTACGGGCCAATCATGGTCGGGGGCGATAGCGATGGCGATTATGCCATGCTTACAAGCTTTGATCAAACCGACCTAGGTCTTATAATTGACAGGGACATAGGAGGAAAGATAAATGACCTTAAGGCTTTTGCCCTAGATGGAGATAATAAATACCACCTCCAAGCAAGGGATGTCAGAGCTAAGACCTTTATAAAAGAAAAAAGATCTAAGGAGCTTAAGAATGTATTTTGAAGATTATGAAATAGGAATGGTATTTGACAAGGAAATAGAGCCCATCAAATTTAGCGAAGAAGAACTGATTTGGGCTGGAGAAAAATACGACCCAAGACCTATCCATACAGACAAGAAAGTGGCAGAAGCAAGCCCTTTTGGTAGGATAATCTCGCCAGGATCTTATTCAAACATGGCCTTTTGGGGCCAATGGGTAAAGACAGACATAGATAAGCCAGGCATAGTGGCTGGCATTGGTATAGAATACGGCAAATGGCTAAGACCAGTCTATCCTGACACTTTATATGATATAAAAGTCGAAATTGTAGATAAAGAAGTTAGAAAAGAAGGGGTAAATGGTGCAGTCACTTATTTAATGACAGCGACAAATCCTGAGGGAGAAGTAGTAAGCGAATATTGCTGCACAGGCCTTGTAAGATTTAGACCGGAATAAGATATTTGAGCAAAAACCTAAAGAGAAGTGTAGGGTGGTTTGGAGAAATACGAGATATCTGTTATAATTAGATTATTAAAGTAAAGGCTTGCCTGAACTAGGCAAGCCTTTCTATTAAAGATAGGGGAGGATATACTTGAAAATCGTTTCGCTAAACACAACCAGAGCTTGCAATCTTTATTGTAAACATTGCTATAGGAATTCTGGTGAGGATGTAGATACCTCTGGAGAGCTTAGCACAGATGAGTGCAAGGCACTTTTTAGGGATATGAAAGAAGCTGACTTTAATATGATCAAACTAAGTGGTGGTGAACCCCTTATGAGAGATGATATATTCGAGCTTGCAGAATATGCTCAAAACTTGGGACTATATACTTGCTTGGGGTCAAATGGAACTTTGATTAGTGAAGATAACATAGGAGAAATTAAAAAATACATAAGATCAGTTGCAGTGTCAATAGACTCAACTGACAAAAAATCCCACGATGACTTTAGGGGCTATGAAGGAGCTTTTGATAAGACCTTAAGAGGCATAGAACTTTTAAAGAAAAACGGTGTAAAGGTTCAAATAAATACAACCATATCAAGGATAAACAAAGATGAAATCCACGAGCTTTTAGATTTTGCAAGCTCTCTAGGAGCCAGCTCAGTACACGTATTATTTTTGGTAATGACTGGTAGGGGCAAAGATTTAGGGGGAGTCTACCTAAGCAAGGAAGAATATCTAAAAGCTATAAAGGAAGTTCTTGAATACGAATCAGAACTATTTATAAAGCCAACCTGTGCCCCACAGTCTACAGTTATAGCTAGAGAACTGGGTCTTGATCCTAAGGTTAAGAAGGCATGCATAGCTGGTATGTCATATTGCTCGGTAGTCTATGATGGAAGGGTGAATATTTGCCCTTATGCAGAAGTGACTGCTGGCAATCTAAGAGAGGAGAGCTTCCTTGATATATGGAATAAGTCTGAAGTTTTTGAAAAACTAAGAGACTATGATAACTACAAAGGAGCATGTGGAGCTTGTTCCTATAACGAAGTCTGTGGAGGATGTAGAGCTAGAGCCTTTGCCAATACAGGAGACTACTTAGAATTTGATAATTATTGTTCACTAGGAGATTGAAATGAAGAAATTTACATTAAAAGATTGGGTCTTAATGGCACTTTCCTTAGCCATGATGATAGTAGTAGGAAAAATGCTTTACACTATAAGTCTAAGCTTACCTATCCCATCATCAAGAGTTTTAGTTACAGCACCAGTATTTGCCTTTATCTATACAGCTACAGCTATGCAGACAAGAAGAATAGGAACAGTTAGCTTTATATCTCTAGCCTATGGTTTGTATATGCTTAGATTTTCAATATTTGGGGCAGCAGCTGGAGTGCTTTCAGGAATACTTTGTGACCTTTTAAGCCTATTAATATTTAAAAACTATGACAAGATAGAAAATATAGTTTATTCAGTACCAATCAAATCAACTTTATCAGTTTGGACATCATACTTTATAGTTACAAAGTTTGTACCAAATTCAAGATTTGTCCAGGCAGGTTTAATACCAACCCTAATAATTAGCGTAATAATCTATTTTGTGGGTCTTGGAGCAAGTAAATATACAGCTAGAGTCTTTTCTAAAAGGATGGCTATAGCGTGAGAAAAACAGAAGTAATAGAAGATAATAAAGCTAAAAATTTAGATCTTAAGGATAGAAAATACATCCTAGCCCATGATGATGATACTGGAGATTTGTATGTCCATATACTAGCGGATTTTAAAGATTACAAGCTATCAGATCATCTAGATGAGGTTTTCGGATATTGGAAAGATGATGATTTTGTATTTTCTTGCTTGCTTGATAATGATAAAAGTTCCTACACGACAGAGGGTAGGTATCTAATCTTTAAAGGTCATTTGAGAAATTCGGTATTGACTATGCTTAAGGCAGAAAGAAAATTAAAAGAAGAAGATTTGAGAGTACCTTTAATAGAGATTTATAAATCTAATAATCCAAAATTTAATAAGATAATAAAAAATAAAAATCTCTATGATTTCATATATGAAAATGGTAAATTTGTAGACTATGAGAAGGGATTTGATTATGAGACTTTGCTAGGATATAAAAAAGGCTAAGAAGGATTTTTCTTTAAGCTTTTTTTGATTATTTTAAAAATATAAGACTTATGATCTTCTTAGAAATTGTCTGTAGGAAATCTTACAAATGATTTCCGATAAGGGATAATTTTGATAAAAAATAAGAAAATTTATGAATTTTTTTAAAAAAAATCATAAAAAATGTAAGGGCTAACATCCTTTATAATATCAAGTTGATAATTTTCAAACAAAGAAAATCATTGATATTTTTTGGCGAATCCTCCCTCAAAGTGTTGACATAAACGTTTTTATCATATATAATCTAGTCAGATAGGAAATACAAATTGATATAGATTTTTGATAAATAATTAGTAATGATTTTGGGATAAGGCGACCCAGGTATATTTTAGAAAAAATCTACTTTTTTGATTCTATCGATTGCAAAGGTTTACATATTACATAAACAAGGAGAGAAAAATGAAAAAAATTGGTTTAATTCCAAGAATGATTTGTGGTATAATCTTAGGTATCTTAATAGGATCTTATCTACCAGAATCAATAGTAAGAATTTTTGTGACATTTTCATCTATCTTTGGTAACTTCCTAAACTTCATAATTCCACTTATGATTTTAGCATTCGTTACTAAGGGTATAGCAGATCTAGGAGAAGGAGCTGGTAAACTTTTAGGTGTTACAGTAGCCCTAGCTTATGCATCTACTCTTATCGGTGGTTCTGCATCATACTTCATGTCAAGGGCAATCTTCCCTAACTTTATCAACGAAAGTCAAGTAGCAGCTATCCAAGCAGCAGATGAAATCAAGCTTGACCCATATTTTACCGTTGAGATTGCACCATTCTTTACAGTTACAAGTGGTATCATATTCGCCTTTATGCTTGGTATCTGTATTTCATGGTTAAGGAAAAAGGGCTCTGGCAAGTACTTATACGGAGCAGTTGATGAATTTAACCAAATCATCACCCAAGTATTAGCAGTAGCTATAGTTCCAGTACTTCCATTCTTTATCATGGGTAACTTCGCTAAGATGGCCTTTACAGGTTCTGTATTCGCAGTTCTTTCAATTTTCTGGAAGATATTTATCTGCATTATAGCCCTACACTTAATCTACATCACAATATTATTTGTGGCATCAGGTTCATATGCAGGCAAAAATCCATTTGCTATGCTTAAAAACCAACTTAGGGGCTACTTTACAGCTGTAGGTACCCAATCTTCAGCAGCAACAATTCCAGTTAACCTAGAATGTGCTGAGGCAAACGGCGTATCTCAACCAATCAGAGACTTCGTAATTCCATTAGGAGCTACAGTTCATATGCCAGGTTCTATGATTACAATTACAGGTTGTGTATTTACAATCCTTACAATGTATAACATGGACCACTCATATGGCCTAATGATCCAACTTATAGCTATCCTTGGTGTAGCAATGGTAGCAGCACCAGGAGCACCAGGTGGAGCAATCATGTCAGCACTTCCATTCCTACCAATAGTAGGAATTAGCCCAGAGTCAGCAATGGCAACATTAGCTATTTCTCTATACCTAACCCAAGACTCATTTGGTACAGCAGCAAATATCTCTGGTGATACAGCTCTAGCAGTAGCAGTGGATAAATTCTATCACAGAAATATCCTAGGAGACAAAAACTGGCAAGCAGACCCAGTTAAATAATAAGATTAGTAAAATTTTGCAAGATAAGGGGATGTTAACAAAATATCTATTGGGTTAACTCCCCTTTATAATTTAAGGAAAAGGAGAAATTATGGCAGTAAATGCTTCAATTTTTGAGATAATGGGACCAGTCATGGTCGGACCATCAAGCTCTCATACAGCAGGAGCTTGTAGGATAGGCAATATAGCCAGGAGAATGGTCGATAGAAATTTCAATGAAGTAGACTTTTATCTACACGGTTCTTTTGCCAAAACCTATAAGGGACATGGTACAAACAGAGCTTTAGTAGGTGGAGTTTTAGGTTATGAGCCAGATGATGATAGGATAATAAATTCATTTGACTATGCAGATCAAGCTGGAATTAAATACAACTTCTTAGAAACAGACCTAGGCGATGTACATCCTAATACAGTAAAAATAGTCTTCAAATATCCAGACAGAAGCCCACTAGAAGTCCAAGGTTCTTCTATAGGTGGTGGATCAATAGTAATAACCAAGGTAAATGGCAATCCTATCGAATACAACGCCACAAAGCCAACCCTCTTTATGTCTTATGGCGAGCAAAAGGGAGTAATAGCCTTTGTATCAGGAGTGCTATTTGAGTATGGTTATAATATTCATATGATGAAGACAATCAAAGATGGTGACAATGTAATGTTAGTTTGCGAGCTTGATGAACCACTCAAAGAAGGAGTCCTTGAGGAAATCAGAGCTGGTAAAGACTTTACCTTCTTAAAATATATAGAATAGGATAGAAATATGCTTACAACAATGAAATTACTAAAAGAAAGATGCGAGAATGAAAATCTCAATCTTTGGCAATTAGCTATAAAAGATGAAATAGAAAATACAGGCAAGACTGAAGAAGAGATATTTGCTAGACTTCAAAAGACCTTAGATGTTATGAAAGCATCTGCACAGCGTGCCCTAGAAGAAGACGTAAGAAGCGTAACAGGCATGACAGGCGGCAATGCCAAGAAGATGAACGAATACTTCCTAGGCGGGGAAAGTGTCCTAGGAGATACCCCATCCATAGCGATGGCCATGGCCCTATCAACATCAGAAGTCAACGCAGCCATGGGAAGGATAGTAGCAGCACCAACAGCAGGCAGCTCTGGAATAATCCCAGCTACCATGATGACCATGTACAAAAAATATGGCTATGACGACAGGAAACTAAAAGAAGCCCTCCTAGTAGCAACCCAAATTGGCCAGGTAATCTTTGATAATGCGACCTTTGCAGGTGCAGAAGGCGGTTGCCAAGCAGAAACAGGATCAGCAAGTGCTATGGCAGCAGCTGCAGTATGCTACCTCAGAGGCTATGACATCCAAACCCAAGAAAATGCCGCAACAGCAAGCCTACTAAATATCATGGGCCTAATCTGTGACCCAATAGGCGGTATGGTAGAATTCCCATGCAACCTAAGAAATGCAAACGGCATAATGAACGCCCTAGCAAGTGCCGACATGGCAATGGCAGGCGTGGCAATGTTTGTAACTTTCGATGAGGCTGTAGAAGCCATGAAGAGAGTAGGAGATGCCCTACCAGAAAGACTTAGAGAAACAGGCGAAGGCGGCATAGCAGTCTGCCCATCAGCCCTAAAACTAAGAGATAAATATATAGATAACCCAGAAAAGGGCCAAACAGTAGAAAACGAAGCTAAACACTAAAAAAGCCAGAAGCTATATGCTTCTGGTTTTTAGATTTCTATATTAAATTCCTTTATCCTACAATGCTTTTTAAAGAGTTCGTCAAAAGACGACCATCCGTCATTTGCGTTCACTAGTATATCTCTAGATAGGTTAAATTTATAAATTTTAAGTTTTTCTAATTTTTCTTCAGAGTCAATCCAAAAAGGACTATCAACCTCATAAAATAAGTAGAAGTCACCCTGTAGAACATCACAATAATCGCAGCAATTGCTTATTGATGAAGTGTGAGTTGTTTTGGAATATCTATTTTTATAATTGTATTTTTGTCTGATTAGTTTATAAAGTTTTGATGGAATAGGGTCTATGGGACCAACTATATGCATGTCAAAATTATTTTTTTCACATAACTTTATATCTCTTGTAAATTTTTGTCTGTCATATTTATAATTATCAACTTCTAGATACTTATACATGGCTAGATATTTATCAAGACCAAAACCTATTACTCTGGTCTGTTTATGGCATCGAAAGCATTCCTGAAATCCTTGGATTAGGTATAGATTATCTAAAACTAGGATATTATCATCTCCCATAAATTCCATAAACTTAGGGTAATCTTTTCTATCTTTTACATACCATTTTTTTACATTAGGATTCCATCTAGCTCCTAAGGCTTTTGCCTTGTCTTTATCTTCATAAGATACATTTAAATAAAGCATAATATTTTCCTAATCTAATTCTTTAAGGTGGGCTTTGGCTAGTCTTATATATTCTCTAAGGACCTTAATCCTTGCGTATTTCTTTTGCTTGCCCTCTACAATTATCCATGGGGCATAGGCTGCATTTGTTCTTTTTAGCATCTCATCCATGGCTGCGATGTAGGCGTCCCATTTGTCCCTATTTCTCCAATCTTCATCGGTTATCTTGTAATTTTTATCAGGGTCATTTTCCCTGGCCTCAAAGCGTTTAAGCTGCTCGTTCTTATCAATCACAACGAAAAATTTAATAATTAAGCTGCCATGATCATAGATTTCCTTTTCCATATCTAGGATTTCTCCATAGGCCCTGTCCCATTCATTGGTCTTGGCAAAGCCTTCAACACGTTCAACCATGACCCTACCATACCAAGACCTAGAAAATATTCCTACATAGCCATCTTGGGGGAGCTTTTTATAAAAACGCCAGAGATAGTTGTGATCTAACTCTTCCTTGCTTGGGGCAGATATGCCATGGACTGTATAAAGTCTTGGGTCTACTTCTTTTATAAGCCTTTCAATAGCCCCATCCTTGCCAGCAGCATCGACTCCTTCAAAGACAAGGACTGTTGAAATGCCCTTTTCGTAATATTTATACATGAGCTTGGCAGCCTCATCCTGGAGGTCATCTTTGATTTTGTTATAGTCCTCATCACTTATGGTCTTGTTCAAGTCGAGATTTTTTAGAATCGACTCAGTTTCTTGATAAGACCTTTGGGTATTTTTGCTATCCTCTCTTTGCCTGATAACTCTCTCAAGACCCTGACTAAGCCTTTCTACACCTAGGCCTAAGACCTCCTTGGCGGAAGTTTTCTTGTCATTTGAATCTATAATATCCCATGGAGAATAAGAAAAGCTAGTCTTCTCCAAAAGCCTTGCAAAGTGGTCTTCGTACTTGCCATAATTTTTCTGCTGGGCCTGGTCCAAACCATCTATATAAAAATCTTTTTTGACTGATTCTTTAAGGATTTTTATTCTTTTTTTCTGCTCTTTTTCATCTACATTTAGGAAAAATTTAAGAATTATTGTCTGATCATCGAAAAGTGCCTTCTCCACTTTTTTGATAGAGGCAATTCTTTTTTCAATTTCCTTATCAGAAAGTTCTAGGTTTTCAAAAATTTTGTAATAAAAAGACCTGTCGAAGACCTTGATATGGCCTTTTTTAGGAATGTTTATCCAAAATTTCCTTATAAATGGATAAGTATCATCTAAGGCTTCTTCCTTATCAAAGACTTCTACATCATAATTTTTGGCGGCAAGCTCGCTGACAAGCTCTTTAATCACATAGCCCCTACCAGAAGATTCCCAACCATCTACAATAATAAGCATTGGAATATCAAGATTGGAACAAATCCTAGCCATACGGGCAAAACGACGAGCCAAGTCCCCCTTCTTAAAATCCTGAAATTTTAAATCTTTTCTAGTCGAAATTTTATTAGCCATAATACCTTCCTTTGTTTTAAGCGACTTCTTTTTATAATTTTTACCCGTTTTTTAGCTCACTCTTTAGAAATATTATTTAAGGAAGGAGATAAAGATTATTTTACATCCTTGGCAGGTTCGTGGATTGTGACAAATTTAAGTTTGTTAGCATCGTCCACATCATATTCAAGTATAGCACAATTTCCTAGGTGACCTGGTTTATCTCTTTGCGGATTATCCAAGGTTGAAAGGACGTGGGTCCACATGGCGCCAGCGTGGCTTACCATAAGGATGGTCTTGGCAGAAGACTTTTCAAGGATTTCTTTGATTGTCCTACTCATTCTAGATGCAACTTCCTTATCGCTTTCGCCACCCCAAGGTACGAAAAAATCTTCGTGGGTCATTTGGTCAGGACGTCTTGGTACTTTTTGGAGGATTTCAGCTTCACCTTCCATCATGCCAAAATTCCACTCTTTAAGGCCCTTGACTCTTTTGTAAGGCATGTCTGTTATAAGCTCAAGTGTATCGCAAGCTCGCTCCTGGGTAGATGAATAAGCCTCATCAAATTTTATATTGTTTTCCTTAAAATACTCCCCAACCTTCTTGGCTTGTCGGATACCAAGGTCTGTAAGGGGCGAATCACACCATCCTTGGGTCATGCCCTTGAGATTAAAAAGTGTTTGTCCGTGTCTAACTATATATAATTTTCTCATAACTCCTCCTATAAATTTTTCAAAAATAAAACCATCTGGCCTATGGCCATAATAGACTCTGGAAATTTTGGATAGCAAACGGGAAAGACGTGGCCGAGGGCTTGGTTTATTCCTTTGCCAAAGTCGGCAAATTCATAAAAGGCGCCTCTATTGTCTAGATAATCCCTAAGTTCATATGAATGGTCCCTGATAAAATCTTCCTTGCTAGTTTGGATAAAAATTGGGCAAGGACTTACCTTATCAAAAATTTTAATCATGTTTTTAGCATAAGTTTTTAAGTCATCATGGTCTAAACCATCTATTACAAAGTCATTGATTGTAGAAAATGACCCATCATCTGCAAGCTTAGTCATAGGGGAGATAAAGACCATGCCATCAATTTCAATCTTTGGGGAGAAAATCCCAAATAAATCTTGAAGTTCGCCACTGTTTATGATTGCAAAGGCAGCTATAGCCAAATAGGCCCCTGCTGAATCGGCACTTATAAAAAATTTATCCATATTTAGGTCAAATTTCTCATGATTTTTATAAATAAAAGAAATACCACTTATAATATCAGAGATTTGCTCTTTAAGGCTAACTTGGGGAATTAACCTATAATTAAGTCCTGCGACATTAAAACCAGCCCTGGCAAAGTCGATGTTCATATTCTTATCTAGCTGTTTTCTCCCATAAACAAGGCCGCCGCCGTGGATATTTATTATAGTAGGCAGGCCCTTGCCATAATTTTCTTCATTATAATAAATATCAAAAAGGTGAAAATCATCCCCATCATCAATATATGCAAGATCAGCTTTAACAATCACCCCATCTGTAGGATAATCCTGTTTAGCAAGTCGCTTTCTGTCATTTGTATCCATGTCATTTATGATTTCTTCTAAGGTATGGTTTGGGTAGAGGTCCTTGGTCATGTAAAAATATTCCTTCCTTTTGTCTTATAAGTATTTTACATTTTTAAAGCGTAAATAAAACCTCCACTGGAAATCCGTGGAGGTATTTGATTAATCTAAATCTTCACCATTAGAAGCTATTACTTTTTTATACCAGTCAAATGATTTTTTCTTGCTTCTCTTAAGTGTTCCATTTCCTTCATCATCTAGGTCTACATAGATAAATCCATATCTTTTGCTCATTTGACCTGTACCTGCTGAGATTAGGTCTATTGGAGCCCAAGAGGTATAGGCTATTAAATCAACACCATCTTTTATAGCTTGGTCCATAGCGACTATGTGATCTTTCATGTAGTCAATTCTATAATCATCTATTATTGAGCCATCGTCTTCGACCTTATCATAGGCGCCAAGACCGTTTTCTACAACCATAACTGGAACTTGATATCTAGTATATATTTCATTTAGGATATATCTTAATCCATCTGGGTCTTTTGACCAACCCCAATCAGAGTATGTTAGATATGGATTAACGACGCCTGATGCAAAGTTACCTTTAGAGATCTCTGCCTCATCTAGGTTAACTGTGACAGCTTGAGAGCTGTAGTAAGAGAAGGTGTAGTAATCAACTTTTCCTTCTTTTAGAATATTTTTATCTTCTTCAGAGATAGCAAATTCAAGACCAACTTCTTCCCAAAGCTTTTTAGTATAGTAAGGATAAGCTCCTCTAACCATGACATCTGCTGGATACCAGAAATTTCTTTGCATCTTATCTTGAGCAAGTAGGATATCCTTAGGATCTGAAGTTAATGGGTAGCATACAAAGCCAGCTATCATACAACCTACTTTGAAATCTGGATTTATATCTCTAGCATTAATAACTGTTTTTGCACTTGCTATCATTTGATTATGAAGAGCTTGGTAGGCCTTTTTTCTATCGAATTTATCAGAGTGACCTAATAGTTCGGCAATCATTAGTTCTACATTTATTTCGTTAAAGGTTAGCCAGTATTTTACAAGGTCCCTATACTCTTCCATTACGGTTTTGGAATACTTTGTATATAAATCTATTATTTCCCTATTAGCCCAACCCCCAAGATTATTATCTATATAGGCTGGATTATCGTAGTGGCTGATTGTGACAAGGGGTTCTATATTGTATTTTTTAAGCTCTTCAAATACTTTCCTATAGAAGTCTAGACCTTCTTGATTTGGTTTTTCTTCTATACCATTTGGATAAATTCTTGGCCAAGAAATAGACATCCTATATATAGAAAAGCCCATTTCAGCAAATAGCTTGATATCTTCTTTATAATTGTGGTAGAAATCTATGGCTTTTTGGTTTGGATAGTATTTATCTTCAAAAATATGAAGCTTTGCACCTTTTGGAAGTTTTTCTGCCATATGGATACTTTCTGCATAGTTGCCATTTTCATCAAGGAAAGTTACAACTCTAGATTTTTCTACAGATCCTGCCAAGGTGTAGTCGGTAAGAGCTCTACCTCTGCCACCTTCATCATAAGCTCCTTCTACTTGGTTGGCGGCTGTAGCGCCGCCCCATAGGAAATTTTTTGGAAATGTCATTTTATTCGCCTCTCTTAACGCTGATTATTTCATCATTAATATCAACGTTTTTATTTTCAACTATATTAAACTCATCATAGGAATCGTGGTTAGTAATTACTATAAGTGATTCTGGACTAAAGCCTTTTTCTTTGATAAGGTCAATGTCAAAATCAATTAGTAAATCACCTTTTTTAACTGCATCACCATTTTTTACATAGGCTTTAAAGCCTTCGCCATTTAGCTTGACTGTATCAATACCGATGTGCATTAATATTTCAGCACCATCATTTGATAGGAAAGATATGGCATGTTTGGTGTCAAAAATATTTTTGATTACACCGTCAGTTGGGGCAAAGACCTTGCCTTCTGTTGGATAGATTACAACACCTTTTCCAAGGACCTCTGATGAGAAGACCTCATCTGTAGAATTTTTGATATCTTCAACCTTGCCTTTTACAGGTGAAGTAATTTTGATTTCAACATCAGATAAATTTTCTACAGGACTTACTTCTGTAGTTTCTTTCTTTTCTTTTTGTTTTAATACTACAGGATCGTTCTTATCGCTATAGCTTATAAATGAAAGGATAGCACCGACTATTATAGGAATAATCATTTGTGCAGCTATTCCTATAAGTCCACCACCTTCAGGAGAAATCATTCCTATTGCTGCAAAGATACCAAGGCCTGACATAGCATAAGTTGTATTTCTAAATATTCCTCCAACTAAGCCACTTACTGCGGCAGCAATAATAGTTAATTTAAAGAGGGTAGGTCTAGGGATGATAAGACCATACATAGATGGTTCAGTTATACCGAATATGGTAGAGATAAAGGCTGGCATGGTTATTTCTTTCATCTTTTGATTTTTAGTTTTAAGATAAACGCCTAGAGTAATACCCATAACAGCAAAGCTTGGTCCGAAAAGAGCGCCCATCATCTCTGAAGGAACTCCTTGAGCAAGTTTCATAATTGGTACAGAAACCACTGCCATATGAATACCAAACATAACAAGAACTTGCCATAAACCACCTAGAATTGTAGCACCTAGGATAGGGCTTAGTCCGTAAACAAAATTCATTCCATTTGCAACAAGGTCACCAACAAAGTTAGCGGCTTGACCTAAAATTAGGAAACCAGCTGGCACAGAAATTATTAGAACGATCATAGGAACTATGAAAGAGGCTATCATCTCTGGGATTATTTTTTTAACATATTTTTCAACAAAGCCTGCAAATAAAACAGTAACTAGAACTGGAAGCATGGAGTTTGTGTAGGTAAGGTTTACAACCTTGCCCATAAAGTTAAGGTCAACACCATTGATTGTAGGGTAGCAAAGAATAGCACCTATTAGAGCACCCATTAGTATATCCATCTTTATATATTTAGCTACATTTATACCAAGTAAAACTGGTAGGAAGTAGAAAATACCATCACCTATAGCATAGCCTAAAGTATAAATACCTGATTCAGCATTTAGAGCACCTGCCATCACAAGGATAGACAAGATACCCTTGATAATACCACTTGCAGAAAGTAGGAAGATAATTGGAGCAAGAGTCCCCATAATAAATGGCAATATTTGCTTAGATAAAGGGACTTTTTCATTATTTTCTTTATCGTTAATTCCTCCTCCGAGTATATCAACAACCTCCTCGTAAACAGAGCCAACATGTTCCCCAATAACAACCATATATTGGGAAGGGTTTTTAACTATAGTAACAACCCCATCACGGTCTTTTAAATATTCATCATCTGCCTTAGATTGGTCTTTAAGTTCAAATCTAAGTCTTGTAATACAATGGGTAAGACCAGTAATATTTTCCTTGCCACCAACATGGGCAATAATATCTTCAGCCAAAGGCCTATATTTTTTCATAAATTCTCCTTAATCTTTGTAATTTAAAAGTCTACTAATATGCATGGATAGGTATAGCTTCTCTTCATCATTGATGTCGTAGTTATATCTATCGGTGATATACTGAGAAATTTTCGCAACAACTCTTCCTATTTTTGGGTGATTAGCATCAATAATTTTCAAAAATTCCAAAACATTCTTATCCTCAACCTAATTATCATTAAAAACTCTTATAGCAAAATATTTTAGATGACTAACAAATCTGTAGAAAAAGCTCGTGTCTTCTTCAAATTCGAGGTTTAGGTCATACTTCATAATATTTAAAATTTCGTCTATAAATTTAGACACTTTCATAGCATCAGCATTAGCGGAAAATTCTATTTCAGAATTTACTATATGCATGGCAATATAAGAAGCCTCAGACTTTGGAAAATCAATATTTAAATTATTATTAATAATATCGATAGCCTTATAGGCCAGTTCAAGCTCATCCTTATATAATAGCTTCATGTCATATAGGAGGGTAGATGGAGGAATATTAAATCCATTATCCAAACGCTTTTTGGCGTAATAGATGTGATCTGCAAGAGATACAATCATAGATGGATTTATCTTCTTGCTAAGATCTTTACAGGCTAATTCATAAATATCCTTACTGACATTAAAATACTCAAGAGGAATCAAACCAATAATATCAGCAAGATCTTTATCAAAATCCTTACCATCCAAAGAAAAAATCTGATTAGCGAGGTTAGAGTCAATATTTTCTCCAGTTTTTTTAGCAAAACCAATACCCTTACCCATCAAAACTTTTTCATAACCCTTATCATCGATAGCAATCAATGCGTTATTATTTAATATTTTTTTAATTCTCATCGACACCTCCTTTAATCAAAAAAACCTGTACGCATACTTATCCCCAAGTACACATACAGGTTTAGCTTCGCATTTGAATTACTATCCTTAGATATGATAACTAAATTATATCATATTTTAGAAAAAATACAAATGTTTTCTTTAATTATTCATGGATTCTGCTTGTTCTTTGCTTACTCTCGCACTTACCTTCATGAATGGGAGATATAATAGCACGCCTATAACTATTATCACTAATTGAACTATCACAGCTCTGAAGTCTCCACCAGTTGCTAAGAATCCGTTTAGTAGTGGTGGTGTTGTCCATGGAACAAGAACTGTACATTTATTCATAAATCCAATTGCTGTTGCAAAGTAAGCTACAATAATTCCTATAGCAGGAGTTAAAACAAATGGAATCATCATTGGAAGGTTGAATACTATTGGAAAACCGAATATTACTGGTTCATTTATATTAAATAGTCCAGGTGCTATAGCAAGTTTACCTAATTCGCTATATTGTTGATTCTTTCTGTAAAATATAAAAACAGCTATTAATAGACAGATTGTTGATCCGGTTCCACCCATCATACCGAAAGTTGGTACAAAGGTTGAGTTAATAATATGTGGAATTTCTTTTCCTGCAGCAGCAGCGGCCATATTTTCGTTCATATTAACAAGTAATAGAGGTTCAAGTATTGTACCATTTACTACTGTTTGGTGTATACCAAATGTGAATAAGAAGTTTCCGAAACTGTATATAAGAACAGTACCTATTAGTGATGTATTAATCTTTCTTAGAGGCTCTTGTATCATTGTTGTTATTAATGTTATAAGGTCTGTCTTAAATGCTGCATAAAGTCCGAAGCTAACTAAAGAGAAAACAATAATAGTTAACATTGCAGGAATCATATTATTGAAAGATGCGTTTACTTGAGGTGGAACATCTCCGCCTATGTTTACTCTTAGTTTATCTATTTTTGAAAGTCTTAGATATATCTCTGTAGATAATAGTCCTACTATTATTCCAGCAAACATTGATGATGTGCCTAGGTTTCCGTAAGTTAAGATTCCACCAGCTTCAAATTCTGTACCATCAGCTGCAGCTATTTTTAAGGTTTGAGGCATCATCACTATAAGGGCTGCTATTGCAATCATTACACATGTATAAGGGCTCTGATAGCCTTTATTTCTTGAAAGGGTATATCCTATGATTCCGCAAAGAATTAGGCCAGATACATTCAAAGTTGCATTAGCTATAGATACTGCCCAATATCCAGCAGTTTGTAAAGAGCTTTCGCTTAAAATTTTTGGAAATATTACAGAATTTATCAATACTGCAAGACCTGCTAAAATGAACAAAGGCATCATTATAGCAAAAGCATCTCTAAGAGATCTAAGGTGGACTTGTGCACCAAATTTCATAGCGGCTTCTGTAAATTTATCCATGAAGCTTCTTTTATTATTTTCAGTCATTTTTTGTCTCCTTTAATATATTTTGATTAAATATGCTTTTAAAATACTCAAAACTTTTCTTCTTTATTCTTCTTAAATCTTTAAGATCATGGTTATCTCTATTTACATAGACAGCACCATATCTTTTATCCATATCTCCTGATGAAGAAGGTATATCTATAAGCCCCCATCCTAGGTAGCCAATACAGTCTACTCCTTCTTTCATAGCTTTTTTCATTTCTTTAATATGGCTATCGTGATAAGTAATTCTTTCATCATCTTCAATAAATTCATTTTC
The DNA here is from genome assembly GCF_900258475.1 of Anaerococcus sp. Marseille-P3915. GTDB lineage: Bacteria > Bacillota > Clostridia > Tissierellales > Peptoniphilaceae > Anaerococcus > Anaerococcus kampingae. The sequence continues at coordinate 4,803 of NZ_LT984888.1, read as the reverse complement.
AGGTAATTCTTCTCTTATGCCTAATCCGTTTTCTATTATAAAAACGGGTACGTTTGAATCAGCAAAAATATTTTCCATAGATATTCTAAGACCTACAGGGTCAATTTCCCAATTCCACTCGCTTCTATCAACAAATTCATTATCAATTACTTGATCCATTTTTAAAGTATTGAAATCTTTTCCATTAGCTTTTACAGTTGTTGATTGATAATAGCTAAATGACATAAAATCAGATTTTACTTTATCAAATACAAGTGAATCCTCATGTGTATAATCAATCTTTATGTTATTTTTTTCTAGGTAATTTATGAAAAATTTAGGATAATTTCTTCCGCTAAAAATATCAATATATAACTTACTTAAAAATCTATCATATTGATTGGATATAAGAACATCTTCCGGTTTTGAGCTTGCAGGATAATAAGGTGAATAAGCAAGCATACCACCAATTTGTAAATCTTTATACTTATCGTGGATGTAATTAGCAATCTCAGCGTGTCCAAGCAAAGTATAGTGCTGGATATTATAAATATTCTCAAGTGTATGTTCTTTTTTGCTTCCAGCTATTTTAAAGCCCATATCCATAGTATAAAGGTTATGTTCGTTAAATGTTATCCAGTATTTAACTTTTTGATGGAACCTATCTACTAAAAGTTTTCCATATTTTACAAATTCATCTTTTACATGTCTTGAAGAAAATCCATCATATTTCTCATATAATGCTAGAGGCATATCAAAGTGATAAAGGCATATCATTGGTTCTATATTATATTCTATTAATTTATCTATTAATTTATCATAGAATTCTAGGCCTTCTTCATTTACCCTTCCTTCTCCCTCTGGAAATATTCTTGACCAAGAAACCTGGAACCTATAGCAATTCATCCCCATTTCCGCCATGAGTTTTATATCTTCTTCATATCTATGGTATTCGTCTATGGCTACCTTCCAATCGCTTGTGTTTGCAGTAGCTTCTCTAATATCATATACTGATGGGCCTTTTCCTCCTTCATTATAGGCTCCTTCTGTCTGCATTGAAGAAGTAGAATTACCCCATAAAAATTTATTCATTATGTTACTATCCAATCTTATCTGTTATTAACTTCGCCATCTTTGAGATTCCCATTGAAGTAGGTGAGTATGCATCAAAACCAACTTGTGCTATTTCCTTACCCTTTTCTTCAGCTTTTTTGCTATATTCATTAAACAGCATTCTTATTTGTGGACTTACCAAAATCATGTCATATTCTGAATTATTGAATATATCTTCAGCCTCTGCAGAAGTAGTGGAATCTACTTTAATATCGTAGCCATTAGAAGCCAAGTATTCACTTGCTTTTTTTGCCATCAAAGATGAACTCATTCCTGCGTTACAAATCAACATTACTTTTTTCATTTCTTTTCCTCCAATTTTTGTAATTTTTTGTTTATTTTGATCCATCTTCTAGCATTGTCCATGGCCATTGTTGCCATGGTTAAATGGTCTTGAGAGTGGATTAAAATTACGTTTATCTCATTTTCTTCGCCATTTGCTTCTCTTGTTAGCATGTCTGTTTGAACTTCGTGGCATTTTAGAAATTCTTCGTTTGCCTTTTGTAGAAGCTCTTCTGCCTTTTCAAAATCATAGTTTTCAGCTGCATCCATGGCTTCTGATGATAAGCTTCTGCTTTCTCCTGCATGAACTATGATGTTGAATGCTAGTTCGTAAACTTTTTCGCTAGTTTCCATCATTACCTCCTTTGATGAATATATTCATAAATTCCATTTGATTTTTAGAATTCATTGCCATTTTTATTAGTTTTTGATTTGATAAGAAATCCCCTAGTTTTTCGTAATATAGGCCCATATCTCCTAGGTTTTCACCTATTACTAGAGAGTATACCAAGTCGACTTCTTCTTTATTCCATTTTATCGGCTTATCTAAGATTATTATTATGGAGTAGGAATCACCCCTTACCTGATCTAGGATGTGGGGGATTGCTATATTATCAAAGCTTGTTTGACCAAGTCCTTCTCTTTCTTTTAGCTGGCTTAGAGCTATTTCTTTGTCTACTCCTGATTTTTCTTCGATTGTTTCTGCGATAAAGCTTAGGACTTCAAGTTTATTTTTAAATTTATTAACTTTTACAAATACTGAATTTGCGAAGATGTCGTATATCTTTGCAAGCCTTGTATCATCGAAGGCTATTTTGATATTTTCTAGGTCTATTTTAGAAAATATTATATCTACATATACTACGGGTATATCGCAGCATTGGTCTAATTCGACTGAAGAAATCACTAAATCATAATTGCTTGGATCTATATTTTTTAGATTTCTAAGGTCTGTTATTACAATTTCTTCTATATTGTTTTTAAATTGTCTATTTAGCTGGGCCTTCATTATTTGGGCTGATGAATTGCCTGAGCCACATACTATTAATATTTTTTTCTTATTTAAGTTATTGTTGTTTATGGCTGCCATTATATGAAGGGCTAGATAGCCAATTTCATCTTCTGATAGTTTAGTTTTGTATTTTTCGTTGATGGTATTTGCTGCTATTGTTGCCATCAGATATGGGACTTTGTTATCTTTGATGTCTTCTAGGATTGGATTTTTCATATCAAAACCATATTTTATCCTATTTATCAAAGGTCCTAAGTGGATGGCTAGGGAGAAATAGAAGTCTATATTTGCTCTAAAGTCACACCTTGATACCCTGTAGATTTCATCGATTATTTGTTGAGATAATTCTAGGATTTCTGTAGATATTTTCTCTTGGTCTCTGATTGTGTTTTTTGCTATTAGATGCATGGTGATATAGACTAGTTCTTGCTTAGGTATGTCTATATTTAGCTCATCTTTTAGCTTATTGACAATCTTGTTTGCTAAATTAAATTCTTCATAGGATGTGACTTTGCTTTCTATATCTTTTGGTAGGGATATGAATTTTTTTTGTCTTATCCTTAGGATTGATATATAGATGTGGATTACTAGGTTTTTGAAGTTTACATAAGGCATATAGTAGTCTTCGCCAAAATCTATATTATCTATTATTGACTGGATTTTGTTGAAGAGTTCCTTATTTTCATCATCATCAAATAAACTTGGATCTTCTCCTATTTCATTTTTTATTGCTAGTCTAATGTTTTTTTCGCTTCCCTCTATTTTCATGCCATAGTAAGGTTTTGAAATTAAGTTTAAGTCGTAAGTTGCTAGTATTTCTTTGACATAGGGGAGGTCTTTGTTTATTTGTGATTCGCTTATGTGAAAAATTTCTGCTAGTTCAAATTGCTTGATATAAGAGTTGGAGAAGAGGAGCATTTTTAGGATGTTCTCATACCTGATGTCTTTTTCTCCGCTTTCTTGTTGGTAGTATGCGTATTTATACCAATCACTTTTTAAAAAGTTCTTAAATTTATCCTTATCTACTATCTTGAATATATAACCTTTTCCTGGTTTAGATTCTATTATCGCCCCCTTATCTTTAATTACAGAGTTAAGCTGGTTTATCTCCTTTCTTATTGTTTTGGAAGATAATTCCATTACTTCTCCTATCTCTTTAGACGTGTGAAAATCATAGTCTAGAGTTAGGTAGTCAAATATTTGTTTTAGTCTTGTTTCAATCATATAACCACCTTGTACTTATATTATATGGAAAGGGTTCACAAACCTCCACTCAAACATTTTCCTCATGCTTGTGGAATTTTCTTGTTTCGAATTTACATAATATTATACTATAATATATGTAGGAGGATTTATGAGAAAATTAATTGCACTTGATGTAGATGGAACACTATTAAATTCGAATAATGAGATTACAGATAGGACTAGAGAGGTTTTGGAGAGGGCACAGGATGCTGGTCACACTCTCGTTATAGCTTCCGGTAGGGACCCTATTGGGGTTTCTATGTATGCAGATATGCTTAATTTTTATAAGCATAATGGCTTAATTTGTACCTTTAATGGGGCTAAGGTTATTGATTATGAAACTAAAGAAGTATTGATTGACCATTCAATAGACTTAGATACTGCTAAGGAGATTTTAGCTTTTGCTGAAGAAAACTCTATGACTTATCTTCTTTATACTGATACTTGCATTGTGACAAATTCAGAAGATACCTATGCTATAGCTGATATTGCCCATGCTGATCATAATACTTATGAGGTAGTTGAGGACTTATCTTATAATATTGATTTTAGTCCAAATAAGATTCTGTTTTCAATTGATCCTAGCATAATAGATGAAAAGATTAAGATTTTTGATGAGAGATTTGAAGGTAAGTTTTCAACTGCCAAGTCTACACCATTTTTCTATGAGGTTATGCCAAAGGGCATTGATAAGGGGAATTCTCTTATAGAGATGGCTAAGTATTTAGGAATAGATATTAAGGATACTATTGCTATTGGAGATGAGAGAAATGACCTTGCTATGCTTAAGGCGGCTGGTGTGGGTGTTGTGATGGGTAATGCTCCTGATGTTGTAAAAGAGATTGGTGATTACATTACTAAATCTAATGATGAAGATGGAATTGCTTACTATCTTGAAAATGAGCTTTTAAATAAATAGATACTGAAAAAGGAAAGTCATATTGACCTGAACCCGTAAACACGGAATAATTTAATAATATTTTAAGCGGAATGTAATCTGTACATAACAGGAGACATTCCGTTTAATTTTGTTTTAATCCTATCTTCATTGTACCATTTTATATATTTTTCAATCTCATTTCTTAAATGATCATAACTTTTAAAATCTTCTCCATAATACATTTCCTGTTTCAATATTCCAAAGAAGTTCTCCATTGGAGAATTGTCTAGAC
>NZ_LT984887.1:1421286-1571213 GCF_900258475.1 Anaerococcus sp. Marseille-P3915 | reverse complement strand
AAAATAAGTTAGAAACTTATCAAGAACACCTAGAAATAATGGGAGATTACAGAAACTCCTACTCAAAAACAGACCATGACGCAACCTTCATGAGAATGAAAGAAGACCACATGAGAAATGGTCAACTTAAGCCAGCATACAATATCCAATTAGCAAGTGCCTCAGGTTTCATAATAGGAGAAAATGTATCACACCATCCAAATGACATGTACACCCTAAAACCATTCTTATCAAAACTCCAAACAACCTATCCAAATGAACTAGACAAAATAGTAGCAGATGCAGGATACGAAAGCGAAGAAAACTATGTATATCTAGCTGAGCATAATCTAACATCCTACATAAAACCATCAAACTACGAAAAATCAAAAACACGAAAATATAAAAAAGAACAAGAATTCAGGGAAAGCCTAGTCTATGATGAAACTCAAGATAAGTACATATCAAAAGAAGGCAAAGAATTCATAAGATGTAATGATAAATACAGAAAAAGAAAAAGTGGATATATAACAACCACAAAAGTCTATAGGTGTTTCGACCGGAACAAAGATGGTCAAAAAACTAAAGGCATTTACATAGCAGAAACGTTCCAAAAATATAGGAAAGAATCATTAGAAAACATAATATCAGACCAAGGAATAGAAGAAAGATTAAATAGATCAATCCAAGCTGAAGGAGCATTTTCCAAAATAAAGTCAGGACTAAACTACAACAGATTCCACCATAGAGGAAAAGAAAATATAATAAGTGAAATATGCCTCTTATCAATAGCACTAAACTTAAATAAACTGGCAACCAAAATAGAAAATAAGAACTTAGAAATCATAAAATACAAAGCTGCTTAAGAAAAAAATATTAATTTCATAAGCTTTATTAAGTGAGCCTATTTTTAAGGAAAATGTGGAAAAATTTATTCTCACCTTAAAAATCTCTATATAATTAAATTACTTAATACAAATATCCGAGAAAAAAAGTGATGTTGCAGAATAGATTTAACTATTCTGCAACATCACCTAATAATCTTTATAGATTTAAATCATTTTCATTAAATTCTGTTTTTATACCGTCTTCTACTACTTCTACCTTGATGTCGTTACGTTCTTGTTCTGTAAGACCTTCTTTTTTGATTTCTTTTCTTACAGCTATATCTTCTGCAATTAGTTCCATTTCTTTCCTATCTAGTGGATAGAATCTGATTAAAATCATTGTCACTAATAGGGTTGCGAAAGATATTCCTATAAGTATTAGTCCACCATTATAGATTGCTGGTGTTAAGGCATCTCCTGGTTGTGGATAGGCATCTTTAAAGCCCATTAAAGCTACAACCCATCCTATAACTACTGGAGCTAAGGATGATGATATTGAGTCTGTTAGGGAGAAGATTGTTCCTATTAGACCTGGAGCGAACTTACCTGTTTTAGCTGTTACATAGTCAGTTATATCAGCACTCATTGTTAGAACTATGGATGATGGATAACCACCAGCTATTCTAGCTAGAACCCATAGGGCTATGAATATTATTGATACACAAGACATATTTGAAAGTGTTGTTGTATCAGGTGTTATAAATAGAAGGCCAAGGACAATTGCTATAGCAACTGTAGCTATGGTTACTGATACCTTATATGATGTTTTTAAGTCTTTCTTTTGTGCCAATCTTGTAAATAGGAATACGAATAATAGCTGTGGAGCTATTGACCAAACTGATACATCACCTGCTAGCATGTAGTTACCAAGTAGGATACCAAAGAATATGGCTAGGAAGTTTTGGTCAGATATTAAACTTAGAGAGAACTTAATTAAGGCTCCGCATAGGGCAAGGATTTTAAGTGGTTTATTGCCCTTTAGGATTGAGAAATATTCCTTAAGTGAGTTATGCTCTATTGATTCTTCACCTATACCAAAGTATTTGCTGTTATCTTTTCTTCTTATTCCTATCATAGCTAGGATAGTGAAAATAAGTGATGAAATTATAATTAGTGGTAGGAATTGCTTGTAAAACTCCATATTGTATTCGCCGATTCTAGCGAAAAGTACTCTTGTTACAAATATTTGGCCACCTGTGAAGGCTATTATACTAAAGATTGAGTCAAAGACTGAAAATAGTGGTCTTTGAGCTGGATCATTTGTAAGGGATGCTTGAGCAGCCTTGGTTACTGTTTGTTGGAATGAATATACGATCTTGTGAAAAATCAAACCAATAAATAGGGCCAACATGGTTGGGATAGGTAGGTTGTGGATATTAAATAGGAAGATAAAAGATAAAATCAATCCTAAGTTAGATAAGAGCATGATAGGTCTATAACGTCCCCACTTGGTATTGATATTATCAATAGCTACACCAATGGCAGGGTCTATAAGACCATCAAATAACCTAGCAAGGCCTAAAACACTTGCTATTAGCACGGTTGTTAAACCAGCAATACCTGTTGCATAAAAACCTAAGAAACCATAAGCGAAAAGATAGAGGTTTGATGCACTATTGTTTAGTGAAAATAGAGCGATTTCCCATAATTTCGCCTGGTGATAGGCCGAGGTCTCATGACCGTCTACAATTACTTTCTTGTCTGTCATTTTTTCTCCTAATAAAATATTAGCGGTTTGCTTAAAATTATTATGTATCAATGCACTCAAGGCCTATAATTCTAGCGATGTAACCGCTTACGACACTTATAGTATATTACCTATTTTAAGCCTTGTCAAGCCTTTTCCTAGAAAAATAACAAAAGTTAAAATTTAAGTAAAAAAAGAAAATTATATTTAGGAAATCGATAATTTATATTCATCAAGGTTTAATTTTAGAAAGAGATTGCGATTTACAAGCAAAGACTTAAAAGCGTGCAAAAAAAGAGTAAGCTAGCTTGCTTACCCTTTGATTTATGATGAATTTATTATACTTTCTTTAAAAGAATTATTAGATTAAAGCTCTTCAAGATATTTTTCGTACTGGTCCTTCCAATATATCTCATCTTCTTCGTTTATCTCTCTGATTATCTTAGCGGGATTGCCCGCCACTATAGTCATGGCTGGTACATCTTTTGTGACTACAGACCCTGCCCCTACTATTGCTCCATAACCGATTTTTACTCCAGGAAGGAGTGTTACAGATCCTCCTATCCAGGCCTTATCTTCTATTATTATTGGCCTTGCCTTTTGGATACCCTTAGCCCTAATTTCTGGATCTATGGGATGGATGGCTGTGTAGATGCCGGTGTTTGGTCCTATTAGGACGTGATTTCCTATTATTATTTTGCCTACATCTATCATGGCTACTCCGAAGTTTATGAAGGAGTTTTGGCCTATTTCGATGTGATTTCCATAATTGCATCTGAAGGGTGGGAGGATTTGCGAGCCTTCACCGATTTTTCCTAGGATATCTTTAAGATTGGCCTGCATTTCTTGGTAGGATTTTGACTTATTGAATTTTAATAATTTTTCCCAGCAGGCTGATAGGGAAATTTGGAGATCTTCATCTACCTTATAAAGGTCGCCTGCTTGCATTTTTTCTCTATTTGTCATATCTACAATATACATCTTAGAAAAAATATGACAATTGCCTTTTTTATTAGTATGATAATAAAATTAGATTAGATATATAGAAAGGTTGACTTATGAATAGGAAAGTAAATTTATTGACAGGGGAGATTAGGCCTACCCTCCTTCGCCTGTCCTTGCCGCTTGCCCTTACTGCCTTTATTCAGATTGCCTATGGTTTTGTAGATACGATTTGGATTGCTAGGCTTGGTACTGATGCTGTGGCAGGTGTTGGGATTGCAGGCTTTATTTTTTGGATTGGCAATTCTATTGTCCTTATTCCTAAGGTAGGGATGGGAGTTTATGCTTCCCAGGCCTATGGGTCTGATAGGGAAGATGAGACGATTAGGATTATTAATAACGGCTTTATCCAGGCTCTTATTATGGGTCTTGTTTTTACGACTTTTTGCTTGCTTGTAAAGAATGTTTTTATTGAGTTTTATAAGCTGGGAGATGTAGCAGAGGCTTGTGCTAAGGATTATTTTTTTGTTGTGGCTCTTGGTATGATTTTATTTTTCATTGGACCCATGCTTACCCAGTCTTTCACATCCTTGGGGGATTCCTTCACTCCTTTTGTGATTAATGCTGTTGGTCTTGTGATTAATATTATTCTTGACCCTGTTCTTATCTTTGGCTTTGGCCCAATTCCTGGACTTGGGGCTAAGGGTGCTGCAATTGCCACGGTTTTTAGCCAGTTTGTGGTGGTTGCTATTTATTTAATTGTTGTCTTTTCTAAGGATGGGATAATCAAGTCAGCCCTTAAGGAGATTGATTATAGGGAAAATTGGCAGCTTGAGATTTTTAAGCTGGGACTTCCTGCGGCTACACTTTCAGCCTTCCATGCGACTATTTCTATGGTTCTTAATAGGTTTATGTCATCTTTTGGACCAAAACCTGTTGCTGTTGCTTCAATCGGAGCTCAGCTTGAGTCTATTTCATGGAATACAACCGAGGGTATCCAGGTTGGGATCCAGGCCCTTGTGGCACAAAACTATGGAGCAAAAAATAAGGAGAGAGTAAGAGATTCTATAAAGGAATCCTTCAAACTTGTGGCCTTTATCGGCCTTGTAGCAAGCCTTGTCTTAATTATTTTTAGGTTTAAACTTTTCAGTATTTTTACACCTGGAGATGGGGAGGCAATTAAGCTTGGTGCTGCTTATTTATTTATTCTAGGTCTTTCCCAAGTCTTCATGTCTGTAGAAATTGGCCTGGCAGGATGTTTTAATGGAATGAGTGATACCAAGACTCCGGCGGCCCTTGGGGTCCTTTCAAATATCTTTAGGGTCCCTATAGCGATTGTCCTTATGCCTCTGGTAGGGGTCTACGGAGTGTGGATTGCTATGAGTGCTACCTCTATTGTTAAGGGCCTTTTGGCGACAAGCCTTATTTATAGGAAGCTTAAGAAATATTTGTATAAGTGAGATAAGACTTGCAAAAATAATAACTAATAATATAATTATGGTAAGAGAGCGACCTCTTATAAAGCCCTTGATATGCTCAAGGAATAAAGAGAATAGTGCGATTCTCCATGAGAATCAATAATTAAAAAAGGCAGTAGTTCCCAGCTACTGCCTTTTTCTTACTTGTTATTAGTTTTGTTTTCTATATATTTTTCAATATATTTGAAAATGATCGCTACTAACAAGGGAAAAAATAAATTTTCCAATAAGAATAGTGTTATCTCCATGATTATCACCTCTTTTTTAGGAGATGCTAATATTATATTATTAAAGAATGAATTTTAAAGAAAAGAATATGTTTGAATTTTATAAAAATAAGCTTTCTTCGTAGAAGAAAAGGTTTACAGAATTGTTTTTTTGTAATATTATAATAGTATACATAATTACAAGGAGGACTAAGTGAGAAGTATTAGATTGCCTTATGGCAAAGAATTTATAGAAAAAGAAGTAGATGATAAGGTTTTTGTCCTTGAAAGCGCTGCTCATACATATAAGGCTCCAAAAAGTCAGGAAGACTTGGTTAGGGATGCCCTAGAAAATCCAATCGATTCAGAAAAGCTAAGAGATTTAGCCAAGGGCAAGAATAAAATTACCCTTATAACATCTGACCACACAAGGCCAGTACCATCAGCTATTACCCTTCCGATTTTGCTTGAAGAAATTAGAAAGGGAAATCCAGATGCTGATATTACAATCCTTATAGCTACAGGCTTCCATAGGCCAACTACTAAGGAAGAGATGATCTCTAAATTTGGCAAGGAAATTGTTGAAAATGAAAAAATCGTAAACCACATCTCATCAAAAGATGAGGATATGGTTGACCTTGGAACCTTGCCATCTGGCGGAAAATTACTTATTAATAAAATTGCTGTTGATTGTGATTTGCTTATTTCAGAAGGCTTTATCGAGCCACATTTCTTTGCAGGTTTCTCTGGAGGAAGAAAGTCAATACTTCCTGGTATTGCTAGCCAAAAGACTGTATTTGCCAACCACTGCTCTAAATTTATTGCAAGTGATTATTCAAGAACAGGTATCCTTAAGGAAAACCCAATCCACAAGGATATGGAATATGCAGCCAATAAGGCAGGCCTTGCCTTTATATTAAACGTTGTAATAGATGCCGATAAGAAGATAATAAATGCCTTTGCAGGAGATAAGGTGACAGCCCACGCTACAGGTTGTGAATTTGTAAGGAAACTTTCTACTGTTGAAGGAGTAAATGCAGATATTGCCATTACAACAAATGGTGGTTATCCGCTTGATCAAAATGTCTACCAATCAGTCAAATCAATGACAGCAGCAGAAGCAGCTGCAGCTGATGACGGGGTTATAATTGAAATATCCAGATGTAATGACGGCCACGGTGGTCAAAGCTTCTATGAGACCTTTAGAGATGCCAAAAGCCCTAAGGAAGTAGAAGACAGGGTTCTACAAATTCCAATGGAAGAAACCATAGCAGACCAATGGGAAATCCAAATCCTTGCAAGAATCCTAGTTCGCCACAAGGTAATATTTGTAACTGACCCATCAAACAAAGAACTAATTGAGAATATGCATATGGAATATGCAGAAAACTTAGACCAAGCCCTAGCAAGAGCTAAAGAAATCAAGGGAGAAGATTCCCGTATAGCCTTCGTGCCAGATGGGGTATCTGTAATTGTTAATAAAAAGAAATAAAATGAGATATGCAAAAGACCGGCTAAAAATAGTCGGTCTTTGTTACTTATTTTAGATTTTCTATATTTATTTCTACTATTGTATCCATTACTAGGTCGGCTTCTTTTTTTATGTCTTCCCATTCATTTTCATTCCATGGGAAGTCCTTAAGGCCTACTGTCTTTATTCCTTCCTTGCCTGCAGCCTTTATAGCATAGAGGGCATCGTCAAAGAGTATGCAGTCTGACGCCTGTGCTCCGTGTTTTTTGATTATATAGTGCCAATAGTCTGGGTCTGATTTTTTCATATCCAAGAGGTCAGGTGTGGCGAAAAAGTCGAAATAATCAAAGATTTCTAGCCTTTTTAGGGCCATTTCTAAGTAAGGATAGGGAGTAGAAGATGCTACTGACATTGAAAATCCAGCATCCTTAAGTTTTTTGAGAATTTCTTTTGCTCCTTTTTTTGGCATAAGGGTATTTTTATAACCATCTGTAATTATGTCATCAAAGTGGTCCATGACTTCTTGGGCTGTCATATCTTTGGCTATTTCATCGGCTATATAGACGCACATAGCCTCAAAGGATAGGGCTTCGATTTTGCCCTTTTCTTCTTTTGATAAATCCTCAAGCTTAAAGCCATATTTGGAAAAAAGTTCGTTTTGTGGCTTAATCCATATGTGCATTGAATCAAGTATTGTTCCATCTACGTCAAATATTAGTTTTTTCATTAAGGTCCTTTCTATTTTGTGGGTGATTTGCTGCTTATATATATTTTATAGGATTTTTATAATAAAGGCAATTAAAAACAGCCTAAACTTTCGCTTAGACTGCAATTTTTAATATGGGATAGCTAGGGCATTCATTGTGCCGACAGCTAATTGTTCAAATGATCTGTGGTTATTTTCAAAGGCTGGTGAATATCTATTGATAAAGGACTTATAAGATGTGTAGCCCTTGTTTGCATAGCCTTCACGCATTAGTTTAAAAAGGACCTCAACCCCTGCTTCAACTGTTGGTGGGTTGATCCATTTAGATCTGCCAGCGTAAGCATAGCCATATTCAGAACCATAGCCGCCCTTGTAATAACGGATAGATCCGAAATTGTATTTTCCGCCTGCAGGATTTTTGCCGAAAGTTGTTTCCTTAGCGATTTGTCCCATGAATATTCCAACGTTGATGCCGTATTTTTGAGAATATTTCATGATTGTATCACCATATCCCTTAAGAGCTGAATAGTGCCCTCTCTTTTCTAGGAAACGGTCAATGTAGGCTCCGTCAATATGGTCAGGGTTTTCGGTACGGATATCAAAATTTGAAATAATACCTTGTCTGTAGCCTCTCCAAGCAACTCTGCCTGGTTCATCTTCATTACCTGTTGCATTCTTGCTTGTACCAGTGATTTCTATCCTATCAGGGTGATCTTCTTCTTTCTTCTCTTCCTTTACATCAACTTCGTTTGCTTCCTTATAAAGGGTAGGTTTGATGATGGTTTGTTCTAAGTTTTCTTGGCCTTTTTCGCTAGATTCTTTAATTTCTTCTATGTCAAGGCTAGTTTGGTCATAATAAACTACTGTTTCTGCCTTTGTAGCTGTTACATCTTCTGCAGCAAAGGCTGGTTTTGTCAGGCTTGCAAAAAATATTGCTCCTGCTATTATGTATTTAAAATTCTTCATATTATCTCCTAATTTCTTAACGATAGTTTATATTCTATACCATATTTATGGAAATGTCAACAAAAGAATTACAAAATATTTACAAATAGTTTACAAATACTAATAAAAACCCTATATTTAGGGGTTAAATATTACAAAATAAATTAAAAACCTAGGATAGTGGTCAATCTTGAGAAATTATCGGCTTGTTATATAATCAAAGCAAGATGATTTTTGAATAAATCGAAAGGAAATTAGTTATGAACATACTTTTAGACTTATATATAACTTTTTTTAAAATTGGCCTTTTTACCTTTGGTGGGGGCTATGCTATGCTGCCCTTGCTTGAAAAGGAATTGGTTGATAAGAAATCCTGGGCCACCAGCGAGGAAATCCTTGATTATTATGCCATCGGCCAATCGACACCTGGGATTATTGCTATAAATACATCCACTTTTTGCGGATACAAGATGGCAGGGGACATGGGAGGCCTTGTGGCAAGTCTTGGCTTTATTAGCCCATCTGTCATTATAATTACACTTATAGCAGGTTTTCTTAAGAATTTTTCCCATATTGTGTGGATTCAGCACGCCTTTTCCGGCATCCGCATAGCCGTATCTGCCCTTGTTTTGTATTCGGTGATTAATATGGTGAAGAAAAATGCCAATACAAGTATGAAATTTTTGATTTTTATCCTTACCTTTTTGGCTATTGGGGTCTTTGACCTATCGCCAATTCTTATTGTAGTAATCGTAGCAGGCCTTGGTATAGGACTTGGGAGGGTGAAAAATGCTTAGATTAATGTGGGAATTTTTTAAGACAGGACTTTTTGCAGTAGGTGGGGGAATGGCGACAATTCCCTTCCTTCAAGACATGGGAGAGAAGTACGGATATTTTACAAGCGAAGAGCTTTTGGATATGATTGCAGTTTCAGAATCTACACCAGGGGCCATCGGAATAAATATGGCAACCTATGCTGGCAACAAGGCCTACGGTCCTCTTGGTGGAATTTTAGCAACCCTTTCCTTAATTGCAGGACCTATCATTATAATTTTAATAATTGCAAGGATGATGAGTAAATTCAAAAATTCAAAGCTAGTGGCAGATGCCTTTTCCACCCTAAGACCAGCTACAGCTGGCCTAATACTTGGTGCTATGGCATCAGTCCTTGTCATAACCCTATTTGACCTAGACTTATTTAGGCAAAGCGGAAATATAACAGACCTTATTAGGCCCCTACCAATAGCCCTTTTTGCTATATTTTTAGGAATCATGTTTAAATTTAAAAAACTCCACCCACTATGGATCATAGGAGCTGGAGCCTTGTGCGGGGTAATCTTTGCCCTTTAAATAATTTTTAAAATCTCCATGACCAAGGGATCCCTGGTCATGGAGATTTTTTATAATTTTATCCTTAGTGACCTTAGGAGGATTTTATCGATATTTTTTAATCTTCCCTTTATTTTTATGAAGGTTGCGGAAAAGATTCCAAAATCATAGGTGGTTTTGCATGCTTCTTTTATAGTTTTTTCTGGTCTGATGACTTTAAAACTATCTTCATCCTCGCTTTCTCCGATTAGAAAGCTTATATCTTCTAAGGAATCCGTTGAAATTATTTCTATTTGGCTAAAGACCTGCTGGGTGTCAAAGGCGAAGAAGGCTTCGCTTTCGTTTTTTGCTTGCCTTAAGGCAAAGTCTTCTATATAGGCATCTAGCCTGTATTTTTCTACTAGCTTGTTGATTTTTACCTTTCCATGATAGGTTTTTCCACAAAGGTCAAGACTTGATTTAATTAGGTAGGAGTCATTTTTTATAAAATCATCTTCATCAAAATTATCATATTCTATATTCTTGCCATGGTAGATAATTTTCCCCTCATCATCTATTAGAGGTAGAGATTTGGGAAGGACTGGGTCTTCTCCTTCAAAAATTCCCATTTCATAGGTCATAAGCCTAGAGTCTTTTTTTAGATTCTTTATATAAAGATTTATAGGAATATTTTCATCAAAGCTCTCATAGCTTGCAAAATCATCGTCTTTATTGATTTCTATTAGCTCCCAAGTTTTAGCATCTTTGGTGAATATTTCTGGATAATTTTCCTTATCAAGTGCAAGAAGATACTTCTCATATTCTACGCTTTGGTCTTTTTTAAATTCTCCTCTTGATTCTATTTCTATTTGAGTTTTTTGTATATTTGCCCCATAAGCCTTGACTACGACAGGACCGGCACCTATTGCCTCTATTATGGCAAGTAGCCTTCCACCGTAGGCTTTTTTGTGCTTTGTTTTAAAGGGCTCATGGTCTGTTTGAAAACCTGAGTCTAGGGCGAGAATTCTTGCGTTTTTAGAGACTTCTACAAATATTTCATCCCTTGCATCTGTTTTTATTTGGCTATTTTTATCGACAAGGTCGATTGCTATATAATTTATTTTTTTACAGCCATCAGAAAAATAAGGATAAAAGGATTCTAGCTTTATGAAAGTTTTATCTCCTGGTGTCCATATTTTTGACCTGCCCAATGTATTTTCTATTATTTTACCATTCTTGTCATAGGAGATTGCCTCGATTTTTCCCTTTTCATAAGGTAGGTGCCAAGTCATGTAGAGGGCCTTGTGACCACTTTCTCCTTTTAGTTTTTTGTAGGTAAAACCTGCAGGAGTTTTTACTTCCTCCATGTATTTTTTGCCGAGAGATTGTCTATTGCCTTTGGAGTCTGTAAAGATTAGCTCTACAGCCCAGGCGTTGGTATAGACAGTAAGAGGTACATTTTCTGTAAAAGATCCAAGTTCTTTGTCATTCCAAGAAGGCAGAAGGTGGGTGGTTGTATCCTTATCATTCCACTGGGCCCTATAAAAATAATAGGAATCCTTGGCAAAGCCGGCTGTATCGACTATGCCAAAGAATGAAGACCTTGGGGCTTTTTCCCCATAAGGATATCCTCTTGCTATAGCATTATAAGGAGTGGGTTCTCCTAGGTAGTCAAAGCCTGTCCAAATGGCCTCGCCCATTATGAAATCACGATTTATGACATCATACCAAGCCTCTGATGCTAGATTTCCCCAAGCGACCTTTGAATCATCAAAGGATGTTAGTCTGAAATCATCCCTCAAATCTCCTCCAAGTCTATCGTAGCTGGCCCTGGAGTTGATGGATGAGGCTGATTCAGATTGCCAAAGGATCCAATGTGGATAATCTTTGTGGATTTGGTCATATTTTTCGCCATAACAATAATTTAGGCCTACAAGACCCTTGTTCTTAGTGATTTCTTCTTCGATTTCAAGAAGGATTGGGTCATAGCCATCTCTTAGGGAGTTATCACCTATTGTAAGATATCTTTTCTGGTCAATCTCCCTTGCCCGGTCAAGAAGATTTTTGGTTATTTTTGGATAGTCTTTTCTCTTGCTTTGGTTGGTCCCGCACATGAGTTCATTGCCCAGAGAATAGGCGATGATGGCTGGTGAATTGTAGTCTCTCCTTAGAGTTTCCTTTAGGTCATATTCAGCCCGGGTCATTTCTTCTTTAGAATTTAAAAGATGGCTTGGGCCTATTTTTTTATCAAAAAACCTCGAATAATCATTGTAGTCGTTGTTTTTATCCATTATCCACCCATCAAAGATTTCTTCGATGAGGAGGATGCCGTATTTGTTGGCTATATCGATTAGCTTTGATGAGGCAGGATTGTGGGTAACCCTTATGGCATTTGCTCCCATATCTTTCATTATGAGGACCTGTCTTAAAATCGCCCTATAGTGGTCGGCTGCACCTAAGGATCCTTGGTCGTGGTGGAGGCAGACTGCCTTAAGCTTGATAGCTTTGCCATTTAATTTAAGGCCGCTTTGGCTAGATGCGGAGAAATACCTAAAGCCGTAGTCGTTTGTGACTATATCAAGGACTTGTCCATTTTTTTCTATAGTCGATTGAATTTTATAAAGATGTGGGGAGTCTGGCTGCCAAATTTTAGGGTATTTTATTTGAAAATTGCTTTCTATATTAAAATCTTCTGTAGGATTTATTGTAAAATCCTCTGACTCATAAGTTTTGATAATCTTGTCATCATAAAGGATCTTGTGGTTTATTCTTATTTTTTCTTGGTTTTTGCCTTTATTTTCTAGATTGGCCTTGATTTTTAAAGTGACATCAGCCTTATTTTCCTCAAGACCAATGTCATTTATTTTTATTTCTTTAAAGTAAATGTCATCTGCAAGGATTAGGTCCACATCTCTAAAGATGCCAGAACCTGAATACCAGCGACTGGTGGGGATTGGATTATCAACCCTTATAGCCAAGATATTTTCCCTATCGTAATAGAGAAAATCAGTAAGGTCAATCATAAATGGTGCATAGCCGTGATGGTGGCTGGCAAGAAATTTCCCGTTTAGGTAAATGTCACAGTCGCAGTAGATACCATCAAAGGCGATTAGGACTTGTTTTTTATCCCCTATATAAAATGACTTCCTATAAAGGCCGATGCCAGCTAATTTGTAGGCAGATTGGGCCTCACCTGCCCTTGAATAATTCCTATTAATCGAATAGTCGTGGGGGATATCTACGATCTCCCAGCTTGAATCATCAAAGTCAGGCTTGTAAAAGCCTGGAGCTTCTCCAAGGGCATGGCGCCAATTTTTATTTAATTTATAAAGTCTCCTGTTGGCATCGATTTTTTCTGTAAAGTGTTTAGTTTTCATAAGCTTCCTCGCTTGGTAAGAGATTTAGTCTGAAGCTAATCTTCTTTACTTTTATTAAATCTTGGTGGCTTATTTCTTTGGATTTGAATGGCTTGCCGTCGATATTAAGATTTTCTAGGAAATTTTTGTGGGGATAATTTTCCTTAGTTTCAATCTCTAAGATATTTCCATTAGAGAGTTTGACCTTCATCTTATCAAAAAATCCTATTCCAATTTGATAAGTCCCAGATCCTGGACAAAGTGGGTAGATGCCCATGGCTGAGAGGATGTACCAAGCTGCCATTGACCCGTTGTCCTCATCTCCTGGGAAGCCATCAAAGCTATAGGAAAAATAATTCCTCATGATTGTCTTAACTATGAGCTCTGTCTTATGATATTTTCCGATAAGATTATAAAGATAAGGCAAGTGGAAGGATGGTTGGTTGGAGATAGCAATTTGACCAAGGTGGGCATCATGCATCTCAACCATCTCGTGGATGTCATAACCGTAGGAGCCTACATGGTAGATTGAATCAGCATTTGCTATTTCATCTAGTCTTTTTTCAAAAGCCTTTTTTGAACCAAAAAGCTCTATAAGCCTTGGAAAATCATGGTAGGTGTTGTAGGAATTTTGGTAGGCAGAACCTTCTGTATAAGGGGAGCCCCAAGCAAGGGGGTCAAAGTCTTTTATGAAATTTCCATCTTCATCCTTGGCCCTTAAAAATTTGCTTGCAGGATCAAAGAGCTTTTCCCAATTTCTAGAATATTTGTAATACTTATCTGCTAGGTCGATTTTTCCACAAAGTTCAGCTACCCTTCCTATAGAATAATCAGCAAGAGAATTATCAAGGCTCTGGTTTACAGATTCATGAAAAATTGCAGGAACATATCCATATTTCCTGTAGGTTTTGGCCTTATAACGACCGTATTTGTCATTATCTGATTCTTTTTCTGCAGTATCAATCATGGCCCTTAGGAAATCTTCCTTCATATGACTTCCTATGCCCTTTGTTAGGCAATCTGCAATCACATTATCAACTAAAGTCCCTGGCATGAGGCCTCTTTCATCTGGTGATAGCCACTTTGGCAAAAATCCTGTATCCCTATAGAAATTTAAAATTCCTTCAAGGATTTCCTCCAAATCATCTATGGCAACTAGACTTAGGAGGGGGAAGAGGGTCTTTTGCCCATCCCAAAAACCGATATTTGTATAAAATTTGCCAGCTTTTACAGATTTTGACTTGGTGTCATAATAGATTGGATTTGATTTTTCGTCTTTCTCATAAAATTTCATAGGAAAGAGAAAGGCCCTGTAAACTGCGTGGTAGAAAAATTTCACTTGGTCTATTTTTTTATAAGGGGTAAATTTTGAGAACCCATCCTTATAATCATCATGGACTAGGCTAAATTTATCAAAATACTTATCCCAGGTTTTTTTTGATTTTTTTAAGAATTCTTCAAGGTCTTTTGGAGATCGCTTGTAATTTAATTTAGCTTGGTCTGCTGAAATAAAGGAAGTTGCAAAAATTATTGAAAACCTATCTCTACTTGGCTTTACATAGTAGATGTCTCCTTCTTTTTTAAAATCAAAATCTACATCAAGGCCAATCTTTATGTACATTTTTAAATTTTCATCTTCACAACCTGCATAGTTTATTACATAGCCTTCTATAAAATCTGAAGACTTATCGAGGGTAAGGCCATCTGCAAAGATTTTAAAAGAAGAAACCCTATCAAAATTAATTATCTCGGAAGAAGTATCCATAGATGCTCTAAGCCTTGAACCATTTTTGTAAGAAATTTCTAGAAAATTTGGCCTAAAGATGGATTTGTCCTTGTCATAAATATTTTCCTTATTATCAAATATAGGAGAGATTTGAAAATGCGAAAAATCACCCATCCATGGGCTTGGCTGATGGGTTAGGCGAAGGGCGATCAAGTTTTCATCTTCAGGATGAAAGAAAAAACTAGGGTCATTTCTGGTCATTAGGGTCAAATAATTATTCCCATGGGGGATTGCACAAAGGGGTAGGGTGTTGCCGTTTGAAAAATCCCTTGTTGACGCGCTTCCTATTCTGGTATCCGTATATCTTATGTCTTTTAAAATTTCATCGATTATTTTCATGAAGTTACCTTTCAAATATTTATGTCAATTCCTTAGATGTTTATAATAATTCTAACAAGAAAAGGTTTCCTTGTAAAGAAAAAATCAATTTTAGAAATAAAAATACCAGCCTGGCTCAAGCCTGACTGGTATAAAAATTTATCTTATTTTTTTCTTACGATTTTTCCTATTTCACCTAAAACTAATGGGATTAGGGATAGTACTAAAACTGGGATCCATTCCCATGTGAAGGATACTATCTCAAAGAGTTCTGTTAAGACTGGTACATACATTACTACTAATAGTAGTGAGAATGATAAAAGTACTGCCTTAATTAGGTTAGGGTTTGTTGTAAAACCTAATTCTTTGAGGGTGTATTTGGTACTTCTTACTGAGAAAGACCTTAATAACTCTGATGTGATTAGGGTTGCAAATACCATTGTGTGGGCACCTTCTATAGAATCTGGGAAGATCCATTTTAGTCCTACTATATAAGCAGCTAGAACTGCTATTGTAATATAAATTGATTGTAGGATTAGGTTGGTTTTTACATCACCTGAGATTATTGATTGTCTTGGATCTCTTGGTGGTTCTTCCATAAGACCTGGCTCTGCTGGTTCAACACCTAGGGCTAGGGCTGGGAAGGCATCTGTGACTAGGTTTAGCCATAGAAGTTGGATAGGGGTAAGTGGGCTTGGAAGGCCTAGAAGTATTGATATAAACACTATTAGGACTTCTGCGATATTACATGATAAGAGGAAGGATACAAACTTTTTGATGTTTGAGAAGATTACTCTTCCTTCTTCTACTGCATTTACAATTGTTGCGAAGTTATCATCTACAAGAATCATATCTGAAGCATCCTTGGCTACGTCTGTTCCTGTTATACCCATTGATATACCAATGTCAGCGTTTTTGATAGCTGGAGCATCGTTTACTCCATCGCCTGTCATGGCTACTATCTCATCATTTTCTTGTAGGGCTTTTACAAGCTGAGTTTTATTTTCTGGAGATACTCTGGCAAAGATTCTCTTTGTTTTTACTATCTCTCTGATTTCAGCATCTGTCTTATCGTTTAGTTCAGAACCTTGCATGGCTTGGTCACGGGAATCCGCTATACCTAGGTCTTTTGCTATGGCAAGGGCTGTTTCGAAGTAATCGCCTGTAATCATGATTACATCAATTCCTGATGCGTGACATTCTGCGACTGCTGCTCTTGCTTCTGGTCTTGGTGGGTCAATCATACCTGTTAGACCAACAAATACCATATCGTGTTCGATATTTTCTGTTGTAAGGTCTGTATCAAGGCTTTCTAAAGGTTTGAAGGCATAGGCCATTACCCTTAGGGCTTGGCTGGCTAGGTCGTTATTTTCATCAGCAAGCTCTTTTCTCTTTGCATCAGAAAATTCGATTAAATTGCCATCAATTAGAATTTTTGATGAATTTTTCATGATGACATCTGGAGCACCCTTGGTCATGGCATAGTATTTGCCGTCAAGTTCGTGGAAGGTTGTCATCATTTTTCTAGTAGAATCGAAAGGTATTTCTTGGATTCTAGGGTGTTTTTCATTTAGATCTTCTTGGTTGATGTTCCATTTTTCGGCAAAGGTAAGCATTGCACCTTCGGTTGGATCACCTGTAATCTTGTATTCTTCGCCATCACGAATTAAGTTAGCATCATTACATAAGGATGCTATGGTCATTAGAAGCTTGATTTGGTCATCACCATCAACAACTTCTTTTTCTTCATCTCTGATGTCACCTTCTGGCTTATAACCAGAACCTTCTACCTCGTATTCTTTGTCATTGGTATAGATTTTGGTGATAGTCATTTCGTTTTGAGTAAGGGTACCTGTTTTATCTGAGCAGATAGCTGTGGTTGAGCCTAGAGTTTCTACAGAAAGTAGGTTTTTAACAATGGCCTTTCTTTCTGCCATTCTATTCATACCGATTGATAAAACTATTGTAACAACAGCTGTTAGACCCTCTGGAATTGCAGCAACTGCAAGAGATACTGCTATCATGAAGTTTTCAAGTAAGTCTGCTCCGCCCCTTAGGTAGCCTACAGCAAATACAGCTATACATACCACGATTACAAGGATAGCAAGAACCTTTGAAAGTTTTTTAAGTTGGTTTTGAAGAGGGGTATCCTTATCTTCAACCTCATCCAGACTTGTTGCAATCTTACCAATTTCTGTATTTGATCCTGTGCCTGTAATAAGGCCGATACCGTGTCCATAAGTAACAATAGATGATGAGTGAGCGTAGTTTTCTCTATCGCCAATACCTACATCTTCATTAGTTGTAAAAGATGCATCCTTTTCAACAGCTACTGATTCACCTGTTAGAGAAGATTCATCTATCTTAAGGTTAGATGTCTCAATAAGTCTCATATCAGCAGGGATGATATCACCTGTTTCAAGTACAACTATATCGCCAGGGACAAGGTCCTCAGCCTTAACATGGCCTCTTTTGCCATCACGAATAACAGTTGCTTCAGGCGAACTCATCTTTTGTAGGGCTGCCACAGAATCCTCAGCCTTACCCTCTTGGATAATTGACATAATTGCATTGATTACAACGATTGCAATGATAATCGCACACTCGATGGCATCACCTGTGAAAGCTGAAACAATAGCTGCTGCTATAAGTAATAAAACCATAGGATCAGCGATTTGTTCAAAAATTTTCTTCCAAACAGACTTTTTATTAGACGACTCAATCATATTTGGGCCGTACTTTTCAAGTCTAGCAGAAGCTTCAGATGAAGTTAAGCCACGTTTGGGATCAGTGCCGTGTTTTTTAACTATTTCATTAATACTGCCTTTGTAGTCCATAATTCCTCCTAAATATTATTGCAAAGGTATAAAAAAAGCGGAGCCAATGGCAATTTGAAATTCAAATATACCAGCTCCGTCTTGCCACCACAAGGGTTTATTTAACCGGGATAATCCGTGTCTTGACGATTAAATAATTGGGCTAGTCCCTTTTGCTACTAACATTATATATTAAAAGCAAGTAAAAATCAATCATTATCCTTAAGATTAAACTTTTTTCTTAAAATAAATTTGCTAAGGGCAAATAAAAGCAAAAAGTAAAAGATAAGTGAGATTATTAGAATTATAGAAAGAATATTTCTATCAATTTCTAAATAGATTAAAATAGGAATTATGATTCCATAAAAAATCCCACCGAGGCAAATAGCCAAAATCCCAGCAAACTTATTACCAAATCGCCATGTCTCCTTAGAATAACAAGCTTCCCACACATGAAAACCCACAGTCATATCAGGAAACTTGCTATGGAAAAATATAAAAAATATACCAATATAAATTGAAAAAATTAGCAACATCAAATCGCCAACAATAACTGGACCCAAAAAATCACTCCTTTTTATCCTTGATAAATTAAATTAGCTTAGGGAGCATCTCCCTAAGAACTTCTTTTATTAGTATACTACTTATTTGGGTTTTATTATCCAAGATAATATTATTATAAAGTATTTTTCTTCGTAATGTCATCTCATAATAAATTATTGTCATCAAGCTGATGACTTCGCCAAAGGGGGAGAGCCAAGGGAACGTTCCGCATGTTCCCTCACCGCTCTCCCCCTTACACCCCCTCTTCGCTACACCCTCCAAGCGGCTCCTTAGGCGGAGTGCGAAAGGGGAAGATTTTTTTCAAAAATCTTCTTTATTATGACGGATTACTTCGTATATATGTGCCCTTCTTCTTACTGATTTAAAATCAAAAGTCCCCTAAAAATCACAATCTAGTCCAACTTGGATTTTTATAGTTACTTGTCATCTTAGTATTAACAGAATTTTTATTTAAGTATGGTTATCAGTGTGATTTTATTTACGGTGACTTTCGCTTTTAAATCTCCCAATAGATTAATATAGAAGTCTCGCTATCACAATGTTTGCGAAGCAAACGAGCCTTAGGACTGATTCGTCGTTATAATTCTATCAGAATACAGAACTATATCCCTAAGGTCGGGAGATTTTGTAAATGGAGATGCCGTTAAGAAAATCTCCTGACGCACGAGTACAAATTAAATTTCTGTAACTACTGAGATGTAGAGTGCATATAAAAGAAACATTCAGACTAGATTGAGATTTTTAGGCATCGGAATGTCAAAATCAGTAACAATAAGGATAGCTAATACAAGGGGGTCTGTCTAAAAAGAGAGGCTTGCCAAAGGCAAGCTTCTGTTCATGCTCCCCGCTTTAGGGGCCGCTTGGGGGTGTAACGGGGAGAGGGTGCAAGGGGGAGCCCGATGAGACTAACTATCGGAAGTCAAGTAAAAATTAATAAATTAAAATACATAATAATTTGAATAAAATCCTAAATTATTCAACGCTAATAGACTTCCGTTAGGTTGAATAACGAAATTTGGGCATGACAAATAAGNCCGATGAGACTAACTATCGGAAGTCAAGTAAAAAATAATAAATTAAAATACATAATAATTTGAATAAAATCCTAAATTATTCAACGCTAATAGACTTCCGTTAGGTTGAATAACGAAATTTGGGCATGACAAATAAGCTATCACTTTTGACAGCTTAAAAATTGTATAATATTTTTTAAATCATTAATTTTTTTGACTTATAAATTTTTGATTAGTCTTTAGAAGATGAAATATTACTCTGGTCAATTTCCTAGCCACATGGGTTAAGGCTACATAATGATGTTTGCCTTCGCTTTTCTTTTTCTCGTAATAGAGTCTAAACGTTTCATCATTTTGGCATATGAGAAAGGCTGCTAGGAATAGAGCATCCCTTAAATATGAACTTCCTCTTTTACTCATACTACTGTAGGATGAATTCATTGTTCCTGATTGGTTAATTGATGGATCAAGTCCTGCATAGGCTAAGAGTTTGCTTGGGCTCTCAAACTTATCTATGTTTCCTATCTCAGCTATTAGACTAGGTCCTATCTCAATACCTACGCCAGGCATAGTCATTATTGGATTATCCATTTCATTCAAAAGTAGTTTGATTTGCTCATTAACTTCATCAATTTGTTCTATTAGAAATTCTAAGGCTTTGATATCTTGAACTAATCTAAAAGATACAGCGGGTGAATTAATACCTATAGACTTCCTTGCAGCCTCCCTAATTTCTATGGCTCTCTCCTTAGAATGATTGCCATTAGAAGCCTTTTTAATTAGGTTAGTTATTCTAGTGAGGTTAGCCTTAGCTATCTTATCTGCTGATGGATATTCTTTTAATACTTCTAAGGTGTATTTACAGAATACATCCTTACAGACTTTAGCTAATTCAGGAAATATTAAATCTATGTATCCAACAATAGCATTTTTAAGCTTAATCCTGTCATTTTTTAAAGAAGATTTGTATCTAGTTAGTGACTTAAGTTCGTAATTATGATACAATTCATTATGAGTAGGATTAGAGTCAGTAGCTCTTAGAAGCTTTGCAATGAAGAAAGCATCAACCTTATCGGTTTTTGTATTTCTAAAACTATCAGCCTTTCTGTAAAGACTAGTTTGATAAGGGTTAAAGAAATGAATGTTAAAATTCAAATCTAGTAGAAATCTTGAAAGATTAAGATGATAGTGACCGGTGGACTCTAATCCTATTCTAATTTTATCCTTACCAAAATCAGAAAGTTTTCTAAGCAAATACTCAAAACCATCTTTAGAATTCTTAATTTCAAAATGACACCCCTTATCAAAGTTATTCTCATCAGCAAGATAGCAGTTATGCTTAAACTTAGAAACATCAATACCCAAATAGATCATAGAAAACTCCTTAAAAATTATTGTTGTGCGTCCACATAAGTTATGCCTCGTATCCTTGTACAATAAATCGTCTAGCGATATCTAACTAATTAACAAAAAAACATAGTTATGTGGTTGTAGTCTCGTCGCAATAGTCAAAGCTATAGGGACCTCATACACATTCCACAACACTATGTTTAATGTATAGTATTCCATTGTTTTTTCCATAGAATGACTATGGTTATATGATACAAGGGACCATGCGGAAGGTCCCTTGGGGCTCCCCCTTGAGACGGAGATTCAATAGTAAATAATAATCGTTTAATAAAAGATAAAATAACGAAGAATTAAATTAAATAATAATATTATTATCTTGGATAATAAAACAAAAAATTATTATATTTATTATAAAAAAAGGGGTTTTAGGGGAAATACCCCTAAAATAATCTTATCTTGGATAAGACCCCCAAATAATGGTATTGTTATACTAGTGAGGTTTTTATGAAAATTTTAATTACCAGTGATTGGTACTGGCCTGTTGTTAATGGGGTGGTACGTTCTGTTTTGAATTTAAAAAAATATTTAGAGGATAAGGGCCATGATGTGAGAGTCCTTACCTTATCTAATACTACAAAATCTTATAAGGATGGCAATGTTTATTATGTAGGAAGTCTTTCTGCCAAGAAGATTTATCCCCAGGCTAGGGTTTCTAATCTTTTAGCTTCCTCTCATCTTAAGGAGATTAAGGAGTGGCAACCTGATATTATCCATTCCCAGTGCGAGTTTTCTACCTTTTTGATGGCTAAGAGCATCCAGCGAGATTTAGAGATTCCCCTTGTCCACACCTACCATACGGTTTATGAGGACTACACTCATTATTTTTCCCCATCTGAAAGGGCGGGTAAGAAGATGGTGGCAATTGCTTCTAAGACTTTTTCTAAGCTTTGTACTAGGATTATTACTCCTACTGCCAAGACTGAAGAGTTGCTTCTTAAGTATGGGATTGAGAAAAATAAACTTGATGTAATTCCTACAGGTATTGCTATGCCTGAGTTTTATGATAAAAAAATCCTGAGAAAATCACTTGGTATGGCTGATGATGAGAAAATCATTATCTATTTGGGTAGGCTTGGTGAGGAGAAAAATATAGAAGAGGTCATGGCTTATTACGATAGGCTAAAAGATCCTACTATAAACCTATACATAGTTGGGGGAGGCCCATACCTTGATAAGCTTAAAAAATATGCAGCTAACTTATCCAAAAAGGTGATTTTCACCGGTATGGTTGATTCAAATTCTGTTAACCGCTATTATCAAGCGGCTGATATTTTCTCTTCTGGATCAGTTTCAGAAACCCAAGGTCTAACTTATTATGAGGCTCTTTCTAATGGGACCATTGCCCTTTGCAGGAATGATTCGGTCCTTGATGGGGTCATTGTAAATGGCTTTAATGGCTTTAAATATAATGATTTTGAAGAATACGAAAAATTTGTAAATAGGGTATTTTCAGATTCTGAATATAAGGAGCTTCTTGAAATAAACGCTAAGGAATATGCCAAGGAGAATTTTTCGGTTGAAAGCTTTGGCAAGAAATGCGAAGATGTTTACCAAAAAGCAATAAAGGAATACGTCCATGAAGGTATTAATATATTCAAAAGATTATGAAACAGTCAAAGAATCTGGCGTAGGCAAGGCTATTGACCACCAAAAAAAGGCCCTAGACCTTGTAGGTTTTCCCTATAGTCTGGATGAAAAAGAAGATTTTGACCTAGTCCACATAAATACCACCTTGCCAGGAGCAGTTTCTTTTGCACACAAGGCAAGAAAAGCTGGCAAGAAGGTAGTCTATCACGGCCATTCAACCATGGAAGATTTTAAGAATTCCTTTGTCTTTTCAAATGAACTTGCCCCACTTTTTAAAAAATGGTTAGTTCATGCCTATAGGCAAGGTCACATAGTCCTAACCCCAACCCAGTATTCTAAAAATATCCTAGAAACTTATGACCTTGATAGGCCAATTGAAGTTGTGTCAAATGGAATAGACCTAGATTTTTGGATAGAAAAAAGTGATGATAGGGCGAATTTTTATAAAAAATATGGCCTAGACCCAAATAAAAAATCAATAATATCTGTGGGCCTTCCCATAAAAAGAAAGGGCATAGATGATTTTATAGAGCTTGCAAAAAGGATGGATGAATACGAATTTGTCTGGTTTGGCAAGCTTGATAAGAGTCTAATGAGCCCGGAAATAAAAAAAGACATTGACCAAGCACCAGATAATTTCCACATGCCAGGCTATGTGACAAGCGATGAATTGAGGATGGCTTATTCAGGTTCAGACCTCTACGCTTTTTTAACCCACGAGGAAACCGAGGGCATAGTCCTTCTAGAAGCCCTAGCCACAAAAGCCCAAATCCTAATAAGGGATATAGAAATCTTTGAAGATGGCTTTGTGGACGGAGAAAATATCTATAAAGGAAAGAGTCTAGATGAATTTGAAAGTAAAATAGGGGGCATTCTTGAAGGAAAGCTTGCGGATTTAAGCGAAAAAGCCTACAAAATAGCCCAGGAAAAGTCGATTGCAAATACAGGAGAAAGATTAGTAGAAATCTATAGAAAGGCAATGAGTCTATGAGATCTATAATAAAATTGACAGGAGCCCTAATAATCTTCATCCTAATACCAAGTATAGTAAGCACCTTATTCTTAGACCTAAACAAGACCGATGATATAGGGATGATAATGGCTCAAATGTGTATAATAGCTATGGTTGTCATAAGTTTTTACCTGGCAAGTAAGACAATTAGAAAATATGAAGAAAAGACCTTGGAATTGATTTATAATCAAAAAGACATAGAAGGCCTAAGAGATTTAAGAGAAAAAAGAATAACTTACAAGTCAAAGGCAGCTATCACAAAGGAAATTTTAATCAGAGACCCAAGCATATTTGAGGCAGAAAAGCTTAGGAAATACACAAATAGGACAGAAGATATGGCCCACTACTATGCGGCACTTCTGGCAGAGGCAAGTCCAGAAAAAAGAGAAGAAATCAAAATCCGTAGAGATAACTTTAAGAAAAAATACGGCCACAAGGCCCTAGCCTATACAGACTTTAAGGGTAATCTTACCACATCAATCAAATGGTTGGGAGCATTTTTCATAGCCTTTGCTCTTGCAGAGCTCTTAAAGGCCTTAGGAACAAACTTAGGCTTTTACCTAGCAGTAAGCTTCATCCAAGCAGGAATCCTCGGGGCCTACATGATAAACACCATTATCTGGTTATCAAGAACAACCAAATCTTATTGGGATAAGGAATATATTTAATATATTTTTAAGATAAAAAAGATTCTCCATCAAAAATGATGAGAATCTTTTTTATTTATAGTTTACATATTTATTATGAAAGAATATTCATAAATGCTGTTATAATAATTGGGTTAAAAATATTTATAAATATAACGGTTATAACAGGAAGCACAAACCAAGCTGTTGGAGCAGGTCCGTGTTTTTCGGTTACAGCAGTCATATTAGCAATAGCATTTGGAGTTTGACCTAAGCCAACGCCACAGTGGCCCGCTGCCATTACAGCTGCTTCATAATCACTACCGCAAGTTTTAAATGTAATGAAGTAAGCGTATATGGCCATAAGTAGTGTCTCTGATAGTAAGATTACAAACATAGGGATAGCTAAGCTTACTATTTTGGCTATATTAAGTTGCATTAAGGCCATTGAAAGGAATAAGTTTAGTGAGAAGGAACTTATAGTACCTATTTCTTCTGGTTTAAGTTCATAATTTTTATAGTCGGCAATATTTCTAACAATAGCTCCGGCAAATAAGCAACCGACATAGTAAGGGAATTTCAAACCTGTTTTATTAAGTAGTAATGATATAATTGAACCTAATGCACCGGTTAAAACAACTAATAAGAAGCTTTTTAAAAATGAAGCTTTGTTAAGCACTGTTTTTTCTGATGTTGTAGTTTCTTCATTCTTTAAATTTTCATTGGTTTTTAAATTTTTCTTTTCAATTAATCTTTTTGCAACAGGTCCACCTATTATACTTCCAACTAACAAACCAAATGTAGCTGCAGCTGTACCTATGGCAGTACCTCCAGCAGCTCCCAAGGCTTCAAAGTCAGGCCCGAAAGCAACAGCTGATCCTACACCACCACTCATTGATACAGAGCCCATGGCAACTCCTAGAAGAGGATTTATTCCAAATAACCTAGCTAATGAAGCACCAAGTAAGTTTTGGAAGACTAATAGGAGAATAGCTACAACAGCAAGTTTCATTCCTAGTATTCCACTCTTTTTAACTATGTAGATAGAACACTCAAATCCAACTGCTGTAAAAAATACATTCATAAAGAAGTCCTGTAAAACTGAATCCATTTCAAATGAATATAGATTATTTCTTACTCCAATGAAAGCTAATAAACTAAATATTAATCCCCCTATTACCGGAGCTGGTATAAAATATTTTTGTAAAAAATTACTTTTTGATTTGATTTTACTACCCATAAAAAATAGCAAAGCAGCTAAACCAGCAGTTTGTAATACATCTAATTGAATAGTCATCTTTTACTCCTTAATTTTCAACTTCTATATTTAATTCATCAAATTTTTTCTGATAATTGTAAATATCAAACAAGCTCTCGCCTTTTTTGATCCTATCTATAACGACAGATTCTTTTTCGTCTCTTAATTTAGATTCTCTAATTACCTCTTTGATATTTTCTTTTTTGATTAAGACTACACCATCGTCGTCACCAAGTATATAATCGCCCGGGTTAACAACAACATTATCAACAGCTATAGGATGATTTATAGTACCAACCTCTACTTTTGAAGTTCCAAGGATACTCAAATTTTTACAAAATACCTGAAAATCCATTTTTTTAATGTCTTCACTATCTCTTACTGAACCGTTAGTAATAAGTCCGCTAACTTTTTTAGTTTTTAACTCTGTAGCAAGCACTGCTCCGAAAGGCCCACTCATCTCTATACTGTTATGGTCTAAGACGATTATTTGACCTTCTTGTGCCATAGAAATAGCTTTTATAAGCATTAGATTGTCAGATGGGCCTGTCTTGACGGTAAGAGCTTGACCACAAATATGCTTGCCCTTGATAAGAGGTTTTATATTTGGATTGAATGCCCCTTTTTTGCCCTGAGCTTCATGGACTGTAGCGGTAGTTAGCTTTGATAATTCCTCTAAAATTTCTTTGTTATCATCTATAACGTTGTTTTTTACATCACACATATTAATCTCCTTTTTTGCTATCTAAGTTAGTATTGGGTTTTTGTAAATTATGATAATTATACATATTTCTTGCCACATTTAATGGCGTTCCAGATTGAATCGCTTGTTTGATTTTTTCTTCAATATCGTTAATCGATTTTGCAATTTCATAAACTTCTTCTGCTTTATTTTCTGGAATACAAATTATTCCAGAATCATCAGCTATAATAATATCTCCAGGTACTATTTTGGTATTATCTATGTATATGGCCTTTTGGATATATTCTATTTCATATCTTCCTTTACCAGTAACAGCGTTAGTACCTGCGCTAAAAATAGGGAACCCTAATTTTTTGATTTCTGGAATATCTCTACAAGCACCATTAATAATTGCACCAGCAATTCCATTTATCTTAGAATAAAGAGACATTATATCTCCCCACACAGTAGCATCTGTTCTGCCGCCATTATCTATAACTGCTAAATCACCTTCTTTTAAATCATCAAGAAAATCGCCAACGGTACTATTATTGCCGGAACTAGGTCTATACTTAACTGTAAATGCCCTACCGCATAGCTTTGAACCAGGTAAAATAGGTTTTAAACTGCTTAATGATCCTGAAATCTCGAGTCTATCACAGGCATCTGAAATACAAGTGGTATCTAGTTTTTTAATATTTTCGATTATATTTTTCAAATTCACCTCCACTTTTGCAAACGATATCAAAATTGTATACAATTAGTATACTGTAAGTATTTCTTATTTCAAATAAAATTGATTATTTTTATACTTACAATAAAATCATAGTAAGAGGTGATTAAAATATCTAGAAAAGACATGGCATACGAGTATTTGTATGACGAAATAATTAATAATAGAAAAAAGCCAGGCGAGTACTTAGTTGAAAGTGATATTGCTAATATTTTATCCATATCTCGTACACCAGTACGTGAAGCTCTAAGAGATTTAGAAAAAGATGGTTTAGTAAGTAATTTCAACGGGAGATCTTCCATGGTTTCTTACATAAGTCCTACAGATATATCTGATATTTTTGATATAAGGATATCTTTAGAATCGTTAGCACTTGAAAAAAGCATATATAGGATAACTAGTCAAGAGATTGATGATTTAATAGAAAAATTTGAGTATTTAGGTGATAATTTTAAGTGGGAAGATAGTCACAAAGCAGATAAGCAATTACATGAGTTAATTATAAAAAAATCTGGTAATAAAAAATTATTTTATATTTTAAACAATTTAAATTCTCAGATAGAGAGATTCAGGAGGATAGCTTCTAGGGCATCAAATAGGTCTTTTAAGAGTATAAAAGAGCATTTGGATTTATTATATTGTTTAAAATCCCAAAATCTTGATGAAAGTAGGCAGTCGCTTATATACCATCTTAATAGCGTTAAGGAATCTTTGTTAGAAATTTCAATCATAGATTCAACAGAGAATGTTTATATATAATATATATTAAGGATAGAAGCATATTTGCATCTATCTTTTTTAATTTACGAATTACCATAAACGATAAATTAAACATTTTAAAATAAAAACTTAAAATAATTAATCCTGACTTTACAAATATTAAAAGACCTAGTATAATTTAGACAAAAGGAGGGGCTATGATTAATAAATGTCCAAATTGTGGTGATCAAATGGTGATTACTTCCTATAGATGCAATTCATGTTTTACAGAAGTAAGTGGTGAATTTGAGATTGATAACTTCTCAAAACTAGACAAAGAAGATAAAGAATTTATAGAATTATTTTTACAAAAAAGAGGTTCAATCAAGGATGTTGGAGAAGAAATAGGTATTTCATATCCAACAGTTAGAAATAGGATTGATAAGATAGTAGCAAAACTTGGTGGCAAAATTGATAAGAAGAGTCATAGGCTAGATATCCTAAATATGCTAGATAATGGCGAGATTAGTCCAGAAAAAGCCAAGGAACTTTTAGAGGAGATTAATAATGACTGAAGAAAAACAAATGATTTTAAATATGCTTAAGGATGGCAAAATCACAGTCGAAGAAGCTAGTGACCTCCTTGCAGCCATAGGCGATAAGAAAAAATCTGACAACGACTTGGGTGGAAAAATCACCTCAGCAGTTGATAATATAATTAAAAAGGCAACAGAAACCCTATCAAATATCGACCTTGATAATATGATTGATTTAAATAATTTTAATATTAAGGGAGAATTTAACACTCACAAGGATATTAGGATTGATGATGAAATAGATAATATTAATATCGACCTAGTTAATGGGGATATAATTGTAGAAAAGGCTGATGATCCTGGAATTATCTTAAGCTATGATATTTATTCTAAAAAGGCTAACCTTGAAGATTATTTAGATGTAGAGATTAAAGATGGAAAGTTATCAATAAGCCAAAATGAAGCTTATAAGAATGTCCAAGCTAGCGTAAATCTAAAGCTAGCCCTAGGCAAGACTCTTTATGAAAATTTAAATATAGATTCTGTAAATGGCAAGGTTGAAGTGGCAGATGTTGATTTTGATAATTTAAATGTCGACACGGTAAATGCCAAAATTAACCTTATAAATATTAAGGCTGCTATTGATATAGACAATGTAAATGGCAAAATTGATATTAAAAATACCTTGGGTAAGCTTTCTATAGATAATGTAAATGGTGCTATTTACTTGGCAAATCTAAGGGGAGAATTGGCTGAAGTTGATACTGTAAATGGCAATGTGAGAGTAGATGGGCTTGAAAGCGATAAGTTTAGCGCAGATTCAAACCAAGGTTCAATTAGAGTTTACAATATCAAAAACACCAAAGAGATTGACTTAGACACAAGAAATGGTGCTGTGGTTGTTGATACAACAGATTATCCTGGTGAGATCAGGGCCTTTGTAGAAAGTCCAGCTACAAATGTGACAGAAAAATTTGAAAACAAGATCAAAACAAGCACAGGATATGAAATATCAACAACAAATGATGAAGTAGATCTAGAAATCAAGGCGACAACAGGCTTTGGAAGGGTATCAATTAGATAGAAAAATAGAGGCAGGTTATTTATAGCCTGTCTTTTTTGTAAACAAAAAATCCACCGATCTGGTGGACTTTTGCTTTTGAGTTAATCAAAAATGTTAGCCTTACAAAAACTGAGGGTAAGTTTTTGTCTTAGAAAACAGTTTGTATTAAGGAAGAGTTAGTCGATTTCTATCTGTTTTCCATCTTTATAATATATGAGTATTGTTTATTTCATAAAAAGTTTGTGTAAAATCTATGTAAAATTTTAAGTACCCTTCTTTTAAATTATCCAATGTATTGGGGTATAATGAGACCTAAGAGAGGATTATTTTGGGATTTACATTATTATTTTGCTTAGAGCTTTTGATGTTCATTTGCTTTAGCCTTATAAAATTTAATAAAAAATATCAGAAAAATCTGGCAATCTGTGCAATATTTGGTCTTATGCTAATTTTTTCTGCCACAAGGGGATCGGGGGATGCTGATTATTACAATTACTTGTGGTTTGCTAGAGATATTGGCACAGATACGACTAAGCTTTTTGATTCCCATTATGCGGTGGAGTTTTCCTTTAGGTTGACAGCCTTCATAGTCAATCTTTTGGGCCTATCTCGTCAATGGGTTATAGCTTTTATGAATCTTTTGTCAATTGGACCGATAAGCTATGTGGTGGCCAAGAAATCTAGGATGCCCTTTTTATCTGCTATAATTTTCATGCAGACATTTTTGCAATTTGATATGCAAACATCAAGGACAGCCACGGCTATAGGGCTTGGAGTCTTATCTATATATCTAATGACAGAAGAGAGACATATCTTAAGCATCTTGGCCTTTTTATGGGCCTATAGTTTTCATAAGTCGGCTGTGATTTTGTTGCCGTTTTTGATATATCTTAAGTTTGACTTATCAAATTTAACGAAATCAATAATAGTAGGATTTAGCTTTGTAGTGTCGGTGTTTTCTAAGTTTTTATTTGGTATTTTGGCCAAAGTTCTGGGTGCTGTTGGGCTTTCTAGAATGGCGACAAAGATTATCAATTACACCTTTGAGGGGCAATTTGCCTATGCCATGAAACTTTATGACCCAAGGATTATTTTCGCCCTGGCCCTCTTTGTCATGACTATCATGTATTTTGATAAGGGGACTTTTAAGAAAAATACGATTGATAGTGCGGCAGTAAAGGCTGTATTTTATGGGCTTGTGGTAGTCCTTGTCTTTAGGTCATCAACAGCCATAGCCTTTAGATTTAGTTCGTTTTTTACAGTCATGCAAATATTTTTGATTCCGCTTTTGATAAAGGAAGTGAAGGAAAAAGATAGTCTGGCTGTTTTTATGCTAATCTTGGCAGTCCTAGTATTTGTCTTGCCATACGCAGTTTATATAGCAGTAGACGCTCCACCATATGATTTCTTTTTTACTAACCATATGGCTATTAATTCATTGCGATAGAAAAAATGAAAGGGTATAAAATGAGAAAAGTTACAACATATCAACTAATTGAAGGGATTAAGAGAAATTTGCTTCTTCTTATTATCCCACCTATATTATTTTTTGGCCTAGTTTTGGGCCTTGGCCTTCATAAAAATGGAGGGACATATGAGGCTTCTGCTGTTTTGATTGCTGCAGCTGAAGATGGGGAAGAGGTTTCTTACAATAAACTTGTTTTAAATGAGAAACTTGCCAATATTTATATGGAAATTTTGAAATCGCCTGATCTTTATCAAAAGGTAGCTGATGCCCTCGAAGTGGGAGGATCTGATTTAACCTATAGTGATGTGATGGCTAGAGCAGACTACGAGGTAAATCCTCAGGCTGGCCTTATTTCCTTCACTTATAGGGATCAGGATAAGAAAAGGGCTGCTGATAGCCTTAAGTCCATTTGTGAAAATTTTAAGCTAATGGCTAAAGACTACTTAAATGCAGATAATTTCGCCTACCTACATGATGTTTTAGTAAATAAGGCATCAAAGACAAAGACCTATATTTTCTCTGTGGCAGCTGGTCTTGCTGGCTTGTTTTTAGGGCTTATTATCATAATTATTAAGACCCTTATGTCTGATAGGATAGCAAGCTTGGATGATTTAGCTGAGCTTTCTTATCCTGTGCTTGGAAAGAGTGATGAACTTACAAAGATTAAGGCGAAATTAGCCTATAAATACAAAAATGGTGTCATTGGCCTTGCTAGTCTTGGCAAGGATACTAATGGTTTTGCAGAAAACCTTGCAAGAGAACTTGCTAAGAATAAAAAAGTTCTATTTATGGCTAGTGAAGATAAAAAAATAGAAGATTTTTTTGCCTATAAATATTTAGGGGAAAATCCAAGCCAAATCATGGATACGGATGACTTTGCTAAGGATATGGCAAGATATAAAGAAGAATATGACTACGTAATAATAGATGAAAAGGATGAAAAAGAAGCCTTCCTTGTAGCTGGTCTTGAGGATATGAAAATTATCCTTGTGAATAATAAAACAAGGAAGGCTGACCTAGATAAGCTTATAAGAGATTTGGAAGATTTGGGTCTTTCTGAGATCGGGGTGGTTTATTATCAATAAATTACTGGTAATTGCCCTAATGATAATCCTTGCAGGATGCGGGAAGACTGAGACTTCTTATAAGGGTATAGATATTGAGGAAAGGCCAAGTACCGGACTTAAGGTTAAAAAAGAAATATCTGTAGGCCTTGATTACATGGTTAAGGAAGAAGCTGAAATTTATTCTGATAAGGATGAAAAGAGTGCCTTTGACAAAATCCCCAAAGATAGCGTGGTGAGGGTAATCTTGGAAGAGGAAGATGGTTTTGTTTATGTAAGTCTTGCTGGGCAAAATTTCTATATAAGAGCTGATAAACTTAAGGAAATCTAGGAATTGATTTGCATTTTTCTTTCCTTCTGGTTAAGTAAAAAAGCGTTGTGTAATTAGCTAGGAGGAAATTTTGGATACTGCATCATTACTTATTTTATCTGTTGGCCTTGCTATGGATGCCTTTGCAGCTAGTATCTGCAAGGGGCTTTCAGAAAAAACTCACTCTATTAAAAACAGCCTGTCTGTTGGCCTATGCTTTGGGTTTTTCCAGGCTCTGATGCCTGTTAATGGCTTTTCTTTGGGGAGGAATTTTGCCGAAGAAATCAGGGCTATAGACCACTGGATTGCCTTTTTCTTGCTTTTAATCTTGGGCATACAAATGATTAAGGAATCAAGAGAAGAATATTGTGAATTAAATTATGGCTTTGACTTTTTATCCCTAGCTAAGATGGGGATAGCTACATCAATTGATGCCCTGGCAGTGGGTGTGGGCCTTGCCTTCTTAAATATTGATATAGTAAAGTCAGCCTCAACTATTGGAATAATCACCGCAATCTTGTCTGTGATTGGTTTTAAGATTGGATCAAAACTTGGCCTTAAGTCTAAACAAATGGCAGAGCTTACAGGTGGCCTTATCCTAATTGTCTTAGGGATTAAGATTTTGATTGAACACTTATTTTTTCATTAGTATCTTTGAATACTAATATAAAACTGTATAATATTTATATCACTAGGGGTGCCGACTTTTAGTCAGCTGAGATCATACCCTTAACCTGATCCAGGTAATGCTGGCGGAGGTAAGTGCTTTATACCTCTAGCAAGTATTGTGTAAAGGAGGTATTTTTTTATGAAGAAAAATTGGTCAGTAAAGATGTTGACAGAAGCAGGAATTATGATTGCCTTATCCTTTATCTTAGGCAGAATTAAGCTATTTTCTATGCCACAAGGTGGTTCAGTAACAGCTGGTCAAATGATTCCTCTTATTATATTTGCAATTAGATATGGTGCAGGCCCAGGTATCCTTGTAGGTGCTGTATATGGAGTTTTAGATATGCTTTTAGGCGGTTCAATCTTCCACCCAATCCAAGCCTTTCTTGACTATCCATTAGCTTTCGGAGCTTTGGGACTTGTAGGATTTTTCTCAGAATCATTTAACCAAAGACACGAACTTAAACCAGTTCTTTTTGGAACATTCTTAGGCGTATTTGCAAGATTCATCTGCCACGTCCTAACAGGGGTTATTTATTTTGGATCCTATGCACCAGAAGGACAAAATGTTTGGGCTTACTCAATAGCCTACAACGGAACCTTCCTAGGTGTTGAATTTATAATAACAGTAGTAATAATCCTATTGCTAAAGAAATTCATCACAAGGGATATGGCAAAATTATAGAAAATAAAAACAGGGATTCTGACATAAAAACTCCTCCATCCGTATTCCGGATTTTGGGGTTCAGGTCAGTAGTCCCTGTTTTTTAGTCTTAATTTTTCAACCTAAAGGTCTTAGGCCCTATTTTTAAAATCAAAAGACTAGTTATAATTGTAAATAATAGAATAAAGACAGATGAGCCGATAACTAGGATTGGGGTCTTTATTCCTCCGGTAAATCTTATTGCATTGAAGCAGAAGATATAAACTACCATATCTATTGCGCCTGATATCTTGCCGACCTTGGCTCCTTCAGCATTAAAAGGCTGAAAGAGGTAATATTGGGCAAGGGGCAGGCTTGTAAAAAATACTCCCGCCAAAAGTATATAGGCAGCTGCTTCTAGGGCAAAGATATAATCAGTCCTGTTAAGCCTTAAAAATACGCCAACAAGGCCAAGCACATAAACTATGGCAGGTATGGCATTTATTTTTAGAAGGGAGATAAGCCTTGCCCTGTACATAGTTAGAAGGTTTGTAGGCTGTCTATAAAAACCATAAGGGATTAGGCCTTGGTCGCAATTTATGAAAAAGGCTGTTAAGATATTATCCTGCTTGCAAAGCATGTAAGTAGCAAGAGGGACCAAGATTACCAGCATTTCAACAAGGTCGCCATCTATATTCTTCTCAAATAATGGTAAAAAGCTTATTAAAATTGTAAGAAGGGCGGCTAGGATTCCTGACTTTATGAGGACAGGCTTAAGCAAAATCCTCCTGTGCCTTCTAAAAAATATATTATTGAGGTAGGCAAAGCCCTCGCCTTTTACCTTTTTATTATCAATATCCTTATCCTTAAGCTTGACACTTGCTGCCGGGCTTGCGTCGATTTCTTCCATTAAATCGTCATATTCTCTAAGAGATTTTTCTATGATAAGTCCATACTTATCAAAGTTTTTGAGATAGGATACAGACCAGGCAAAGCCTAAAATCGAACCTATAAAAATAACAGTTAAGACTAGCTTATTTTCCAATCCGAAAAAAAGAATAAGGTCGCTAAGGATAACATAAGCAACAAAAGCTAAGATTGTTTGAAATAATCCGTTAGAGAGGATTTTCTTTTTGTCTTTTAGTCCGATATTCATCCAAAAGACAGACGCCTCGATTTTTGTTAAAAATAATATAAAAGAAAAAGTTAGGGTCAAAAGTGGGTTGGCCTTGCCTAAAAAATGGAAACCAATCATCAGAACAATAGACCTTGCAAAAAACCTCATTAAAGGCTTGAAGTATAGGTTAGCCTTGACTATTTCTTCCGGATTCATGCGGAAGTTTTGGTAGTATTTTTTCAAATCACTCATGGAATCTTCCACGATATTTCTAAATAGGGCAAAGAGCCAATAAAGGTATAGGGGCAGCAAATAACTATAAGCAGTTTGCAAAAAATCAGCCTTATTAGCTGCATAGCTGACATTAGCCTGAAAGATGTTATAGGAGATGCTTAAGATGCTATTTACAAAAAGAAAAACAATGCCACAGGCAAGGGCTGACTTGAAAAGTTCCTTTATAATAGCAAAGATAGGGTAGAAGCTATGGATAAAGTATTTTATTGATGAAAATTTATACTTATCTCCTAAAAACTTCCCTATCAAGGGGATTTTTCTTAAGGCCCAGATAATGCCGTTGACCATTTCTGATAGTTCAACCCTCTGCTTGATGATAAAAACTCTTGCCACCCTATCCATTTATGGCCTCCACTTCTTCCTTGATTTTGATATTCTCTCCTTCTCCAGAAAGCAGGGTGATAATCTTATCTTCAAAATCAGGATTTTTGATGAGATTTTCCTCAACTTTTTGGAGTTTCTTGTCAGATAAGAGGACGATCTCATCACATATATCCTTGGCCAGCTGGAGGATGTGGGTTGAGAAAATAATTATATGATCAGCGTGGATTTCCCTTATAATTTTTTTCATCTCAAGCTGAACCACCACATCTAGGCTTGTAAGAGGCTCATCCATGAGAATTACCCTTGGCCTTAGGATCAAAAACATCAGCATCTGAATCTTATTTTTCATACCTGTAGAATAGCCCTGGATGAGTCTATGGGAATCTTCTATGTCAAAATCTACTAGGGCAAAGTATTCTTCGATTGATTTGCTTGATTTGATATTTTCCTTATTAGCTTCTATAAAAAATTTGATAAATTCATAGCCGGTTAGAAATTTAGGAAGCTCTGGCTCAGCCACCATGAAAAATATATCCTTAAATTCTAGTTTTCGCTTAATTCCATTTTCTTCCAAAAAGACCTCTCCACTATCCTTATCAAGCCCATCAGTAATTAGCCTAAAAAGAGTGGTTTTACCTGATCCATTTCTTCCCAAAAGAGCGTAAATTATACCCTTTTCAAAGGTGAAAGATGCACTCGCTAGGACTTCCTTTTTGCCAAAGGCTTTGGACAGATTTTCTATAATTAACTTCATGATATTCTCCCTAATAAAATTCTTTGTTAATCATTATACCATAGATAAAAAATTTCTAAAAAGACTTGCAGTCGTAAATTTAGGTGGTAAGATTGTATTAAGATAATAATACAATAGTACAAAATCAGAATAGAGGTGAGTAGATGGATTTTGATGAAAGTAGACCAATTTACATCCAATTGGTGGAGGATTTCAAGATTAAGATCTCAACAGGAACTTGGCAGCCTGGGGCAAAGATTGACTCGGTAAGAAATCTTGCTAATGCTTATAAGGTCAATCCCAACACCATCCAAAGAGCCCTGGCTGAGCTTGAAAGAGAAGGCCTTTGTGAAAGCCAGAGGACAGCTGGCAGGTTTGTAACAGAAGATGAGAAGAAAATAGCAAGGCTCTCAGACAGAGCCTTTAACAAGATAGCAGATGACTTTATAATCGGCATGGAAAGCCTAAATATAAAAAAGAAAGAGGCTCTAAGAGAGCTTGATAAGTATTGGGAGGAATTATGATAGAGATTAAAGATTTAAGCCTTTCCTATGGAGGCAGGAAGGTTTTGGACAATATGAACCTAAAGCTAGATGATGGCAAGATTGTGGGTCTTGTAGGAGAAAATGGCACCGGCAAGTCTACCCTTATGAGAATCCTAGCAGGTCTTGAGAAAAATTATAAGGGAGAAGTAAAAATTGCAGGTCAAAGGCCAGGCGGAGAGACCAATAGCCTAGTTTCTTACCAACCAGACCACCTTCCTTTTTATCCATCAATGAGGGTAAGGGAGATTGGCGACCTTTACAAAAGATTTTATGAAGACTTTGACCTATCAAGGTATTTTAAGCTTTTGGCATCCTTTGGCATTGACAAGGACCTAAGGGTTAAGGAATGCTCCAAGGGAATGAGAGATAAGGTACAAATTGCAGCTACTCTTTCAAGGAGGACAAAGATTTACCTTTTGGATGAGCCAATGACAGGCATTGACCCAAAGGCAAGACGCATCATGCTAAAGACTATAATAGAAAATTTTGACTACCAGGGAATCTTAATAATTTCAACCCACTTAATAAGCGAAATTGAGAGAATCCTTGACCAAGTCATAGCCATCTCTGAAGGGAAAATCATCCTTGATAAGGGCGTTGATGAAATAAGAGAAGAAAACCACATGAGCGTAGAAGATTACTTTACGGAGGTCTTATAATGAGAAAATTAATCGGACTTTTATTCAAAGAAGATATAAAAACAGTACTCTCTTGCATGTTAATGCCCCTAATCTTGGGGATTACAGGCATGATCCTTTATTCAGCAACAGGCTTTGAGCCCTTATTTGCCATAGTCGGCATAGGGGCAGTGGCCATGTCCTTTGGTCCCCTTGTAGCCCTTGTATTTTTGGCCAATAACGATAACAGGAGATTTTATAAGGACGGGGCTTCATTTTACACCTGCCTTCCTTATTCATCAGAGAAAATAAACCTAGCCAGGCTAATGAACCTTGTAATCATGGGATTGATCATAGTGATAATTTCCATAATTAACCTCTTTGCCTTTGTAGCAGTAAATCCAGGAGAAGCCCTAAGCTTTGGAGAAATTATAAGAGAAGTCTTTAGGCTACTTGGAACAATAAAAGGAGAAATGTGGATAGCAATCATCAAAACCCTAATAATAGCCTTAGGAGCTGGTCTGGTTTTAGCACAAATGATAATGGCAACCAATACCCTAGCAGTATCAAGTCCTTTTAATAAACTAGGAAAAATGGCAAATGGTATGATTTTAGCAGTCCTATTTATAGGTCAAGCCTACCTATATCTAAAAGTCTTTGGCCTTTTAGCAGATACTCAGATAATAAAAATGGTAGAAGTTGCTCAAAATAGCGCCCAAGTCGGCATAAGCACCTTTGACTTCACCTTAGGATCCTTCCTAGCAGTCTTAGGAGTCCTACTAGCCTTTAATGGTCTTTACTTTGCAATGATAAATTATTTCCACAAAAACAAACTATCAGTCCAATAAGAGGAGGGACTTATGGTAAAGAAAATATTAATAGGCCTAGCCTGCCTAATCCTAGGCCTAATAGGTCTTAACCTATATATCTTTCACCAAACACCTAATTTTATGAGAAATAACGAGGTCGATGGGGTCAGAATGGAAGCAAAAATAGAACATGACGAAAGAGACCCAATCACCAAAACCCTAAGGGCAGAAGATTATAGAAATTTAAGCAAGAAAAAACTTGAAGTGATAAACGATAAAATTGCCGGTAGAATTGAGGGAGATATACCATCAATCCACCTAAACCAAGGCGGTGGCTTCACTTTAACCTTCTACAAAGATGACAAAAAAGTAGACCCAGAAGACTTAAGCGTAAAAATTACAGCCTACGCTTCAGATTACAGGGACCCAGATAAGAAAAGAGAAATAAAGCTAGATCAAATAAGCGCTGATGATAAGACCTATATTTACAAAACTAAGAGATATTCCATACAATACGAGAAATATTTCATAGAATATCTAAGGGTAGAAGTTGCTTATAAGATAGGCGGCAAGGAATACCTATCAGTATTTGCAACAAACCAAGACAATGCAAATGATGGGACAGACTTTTTCAAAAATGAAGACTTGGAACATCCAAAAGAGGTAGACTAGGGAGCCAGGCTCCCTAGGACCTTTTTTTTTACTATCCAAGATAGTTTGTTTATTATCCAAGATAATATTATTATAGACTTTAACTCTTTGTACTGTCATATTGTAATTAATGATATCTATATTCTATTGAATCTTCGTAATAAGGGGAGGCCCAAGGGACCTTCCGCATGGTCCCTTGTATCATATAACCATAGTCATTCTATGGAAAAAACAATGGAATACTATACATTAAACATAGTGTTGTGGAATGTGTATGAGGTCCCTATAGCTTTGACTATTGCGACGAGNCCCAAGGGACCTTCCGCATGGTCCCTTGTATCATATAACCATAGTCATTCTATGGAAAAAACAATGGAATACTATACATTAAACATAGTGTTGTGGAATGTGTATGAGGTCCCTATAGCTTTGACTATTGCGACGAGACTACAACCACATAACTATGTTTTTTTGTTAATTAGTTAGATATCGCTAGACGATTTAGTGTACAAGGATACGAGGCATAACTTATGTGGACGCACAACAATAATTTTTAAGGAGTTTTCTATGATCTATTTGGGTATTGATGTTTCTAAGTTTAAGCATAACTGCTATCTTGCTGATGAGAATAACTTTGATAAGGGGTGTCATTTTGAAATTAAGAATTCTAAAGATGGTTTTGAGTATTTGCTTAGAAAACTTTCTGATTTTGGTAAGGATAAAATTAGAATAGGATTAGAGTCCACCGGTCACTATCATCTTAATCTTTCAAGATTTCTACTAGATTTGAATTTTAACATTCATTTCTTTAACCCTTATCAAACTAGTCTTTACAGAAAGGCTGATAGTTTTAGAAATACAAAAA
The DNA here is from genome assembly GCF_900258475.1 of Anaerococcus sp. Marseille-P3915. GTDB lineage: Bacteria > Bacillota > Clostridia > Tissierellales > Peptoniphilaceae > Anaerococcus > Anaerococcus kampingae. Next base: position 1,532,036 of record NZ_LT984887.1, on the reverse strand, counting down.
CCGATAAGGTTGATGCTTTCTTCATTGCAAAGCTTCTAAGAGCTACTGACTCTAATCCTACTCATAATGAATTGTATCATAATTACGAACTTAAGTCACTAACTAGATACAAATCTTCTTTAAAAAATGACAGGATTAAGCTTAAAAATGCTATTGTTGGATACATAGATTTAATATTTCCTGAATTAGCTAAAGTCTGTAAGGATGTATTCTGTAAATACACCTTAGAAGTATTAAAAGAATATCCATCAGCAGATAAGATAGCTAAGGCTAACCTCACTAGAATAACTAACCTAATTAAAAAGGCTTCTAATGGCAATCATTCTAAGGAGAGAGCCATAGAAATTAGGGAGGCTGCAAGGAAGTCTATAGGTATTAATTCACCCGCTGTATCTTTTAGATTAGTTCAAGATATCAAAGCCTTAGAATTTCTAATAGAACAAATTGATGAAGTTAATGAGCAAATCAAACTACTTTTGAATGAAATGGATAATCCAATAATGACTATGCCTGGCGTAGGTATTGAGATAGGACCTAGTCTAATAGCTGAGATAGGAAACATAGATAAGTTTGAGAGCCCAAGCAAACTCTTAGCCTATGCAGGACTTGATCCATCAATTAACCAATCAGGAACAATGAATTCATCCTACAGTAGTATGAGTAAAAGAGGAAGTTCATATTTAAGGGATGCTCTATTCCTAGCAGCCTTTCTCATATGCCAAAATGATGAAACGTTTAGACTCTATTACGAGAAAAAGAAAAGCGAAGGCAAACATCATTATGTAGCCTTAACCCATGTGGCTAGGAAATTGACCAGAGTAATATTTCATCTTCTAAAGACTAATCAAAAATTTATAAGTCAAAAAAATTAATGATTTAAAAAATATTATACAATTTTTAAGCTGTCAAAAGTGATAGCTTATTTGTCATGCCCAAATTTCGTTATTCAACCTAACGGAAGTCTATTAGCGTTGAATAATTTAGGATTTTATTCAAATTATTATGTATTTTAATTTATTAATTTTTACTTGACTTCCGATAGTTAGTCTCATCGGCCTCCCCTTAAACCCCTCCCCGTTACACCCCACAAGCGGCCCCTAAAGCGGGGAGCATGATTAGAAGCTTGCCTGTGGCAAGCCACTCTTTGTATACAGAACCCTTTGTATTAGCTATCCCTATCCTTACTGATTTTGACATTCCGATGCCTAAAAATCTCAATCTAGCCCAAATTTTTGTATTGTATCTACTCTACATCTTAGTAGTTATAGAATCTTTATTTGTACTCGTGCGTCAGGAGATTTTCTTAACGACATCTCCATTTACAAAATCTCCTGACCTTTGGAGAATTATTCTGTATTCTGAGAGGATATTAACGTCATATTAGTTATTAGGCTCGTTTGCTTTTGCAAACATTGCGAAGCGAGACTTCTATACTAATCTATTGGGAGATTTAAAATAAAAAGTACCCGTCAAGAAAATCACACTGACAGCTATACTCAAATAATATATTTGTCAATACTAAGACGATATTTAACTATAAAGATGACAGTTGGACTAGATTGTGATTTTTAGGGGACTTTTGATTTTAAATCAGTAAGAATAAGGTTAGATGAATACGAAGTAATCCACCATAATAAAGAAGATTTTTGAAAAAAATCTTCCTGTTTCGCACTCCGCTTAAGGAGCCGGGAGGGGGTGAAATGGGGAGGTTTAAGGAGGGGCATGAGGGGGCATCGGTCGCCCCCTTCGCCCCTCCTTTAGACGGAGATTCAATAGTAAATAGAAATAATTTATTATAAGATTAAATTACGAAGAAAAACACTAAATAATTACCATTCATTAAAGAATAAAGAAAATATTATTATCTTGGATAAAAACAGGGATTTTTAGGGGAAGCCCCTAAAAATTTCAATATTTTGTAGTAAAATCAAATATATATTATTGGTGATTTAGGCAATTTGCCCTAAGAAAAGGTGATTTTATGAAAAAAATGTTATTTGTTTATAATCCAAACTCTGGTCAGAGGGCTATTCAGAATAGCCTTTCTTCTATTATTGAATACCTATCTAGCAAGGGGATTTTTCCTACTGTTTATGCTACCCAAAAGTCTGGAGATTGTCGTGAGATTGTTGAAAAATATGGAAAGGACTTTGATAACATCCTTGTATCAGGTGGTGATGGGACTTTGGATGAGGCTGTTTCTGCTGCCCTAAGAGCTGACATTGATCCGACTTTTTCCTATATACCTACAGGTTCTACAAATGATTTTTCAAGGTCTGTTAATATTTCTCCAGAAATAGATAAGGCGACTAGAACTGCTGTCAGGGGTAAGGTTAAGAGGATTGATGTTGGAAAGATTGATGATAAGTATTTTGTCTATGTGGCAGCCTTTGGAGCTCTCTCTGATATAAGTTTTTCTACTGATCAGGATATGAAAAATATTTTGGGCCGCTCTGCCTATATTGTTGAAGGACTTAAGAATTTACTTCCTATCCAATCTATGAAATCCTACCAGGCAGAAATTGAAATTGATCATGAGCTTATTAAGGGTGATTTCATCCATTTTATGGCCTCTAATTCTATTTCTGTGGGTGGCTTTACTGATATTTTTGATGGAGAGGTTGGCCTTTCTGATGGGCTTTTTGAAATTACCCTGGTTAAAAGACCTGAGAGCCTTATTGACCTAAATAAGATTATCCAGGCTCTTACTAATAATGAGTCAAATGACTTTGTTATTAGGCGCCAGGCATCTAGCCTTAGAGTAAAGACTGATGAAGAAGTCTCCTGGTCGCTTGATGGCGACTTTGGTGGCAAAACTACAGATGCCAACATTGAGGTTATTCATAAAAGAATTAACATAAAAACAGGCCTTAAGGATTGATAAAAATATTTTTTGGAATATACTGATAGCTTACTATAAGCGTATTTTTAAATTTATGGTATAATACTACTAGAGAACCTAGGAGGTTATATGTTTAAAGTAGGCGATAAGATAGTTTACCCATTGCACGGGGCTGGCGTGATTGATTCCATTGAAAAGATGACTTTTATGGGCGAGGAGAAGGAATATTTTATTCTAAAGATGCCTATTGGAGATATGGATATATCAATTCCAGCTGAGAAAATAGGTGAAATGAACATCAGAAGTATTATTTCCAAGGAAGAAGGAAAAGAAGTTTTACAAATCCTAGATGACAAGCCAACAGAGATGAATACTAATTGGACTAAAAGATATAGGGACAATCAAGATATTCTAAAGACTGGAGATGTCTTTGAAATCGCTAAGATGGTTAGAAATCTTGCAATTTTGGATAATGATAAGGGACTTTCAACAACTGAGAAAAAGCTTCTTAATAGGGCAAGGAGAATCCTTGCTAGTGAGTTAGTCATGGTGGGTTCTCTAGACAAAGAAGAGGCAGAAAAGATGATAGATGAGTCTATCGGTTTATAAGGAGATATTATGAAGAGAATAATCAGATTAGTTTTCATGCTAATCGGGGCTGTTCTTGGAATAGTAGTCTTAAAAGTAGTTAACGCCGCTTTTGGGTTTATCCCTAATAGCGGCAAATTATTTATAGGGGCTAATATTCTAGCATCAGCTTTATTTGCATTTATTTTTTATTTAATTGCAGACCCGATTGCCAACAAAGCAACAATAAGTTTTTCAATTTTAGAAAAGAAGATTAGTAAATTGCCAGCAGCAAACCTTGTTATAGGCGTACTTGGTATAATTCTAGGCTTCTTAGTAGCAGCACTAGCATCAACCCCATTAACCAAACTATCCCTACCTGTAGTAGGAAATTCTATTTTTGTGCTATTATCTATTTTATTATATATCGGTTTTGGTTATCTTGGATGGAGACTTGCTATAAGAAATGCAGATGACCTAATAGCCTTCATGACAAGGTCAAAAGAAGATAAAAAAGACAAAAAAGAAAAAATAGCCTTTGACAGGGCAAATATGACAGCAAGTCCAAAGGTTCTCGATACATCTGTAATAATAGATGGAAGAATCCTTGATATAATAAATACAGACTTCTTAGAAGGTGAGCTAATAGTGACAGAATTTGTCCTAGAAGAGCTCCAGCACATAGCAGATAGCCCAGATGACTTAAAAAGAGAAAGAGGTCGCAGGGGCCTTGATATAATCAAGAAAATCCAAGAAACAGATAAGATTAACCTAAAAGTCCTAGATAAGGACTACGAAGACATAAAAGAAGTAGATGCCAAACTCTTAAAACTAGCCCTAGATTTGGGAGCCAAGGTATTTACAAATGACTACAACCTAAGCAAGGTAGCCAATGTACAAGGTATACCAATCCTAAATATAAACGACCTAGCAAATGCCCTAAAACCAGTAGTAATACCAGGTGAGCTAATGCGAATAGAGGTAATCAAAGAAGGCAAGGGTAAAAACCAAGGCGTAGGCTACCTAGAAGATGGAACCATGGTAGTAGTAGAAGATGGAGCAGGCCTCATAGATCAGGTCATAAATGCCAAAGTAACATCCGTCCTTCAAACATCTGCAGGCAGGATGATATTTGTAAGGAGTGAGGATGTATAAAGGAAAATACCTATCAGCCATCATAACAGCAGCAGGATCAGGACTTAGGATGGGTCTAGCCACAAACAAGCCATATATAGAGATAGCAGGCAAGAAAATCCTAGAAATAACCCTAGAAAAAGTTAGCTCATTATTTGAATTTGATGAGATAATCCTAGTCATAAGAGAAGAAGACAGAAAAATGGCAGCTAGCCTAGTAGAAAAAATAAGTGACAGGCGAATAAAGATAGTAAAGGGCGGCAAAAGCCGTGAAGAGTCAACATACAAGGGCCTAAAAGCCTTAAATAAAAAAAGTCAACTGGTCTTAACCCACGATGGGGTAAGACCTTTTGCAAGCTTAGAACTCTTTAGAAGAACATTAAAAGAAATGGATAATTATAAGGCCGCCATAGCTGCGACCAAAGCCAAGGATACCATAAAGGTAGCCAATGAGAGGGGAGAGGTAGACTTCACTCCTAATAGAGACTTTGTGTATAATATCCAAACACCCCAAGCCTTTGAGGTAGAAAAAATCAAGACCCTCTACGAAAAATATATGACAAGTGAAGCAAAAGTCACCGATGACAGCCAACTTTTCGAATTTTTTGACAAGAAAACACCGGTGAAAATCGTAGAAGGCGAATATCAAAATATAAAAATTACAACCCAAGAAGATATAATCTTTGGCGAAGGATTTTTAAGAAAGGAAGCAAAATGAGAGTAGGAATAGGCTATGACGTCCACAAATTAGTAGAAGGAAGGGACCTAATCCTAGGTGGAGTCAAATTTGATTATGAAAAGGGCCTCTTAGGCCATTCAGATGCAGATGTCCTAACCCATGCCATAATGGATGCCATCCTTGGCGCCCTGGCCCTCCCTGATATAGGCAACCTCTTCCCAGACACAGACCCAGCCTACAAGGATATATATTCCATTGACCTTTTAGATAGGGTTGTCCAAAAAATGGAAGATATGGGCTATGAAATAGGCAACATCGACTCAGTAATAATCTGTGAAATGCCAAAAATATCACCAAAAAGAGAAGAAATAGTAAAATTATTGGCTCGCCACCTAAAAACTGACCTAGCAAGTGTATCAGTAAAGGCCTCAACTAGCGAGAAATTAGGCTTTACAGGAAAGGGCCTAGGCATAGAATCAAGAGCAATAGTTTACCTAAAGGAGAAAGAATGAGAAAATTAATAACCAGCGAATCAGTAACAGAAGGCCATCCAGATAAGGTCTGCGATCAAATATCAGATGCAATCCTAGATGAATGCCTAAGACAAGATAAAAACTCAAGAGTAGCTTGTGAAACAGTCACAACCACAGGCCTTGTCCTAGTAGTAGGAGAAATCTCAACAGAAGCCTATGCTCCAATAGAATCTATAGTAAGAGAGACCATAAAAGAAATTGGCTATACAGATGGAGATACAGGCTTTGACTATGAAAATGTGGCAGTACTCACCAGCCTAATCGAGCAATCAGCAGACATAGCCCAAGGTGTAGATAAGGCAAGCGAATATAAAGAAGGCTCTGACCCATTTGACCAAATAGGAGCAGGAGACCAAGGAATGGTCTTTGGCTACGCAGATAATGAAACAGACTTATACCTTCCAGTATCAGTAGCTATGGCCCAAGCCCTAGCTAAAAGACTAGCCCAAGTTAGAAAAGAAGGCATCCTAGACTATTTAAGGCCAGATGGCAAGACCCAGGTAACAGTAGAATATGATGATGATAAGCTAGTAAGAATCGACTCCATAGTCATCTCAAGCCAACATAAGGAAGAAGTATCCTTAGAAAAAATAAGAGAAGACATAATAAATCATGTTATAAAAGCAGTAGTAGATGAAAAATTAATAGATGAAAAGACCAAAATCTACATCAACCCAACAGGCAAATTCGTAATAGGCGGCCCAAAGGGAGATAGCGGACTTACAGGAAGAAAAATAATAGTAGATTCCTACGGCGGCTATTCAAAAGCAGGTGGCGGAGCATTTTCAGGCAAAGACCCAACAAAGGTAGACAGGTCAGCAGCTTATATGGCTAGATATGCAGCCAAAAACATGGTAGCAGCAGGCCTAGCAGATAAGCTAGAAATAGGAGTATCTTATGCCATAGGAGTAGCAAAACCCCTATCAATCTATGTAGATAGCTTTGGAACAGGCAAATACGATGACGAAAAACTCCTAGAAATCCTAGAAGAAAACTTCGACTTCAGACCAGCAGCCATAATAGCAAACCTAGACCTAAGACGCCCAATCTACAAAAAAACAGCAGCTTACGGACACTTTGGAAGAGATGAAGAAGAATTCACATGGGAGAGGCTTGATAAGGTCCAAGACCTTAGGAATTATTAGGGAGTTTCCCTAATAACCTTTTTCTTTATTATCCAAGATAATATTATTATTTACTTTAATTCTTCGGAATTTTATCACGTATAAAATGGTTGTCATCAAGCTGATGACTTCGCCAAAGGGGGAGGGCCAAGGACCCTTTCGCATGGGTCCTCATCGCCCTCCCCCTTACACCCCCTCTTCGTTACACCCCACAAGCGACTCTTGCAGAGGGCAAAAAGAAGATTGCCTCTGGCAATCTTCTTTGTTAGACCTGACTGCTATTCATCCTGGTTCAAAATCTATTATTTTAAATCTCGTCAGCTAAAAATTTAGATTCGCTACGCTCAACAAAATTTTTCAACGCTTCCTCGATTTAAAATAATTTACGATTTTATTTATATAAGTCTTAAGACTATCTTCCCTAGACCTGTTTATCGCAATGTTTGCGAGAGCAAACGAGCTTAGACCTACTATGATATCAATATACTCTCAGAATACAGAATAATTCTCCCAAGGTCGGGAGATTTTGTAAATGGAGATGCCGTTAAGAAAATCTCCTGACGCACGAGTACAAATAAGAATTCTGTACCTACTGAGATGTAGAGTTTATATAGAAGATTATTATGGCTAGATTGAGATTTTTAGGCATCGGAATGTCAAAATCAGTTATGATTAGAATAACTTTTACGAAGTGTTCTGTCTACTTAGAGTTGCTTGCCGAAGGCAAGCTTCTAATCATGCTCCCCGCTTTAGGGGCCGCCTGGGGGTGTAACGGAGAGGGGTTTAAGGGGGACATAAACGCCCCTTGATTTGGGGCGTTTATGCCGGAAACATAGTGCGGTAGCACGAAGGAGTTTGCGTAGCAAACGGGTTTCCGTCCGATGAGGGACCATGCGGAAGGTCCCTTGGGCCTCCCCTTGGAACGAAGATTCAATAGTAAATAATAATAATTTATTATGAGATAAAGTTACGAAGATCAAAACTATATAATAATTTTATCTAGGATAAAAGAAAAATCTATTCTTGGGTGAAAAAATTACCCTATTATGATATAATTTTAATAAACGAAAAGATTAAAATGATACCCCATCTCGGATGGGAGAAAGAGAAAAATATTATGGCAAGATTTAGAAGGTCGGTTGCTATTGACCTAGGAACGGCTAGTGTGCTAGTCTATGTTTATAACAAAGGAATAGTTTTAAATGAACCATCTGTCATAGCTATAGATGTCCTTACAGATGAGATACTTGCGGTTGGTGAAGATGCTAAGAAATTGATTGGTAGGGCTGCTGGGAATGTTTCCTGTATCCTTCCGATGAAAGATGGGGTTATTGCAGATTTTAGAGCTACCGAGAGGATGCTTGAACATTTTTTGAATAAATCTGTCAAAAAATCCCTTTTCAAACCTGATTTACTTATTTGTGTACCAGCAAGGTCTACCCAAGTTGAAAAAAGAGCAGTCCTCCAGGCGGCTGAAAATGCTGGAGCTCACAGGACTTATCTTATTGAAGAACCCCTAGCTGCAGCCCTTGGCGCAGGTGTAGATATAACAGATCCTAAGGGATCTATGGTTGTCGATGTAGGAGGAGGCACTTGTGATATAGCGGTTATATCCATGGGCCAAATCATATCTAGTAAGTCTGTTGATGTAGCAGGTCTAACATTTGATAAGGCTATAAAGGATTATATTAGGACTCGCTATGGGCTACTTATTGGCGATCAAAGTGCAGAAGCTATCAAAAAAGAAGCAGGTAAGCTTACAGTCGATGATTCAATCGAGGTTAAGGGTAGGGAAATAGCTAATGGCCTCCCATCTAAGGTTTATATACCTGTTAGTGAGGTCAAGGATTCTATAAAACGTCAGATTGATTTGATTGTAGAAGGGGTAAAAAGAGTTATGGAAGTAACTCCGCCAGAACTTGCAAGTGATATATTTGATAGGCAAATTATCCTTACAGGGGGAGGCGCCTATACCTTGGGTCTAAAGGATAGGATCGAAGAGAAATTTAGGATTGAGGCAAGGATAGCTGATAATCCTCAAGAATGTGTAATTGAGGGAACTGCCAAGGCCCTAAATTGGATAGACCAGTTAGATGAGAATAGGAACGAAGCTATCAAAAGCAAGCAAGCAGAAAATGAAGCTTTTGAAAAACTAAGGAGAAGATAATGACAAAAAAATTAGTATTAGTAAGACATGGCCAAAGTGAATGGAACCTAGCTAACAAATTTACAGGTTGGGTAGATGTAAACCTATCTGATAAGGGTGTAGAAGAAGCTAAGGAAGCTGGAAGAAAGATTAAAGAAGCAGGCATCAAATTTGATTATGCTCACACATCAATCCTAAAAAGAGCTATCAAAACTTGTAACTTTGCTCTTGAATATTCTGACCAATTATTTGTACCAGTTGAAAAATCTTGGAGACTAAACGAAAGACACTACGGTGCCCTACAAGGTCTAAACAAAGCAGAAACAGCTGAAAAATACGGTGATGAACAAGTTCACATCTGGAGAAGATCATATGATACACTTCCACCAGAACTCTCAGCAGAAGAAAAAGAAAGACAAGCAGCACTTCCAATGTTTGCTCACCTTCCAAAAGATGTAATTCCAGGTGCAGAAAACCTAAAGGTAACACTTGAAAGAGTACTACCTTATTACTTCGACAAAATTGCTCCACAACTACTTGAAGGCGACACAGTCCTAGTAGCAGCTCACGGCAACAGCTTAAGAGCCCTAGCTAAACACCTAGAAAAAATCTCAGATGATGACATAATGGATTTAGAAATCCCAACAGGTCAACCACTAGTTTATGAACTAGATGATGAACTAAATGTAGTTAAAAAATATTATCTATAAATCTTTGAAAGAGTCCTTAAGGACTCTTTTTTATTGATATTTTAATATTAAACATATTTATTACACTTTTAATTGTGATAATAAAAATATCTTGTAAATATCCCTTATGAGCGTAAAGTGTTAACAGGATTAATTAAAATATATTATAAAGATTTATAAAATAAACTTGGCTAAGTTAAAGTTGTTTAAAGATATTCTACATAGATAGTAAGATTTACATGTATTGCTTTATATTTTAAATGTTAACTTATAAAAAATTATTAATTTTAAAGAAACATAAAAGTATTTGTAGGTTTTACGAAAATGATTTTATTAAATCTTTATTAGGAAAGAAGGAAAAAATGAGAATTGCTTCTGTTGAATATGAGAATGGTGTATCAAATTTAATAAATTCTCACTTTAATAAGAATGATGTTCTTGTGGAGAAAATCGAATCTATGGATGAGCTTTTGTTTAAAGATTGTAGCGTTTATGATCTTATCCTTGTTGATATGACTCATAATAAGTGTCTACAATTTATCCAATATATCAAACAAAAGACCAAAATTCCTGTAATCTACCTAACTGAAAGATATAAGAAAAATCCTTACGAGCAAGAACTTGATGATAAGGATTTTGTTATCCATTCTGTAACTAGGGATGAATTTATCCAAAATATTTTTAAGAAGGTAGAAGAGATAAGTCAGGCCAATATTATTAAGCTTGGTTTTTGCACCATGGAAGAAGATAATGGTATCTTTAGGGTTGGCAATAAGATTTTGGATTTAACCAAGTCTGAGCTTGCTATTTGTGCAATCTTAATCTCTAATATGGGCAAGACCCTTAGCAAGGAAGATATAGTGGAGATCATGAAAACTGACAAAAACCTTGACACCACACCTAGGTCTGTTAGAGAACATATCAGAAAGATTAGAAATGAGTTTAAAAAGGCAGATCTTGCTCCAATTGAGACAGTTAGTAGGCAAGGATATAGGTGGACACTTGATTCTTGTTCCCCTGAATAAAAATTTGACATATTATAGACGATAGTTTACAATATAAGTAGATAAATTAATAGATATTATATAGCAATGAAAACCATTGCTTCTTCAGGGAAAGGTGAAATTCCTTAACCGGCAGTTATAGTCTGCGAGTCCCTTTGGACCGATTTGGTGCAATTCCAAAACCGACAGTATAGTCTGGATGGAAGAAGATTATTATAATTTTTTTCGAGCCCTGATTTTAGGGCATTTTTTATGCCCAAAGGGAGGTATTATATGAACAAAACAAGATCTATTTCACTAAGCAACGTTACTAAAATTGGTATCTTAGCCGCTTTGGCTTTTATACTCATGTTTTTCCAAGTACCAATTCCAATAGCCCCACCATTTATGAGAGTGGATTTGGCAGATGTGCCAGCCCTTATAGGAGGCTTTGCTATGGGACCTTGGGCAGGAGTTGCTATTCAATTAGTTAAAAATATTCTTAATCTAACTAAGACACAAACTGTTGGAGTTGGCGAACTATCAAACTTTATAGTTGGTTCAACATTCGTATTTGTAGCATCTACAATTTATAAAAACAGGAAGACTAAGAAAACTGCTATCTTTGCACTTGCTTGTGGAGTTATCGCAATGACAGCTATAGCTACACTTTCAAATGCCTTTGTAGTATTCCCAGCCTATGCTAAGGCAATGGGATTCCCACTTGAAGCCTTTGCTGGCCAAGTACCAGGCAACCCACTTGTTAAATCCTATGTAAGCCTAATGCTACTTTCAATTGTGCCATTTAACCTAGTCAAGGGTGCAGTTGCAGCCTTAGTTACAGACCTAATCTATAAGAGGGTTTCGCCAATATTAAAAGCAAGATAAATTCTTATTATATTATTATCCTACAACATTCTGTTTATCAAAAAGCACTCTTTCATTATGAGGGTGCTTTTTGATTTTTTTAAAGACAAAGGTTTTTTTAGGGGTATAATGTTCTTACCATAAAGAGAAGGCGAGAGACAAGCTTGATGACCCTTCAGCAACCTAGCAAAGGCTAAGGTGCTAAAGCTTGAATGATGGATAGGTAGAAAATGAACATCCATCGCAGGTGGGTGTTTTTTGATTAAAAATTTGAAAATTTTCCGCCTAGGCATTTTATTTATGAAAGGACTTATTAAAATGAACGCTTTAGTTTTTCAATCAGACTTTGGTTTAGGAGATGGGGCAGTATCTGCCATGCACGGGGTTGCTAGAATGGTAAATTCTGATCTAATAATAGATGATCTAACCCACGATATCAAACCTTACAATATTTTTGAGGCTTCCTATAGGATTTTGCAAACCATAGAATATTGGCCAAAGGGAACAGTTTTTGTATCAGTAGTGGATCCAGGAGTAGGCAGCGATAGGCACTCTATTGTTGTAAAAACCAAGGCCGGCCACTACATTGTCACTCCTGATAATGGAACTATTTCCCATGTAGCTAAATTTATTGGCCTAGAATCTGCAAGGATTATCGATGAGGTTAAGGATAGGCTCCCATTCTCAGAAAATTCCCACACCTTCCATGGCAGGGATGTCTATGCCTACAATGGGGCAAAGCTTGCAAGTGATGAGGGTTATTATCATTTTCTAAAAGAAATTAGCCTTGATGAATTGGTATATTCACCTATCAAGGAGGCTGTATTTAAAGATGGAGTAATAGAGGGAACTATCGACATCCTAGATATTAGATTTGGATCTTTATGGACAAATATTCCGCTAGACTTATTAAAGAAGGCGGATATCAAGCAGGGTGATGCTATTAAGGTTACAATTTTCTATAAAAATATCAAAAAATATGAAAATCAAATGACCTTTGGCCATTCTTTCGCAGACGTTGGACTTGGGGAGACTATAGCCTATATCAATTCCCTAATAAATTTAGGTATAGCCATCAACCAAGCATCATTTTCTGACACCTACCAGATAGGGACAGGTGCAGATTGGACCATATTTATCAAAAAGGAGATATAATGAAAAAAAATAATTCAATTACAAGCATAGTTGCTATAGGCATTGGTGCTGCAGTGTTTTTTATTCTAGGTAGATTTTTATCAATACCAGTAGGTTTCATTCCAAATACATCAGTAGAAACAACCTACCCATTCCTAGCTCTAATGAGCGTGCTTTTTGGACCGGTTGTTGGATGCCTAATTGGACTTATAGGCCATGCTATCAAGGACCTATTAACTTACGGCCTATGGTGGTCATGGGTTATCACAAGCGGGGTAACAGGAGCAGGATTTGGCCTAGTTGGAAAAAATCTTGATCTAAGCAAGGGTAAATTTGAGAAAAAAGATATAATCAAATTTAACATCGGACAAATCATAACCAATGTCATCTCTTGGGGCCTAGTTGCGCCAGTTTTAGACATCCTAATTTATTCAGAGCCAGCCAATAAGGTGTTTGCCCAAGGTTTTGTATCAGCAGGCCTTAACAGCCTTGCAGTAGGAATTTTGGGAACAATCTTAATTGCAGCTTATGCTAAGACCCAAACAGCAGACAATTCATTAAGTAGAGACTAATATGACAGATAAGAGCCAGTCCTTAGTAAAATTTAATAATTACTCTTTTAAATACAGAGCACAGGCTGAGCCCTCCCTTATAGATATCAATTTAGAAATCAAAAAGGGTGAAAAAATTGTAATAGTAGGCCCATCAGGCTCTGGCAAGTCGACCCTTGCTAAGAGCCTAAATGGCCAAATACCAAATACCTTCCCCGGAGATATAGAGGGGGAGGTCTTTGTTGATGGAAAAAACATCAAGGATTCATCAATCTTTGACCTCTCCTTATCGACAGGAACAGTCCTCCAAGATACTGACGGCCAATTTGTAGGCCTTACTGTAGCAGAAGATATGGCCTTTTGTCTTGAAAATGATAAGGTGGACCAGGAAAAGATGAAAGAACTTGTAGAAAAATGGGCTGATGAGCTAAAGATTACAAAGCTCTTAGACAGAAAACCAAGCGATTTATCGGGTGGACAAAAGCAGACTGTATCAATAGGTGGGGTTTTGATAAGTCAAGTACCAATCTTGCTTTTAGATGAGCCTTTGGCAAACCTAGACCCAAAAAGCGGCAGGGCAACAATGAAGCTTGTAAGGGACTTGGCAGAAAGACTCAAAGTTACAGTCATAGTCATAGAACACAGGCTAGAAGAGGCTCTCCTCCTTGATCCAGACAGGATAATAGCGGTAGATGGGGGCAAAATATTAGCAGACCTATCTCCTACTGATCTTTTAAAATCAGATATCCTAGATAAAATCACAATCAGAAAGCCTCTCTACCTAGATGCCCTAACCTATGCGGGATGCGACATAAAAGCCTATGACAAGCTAGGAGACATTGACCAGGTAAATATAAAGGATTGTGACCTGGATAAGCTAAGGACTTGGTCAACAAATATCAAAGAAGAGGTCAAGGAAAATTCTAAGGAAGAGTTAATAAAAATTGAAGATTTATCCTTTGCCTATGACAAGGACTTAATTCTAGAAAATATAAATTTAGAGATAAAAGAGGGAGAGCTTACCTCAATTGTAGGGCCAAATGGAGCAGGTAAATCAACTTTAGCCAAGCTAATGGCAGGCTTTCTAAGGCCAAATAAAGGCAAAATCTACATCAAAGGCGAGGATACAAGCAGCCTTTCCATAAAAGAAATTGCAGAAAAGATTGGCTTTGTCCTTCAAAACCCTAATGCCATGATATCTAAAACCATGATTTATGATGAAGTCGCCTTTGGTCTAAGGATAAGAAATATTGACGAAGACCTAATAAGGGAAAAAGTAGAAGAGACCCTAAAGATTTGTGGCCTCTATCCATTTAGAAATTGGCCAATATCAGCCCTTTCCTATGGTCAAAAAAGAAGGGTGACTATAGCTTCGATCCTAGTCCTAGACCCAGAAGTCATAATCTTAGATGAACCAACAGCAGGCCAAGACCTAGGCCACTACAGGCAGATGATGGATTTTATCAAAGATTTAAGGGATAAGTACGGACTAAGTATACTTATGATAAGCCATGACATGCACCTAATCCAGGAATATACAGATAGGGTCATAGTTATAGAAGGTAAAAAAATCTTAGCTGACACTAATCCAGCAGATTTATTTTCTGAGAAAGACCTAATAGCTAGGGCACACCTTGCGGAGACATCTCTTTATAAACTGGGCCAAAAATTAGAAGGAATAGATCCAAAAGACTTCATAGAAAGTTTTATTGCGTATGAAAGAGGAGGGAAAGATGAATAATACCCTAGGCTATATCAAAAAAGACACTCTAGTCCACGACCTATCAGGGGCAAGCAAGTTAATAGCCTTCATCCTCTTATCAATTATCGTTATGACATCTTTTGACACGAGATTTCTAATCTTTGTCATGGTCCTATCCCTAATAACCATGAAAGTAGCAAAAATCAAATGGGAAGAGATATCATTTTTGGTAAAAATAGTGGCGGTTTTTTCAATAATAAATCTTCTAGCTATCTATATCTTCGAGCCAGAATACGGGGTCAAACTTTATGGTACTAGGACAGTTCTTTGGGAGGGCTTTGGTAGGTATAGTCTAACAGCCGAGCAATTATTTTACGAATTAAATGTAGGCTTAAAATACTTCTCAACCATCCCCCTTGCCATAATCTTTATTCTAACAACAGATCCAAGCGAATTTTCTTCAAGCTTAAATAGGATAGGCCTATCCTACAAAATCTCCTACGCAGTAGCCCTAGCCTTAAGATATATACCAGATATCCAGGCTTCCTACTACGACATAAGAAGCGCAAGCCAGGCCAGAGGCATAGAGATGAGTAGGAAGACAAGCTTTGTAAAAAGAGTAAAGGCAAGTTCAAATATAGTATTGCCCCTAATTTTTGACAGTCTAGAGAGAATAGAAACAATCTCCCAAGCCATGGAATTAAGACGTTTTGGCAAGAACAAAGAAAGAACCTGGTACAGGGCAAAGCCCTTTAAAAAATCAGACATATTTGTAATAATAGGAGTGGTTTTGATAGTAGGACTTGGAATTGCTTTGTTTTTTGTGAATGAGGGAAGATTCTTTAATCCTTTTTATCCAAGATAAAGTATTTTAGGGGGCTTCCCCCTAAAAATCCCACTTTATTATCTTGGATAATAAAGAAAAAAATACTCCTATCTAGGATAGGAAAAAAGGAATTTTTTATGAAAACCCAAAGGACAATAGCTTCTTTCTCTCTTTCTCTAAGAAAGAGAAAAAATCAAAAAAATATAATTTTAAAGGTTACTCCGCCTTTTGGAGATCTTGTTCTTTCCGCTCCTTCCCACGTCAGTAATAAGGACCTTGAGGCTTTTGTATCTGCTAGGAAAGATTGGATTATTAAAAATCAAGCTAAGTTTGCTAAGGCTAGGGATACCAGGGATGAGGGGCTTATTTATCTTTGGGGCAGGGCCTATAAGCTTGAATTTATTAAAGATAATAAAAATACTTTTAAGCTTTGTGATTCAAAGATGATATTTTTTTATAAGGGGGACTTAAGTGGGGCTTTAAAAGATGAGCTCCTTGATGATTTTTATAGAAAATCTTTAAAAACTAAGAAAGATGATGCTATTAAGGAAGTTGAACAATTGACAGGCTTAAAAGCTGATGAATATAGACTCAGAAAGATGAAGACTCGTTGGGGGTCTTGTAATACTTCTAAGAAGCGAGTTTGGCTTAATACAAATCTTGCTAAGTATGAGCCCATCTGCCTAACTTATGTCCTTGTCCATGAGCTTTGTCATTTGCTTGAACCTAACCACAGCAAGAGCTTTTATGCTTTGGTGGAAAGCTTTTTTCCAGAATATAAAAAGGCTGAGGCCCTACTTAAGGAGCCTAAGCCCTAAAAAAGTAAGCCGGCTATTTTGCCGGCTTTTGTTATCTTATTTATTGTAGTCATCTCCAAATAGTTTATAAGCTTGATCTTGAACGCCTTTACCACTGACAAATTCAAATACTCTTATTTCTTTGCCATTATCATCTGTTGTTTTATAGACGCCTAGTGGTAGGGCCCAAACATTTACTACCTTAGATCCATCAGATGCATCATAAGTATAGTTAAGCCTATTTCCTAGGAGTTTGAGCTTTATTATTATATCTTCGCCTGAATTTAGCCTTGCCCTTAGGTAGTTATCCCATAGGCCAAATTTGCCGTTTTCTGGCTCTATTTCAGCTTCATCGACATAGGATCCTCTTATTTTTATGATTGGTTGGTCTTTGTCAGCTTTTAAATCTAGGCCGCTTATGCCTATATCCTTGAACCTATCTTTATATTTCTCAGCATATTTCATATCGGCAAAGATTCCAGCATTTTCTTTTAAGAATTTTTGAGCCTTATCTAGGTTTATAATGTCCTTGCCAGATTCTGTATCCATTTCATAGGAATCTAGAATCATTTTAGCTAGGATATCAAAATTTTCATCACCAGGATTTGTTTTATCATCAGTATTTTTATCCTTCTCTTTAGCTACCTCATCTATAAATCTTTTCCATCCTGCTTCAAAGTAAGCAAGGTAATTTTTGTCATCTTTTTTGGCGCTTTTCATCTTCTTATCTACTAATTCTGACATTATTACAAAGTCTTCATTGTTAGAGTTTTTATCCTTACCCGCTAGGGCAAAAACATTGATTTGGCCATTTGCTATGTGGTTATCTGTACCTTCGATGGACATTATGTCCCTATCTTTTAAGGAACTGACCTTTGTTTTAGGCAAATAGATTTTAAAAGTCTGACCTACTTTTTTATCAAAATATGGAGACCTTACGAAGTTGTGGATATATTCATAACCATTCTTGTTGATTTTTTCTTCCTTATCTACTGGATTTTGATAGTCTAGGCTAGTTAGTTTTATTTCATAAGTTAGGTCATCAATTTTTTTGACTAGGTCAAATTTGGCCTTATATAGGGTAGATGAGAACATATTACCATTGCCATAAAGGGCTGCTCCGTCTACATTACCATTTTCTCGGAAATAAATTCTTTCAGACCCACTAGCAGGATAGTTTGAAAATTCTTTGCCAGCAAGTTCTTTAAAGATATCATCTGTTTGTTTTGCCTTAAATTTTTTAGCCTTTTGGTCTTTTACTTCTACTCTATCTAGGATAATTCTTTTTTGTTCGCCAAGACTTAGGCCATCTTCATCATTAGACTCAGCGGAATCTACACTGCTATCTGTTTCATAATTTGCTTCAATATCGCTTTTGCTATTTTCCTTCTTAACACTACCCTTGTTATTACAAGCACTAAGCATTAGGGTCAGGGTCAAAAGACTTAATAGAATTTTTTTCATGTTCGCATCCTTTCTTCTTGTTAAGATAATTATATCATATTGCTTTAATATGTAAAAAGTTTCTTGCAAATAAAAATAAAAACTGGAAATTATTTCTGGTATAATATAAGATATTTATAAAATAGGAGAAAAAATGAAAAAAATATTAGCAATCCTTGCCATGACTATAATTTTAGGAGCATGTAGCCAAAAGGATAAAGGTCTCGAAGAAGGAAAAGAAATTCAAAATCAGATAGTAGAGCTAAGTCTTAGCAATATGGCTGATGAAGACAGCCAAAAATTTGTAGAAAATACTCTTAAGGGCAAAATTAAACCTGATAGGGTAGATAGCTTTATGAAGCTTGTTAAGGACTATAATGAGGCTGTTGGTAGTGACTTGCTTGTTGATGGTTTTATCAAGGATATAAATAAGACCTATGATACTGGCAAAATTATCGAGAAGAGGGATGGAAAAGATTTAGTAGATACTAATTGTAGGATAAATGCTTTCTTGCTTAGTGGAGATGAGCTTACTAATAAAAATAAAACAGAAATCGATGATTCCATGCTTTTTACAGACCTCGATATGATAAAAAAAGGAAAAATCTTTAACGATGATGAAACTTCGAAATTTAAGGAGTTTTTTACAAGCATTCCGACAGAATCATCCAAAGACCCATCTGTCCAGGGCAAGATTGCCGAAAAATATTATCAGAACTGGACCTATCCAGAAAAATTTGACCTAGTATCTGTCATGATCCATGACAAATTAGACGGAGATAAGCTTTTTATCGGCCATATTGGAGTTTTGACTGAAATAGATGGGGGATATCTTTTTGTAGAAAAAATCTCCTTTGAGGAACCTTATCAAGCCATAAAATTCCCTACAAAGGATGCTTGTTATAAGTATTTGCAGGATAAGTTTAAGGACTTCATAGATCCAGAAGCGGCTCCACCTTTTATTATGGATAATGGAAAATACATTGAATAAATGTTGAAATATAAAGAAAACCCAGTTATTAAGTTTTGCTTAATAACTGGGTTTATTTTTATCCTTGCAAGCCGTCTGCTTGTCTTTGCATATTTTCTACCACGATATCGTGTATATCGCCTAGGCTTGCTGCGTATTCTAGGACTTCCCATGGTTTATTGGAGTGGAAGTGGATTTTTATTAAGTCTTCATCCCCAACTGCAAGTAGGGAATCACCCTCTAGGTTGTCTGATATATAGTCAAAGATTTCATCTTCGTCTAGGTCTTTGTCTGTTCTTGCTATTAACATTTGGCAATCAAATTTGAATTCGATTTTTTCGCCTGGTTTAAATTCGTGCATTATTAGTCCCCCTTATTCAAAATAAATTATTTTCATCTTAATTGTTTATATCATGATGAACAGTATCTATTTATCGATTCTCTTCGTTCAAGGGGGAGCCCCAAGGGACCTTCCGGATGGTCCCTCATTGGGCTCCCCCTTAAACCCCCTCCCCGTTACACCCCACATCCGGCTCCTTAGCGGAGGGCGAATAAGGTTGCTTGCCTTCGGCAAGCTTCTTGAGTAATGAGGATAGTTATTTCAATAGATTTTC
Organism: Anaerococcus sp. Marseille-P3915; assembly: GCF_900258475.1. Taxonomy (GTDB): domain Bacteria; phylum Bacillota; class Clostridia; order Tissierellales; family Peptoniphilaceae; genus Anaerococcus; species Anaerococcus kampingae. The sequence continues at coordinate 1,512,435 of NZ_LT984887.1, read as the reverse complement.
TTTAACCGATAAGCTTACTTTTATAAATTATACCTTAGTTTCTTTGTGTCAAGTTTCTTTTTAGTTCGGCTTCTAGGTTTGCTATTTCGGCCTTGGCTTGTTCTCGGTTTTTCTTGCCTTCTATTTGGATGTTTCTTACTTCTTCTATGGTTGTTATTAAAGCTTCGTTTGTATGTTTTATGGTTTCTAGGTCTATTATTCCACGTTCTGTTGCTTTGGCGGTTTTTATGGTGTTTTGTTTTAGGGTGTCCGCGTTTTTCCTCAAGAGTTCATTGGTTAGGTCGGTTACCCTTTGTTGGGTTCTTATGGCTTGGTCGGTGTGGTTCATGCCTAGGGCTAGGACCATTTGGTTTTTCCAGAGTGGGATGGTGTTTACTATGGTTGTTTGGATTTTTTCTGCCATTATAGAGTTTGATGATTGGACCATCCTTATTTGTGGAGCCATCTGGATTGATACCATCCTTGTTAGATCAAGGTCGTGGAGCTTTTTCTCAAATCGGTTAGCCTGGGCCTTTAGGTCGTTTACCTTTTGGGCATCTAGTGGGAGGTTACTTGCCTGAGCCTTGAGCTCTAGGGCTGGGATGTCATTTTTGTAAAGGTCGGCTAGCTTTCTATTTCCTGCCTCAATGTACATGGAGATTTCCTTGTAGTAGTCTTCATTTAAATCATACATCTGATCTAGCATTGATATATCCTTCATAAGGGTTATCTGATGATTTTCTAGGACCTTTGCTACGTCATTTATATTTTTTTCGGCTGATTGGTAGCGGACTTTGAGGTCTTCTAGCTTGTTGGTGGCTTTTTTGAAAAAGCCAAGTGGGCCAGATGGTTCATCATCTTCCATGTGTCTGATATCAACAACTACCTTATCAAGCAGGCCTCCGATTTCTCCTAAGTCCTTGTTTCTTACTGTGTCTAGGGTTTTTTCGGAAAAGTTTGAGATTTTCTTTTGGGCTCCTGAGCCGTATTGCAAGATGATATTTGTATTTTCTAGGTCAATTTTTTTGGAAAACTCATCTATCATCTTCTCTTCTGCTTCTGAAAATGTGATTTTATTTTCAATCAAGTCTGGGCTATCATTTGTGATTGCTTCTAGCTTTGGGTCGTTTTCTTCTGCGCCATCTAGGCTTAATTTGATGTCACTCATTTTTCACTCCAATCATTTTCTAGTAGGCCTTCTTGATTTAGGATTAGCTCTATGGTGTCTATGTCTGTTTTTACATCCATAGCCCTGTCGCTTAGAAGGTCTACCTTGATGTTGTCAAAGGCTTCAGCAATGGTTTTGATTGAATTTTCAATCTCTGCCATGGCCTTTCTAATCTTTATATCATCTGTATTCATCAGCTCAAATTCTTCGAATGATTCGATTAGTTTGAGGGAGGTTGGCATGTAATAGTCGTTAAATTTTGTAAGGCTACTTGCCTTTTGTGGATATTTTTTGACTATGTTTAAGATGTCAGCTATATTTGTGAAAAGAACAGAAAGCTTGGCCTTAAAGGATTCTGACCTTATATTTGATCCGGCTTTGTTCATCTTTTCAAGGATTTGGTCTGAGTTTGTGATTATATTTTCTGCCTGGTCCTTGTTTATATCTTCAACTGACACATCATCTGTAATTTCTTCCCTCTTATAGTAAGGAAGGCCTGCTATCTTTTCCTTGTAGAGCTTGAAGGTTGGTATATCAAGGATGAAAATTGAATCATTTTCAACAATTCTTGCTTGTTTGAAGTAGTTTTGCTTCATAAAATATAGCAAATCATTGATTGTCTGTTTTTCACTCTGGCTTACCGCACTTGCCAAGTCTTTTATTGAAATAATAGTGTTTGTCCCAAGCTCCCTTTTAAATCTAGAATAGTTTATGGCTAGGCGCTTGTTGTTATTGGCTATTTGCCACATGTAGATAGGTACTCCTATCCCTACAGCAATTAGTAATGATTTAAATATAAAATTCGCTAAGCCCATATAAAGTAATTCATCTAGACCTATACTAATGCAGGTAATGCCAATAATGACTGCAAAGAATTTAAGGCCATTAACCCTTCCTGGACCAATTGGATTTTTTTGCTCGCACACATTTGGGTCTCTTATGGCTGGTAGATTTGTAGAAAATCCTCTGCTAAAGCCATTTATGGCTGATGTTACTGAATTTTTAATTTTTTGCCCGATTGAGGCAAAGTCTATATTATCTAGGTCGAAATCTAAATCGTCTAGGTCAAATCTAAAGTTATTATTTTTCTTTGCCATTTTTCTCTCACTTTCATTTTCTATAATCATTATACGCTAGCTCAATATAATTTAAATAGAATTTAATATATTTAAGATTATTTTTTGAAAAATTCAATATATCAATCTTTTAGGTCTATAACTTTATCGAACTTGTCTTCGATGGCAAATATATCTTCCCTAGAGCCAAAAACTGTTATATTATTAAGGTCCATGGCCTTTTTGAAATCATCTGCCATAGCTTTTATGTCTTCGATTTTTGTAGCCTTGATTTCAGCAAGGATATCATCTTCTTTTTTTGCGTTTTTGATCCTAAAGTAGGAATAATCGCTATCTGCCATTTGTTTTGGTGACCTAGGTCTTAGGATAGAGCCCATGGATGAGATTTTTTGGTTGTCAAAATCTCTCTGACTCATTTCAAGACTTGCAGCGATTTCTGGAATCTGGTCATAGGCTTCTAGGGTTTTTTCTATATTAGGGTCCCTGTAGGAGTAAGTTGCAAGGTTTAGGGCCCTTGTTATGGTCATTCCTGCCCCGTAGGCACCGCCCTTGGCTCTGATTAGGGAATATAGGTAAGGATTTGAAATTATAGAGCTTGCTAGCATGTAAGAGCCTTTAAAGCTTTTAGCATCAAGCTTTGCTGATTTTGATACGTAATTTACATTGGCATCTGATGCGATGGCTTCTTTTACAGGCTTTGGCGAAAAGTCAATTTCTACATCTTCTGGCTTATCCTTAAGATTTACTAGATTATCATTGATTGCATTCTTCATTATTAGGTAATCTTCTTTAGTTGCCGCAATATTAATTGAAAGGCTCTTTGTAAAGATTTTCTTGCTAATTTTCTCTAGTTTTTCTCTGAGACTTTCAAAATCATTTTCGCAAAGCTTGATGACATCTTTTATAAAGTCATAATAGGCTAGACCTGTTATATTTTCCTGGATGAAGGCAGCCTTATCTAGGTGTGAATTGTTTCTATTTATAGCTATCATGTGGCCTGAATCATACATTCTTGATTCAAATATCGACTTTCTAATCCTTAAAAGCTCAAGGATTCTCGCCTTATTGTCAAAAATAGAATTAAAGGCAAAGTCATTTACGAGGTTCATGGCATCTTTTGCATAGGCCCTTAGGGTTTTAAAACCGATTTTGAAATTCCTGTCAATCTTTTCTGGTCCTTGTCTAAAATTTGTTATTGAAAAATTGATAGAACCAAGTTTTTGCCAGATTATATCGTCAATTTCTGTATATGATATATTTTTGGTATCTATTGATGCAGCAAGCTCTGCAAAGATTTGGGCGTATTTTAAGTCCTCCAGGCTTAGGTGGTTGATATCAAAATAAAGCTCTGTATAGATTAGGCCTGCTGTATTTAGGTCGTTGAAAACATATTGGAATTTTTCTTCTTCAACGAGTCTTTTTACTTTTACAGTTGCTGTTGGCACATCTCTTAGGTCAAGGACTGGGATTGTGGCCTTTTCTTTCTCGGTATTTTCCCTATTTTGGTAGGTCTCAAGATTCTTAAGAGATGCCTTTATCTCTTCTAATTTTTCATCAGACATCTCTCTATTGACCCTAGCAAGAAAATCTTTAAATTCGGCGTCTTTCTTTTTGTTGTAGTCCATGCTTGGCTTTGAAAGGTGAATTAGCCTTGTAGGATTATTTATATAGAAATCTTTGATGAAATTTTCATAATAATCTGTATCTATTAATTCCCTTAATTCCTTTAGATAGTCAACGATTTTGAATACTTCGAAAGGATCTGCGTCAAAGGACATGGATAGGTAATAAGTAAGGCCTGCATTTACAGAATTTAGGTTTTCCAATTGACCAAATTCAAAGAGAGAAAAGGCAGATTTTAGGGCTTCCTTATTTAGGCCCTGGCTTGCTTCTTTAAGGCCATCTTCAATTATGTCTACAAAATCATCTAGCTTATAGCCATCAGCCTTTTGGGCTTGGATGATAAGGCCAGCGCGGTTGCCGTAGGTATTTCTTGCATAGAAATATTCTGGTGATAATTTTTCTTGGACTTCTAGCCTAATCTTTGATGAATCCATATTAAAAAGTGCATTGACAAGAACAGCTGCTGTGAGTGTTTCCTTTATATCCAGGCTTGAGTGGGTGAGCATGGCATAGGATAGGTAGTCTTCGTTTTCATTTTCCCTTGCAGATGGATAAGTCCCCTCGATTGGAGCTTCATAATGATTTTCCACAACTTCTATGGCAAGGTCTATATCCTTATAATCATAGTGGCTTAGATATTCCTCATCAAGCCTTGTAAGATAGGCATCGATGTCATCTATATTTCCATAATAATAGATATAGGCATTTGATGGGTGGTAGTGAGTTTTGTAAAAGTCCACAAAGTCATCAAAGGTCAAATCCTTGATATCAGCAGGATTTCCACCTGATTCGTATTCATAAGGACTATTTTTATAGAGGTAAGAATTTATTTCATTTGAGATAAGGCTTTCTGGATCAGAAAGAGCCCCTTTCATTTCATTATAAACTACGCCAGATACGCCGACGACCTTATCATTGTCATCAAGATCAAAATGCCAACCCTCTTGGTCAAGGATTTCCTTTTTTTCAAGGACAAGGGGTGCAAAAACCGCATCTGTATAGACATCAACTAGGTTTCTAAAGTCCTTGTCGTTTTCACTAGAAACAGGGAAAACAGTCTTATCAGGATAGGTCATAGCATTTAGGAAGGTCTGTAGGCTCGAAGAAGCCATATCCATAAAGGGATCCTTAGTCCTATATTTCTTAGACCCATTAAGAACAGAATGTTCCATAATGTGGGCCATGCCCTTAGAATTTGTAGGAGGAGTCTTAAAACCAATCCCAAAAGTCTTATTAGCATCGGTCGACTTGGCAAAGACAATCCTCGCCCCAGTTTTTATATGTTTGTAGTAAAAGGCAGTGATCCCTAACTTATCAAAGCCTTCACTTTTAATTAATTCGTAATTTTTATTCATTATATATCCTTTACTTTTTGCTTTTAAGATAATTATACCATTTTTATCCAAGATAAAGTATTCTAGGGGCTTCTCCTAAAAATCCCTGTTTTATTATCCAAGATGGTTGGTTTATTATCCAAGATAATATTAATATTTACTTTAATTCTTTGTAATTTTTTATCATAATAAATTATTGTCATTAAGCTGATGACTTCGCCAAAGGGGGAGGGCCAAGGACCCTTTCGCATGGGTCCTCATTGCCCTCCCCCTTACACCCCCACTTCGTTACACCCCGCAAGCGACTCTTGCAGAGGGCAAAATGAAGATTGCCTCTGGCAATCTTCTTTATTAGACCTGACTGCTATTCATCCTGGTACAAAATCTATTATTTCAAATCTCGTCAGCTAAAAATTTAGATTCACTCCACTTCGTTTCGTTCAACAAAATTTTTGGACGCCGACTTGATTTGAAATAATTAACGATTTTAATTAAGTATATCTTAAAGTTCTATTCTCTAAACAACTAATCGCAAAGTTTGTCAAAGGCAGACGAGTCTTAAATCTACTTTGACGTTAATATTCTCTCAGAATACAGAACTATATCCCCAAAGGTCGGGAGATTTTGTAAATGGAGATGTCGTTAAAAAAATCTCCTGACGCACGAGTGAATATTAAATTTCTGTAACTACTAAGATGTAGGGTATATACAAAACATAAATTTGGACTAGATTGAGATTTTTAGGCATCGGAATGTCAAAACTAGTAAGAATTAGGATGGCTAAAACAAAGGATTATGCCTGCCAAGAGAGGCTTGCCGAAGGCAAGCTTCTGTTCATGCTCCCCGCTTTAGGGGCCGCCTGGGGGTGTAACGGGGAGGGGTTTAAGGGGGAGGGCAATGAGGACCCATGCGAAAGGGTCCTTGGGCCTCCCCTTGAGACGGAGATTCAATAGTAAATAATAATCATTTAATAAAAGATAAAATAACGAAGAATTAAACCTCATAATAATATTGTCTTGGATAATAAAGTAGGGGTTTTAGGGGCAAGCCCCTAAAATAATTTTATATTGTATAAAAGTCTAGCTTTTTTGGGTATTAATATAACAATACTTAATGAAAGGATTTTTATGAAATTAGGAATTATTGGGGCTGGGAAAATTGTCAAGGAACAGCTCACTTTTTTAAATGATATAGATGGTATTGATCTTCTTGCTATTGCGGCTACTAGCCGTAGTGAGGATAAACTCAAAGATTTATGCCGAAGATATGAAATTCATAAATATTACACTGATTATGAGAAGCTTCTAGCTGATGATGAGGTTGAGGTTGTTTATGTAGCTCTTCCTAATAATCTCCACTATGAGGTTATGGATAAGGCCCTTGATTATGGTAAGGATATTATTTGTGAGAAGCCTTTTACTGCTGATATCAACCAGGCCCTTAAGATTTTTAGGAAGGCTGAAAAGAAAAATCTAATCGTCCTTGAAGCTATGAGTAACCGTTTTAATCCAAATGCTCTTGCTGTTAAGGAGAGGATAAAGGATTTGGGTAAGCTTAAGATTGTTTCTTTTAATTATTCCCAATATTCATCTAGGTATGATGCCTTTAAGAAGGGGGAGATTGCCCCAGCCTTTAGCCTTGGTCATGCTGGTGGAGCCCTTATGGATCTCAATGTTTATAATATTGATTATGTGATTAATCTTTTTGGCGTGCCAGAGGATGTGAAATATTTTCCAAATATTGAAAATTCTATCGATACTTCTGGAGTCATGGTTATGGATTATGGAGATTTTAAGGCTGTTTGTATAGGGGCTAAGGATTCTTCTGCAGAATTTTTAAATACTATCCAAGGAGAACATGGAACTATTACTATTAAGGATGCCTTAAATTCTTTTGACACAGCTGTTATTTCTATTAAGGGTCAGGATGATGAGCTTTTAGAACTTGATGGGACTAAGTCTAGACTTTACTATGAATGGATTGACTTTGATAAAATTATAAAAGACAGGAATTACAAAAAGGCAAATGACCTTGCTGATTTAACTTTGGCAACTGTCGAAGCTATAAATCAAGCTAGGATTGAGGCGGGCATATTTTTCCCATCTGATGAGAATTAGTTGTTAAAAATTTGTTTAATTTAAATGAATTATGTTATAATTAACATAAGGTTTATTGGACAGATTTAAGATATTATGTGTATTTTAAAAGGTTCTAGAGGTTTTAAGTTTTGGAATCGGTGATTTAGGATTAAATCAGTTTTTATAACTGTTTAATAAATCAAAATATTTGTATTTTATACAAGAAAGGAGTTATTATGGTAGGAATTATCCTAGCAAGCCACGGGGCCTTTGCTGAGGGTATTAAGGAATCTGCTCAAATGATTTTTGGAAATCAAGATAAGTTTGAAGCGGTTGTTCTTAAACCTTCTATGGGGCCAGATGACTTTAGGGCAAATCTAGAAGCTGCTATCGAAAAACTCGATTGCGATGAAGTTTTGTTCCTATGCGACCTTTGGGGAGGTACCCCATTTAACCAATCTTCTGCTGTTCTTGATGGACACGAAGATAAGTGGGCTATTGTCGCAGGTCTTAACCTTCCAATGGTTATAGAGGCTCTTAGCGAGAGATTTACTGAAGAATCTGCTCATAAGATTGCAACTACAATCATTACATCTGCTAAGGAGGGCATCAAGGCTAAGCCTGACAGCCTAAATCCTGTTGAAAAGGCAGCTGAGGCTGAAGCTAAGACAGATAGCGAAGTTGAAAAGAAGATGGTAGGTGGAACTATTCCTGAGGGTACTGTTCTTGGTACAGGTGAAATCGATATACCTGTTGCAAGAATTGATACTAGGCTTTTACATGGTCAAGTTGCAAGTAACTGGACTAAGGCTATAAGGCCTGACAGGATTATTGTTGTATCTGACAATGTTGCTCACGATGCTCTTCGTAAGCAAATGATTATGGAGGCTGCTCCTCCAGGAGTTCACGCTCACGTTGTCCCTATCAAGAAGATGAAAGAGATTCAAGATGACCCAAGATTTGGGGCTACTCGTGCCTTGCTTCTATTTGAAAAACCTCAAGAGGTTTTAGAATTCTTGGAAATGGGTGGTAAGCTTGATACTGTAAATATCGGATCTATGGCTCACTCTAAGGGCAAAGTTGTTGTTACAAATGTACTTGCCATGGACAAGGACGATGTTGAAACTCTTGAGAAGATTAAGTCAATGGGTGTTAAGTACGATGTAAGAAAAGTACCAGCTGACAGCCCAGAAAATTACGAATCTATTATCAAAAAAGCTAAAAGCGAATTAAATATGTAGGAGAAATTATGAGTATTTTTAATATTATTTTAATCGGCCTAGTAGCTTTCCTAGCTGGTTGTGAAGGTATTTTGGACCAATTCCAATTCCACCAACCACTTGTTGCTTGTACCCTTATAGGTCTTGTAACAGGCCATCTTAGAGAAGGTATTATACTTGGCGGTTCACTTCAAATGATTGCCCTAGGTTGGGCAAATATCGGTGCTGCGGTTGCTCCAGATGCGGCTTTAGCATCAGTTGCTTCAGCTATTATCATGGTTTTAGCCCTAGAAGGTGGAACAGCTGATCCAACTACAGCTATTAACACTTCTATAACCCTTGCTATTCCTCTATCAGTAGCAGGTTTATTCCTTACAATGCTTGCCAGAACTCTAGCTATTCCATTAGTTCACGGTATGGATGCTGCAGCAGAAAATGCTGACTTTGGCAAAATTGAAACCCTTTCATGGATAGCAGTAGCTATGCAAGGTCTTCGTATCCTTGTCCCAGCTCTAGCACTATGCTTTATCCCACCAGCAGCTGTAACAGAAGCTCTTAATAGGATGCCAGAATGGCTAACAGGTGGTATGGCAGTAGGCGGCGGCATGGTAGCAGCTGTAGGTTATGCTATGGTTATCAATATGATGAGTACAAAAGAAACTTGGCCATTCTTTGCCCTAGGTTTTGTACTTGCTGCAATTCCAAACCTAACCCTAATTGCTCTAGGTGTTATAGGTTGCGTACTAGCAGTAGTATACATGACCCTAAAACAACTAGCTACATCTAATAGTGGAAGTGGTAATGCCGGAAGCGGTGACCCACTTGGCGATATAATCAATGATTATTAAGGAGAAGCTATGACTGATAAAACAATAAATAATGAGAAAAAAATAAGTCTTTCAAGATCTGCTCGTGTTAAGGTTTGGTGGAGACACCAATTCCTACAAGGATCTTGGAACTATGAAAGAATGCAAAATGGTGGTTGGGCTTTCTCTATAATTCCTGCCATCAAAGAACTTTACAAAGATAAAAAAGACCAAGCTGATGCCCTTAAGCGTCACCTAGAATTTTATAATACCCACCCATACGTATCAAGCCCAGTAATGGGTGTAACCCTAGCTATGGAAGAAGAAAGAGCTAATGGTACACCAATCGAAGATGCGGCAATAAACGGTGTTAAGGTAGGTATGATGGGACCTCTTGCAGGTGTAGGAGATCCAGTATTCTGGTTTACCTTTAGACCAATCATAGGTGCCCTTGGTGCATCTCTTGCCCTAACAGGTTCTCCTTTAGGTCCACTTTTATTCTTTATTCTTTGGAATGCCCTAAGAATGATATTTGAATGGCAAACCCAAGAGCTAGGCTATAAGGCTGGTAATGAAATAACAAAAGACCTTTCAGGCGGTGTCCTTGGTAGGATTACAACCATGGCATCAATTTTAGGTATGTTTATAGTAGGTGCCCTAGTACAAAGATGGGTATCAATCAAATTTGCCCTAGATGTATCAGCTGTTCAACAACAACCAGGTTCATACATTGACTGGGCAGCCCTACCAGCAGGAGCTGAAGGAATCCAAGCGGCCCTTAAACAATTTTCAGCAATAGGACCAACAGCCCTAGATCCAGTAAAAGTCACGACTTTACAACAAAACTTGGACTCACTAATACCTGGTCTAGTACCACTTCTACTAACCCTAGGTATTTGTAAATTACTAAAGAAAAATGTTTCTCCAATTACAATAATCTTAGCCCTATTTGTAATCGGTGTAATAGCTAAATTCTTTAGAATAATGTAAGATGATTCAAAGCCAAAATTCAAAAGTCGATCTTAAGATAAAGGCTAATCTATTGGGAGGTCTCCTCAGCAGGGGGGACCTCCTTATAGGTAATAAGGCTATAGAATATTATAACGAAAGAGATGTAAGAGATTTTATACAGATTCCCTATAAGGAAATAAAACTCATAACAGCATCCGTAATACTTGATAAGAAAATATCCAGATTTGCCATTCACACCAAGGCAAACGGCGATTTTATCTTCAACACCAAAGACAACAAAAAAGTCTTAAGGGCTATAAATAAGTATCTTCCGGATGATAAATTAAGAAAATCTCTCACTCTTATGGATTATGTAAAGAAAATATTTAAAAGATAGGTCCTAATCGGGCTTAGACTGAGGACAAAGTAGATGAAAAGCACAAACTCATCTACTTTTTCTATGCAATAGATAATAAGTATTTATATACAATACAAGTAAGCAAGATAAAAACGGGTATATATATCTAAAAGATATATTTAAGGAGATATTATGGCAACAATTAGCACAGGTCTTTGGGGAGACTCTAACACTTTTAACTTAAAAGAGATTGACTCATCTAAGGTAAGAAGTGAGCTTTTAGATTTTTTTGTTGATGGAGAGGAAATCATATCGGCCTTTGAGACAATTAGAGATCAGGTTGTTTTTTCTAATAAGAGGATTCTTGTCGTCAATGTTCAAGGAATTACCGGCAAAAAAAGAGCTTATATTTCTTATCCTTATTCAAAGATTCAATATTTTGGTGTTGAAACTGCAGGTGTTTTGGACATTGATAGTGAGCTTTTCCTTGCATTTAATGATGGCAAGTCTCTTTCGTTTGACTTTAAAACTAGCGTTGATATAGTTAGCATCTCAAAGGTTATAAGCTCATATGTACTTTAAGAACTAGTGAGTACAAATTGTTTACCCATATAGATTTTATTTTACAAAATATATTTTTTGGCACTGATGGCCTTCTTATTTTTACGCTTGCCAAGGTCAATATCCAGCAAGCGAGGGCACAGGAGCTATCCACAGAGCCAACTAGTTAGGAGGCAAGGCTGTGACAGAAATAATATTATTTGCTAGAAATGCAGCAAAACCCGCTGAAGAATATATTTTAAAATAAATTCTAAAAGCCCTTTTGTAGCTATAAGGATGGGGTGCTTTTTTATCAAGAAAGTGAAAACATTTTCTCAAAGGGGTAGAAATTTATTAGAAGTTATTATATAATTATAGTATAAAAATAAAAATGGACATAAAATTAACAACAAGTCCAAGAAGGAGCAATATATGAAAAACTATAATACATCTAAGATCAGGAATCTCGCCTTGGTAGGGCATTCGGGAGCTGGTAAAACTTCACTTACTGAATCCCTTTTATTTAAAACTGGTGTTATCGATAAAAAGGGAAAAGTAGAATCTGGAAATACAGTTTCAGACTACGAAAAACAAGAGAAAAAGAGAAATATTTCCCTACAAACATCAATTATTCCGATAGAATACAACGATTATAAATTAAATTTCATAGATTCTCCAGGATTTTTTGACTTTGAGGGTGAAGTATTGCAGGCTCTAAGGGCAGCAGAATCAGCTCTCTTTGTAATAGATGGTGAAAAGGGCATAGAAGTTGGTACAGAAAAATATTGGAAATATACTCAAAAAATTAATTTACCTTCCATTATTTTTGTAAACAAACTTGATAAGGAAAACGCTAATTTTAACAAGGTCGTAAGTGATCTTCACATAGAATTTGGTAAAAACATCATTCCTCTAACCCTAATGCTTGGCGAAGGTGATGAATACGAAGGCATCATAGATGTCATGGACAAAAAAGCTTACACCTATCACAATGATGAAAAGGCTGAAGCAGAAATTCCAGAAATAAGAATGGCAGAAGTTGAAGAAGTTTTCAACCAAGTCATAGAAGCTGTAGCTGAAAGTGATGACGCTCTAATGGAAAAATTCTTTGAAGGCGAAGAATTCTCAGAAGCAGAAATTAGAGAAGGTCTATCAAAGGCAATCCTAAATGGTAAGGTAGTTCCACTTATAGCAGGTTCTACAGAAAAAATGATAGGTCTAACAAGCCTACTTGACTGCATAATCAAATACATGCCAGCAATCGATGATGAAGCGGCTAATATAGGTTTTAGGGTAGCAGATGGCTATGAGGCTTTTGAAGCAAAAGAAGATGCGCCATTTTCTGCAGTAGTATTTAAGACCCTTGCAGACCCATTCTTAGGAAAGATTTCAATCTTTAAGGTTCTATCAGGTTCAATTTCAAAAGATGACAAGCTTTATAATGCAAGCAAAGATAGAGATGAAAAGATAGCTTCACTCTTCTACCTAAGAGGAAATGAACAAATTAAAACAGATAAGGTCGTAGCTGGTGATATAGGAGCCTTTGCTAAACTAGAAGCAACTTCTACTGGCGATACACTTTGCTCTAAAGAAAACAAAATCCTTTATAAACAAGTTAAATATCCAAAACCAGTCCTATTTTACGCGATAAAGGCTGTAAGCCGTGCTGATGAGGATAAGATTTCTGAAGCTCTTCAAAAACTAGCTGAAGAAGATCCAAGCTTTAACAACGAGATGAATAGAGAAACAAGTCAACAAGTCCTATCAGGTCTTGGCAATGTTCAGCTTGAAGTAATAATGGATAAGCTAAAAGATAATTACTCTGTAAATACAGAAATAGTAGAATATAGAATCCCTTATAGAGAAACAATTAAGGGCAAATCAGATGTTCAAGGTAAACACAAAAAACAATCCGGTGGTGCAGGCCAATATGGTGATGTATTTATCAGGTTTGAACCAACAGAAGAAGACTTCGTCTTTGATGAAGAAGTATTCGGTGGAGCAGTTCCTAAAAACTACTTCCCAGCTGTAGAAAAAGGTCTAGAGGAATCTCTACTAGAAGGCCCATTAGCAGGCTTTAAGGTAACAGGCGTAAAGGCAACCCTTTATGATGGCTCTTACCACCCAGTAGATTCTAACGAACAAGCCTTCAAAACTGCAGCAAGAATAGCCTTCAAAAAAGGTATAGAAGAAGCAGACCCAATCCTATTAGAACCTGTAATGGCTCTTGAAATCAATGTTCCAGACGCTAACATGGGTGATGTAATGGGAGATATGAATAAGAGACGTGGTAGAATCTTAGGCATGGAACCACAAGAAGATGGTAGCCAAATAATCAAAGCAGAAGCACCACTTTCAGAAGTTCTAACCTACGCAATAGACCTAAGAAGCCAAACATCAGCAAGAGGAAGCTTCTCAATGGACTTTGTAAGATATGAAGAGGTTCCAAAAGAAATAACCCAAAAAGTAATAGAAAATTACAAGAAAGACTAAGAGGAAATACTATGGCAAGATGGGAAATACTCGATATTGACCCTTATTTGAGTGATTATGAAAATGATATTAATCTAAGGATGGATCGATTACAAGAGCAAAAAAATAGGTTTTTAGCAGATGGCAAATCACTTAAAGATTTTGCCAATGCCCACAATTATTACGGTTTCCACAAGGTAAAAGGAGGCTGGATATATAGAGAATGGGCTCCAAATGCTGACGGTCTTTATCTAATAGGAGATTTTAATGGATGGGATAAGCACTCCCATCCTCTCCATAAAATAAATGACGAAGATTGGGAAATCTTTGTCGAAGGAATCAGGACAATCCCACACAAATCAAGGATAAAAGTCCTAGTAGATGCAAATGGTAGATTATCAGAAAGAATACCACTTTATGCAAGAAGGGTCGAAAGAAATGAAGACTTTGACTATGCTATGGTTCTAGAAAATCCAAGGAAAGAATTTGAGTGGACAGACCAAGATTTTGAAATAAAAAAGGACAATCCACTAATTTATGAAGCCCACATAGGAATGGCAGGTGAAGAAGGCAAGGTATCATCCTACAAAGAATTTGAAAAATATATCTTGCCAAGAATACAAAAGGCGGGCTATGACACAGTTCAACTTATGGCTATAGCCGAACACCCATATTATGGATCATTTGGCTATCAAGTATCAAATTTCTTTGCGCCATCTTCCTGGTATGGGGAAAATAACGACCTAAAGAGCCTAATAAACACAGCCCACCAAATGGGTCTTAATGTAATAATGGACCTAGTTCATTCACACTCAGTCAAAAACACAGCTGAAGGTATCAATGAATTTGACGGCACCGACTATCAATTTTTCCATGCAGGCGGAGAAGGTAACCATCCAGACTGGGATTCCAAGCTTTTTGATTATCACAAGGCAGGAGTAAATCACTTCCTTCTATCAAATGTTAAATATTGGCTAGAAGAATATCACTTCGATGGTTTTAGATTTGACGGAGTCACCTCCATGATCTATAGAGATCACGGCAGGGGAGAAGCTTTTGATAATTATGGCAAATATTTCTCAATGAATACAGACATAGATGCCTTAAATTATTTGCAAATGGCCAATGAATTAATCAGAGAAATCAAGCCAAAGGCCATAACCATAGCAGAAGATATGTCAGGTATGCCAGGTATGTGTTTGCCAGTAAGCCAGGGCGGTATAGGATTTGATTATAGGCTAGCGATGGGAATGCCAGATTTCTGGGAAAAAGCCCTAGAGAAAAATGACTACGATTGGAACCTATCCAACATGTGGTACGAACTAACAACCCACAGACCAAATGAAAAAAGAATAGGCTATGTAGAAAGTCACGACCAAGCCCTAGTAGGTTCAAAAACCACCATCTTTAGGCTAGCAGATAAGGAAATGTACGATTCCATGTCCAAAGACAGCCATAATCTAATCATAGACAGGGCCATAGCCCTCCACAAGATGATAAGATGGATAACCATATCAATGGGAACAGATGGTTACCTAAACTTCATGGGCAATGAATTTGGTCATCCAGAATGGATAGACTTTCCAAGAGAAGGAAATGGCTACTCCTACCATTATGCACGTCGTATGTGGTCTCTAGCCGATGCAGATTATCTAAAATACCAATATCTAAATGAATTTGATAGGGCCATGATAGAATTTGTTAAAGAATACCATCAATTAGGCAAAACAACATATAGGCTATGGCTGGATAACGATAGAAAAATTATAGCCTTCAGAAATGGAGACCTAGTCTACCTATTTAATTTCCACCCAACAGATTCCTACGAATCCTTCCACCTACCAATCCATGATATAGGAGAATTTAAAGTTCTAATGGACTCAGACGAATTTAGATTTGGTGGTTTTGGCAGAATAAGTCACGATTACACATACACAACAGAAAAACTTCCGGGCACTGACTATGATGGCATAAAAATCTATATACCATCAAGAACAGCCCTAGTCTTAAAAAAGGTCAAATAATGAAAATAACAGCATTAGGAGATTCTTTTACCCTAGGCTACTTAGTAGAAGAAAAATCATACACCCGCTTTTTACAAAAGGCGGGTTTTGAAATTAAAAACCTTGGAGTAAATGGGTCGACAACAGAAGAGATGTTAAATAGATACAAGAGATATCAAAAATTAAAAGAAAAAGAAGATCTACTAATAATATTTGGTGGGACCAATGACTTTATGAATGGTAAAAGCCTCGAGTTTGTAGAAGAGAATCTAAAAAGTATACTAAATATATCTCAGGCAAGAAAAACGATGCTAATAAGCCCTCCTTATATAGAAGAAGAAAAAATCTTCAGCTTCTATGAAGGAGTCAATAGGAAATTAAAGGCCTTAGAAGAAAAAGTTCATGGGGCAGATTACTATATAAGAGCGAGCCAAATTGATGGACATTACTTAGATGGAATCCACCTAGCAAGCGACTTTCATCAAAATCTAGCCAGAGAAATAGAAAAAATTCTAGGAGAAGAAATTGACAGAAACAGCAAATGAGCAAATAGCAGATACTCTAGAAAAAACACCCATCATATCAGAATTAGTCAAAAATCAGTTGGTCCTAAAATTAACATCAACACTGATAATGATATTAATAGGGCTAGTTTTTCTGAAAATAGCAAGAAAGCTAATAGACAAACTAATAGAAAGTGAAAGGTCAGGGAAAATTGCCAACAAGTCGAAAATAGAAACTGCAGGCAACCTCCTCTATTCAATAATAAAAACAATAGTTGTTTTTGTAGTACTTATAGGAATATTAGATGGTCTAGGAATAAATACCTCAGCACTCATAGCTACAGCAGGAGTTGGAGGTCTAGCCATAGCCTTCGCATCACAATCTATAATCAGCGACTTTATAAAAGGAGCCTTTATAATAATAGATGATAAGATAAGAGTAGGAGAATGGATACAGACAGCAAGTGCAGAAGGAGAAGTAGAAGAGCTAAACCTAAGAACAACAAAAATAAGAGACTTCAACGGGTCAATCCACATAATCCCAAACTCCCAAATAGAAAAAGTTCAAAACTTTAACAGAGGGCCGGCTAAATCAGATGTAAGCTTCAGACTATCCTATGACACGGACCTAAAAGAAGCAAAAGAAATAATAGAAAAAGTATCAAAAGAACTAAAAAATAGCGAATATAAAAAAGACTTTATAGAGGACTTTAGCTTTTTTGAAATAAACAGTTTTGATGAATTCTCTTATAAAGTAAGAATGCTAGCGGAAGTCAAAGCAGGAAGCCAATGGGCTATAGCAAGAAAAGCAAGAGAGCTAATAAAGTTAGAGATGGAAAAAAGAGGGATAAAAGCAAGCTTAGTGGGGTACGAAACAAATGAAAAAATATAAAGTAGATGACGTAATAACCCTAAAAAAGGGCCATCCATGTGGAGAAAACCTCTGGCAAATCGAAAGAGTAGGAGCAGACATCAAGCTAAGATGTACAGGTTGTGATAAAATAATATGGATGAAAAGATTGGAATTTGATAAAAGAATCAGAAAAATAAAAGATAAAAATGGAAAAATGGTATCAATAGTAAACTATGAACCAGAAGAAGATCAATAAAGTAAGCCCTCCATAAGGAGGGTTTTTCATTATAGAAAAAAGATAGAGGATAAAAAATAATATATATAAAGAAGCAAAAAAAATAAGATAAAAAAATACAAAAAAAATTTGACAAGGACAAAAATAGATGTTATAGTATTAAATGTCGGTGCGACAGGAACTAGTCGCCAAGATAAAAAAATCATAAAAAAATGAAAAAAAGTCTTGACAAGATAAAAAACCTGTGGTACTATATAATAGTCAGCACGATAAATGCTGAGACATGAACCAGAAATGCTAAGGCATTTCATACAAATTAAATATCAATGGTTTTTGTTGCTATTTAAAATAGCAAAACAAAAACTTTAAAGAATAACAACTATAACCTAGTTAAATTTCTTTACAGTAATGATTCTTGATATACAAGAATATAAATCACGCATTTGATTAAGTCAAGTGTAAATGAATAGAGTCTTGATCTAAGACTTTCATACAAATTTTTTATGAGAGTTTGATCCTGGCTCAGGATTAACGCTGGCGGCGTGCATAACACATGCAAGTCGAACGATGAAACTTAACTGATTTCTTCGGAGTGAAATTAAGTGGATTAGTGGCGGACGGGTGAGTAACGCGTGAGTAACCTGCCTTAGAGATGGGGATAGCCTCTGGAAACGGAGAATAATACCCAATGATACCAAGCTATCGCATGGTAGCCTGGTCAAAGATTTATCGCTCTAAGATGGACTTGCGTCTGATCAGCTAGTTGGTGAGATAATGGCTCACCAAGGCAACGATCAGTAGCCGGCTTGAGAGAGTGTACGGCCACATTGGGACTGAGACACGGCCCAGACTCCTACGGGAGGCAGCAGTGGGGAATTTTGCACAATGGGGGAAACCCTGATGCAGCGACGCCGCGTGATTTAGAAGGCCTTCGGGTTGTAAAAATCTTTTGTATAGGAAGAAAATGACAGTACTATACGAATAAGGACCGGCTAATTACGTGCCAGCAGCCGCGGTAATACGTAAGGTCCGAGCGTTGTCCGGAATCATTGGGCGTAAAGGGTACGTAGGCGGGTAAGCAAGTTAGAAGTGAAATCCTATAGCTCAACTATAGTAAGCTTTTAAAACTGCTCATCTTGAGGTATGGAAGGGAAAGTGGAATTCCTAGTGTAGCGGTGAAATGCGCAGATATTAGGAGGAATACCGGTGGCGAAGGCGACTTTCTGGCCATAACCTGACGCTGAGGTACGAAAGCGTGGGTAGCAAACAGGATTAGATACCCTGGTAGTCCACGCCGTAAACGATGAGTGTTAGGTGTCTGGAGTAAATCTGGGTGCCGCAGCTAACGCATTAAACACTCCGCCTGGGGAGTACGCACGCAAGTGTGAAACTCAAAGGAATTGACGGGGACCCGCACAAGCAGCGGAGCATGTGGTTTAATTCGACGCAACGCGAAGAACCTTACCAAGTCTTGACATATTACGGCGGGAGCTAGAGATAGTTCCTTACTTCTTCGGAAGACTGTAATACAGGTGGTGCATGGTTGTCGTCAGCTCGTGTCGTGAGATGTTGGGTTAAGTCCCATAACGAGCGCAACCCCTATTGTTAGTTACCATCATTAAGTTGGGGACTCTAACGATACTGCCGGTGACAAACCGGAGGAAGGTGGGGATGACGTCAAATCATCATGCCCTTTATGACTTGGGCTACACACGTGCTACAATGGCAGGTACACAGAGCAGCAAGACAGCGATGTCAAGCAAATCTCAAAAAGCCTGTCCCAGTTCGGATTGCACTCTGCAACTCGAGTGCATGAAGTTGGAGTTGCTAGTAATCGTGGATCAGAATGCCGCGGTGAATGCGTTCCCGGGTCTTGTACACACCGCCCGTCACACCATGGAAGTTGGCAATACCCGAAGCCTGTGAGCGAACCTTTTGGACGCAGCAGTCGAAGGTAGGGTCAGTAACTGGGGTGAAGTCGTAACAAGGTAGCCGTATCGGAAGGTGCGGCTGGATCACCTCCTTTCTAAGGATGAGGAGAGGGTACGCTCTCTCCTCACACGGAAACAAAAACAAAAACCATTGATATACAATTTGGTTCAAAGCCAAATAAAAATATGGGGATATAGCTCAGCTGGGAGAGCACCTGCCTTGCACGCAGGGGGTCAAGAGTTCGAATCTCTTTATCTCCACCATGCAAATTCGCAAGCGAATTTGCAAAAAAGAACCATAAAAACTAAATAGCAAACAATATTTCCAGTCAAGAAAGAAAGGGCGCAAGGTGGATGCCTTGGCACATGAAGGCGACGAAGGACGTAAGTGAACGAAAACTAGGGTAAGCTCACAAAAAGCATTGACCCCTAGGTCTCCGAATGGGGAAACCCGGCTGTGGAAGACACAGTCATCATTAAGTGAATACATAGCTTAATGAAGCAAGACCCTGTGAACTGAAACATCTAAGTAACAGGAGGAAAAGAAAGAAAACTCGATTTTCCTAGTAGCGGCGAGCGAAAAGAAAAGAGCCCAACTCATTAAGGATCATATTTAATTAGCAGAATCATTTGGGAAGATGAACCAAAGAAAGTGACAGTCTTGTACGCGACAGTTAAATATGGACAGAGGGAAAGTAGCACCGGACACGAGGAATCCGTTGTGAAGATAGGGGGCCCATCCCCTAAGGCTAAATACTAACATGTGACCGATAGTGAACAAGTACCGTGAGGGAAAGGTGAAAAGAACCCCGAAAGGGGAGTGAAATAGAACCTGAAACCTAGTGCCTACAAGCAGACAGAGCAATTAAGCCCGACATACTGGGCAAAGTGTGATGTCGTACCTTTTGTAGAATGGGCCAGCGAGTTATTCTAAGCTGCAAGATTAATGATTTAAGATCAGAAGTCGAAGCGAAAGCGAGTCTGAATAGGGCGAAAAGTAGAATAGAATAGACCCGAAACCGGGTGATCTATCCATGACCAGAGTGAAGGTGAAGTAAAATTCACTGGAGGCTCGAACCGGGTACGGTTTAAAACGTATCGGATGAGTTGTGGTTAGGGGTGAAAAGCCAAACGAACTCGGATATAGCTGGTTCTCCTCGAAATAGCTTTAGGGCTAGCCTTTGACGAAAGATTTAAGGAGGTAGAGCACTGAATGGTCTAGGGCGGTTTACCGTACCAAAACCTATCAAACTCCGAATGCCAAAAAATCAAGTCAAGGAGTCAGACTTAGAGGGATAAGCTTCTAAGTCGAAAGGGAAACAGCCCAGACCGACAGCTAAGGTCCCAAAATCTGGATTAAGTGGAAAAGGATGTGATCCTACTAAGACAACCAGGACGTTGGCTTAGAAGCAGCCATGCATTTAAAGAATGCGTAATAGCTCACTGGTCAAGTGGGGTTGCGCCGAAAATGAACGGGGCTCAAATCCAGTACCGAAGCTTCGGATTGATAGAGGAATTAAGTATACAAGTAAGGTATATAATTAAACTTGAATGGAAATATTAAAGATAACAGAGTTAACAAAAGAGTAGAAAATCAAAACTAACATACGCTCACTAAGAAAAATCAGAAAAGATTCAAAAATCACCCAAAATCCTAAAAAGAATAAACGGTAGGTCTAAAAACCTAAGCGTAAGTCAAACTACAATAAATTAACTGGTAACTGTAAATATTAAACGTCAAGTAAAATCTATCTTACAAGCATACTTAATACCTCTATCAGTGGTAGAGGAGCGTTGTATTAGGGAAGAAGCAGAAGCGAAAGCAAAGGTGGACTTAATACAAGTGAGAATGCTGGCATGAGTAGCGAGAAGGAGAGTGAGAATCTCTCCCGTCGAAACCCTAAGGATTCCTGAGCAAGGCTCGTCCCCTCAGGGTAAGTCGGGACCTAAGCCAAGGCCGAAAGGCGTAGGCGATGGACAACAGGTTTAGATTCCTGTACCGCTTAAAGTCGTTAAGAGAGAAGTGATGACGCAAGAGGATAAGCTAAGCTGACAGATGGAAGTCAGTCCAAGCAGTGAGATTAATGTGTAGGCAAATCCGCACATTGTTAAAATCAGGCTGTGATGGGTATCGAAAACATGAGTAGAGAAGTAGCCGATTTCAAATTGCCAAGAAAAGTCACTATCCAGACCAAAGCGCCCGTACCCGAAACCGACACAGGTAGGGAGGTAGAGAATACCAAGACGCGCGGAAGAACCTTTGTTAAGGAACTCGGCAAAATGTCCCCGTAACTTCGGGAGAAGGGGAGCCATAGCGATATGGCCACAGAAACCAGGCCCAAGCGACTGTTTACCAAAAACACAAGTTTCTGCAAAATCGTAAGATGAAGTATAGGAGCTGACACCTGCCCGGTGCTGGAAGGTTAAGGCGAAGGCTTAGCGCAAGCGAAGGCTCGAACTTAAGCCCCAGTAAACGGCGGCCGTAACTATAACGGTCCTAAGGTAGCGAAATTCCTTGTCGGGTAAGTTCCGACCCGCACGAAAGGTGTAACGATTTGGGCACTGTCTCAACAAAGGATCCGGTGAAATTGTAGTAGTCGTGAAGATGCGACTTACCCACGCTAGGACGGAAAGACCCCGTGGAGCTTTACTGTAGGCTGATATTGGACTTTGAGATTAGATGTACAGGATAGTTGGGAGACTGTGATACATGCACGCCAGTGTGTGAGGAGTCACCCTTGGGATACCAACCTTCTAATATTAAAGTTCTAACGATAACCCTTGAATCAGGGTATCGGACATTGTCAGTTGGGCAGTTTGACTGGGGCGGTCGCCTCCTAAAAAGTAACGGAGGCGTTCAAAGGTTCGCTCAGAATGGACGGAAACCATTCGAAGAGTACAAAGGCATAAGCGAGCTTAACTGCAAAACCTACAAGTTGCGCAGAGTAGAAATACGGACTTAGTGATCCGGTGGTACCGCATGGAAGGGCCATCGCTCAACGGATAAAAGCTACCCCGGGGATAACAGGCTTATCTCCCCCAAGAGTCCACATCGACGGGGAGGTTTGGCACCTCGATGTCGGCTCGTCTCATCCTGGGGCTGAAGTAGGTCCCAAGGGTTGGGCTGTTCGCCCATTAAAGAGGCACGCGAGCTGGGTTCAGAACGTCGTGAGACAGTTCGGTCCCTATCCAGCGTGGGCGTAAGAAATTTGAGAGGATCTGTCCCTAGTACGAGAGGACCGGGATGGACATACCAATGGTCTACCAGTTGTTCCGCCAGGAGCATAGCTGGGTAGCTACGTATGGAATCGATAAGTACTGAAAGCATCTAAGTACGAAACAGACCTCAAGATAAGATTTCTCAGAGTACGTAAAGAAAATACGTTTGATAGGTCCAAGGTGTAAGTGCAGTAATGTATTAAGCTAATGGATACTAATACTTTATATCTTGACTGGAAATATTGTTTCCCACTAAGGTGGGGTCCACAAAAAAGTGGATGCTATTTAAAAGGTTCAAAAAATATGGTGATGATTGCATGAGAGATACACCTGTTCCCATACCGAACACAGAAGTTAAGCCTCATAACGCCGATGGTACTGCCTGGGCAACTGGGTGGTAGAGTAGGAAGTCGCCAAACAGTTTAATACAACTAGCCTATTTGGCTAGTTTGTACTAACTGTAAATTTCATAATAAGTATTGACAAAATCAAAAAAACATGCTATTATATTATCATGTCATGCTTAGGTAGCTCAATGGTGGAGCACCCGGCTGTTAACCGGTAGGTTGTGGGTTCGAGTCCCACCCTGAGCGCCAACAAACTTTTATTAGTTTGAAGCCGAAGCCGCTTTTAACTTAATATGTGCCGGGGTGGCGGAACTGGCAGACGCACAGGACTTAAAATCCTGCGGTGGTTAAACACCGTATCGGTTCGATTCCGATTCTCGGCACCAATAGCTTAGAGAAGCTAAAAGTTAAATAAATGTACAGTTGCAAGCAATTAGATTACCATATCTAATGCGAATTATCGCGGGATAGAGCAGTCTGGTAGCTCGTCGGGCTCATAACCCGGAGGTCGTAGGTTCAAATCCTGCTCCCGCAACCAATACATAAAAAAGATGAATGAGGCCCCATGGTCAAGCGGTTCGAAGCCCCTAACCCCAATTGTGAAACAATTGGCTGGTAGGTCTGGTTACCGCTCGTATAGTGTGAACAAAATAGAATTAAATACTTGAATTAATGTTTAAATTAAGGCCCCATGGTCAAGCGGTTAAGACACCACCCTTTCACGGTGGTATCCCGGGTTCGAATCCCGGTGGGGTCACCAAAAGCAAGCCACTCCGGCTCTTGGAGGAGGCGCGCCCTACAGGCGCGAAATACCGCAGGACGAAGTCCGAGGACTTACAAAATGTTCTGTTTTTGGAAGTATAGCTCAGTTGGGAGAGCATCTGCCTTACAAGCAGGGGGTCACAGGTTCGAGCCCTGTTACTTCCACCAGAAGTAATAAAATATTACTCATTACATTTTGTTATCCTATAATAAAATGTTGATGAGGCCTGGTAGTTCAGCTGGTTAGAATGCCGCCCTGTCACGGCGGAGGTCGTGGGTTCGAATCCCATCCAGGTCGCCATTTGGATTGCAATAGTGATCCAATGTGCTGATGTAGCTCAATTGGCAGAGCAATTGATTTGTAATCAATAGGTTGTAGGTTCAAGTCCTATCATCAGCTCCAGTAAGTTTCATATAAAAATATAATAATTGTGGGGATGTTCCAGAGTTGGCCAAATGGGACGGACTGTAAATCCGTTAGCTTAGCTTTCAGTGGTTCGAATCCGCTCATCCCCACCAACCTTGCGGGTGTAGCTCAGTGGTAGAGCCCCAGCCTTCCAAGCTGGTTGCGAGGGTTCGATTCCCTTCACCCGCTCCACTAAAAGATAAATAAATCTAATAGCGGCAACTACTAATGCCATGCAGGATGATTATGCGCCTTTAGCTCAGCTGGATAGAGCAACGGACTTCTAATCCGTGTGTCCCAGGTTCGAATCCTGGAAGGCGCGCCAAATCTTACATATGTAAGAAATTATAAAAAAAACTTGCAAAAACGTCAAAGATGTGTTATACTATATTAGTACGTGACTGTTGGGATATAGCCAAGTCGGTAAGGCACCAGACTTTGACTCTGGTATGCGTAGGTTCGAGTCCTGCTATCCCAGCCATATGATCCATTAGCTCAGCCGGTAGAGCACCTGACTTTTAATCAGGGTGTCCGGAGTTCGAATCTCCGATGGGTCACCAATAACTTCCACCTAGCTCACTTTACATAAGTGAGCAGGAGAGAAGTAGGCTTAAGGCCAACTCGTTGATTTTTATCAACGATTTAATTTTATATCCCTAAAGGATATTAGAGGCAAGCCATTTGAATACTTTTATTATAAAATAAGGAGAGGTACCGAAGCGGTCATAACGGGGCGGTCTTGAAAACCGTTAGAGTCTTTCGGCTCACAAGGGTTCGAATCCCTTCCTCTCCGCCAGGAGAAGTACTCAAGTGGCTAAAGAGGCTCCCCTGCTAAGGGAGTAGATCCTTTCAAAAGGGATGCGAGGGTTCAAATCCCTCCTTCTCCGCCAAATATGCCCAGATAGCTCAGTCGGTAGAGCAGGGGACTGAAAATCCCCGTGTCGGTGGTTCGATTCCGCCTCTGGGCACCAAATAAGCTAATATGACTAAATCCTAAGTCATGGGGCTTATAAAAGCCCAAGGCTTTATTTTTTAGAAGTTTTAGCTTTTAATGAAAGGATTTAGGGGAGTAGTTCAGCTGGCAGAACGTCGGTCTCCAAAACCGGATGTCGCGGGTTCAAATCCTGTCTCCCCTGCCAAAAGCAAGCCCGTCCGGTTCGATGAGGATAGCCCGTCCGGCTCATAGAGGACCCTCCATGCGAAGTCCTAACACCATTTCTGAAAGAAGTGGATTGTAGGTCTGGTGCAGAGGCAGAATGGTCGAGCGAAGCGAGAAATCTTTATATTTGTGGACCTGTAGCTCAGGTGGTTAGAGCGCACGCCTGATAAGCGTGAGGTCGGTAGTTCGAGTCTACTCAGGTCCACCATAAATTTCATAGGATACCAGTTATATGGGGCTTTAGCTCAGTCGGTTAGAGCGCCCGGCTCATAACCGGTAGGTCCAGGGTTCGAGTCCCTGAAGCCCCACCAAGTACTTCTGAGATGGAGTGCTTTTTTTGTGCGCAGAACCGGTTATGAGCCTCCAGCTCAAACCGAGCTGAAATCCGTCTGCTTCGCAGACTCTTTCGGGCTACCGCCCTATATTTCAGCCTTCAAAGCCCCAATCAAGGGGCTTTGAATAGGTGGATAGCCCGTCGGCGTGTGAGACGGTTCGAGTCCCTGGCTACTGCATAAGACTTTCCATGGCTCATCATTTGGATTCACCTGGATAAGTCTATAAAGTCCCACCAAGCATTTCTAAAGAAGTGCTTATTTTTTTGTGAAATTTGGGAGCGGACCTACCGGTAACAAGCCTGCCCAGCTTATGGAGGGCTCATAACCTGACGACATCCCGCTTGCTTCGCAAGCTTATCCGAGCTATCGCGCTAGATGTCGGGGCAAACACCCCAAATCAAGGGGTGTTTACCAGGTGGATAGCCCGTCGGCGTGTGAGGCGGTTCGAGTCCCTGGCTACGGCATAAGACTTTCCATTGCTCATCTTCGATTCGCAAGGACAAGTCTATAAAGCCCCACCAAGCATTTCAAAAGAACTGCTTACTTTTCACCTTAACTAAGCAGCTTTATTTTATTTTTGCAATTTTTGGGTAAATATAGATAGAAGGGAGTTTTTATGGAATTTATTGATTTAGTTAAAGAGCGTTATTCATGCAAGAATTTTGCTAGTCTTGCCTTAGATAGGGATGATTTGGAGAGAGTACTTGAGGCTGGTCGCCTTGCACCTACTGCTAAAAATAACCAACCTCAAAGAATATATGTGGCAGAATCTAAAAAGACTCTTGCTATTATATGGTATGGATACAATAAATAGTACAAATTAAAATCGAATATATGATACAATAAATAATAAGAAATCATAGGAGGATTTTAAATTGGCTAGACACTACGAAGACGACTTCAAAAGGCAAATAGTAGAAATCTTTAACCAAGGAAACTACACATATAAAAAACTAGGTGAAGAATACGACATAGCACCATCAACAATAAGAGGATGGGTAAATAGGTACAACAACTCAAACTCCTTCGACATAGATGATAATAGAACAGAAGAAGAAAAGGAACTAATCAGACTAAGAAAAAAACTAAAACAGCTTGAAATGGAAAATGATATTTTAAAGCAAGCTGCACTACTACTAGGCAAAAAGTAAAGCTCATAATCTCAAATAGAGATAAATACAGTATTAGTGCAATGTGTAAGTTTTTAGGAATAACAAGAAGCTTAATATACTATCATATAAACAAAGAAGAATCTAAAAACAACCTAAAAACAGAAGAGCTTTTAGAAGAGAAAATCAAAGAAATATTCAGAAAAAGTAAAAACGCGTATGGATCTAGAAAAATCAAAGTAGAACTAGAAAATCAAGGCATAATAGCATCAAGAAGAAAAATATGTAAAGTAATGAAAAAACACGCCTTAATCTCAAGCTATACAGTAAAACAATACAAGGTAGAAAAAACTACATGTAACAATAAACAAATAAAAAATAAAGTAGACAGACACTTTGATAATAGAGAATCTTTAGAAGCATGTGTAAGTGACTTAACCTATGTAAGAGTAGGAAATAGCTGGAACTATATATGTGCAATAATAGATTTACACAACAGGGAAATAATAGGCTATGCAGCAGGTAAAAATAAAAGTGCTGAATTAGTAAAAGAAGCAATTTACTCAATAAGATATCCATTAAATAAAATAAAAATATTCCATACAGATAGAGGACGAGAATTTGATAATAAGAGCATAGATAAAATCCTAGTTGTATTTGGAATAGAAAGATCCTTAAGCAAAAAAGGAAGTCCTTATGATAATGCTGTAGCTGAAGCATTTAATAAGGTAATGAAAACAGAATTTGTTTATCAGAAAGAATTTAGAAGTTTAAATCAACTAAAATTAGAACTATCAGAGTATGTTTACTGGTACAACAACCTAAGGATCCATGGATCCTTAGGTTACTTGCCACCAGTTAAATATAGACATTTAAGATTAAATAGATATTATTAGTTAATCTTAAATTAGTACGTTCGATTTTAGATTGTACAAATAGGTGTTGACAATCCAATAGATGAGCATACACCATGCCGTTATGGGGCACCTACAGTGCTTGTTGTTGCCTTCGATAAGGATAATATATATACATATCCTGGCGATAAGTATGATTCTGGTGTGGAAGATGCGACAATTGTGGCAACCCACATGGTCCTTGCTGCTGCTTATGAAGGGGTTGATTCTTGTTGGATTAATTTCTTTGATCCAGATGAGCTTGCAAAGGCCCTAGATTTACCAGAAAATGAGCAAATAGTCTGCCTAATAGATTTAGGCTATGCCAATGGTGATGGCAAACCACTTGCTAATCACACCAACCGCAAAGACCTATCAGAAACATTTAAATTTATTTAAGCAAGGCCCTTAAACGGGCCTTTTTAAATTTAAAGGAAGCTTAAAAAAGAGTAAAATATTTTAATAACTGATAATGAAGGAATGATATGAAAAAAATATTTTTATTAGGGCTTTGCCTGATATTAGTAGGATGTGCAGGCAAAGGCTATGAAAAAGAAAATTCTAAAAAACAAATAAGCCAAGCTAAATCCTTAAATGAACAAGTCTTTAGCTTTCTTGATGGCAAAAATCTAAAAGATTCATTTTCAAATCCTCACGCCTATAGCTCGCTCAATTTTTATGACAAGGGCGACTTCGATGGAGATTTTTTATCTAATTCTGATTTGGATGGTCAAGATTTTGGACTAAAGACAGAAAGTCAGGAGACCTATAATAGGTCTGAGATTCATAAGTCTATTTTTTCTGGTAAATTTAAAATAGTCGATACAATAGAAAAGGGAATCTATAAGCTAAAGTTAACCGATTTTTCAATAAATAATCAAAAGGGGCCAGATGAGGAAATCAAATACCAATCTTGGGTAGATTTTGCAAATGGCTTGGGAGTAGATGATGAATACATTCTCTACCTAAAGGGAGCCCCACTTGATGCTTATCTTTTAGAAAATAACCAGTATAAGGAAATTATGGAAGAGCTTCATGAGGATGAAGGTCATGAGGACCATGATCATAATCACCAAGATCATGATGAAGAAGACAATGATCATGATCATGATGAAGCTTTTGAGGCTTATGGAATAATCTTATACAACAAGACCCAAGGAATAATATTTACAGAACATGACAAGTGGGCCTATACACACCATCATCACCACGATTAAGGGCCTTATATTCACTCGAAATCATATCGATATATAAAACTATACATGATTAAGAAAAATCCAGCTTGGATTAAAATAGGCTGGATTTTTTATATATAAATAACCAAGAGGACCTTTTTATTGATATATATTTATAAAATTATATAATTATAGAAATAAAAAGAAAGGAAAAGCCATGTCTAATATAAAAAGGGAAAATATTCTTGAAGAATATTACCTAGAAATGGATTATAAAAAAGAAATAAGAAGGATAAGGGTCATCTTACCTAAATCCTACTATCAAAATAAATCTAGAAAATATCCGGTAGTCTACTTTCACGATGGGCAAAATATTTTCTTTGACAATGAATCCTACTCAGGCAAATCCTGGGGCCTAATAGAAACAATCAGGGAGAATAAAAATCTTAAAGAATTTATAGGAGTAGCCATAGACAATAGCCCAGCAAGGATGGCAGAATATAGCCCTTGGCCCCTTGATCAAAGCCTAGCAGACTTAAGAATAGAAAGGCCAGAAGGGGATGCTTATGCAGATTTCATTTTAAATACCTTAAAGCCCTTCATAGACCAGAAATATAGGACTAAAAAAAGTAAGAAATTTACATCAATGATAGGCTCATCAGCCGGAGCCAATATATCAGCCTTTATAGGTGAAAAATACCAAGGCAAAATCGGAAGCTTAGGCATATTCTCCCTAGCAAGCTTCGCTTTTAAGGATGAATTTGAAAGTTACTTTAAAGATGCAAGACTAAAAGCCAACCAAAAAATCTACATCAAAGTAGGCACAGAAGAGAGTGCAGAAAGAAAAATAAGCCAAGCCTATATAGACTCATCGATAAAATATTATGATCTCCTAATAAAGGCAGGGATTCCAATTGAAAATATAAAATTAAAAATAATAAGCGGAGATACCCATTCGGAAGAGGATTGGGCAAAATATTTATTAGAATGTTTGGAATTTGTTTTACAATAAAATTGGATGATTGTTTTACAATAAAATAATATGTTATTATTGGGGGTTTTATTATCCAAGATAATATTATTATTTAGTTTAATTCTTCGTTATTTTATCTTTTATTAAATTATGATTATTTATTATTGAATCTTCGTAATAAGGTGGAACGCTAAGGGGGCGGCAGAGGCCCCCTCCAGCTTTTATGGTACCCCCAAAAAGTTGTAGCTCAATTTCTTACAATACAAATATATTATAGATTGATGGTGGCCCTTTTCTATAGAAAAGGGCGATTTATCAAGATAATATACTGATTTTTTCTTTCGACCTATTTTCTCTATATTCTACTGGACTCATAAAGCCTAATTTCTCTTTTATTCGTTCATTGTTGTAATAGTCCATGTATTTAATTATTGCTCTTTCTAATTCTTTGTAGCTATGAAATGTTTTTTTGTTGTACATTTCTTGCTTTATTATTGAGAAGAAGTTTTCCATTATGGAGTTGTCTAGGCAGTTGCCTTTTCTTGACATTGATTGGATTATGTCTTTATATTTTAACTTTTCTACATATCTTGGTATCTGATACAGCCAGCCTTGGTCTGAATGGTAGATTACTTCTGTTTGATCTTTTGTTATTTCTAATGCTTTATCTAGGGCTTTTTCTACTGCTGCATAGTTTGGGCTTTTACTTATTGAATAACTTATTATTTCTGAGTTGTACATATCTAAGTATGGGTTTAAGTAAAGTTTTTTTATTTGATAGTTGTTTGATTTGTCTTTTTCATAGTATTTGAATTCTGTTGTGTCTGTTGTTATTTTTTTGTGTGGTTTTTCTGATTTGAAATTTCTATCTATTATATTGTCTGCTACTTTTCCTACTTCTCCTCTATATGAGTTGTATTTTCCATTTTTCTTGTGATATGTTCTTACTTGTAGGTTATTTTCTTTTATTATTCTATGAACTTTTTTTATGTTTATTTTTATGCTTCTGCTTAGATATCCATGGATTCTTTTACATCCCCAATCTTCATGTTTTTTTCTTATTTCTAGTATTTTTTCTAGTATTTCAGCGTCTGGATTTTCTTCTTTTTCTTTTCTTTGCCAGTACATGTAGGTTGATTGGCTTATTTTTACTACTTTTAGTATGTCTTTTAATTGATAGTTCTCACGGAGGCTGGTTATTACTTTGCAGATTGCTCTGGTTTGTTTGTATTGTTTATCGCATCTGTCAAGTCTTCTTCTAATACCAACCTCCTGAGTTCTTTTAAATAGTCATTTTCTATTCTTAGGTGGAGGTTTTCTTCTAGGATTTCTTGGATTTCTTTTTCGGTGTAGTCTTTCTTTTTATTTTTCTTCTTCATGTCTAAGTATTCTTCCTTTAAATCTATTGTTAGATTGATTTTAGGGAAGTTTTTTTCTTTTTGAAAGTTTTTTACCCAAGAACTTACTGTTTTCGGATCTCTTATTCCAAATTTATCAGATATTTCCCTAAAATTTAAATCTCCTGTTAAGGCACATTTTATCACACTTTGCTTTATTTCTAAAGGATATTCGTTGATTTTAGGATTTTCTAGACTAGTTTCACCAAATATTTTGCTTTTTCTTACCCATTCTCTTATGCTTTTGGGACTTTTTATTTTATATTTTCTTGCTAATTTATTTAAACTTATTTCGCCTTCTTCGTATTCTTTTATTACTTTTTTCTTTAATTCTAAACTATATTTTTTCATTGCAGCCTCTTTTCTAGCTACAACTTTTGGGGAGTCCTACATTTCCCCCTTAAACCCCCTTTTCCCTCACCCCCTCTGCTCCTTAGG
The DNA here is from genome assembly GCF_900258475.1 of Anaerococcus sp. Marseille-P3915. Taxonomy (GTDB): domain Bacteria; phylum Bacillota; class Clostridia; order Tissierellales; family Peptoniphilaceae; genus Anaerococcus; species Anaerococcus kampingae. The sequence goes on along the minus strand of NZ_LT984887.1, from coordinate 1,481,092 downwards.
CGGAGTGCGAACAGTGAAGATTGCCTAACGGCAATCCTCTATAAGTAGGCAAAACTCTTTGTACTAGCCATCTTTATTCCTACTGATTTTGACATTCCGATGCCTAAAAATCTCAATCTAGTCCAAATTTATGTTTTGTATATACTCTACATCTCAGTAGTTACAGAATTATAATTTGTACTCGTGCGTCAGGAGATTTTCTTAACGGCATCTCCATTTACAAAATCTCACGACCATGGGAGAATTATTCTGTATTCTGAGAGAATATCGACGTCAAAGTAGGGCTAAGGCTCGTTTGCCTTTGGCAAACATTGCGATAATAGGGTCTAAAATACTAATCTATGGGGAGATTTAAAATAAAAAGTCACCGTTAAGAAAATCACACTGACAACCATACTTAAATAAAAATATTGTAACTACTAAGATGACAAGTAACTATAAAATTCCTATTTGGACTAGATTGTGATTTTTAGGGGATTTTTGATTTTAAATCAGTAAGAACAAGGCCACCTACATACGAAGCAAACTGCTATACTAAAGAAGATTTTTGAAAAAAATCTACATATTTTGCCCTCCGCTAAGGAGTCGCTTGCGGGGTGTAACGGGGAGGGGTTTAAGGGGGACATAAACGCCCCTTGATTTGGGGCGTTTATGCCGGAAACATAGTGCGGTAGCACGGAGGAGTTTGCGTAGCAAACGGGTTTCCGTCCGATGAGGACCCATGCGAAAGGGTCCTTGGCCCTCCCCCTTTGGCGAAGTCATCAGCTTGATGACAATCATTTACTATAAGATATAGTTACGAAGAAAAATAGCAAATAAAAATAATTTATTAAGCAATAAAGTTACAAAGAAAAATACTACATAATATTGTATCACTAAAAAAAAGCATATAATAATATTATTATCTTGGATAAAAAAACCTTAACTAGGGGGTTATTAGGGGGAAGCCCCCTAAGATAACTTATATTGGATAAAAAAGAAAGGAATAAGAAAAATGAATTTTATAATAATCTCTCCTCATTTTCCACCAAATTTTCAAAATTTCTCCCACCGCCTAAGGGCTAATGGAGTCAATGTTTTGGGTATAGGAGATGAGCCTTATGAGAACTTATCTGATGAGCTTAAGGGCTCTCTTGGAGAATATTTTAGGGTTGATTCTCTAGAAAATCTTGATGAAGTTAAGAGGGCTGTGGCCTTTTTGTTTTATAAGCATGGGCCTATTGGTGGGCTTGAAAGCCACAATGAATATTGGTTGATGCTTGATGCTAAGCTTCGTGAACAATTTAATATACCAGGCCTTAAGCCGGATGACCTTCTTAAATTTAAGTATAAGTCTAGAATGAAAAAGTATTTCAAGGAGGCTGGTGTTCCTGTCCTTGATGGTTATGTGATTAGAAATGATGCTGATTTTAAAAAAGTTGTTGAAGAAATTTCCTATCCTTTTGTGGCTAAGCCTGATAATGGTGTTGGGGCTGGTGGGACTTTTAAGATTGAAAATGAGGCCGATGCTAATGATTTTTTAGCCAAGCGGGATAGGTCTATAGAATATTTCATAGAGCCTTATGTCGAAGATGGTCTTCTTTGTACCTATGATGGGATTGTTGATATGGATGGGGAGATAATTTTTGAAACTGGTCTTTATCACACCATTCCTACCCTTGAGCTTGTCCGTGACCAGCTTGATCTAGCTTTTATTGTAAAAAGTGACCTCGATCCAAAAATCGTCGAATATGGCAGGGCTGCTGTCAAGGCATTTGGCATGAAGGGGAGATTTTTCCATATTGAGTTTTTCAAAAGGGCTGATGGGTCTTATATAGCTATAGAATACAATAATAGGGTTACAGGTGGCTATGCTATAGATGTCTATAATCACGCCTTTGCAATTGATCTTTATGATATCTATGCCAGAATGGTTAAGGGTGAGAAGATTTCTAAAATACCAAAGGCTCCTCACAATGCCCTTGGTCTAAGCCAAAGAGATATTTATACTTATTGCCATTACGAAGATGATATCAGGGCAAAATTTGGCGATAGGGTCAAGGAAGCAAGTCGCGCTGAAAAGGCCTTTGCTTCAATCCAGGGTGATTTTAAATATATAATCACGACTGATGATGTAAGTGATATTGACCAAATCATTGATTTTGTCCACAAGCACAAGGAGGACTAATGCACGTTGAATTTTTAAGCCATTATTCGGGGATTTTGGGCAGGGAAATGTATATGAATAGGTATGGCTATTCGGGAATGCCTGTCCTAGTTTTCCCATCATCTGGGGGAAGTCACAACGAATTTGCCGACTTTGGCATGATTGATGCTGCCAAAGACTTTATAGAAGCAGGTAGGGTTCAATTTTTTACCCTATCTTCTATTGATGGAGAATCTTGGCTAGCTAATAAATCTATGCACGATAGGGCCCTTGCCCATAACCAGTACGATAAATATATAATTGAAGAGGCTATTCCCTTTATAAAGCATAAGACCGTTTGGTTTGACCCAATGATGACAACAGGTTGTTCGATGGGAGCCTTTCACGCTGTCAATTTCTACCTAAGGCATCCTGATGTATTTGCTAAGACTCTGGCCCTATCTGGAGTTTATGATGTTAGGTTCTTTGGGGGCGACTATGGGTCAGATATGGTAGTTTATGAAAATAGTCCGGCAGATTATTTATGGAATCAAAACGACCCTTGGTTTTTGGATAAGTACAGGGCTGGAGATATTATTGTTTGCACAGGCCACGGAGCTTGGGAAGATGATGGCCTGCCATCATTCTATACCTTAAAGCAAGCCTTTGAAGCTAAGCAAATCCCTGCCTGGTTTGATGAGTGGGGCTATGATGTGCCTCACGATTGGCCATCTTGGCGCAATCAATTGCCTTACTTCTTGGGACATTTATTTGGCTAAATATTATAAATAACAAAGAATTAAGGGGCTGTTGCAAAACTATGAATAACTATCGTCCCATTATTAGAAGATAGCCTGTCCGGCTCATGGAGGACCCGTGCGGAGCACTCGAGCGAAGCGAGAAAAGCCCGTCGGCTCCTTGAGACTCATGTGGAAAATTTTTGGGCCGACCGTCGGCTTCGGTTTGCCTGCCGGCTCATGGAGGTAATTAGCCCGTCGGCGTGTGAGACTTTTCACAAGGTTCCTCTAATGAATTGGCGACGATTTATTCATTCTGCAACAGCCCCTTTTTCTTATCCTAAAAGGATGTTAAAACAACTGACAAGAAAATTGTAAACGTCTATATAGATGAAATTGAGGCTATAGACCAGACTGTCAAGCTTTTTAAGGATAATTCTTACAAGAAACCCCTCTATGTGTCCTTTGGATACTGCTTATATGTCTAGGTCCTATATTGCCAAAAAATCAGGTTTTGTCGAGGTTCTTTATAAGTATTATGATGAAGCGAATTTTGTTGAATTTAAAGTAAAAGACCCAGAGTAAGACCTCTTGAAATTAATTGGTTTTCTAAGGAAAAACCCAGAATTTGACCCAATCCAATTTGAGTTAGATAGGCTTGCCGTAAAGGCCTATAAATTTATGGCAAATGAAGAAATAAAAATACCTGAAGATCTTGGCATTATAGGTTTTGACAATATCCATGTTACAGACTTTACCAACCAAGCCATAATTTCCATAGATCAGAGAATTTCCGACCAGGTTGATTTTGCTATAGATAAGCTTCTAAAGATTTTAAATGATGAAAAGGCAGAAACAAATATTGTTTTAGAAGCAAAATTAATTGAAAAGGAAATCGATTTTATGGGTATTAATGTATAAGAAGCTTTTGTTTAGGAAAGCAAATATTCTATATAGAAAAAATTGGAGGAATGATCATGACAAATTTTATTGAATCTTTTGATGGCACAGCTTTATTTTACAACAAGGAAGAAGCAAAAAATGCCAAGGCTGCAGTTGTTATTGTCCATGGTCTGGCAGAACATTCTGGTAGGTACGATTATGTGGCTGAGAAATTTCACAATGCAGGTTTTTCGACCTATAGGTTTGACCATAGGGGTCACGGCCAATCTGAAGGCGAGAGAGGCTTTTACAAAGACTACAATGATATGTTAGAAGATGTAAATGTTGTTGTAGATAGGGCCATAGAAGAAAATCCTGATAAGCCAGTATTTTTGTTAGGCCATTCTATGGGTGGTTTTGCCGTAAGCCTATACGGGGCTAAGTATAAAGATAAGAACCTTGCTGGAGTCATTACTTCTGGAGGTCTTACTCATGATAATAATAAGATGACTGAAATGGTAGGTCCTTGCCTTGACCCACACACAGAACTTCCAAACGAGCTTGGCGACGGGGTTTGCTCTGTAAAAGAAGTTGTAGAAGCCTATGTTGCTGATCCATTAAACCTTAAAAAATACCAACTGGGTCTTTTATATGCAGTAAAAGACGGAATAGCTTGGTTTAAGGAAAATGAAAAAGGCTTTTCTTACCCAGTTTTAATCCTCCACGGCAGGGACGATGCCCTAGTTAACTTTAAAGATTCTTTTGACTTTTTTGAAAACAATTCTTCTAAAGACTGCCAAATTAAAATCTATAAGGGTCTTTACCACGAAATCATGAATGAATACGCCAAAGACGAAGTAATTGGCGATATAATTAGCTGGATAAATAATAGAATATAAGCAAGGAAGCTTTAACAACAAAAACGCTAGGGGGAAATTCCCTTGGCGTTTTTTGATTTGCTTTTAGGGGGGGATAAGATTGAAAATTATACTTACAAAAAGTGCCGGCAACAACCATAGTTGTGCCTATGATTTTGGCTTCTATATTAAATACCCTTGCCCCAAGTCTCCTTAAGCTTGGGCAGATGACTAGCAAGGGAGGTCTTAATGCTTAATTTATATAACCCTAGCTGTTGTAGTTAGCCAGCCTACCATAAAGAGGCTTAGGCTTCGCCATAGGATCTGGTATAGATTTAAAGGCGATATTTAATGGAGGAATTTAGGGTATAGTTTTATCTATCCTGTCCTTTCAATTATATTTTTTACAAGCCTTAGTTTTATGTCATCTTGGATATACGTCTGTGTTAAAATTTAATTTTAATTCAATTGTATCGCCAACCAGTGTAGGATTAGTTAATGATGATGTATTACTATTTTTTTTTATAAATACATTGTATCAGAAAAAGACGAGGATCTTTAGTTTCCTCGTCTTTTTTCTATATTAGGACTTTTCCAACAGCCACTTATATTTTATTAGAAGTCTACCTTTTCTCCGTAATAAGCGGCGTGGTAGATTTTTTTGATGTCTTCTGGGCTTGTTTGTCTTGGGTTTGTAAGTGTACAAGCATCCTTGAAGGCATTTTCGCTCATTGTATCTAAAACTTCTTCGAATTTATCTTCTGGAATAACAGTGTTCTTACCATCTTTAATATTAGCACTTATACCAACAGCTGCATTTAACTTTCTAATTTCTTCAGCTATATCATCAACTCCAAGGATTTTTTCGATTTTATCATATTTATCTGTTGATTTTCTATTGTAATCGATGATGTAAGGAAGCATAATAGCATTGGCTTCGCCGTGGGTTAGGTGGAAGATGCCGCCGATTTTGTGGGCCATAGAGTGAACTATACCAAGTGAAGCATTGGTAAAGGCCATACCAGCTATACAAGAAGCAATATGCATTTTTTCACGAGCTTCCATGTCATCTCCATTGTCATAGGCTCTCTTTAGATATCCAAAGACAAGCTCTATAGCTCTAATAGCATAAGGATCTGTAAAGTCATCAGCTGCTGTAGAAACAAAAGCCTCAACAGCATGGGTCATAACATCCATACCTGTAGCTGCTGTAATCTTAGGAGGCATAGTGGCAGGGATTCTCATATCAAGAAGGGCAACTTCTGGTACGAAATCTGGGTGAACAAGTGGGTATTTGATTTCCTTTTCTGTATCAGTAATAACAGAGAAGGCTGTAATTTCACTAGCTGTACCAGATGTAGAAGGTATACAAATCATCTTAGCCTTGTTCTTAAGTGGTGGGTTATCAAAAGCAGCAAGTCTTTCGAAATCCCAATCTGGATATTCATAGAAAACCCACATAGCCTTAGCAGCATCCATAGCAGAACCGCCACCAATAGCGATAATCCACTCAGGTTCAAATTCAGCCATCTTAGCTCCACCAGCTAGACAAGTCTTAACAGATGGATCTGGTTCAACTCCATCGATTATTAAAACTTCCATACCAGCCTTTTCAAGCTGTTCTTTGGCCTCGTCTAAAAAGCCAAATCTCTTCATAGAAGAGCCGCCAGTAACAAGGCAAGCCTTCTTGCCCTTTAGACTAGCAAGATATGTAAGAGCGTTTTCTCCATGTACAATATTGTTAGGTACTGAAAAAGTTGTATAAGTCATAAATTCCTCCGATTCTATATTTTGTTAATTAAATAACTAACTATCTGCAAACATTATACTCCAAGGGCTATTTATAAGCAATAGTTAAAAGTATATTTTAAGAATATAAAAAGTATTGTTAAAAATAAATTATTTTATTTCATTATATTAAAAAGATAGACAATATAGATAAAATGCTTAAAAATAAATAAATATATGATATAATAATATAAAATAGACAAGGAGGATGCCTGCGCACATTATGAAGAATAAAAATTTTAAAAATATTGTTTTATTAATGGCCCTTTCAATTGGTGCAATACTACCAAATACAGCCTACGCAGAAGAAAGCAATCAAGCTAACGATAAGCAAGCAAACGGAAAGACTAAAGAAGAAGTAATTGATACTAAAGAAAAAGCAAAAGCAAATTTAGATGCCAAAGAAGCAGACCTTGCCAAGGAAGAGAAAAATCTAAACGAAAAGAAAGAACCTTATGACAAGGCAAAATCAGAACTAGACCAAGCCCAAAAGGCAGTGGATGATAATCAAAAACAAATAGATGATACTCAAAAACAAATATCAGACAAGGTAGCTGAGGAAAAAAAGGAAAATCAAGCCCAAGTCGATAAAAGCAAAGAAAATATAGGGAAAACTGAGGCTGAGATAAAAGAAGCTGAAGAAAAAGAAACAAAAGCTAAGAACGATTTAGCAAATAATGAAACCAAGGTCGAAGAAGCAGAGAAAAAAGTCGAAGAACTAAACAAGGCCAATCCTGAACTAGGAAATCAAATTACAGAAGCCACAAAAAACCTAGATGCAGCCAAGGCTAAATTAGAAGAAGATAAGAAAGCTACACAAGAGATAGAAGATAAGCTTGGAAAAGATAAGGAAGAAGTCCAAAAAGCTCAAGCAAAGAAAAATCAAGTAGAAAAGTCTTATAATGATTTAAATAAAGCCAATCAAGAAAACTTAGCCAATATAGAAAATTTAAAAAAGGAAATAGCAGAAACAGAAGAAAAAATAAATGCAATCGACCTAGAAAGTCTTTCACAAGACCTAACAAATAAGGAAAATGACCTAGAAGTTGCTAAATCTAATCAAAATAAAAAACAAAAGGCTAAAGAGGATTTAGAAACTACCCTAAAAAATCTAAATGACAGATTAAATAAACGCTTAGCAGAAAGTGCTGCCAATAACAAGGCCCTAGAAGAAGCCCGAAAAGAAAAAACTAGGCTTGAAAAAGAGATAGAAGAAACAAATAAGAAAATAGCTGACAACACAACTATCATAGAAGAGTTAAAGAAAAATAATCAAGCCCTCGAGGAAAAAATTAATAATAACAAAAATGCAAACAAGGCTGCAGAGCAAGAAAAGAATGAACTAGCAGAAAAGAAAAAGACAGCCCAAACAGAGCTTGCAAAATTAAAAGAAGACCAAGAAAAAGTACAAAAAGCTCTTGATGAAGCGGTCGCGGCAACTAAAAAAACACCAAGCCATGAAGAAAAAGCAAAAGCCCAAGAGCAATGGAATAAGGGCTCTGTGGGCTTCTTTGATGCTATGGGTGTAGGTAAAGTGAACGATGTTTTTAAAGGGGTTAGCAGCAGGAATAGTAATTCACCTATTAAAGACGAATATTTAAGACGAAACCAAGTAGACTACATTTCTAAAGATGACTCTAGACACTTGGATAATATGCTCCAATCAATCATGGACCTTGATGCCATTAATAATAAAAGACAGACAGCTAAAGGTATAGGTGGTAGAGAATTAAAAGAATTGGGAGTAACAGATTATGCTATGGCTAGCGCTCAAGCTAATGCCAACTTCTCTGCATTTCATATAGAGCATGCGAGCATGAATGGCCAATTTGAAAACCTAAATTGGCAATATGACTATAGCGTAGATGAAGCTATAAAAGCATGGTGGGATTCTGAAAAGAAAGTTTTCGACCATTTAAGAAGCCTGGGTCTTACTAATGTAAACCAAATGAATGAGTATATCGGCACCCACAAAAAAGACCTAAAATTTGAGGATCCACAAATCGGTCACTATCTAAATATGGTTGATGATGCTTGGTATGGTATATATGAAAAATATGACAATGTTGATATGGGTTATGCTCGTAGAAGCGGTGGCGAATATCCTTGGGTAGAATCTTTAGTGTTAAATGGAGATTCTTTTTCGAAAGGTAAAAGGTACTCAGTAGAAGAATACAAAAGAAGATTTTTAGAATACTACCAAGACCTAAAAGATGTCATGGAAGGTAATAAATCTATAAGCAAGGATGATAAGAAAAAACTTGCTGATCTTAGAGCTCAACTAGCAGGTATCAAGGAGAAGGTAGATGCTAAAGAAGCTGAAATAGCTAAGCTTGATGAGTCTATAACAAAGCTAAATAATGCCATCAATACTAGAAATGAATCTATAAATAAAGATAAGGCGACCCAAGAAGCTAATAAAAAACAAATTCTGGATTTAGACGAGGCAAATTCAACTTTAATCGATACCTTAAATTCGAAAAAATCATCCTTAGATAAAACCAATAAGAAAATTGCTGATTTAATTAAAAATGATCAAAATGCCCAAGCAATTAAAGCTTTAAAACAAGATATAGCAGGTATTGAAACTCAACTAGATGCTGCAAATAAAGAACTAGATGAAGCTAAGGCAGATTTAGATAAGAAACAAGCAGCTAAAGATAAGGCCCAAGCTGAATTTAATAAGCAAAAATCTACCCTATCTGACCTTAACCAAAGCCTAGGTCAAAAGAATAAAGACTTAGAAGCTAAAACTAGCCAAAGTAAAGAGGATAAGGCAAAGCTAGATGATTTACAAAAACAAATCGAAGAAACTAAGGCAGAATTAGAAGCAAAGAATAATATCCTAGCAAGCACAGAAGAAAATCTTAAGGCAAGCAAGGCTAAGCTAGCAGCAAGTCAAAAGGCAAAAGATGATGCTCAAAAAGCCCTTGATGCATTGACAGATAAGAATAAGGCCTATGTGGCAGCCCTTAAAGCCCTTGACCAAGCTGAAGAAAACCTAGCAAATTCTCAAGAAGACTTAAAGCAAGCTCAAGAAGCTAAGGAAAAACTAAATAAAAAGTTAGCAGACCTTAAAGAAAAACTAGCTAAGGCAGAAGAAGCTAACAAAGAAGCAGCCAAGCTAGATGCTAAAAACCACAATACTTTAGAGGAAAATCCTTTATTTAAGGCCATGCTTGCAACTTACAAGGCCCTTAATGATAAGATTAAACCTCTAGGAGAGGCACAGAAAGCTGCTGAAAATAATTTCAAACTAGTTGCAGCTGATTACAATAAGGCCAAAGAAGCCTATGACTTAGCTTACAAGGCTTATCTAGAGGCCAAGGCTCTCTACGAATCTTTCCTAGCCCAAGAAAGAATGACCTATCCATGGTATTTCTTCTCTTCTAACTCTTATGCAGCTACAGTTGAGAAGAAAGACAAGAAGGAAAACAAAGAAAACAAAGAAAACAAAGAAAACAAGGCTGAAGAATCTAAAAAAGAAGAAGCCAAAGAAAAAGAAGCCGACAAAGAAGCTAGCAAAGATACAGACCAAGAAGAAAAAGAAGCCAAGAAGGATGAAAAGGCAAAAGGTGGAGTAGCTATGGGTGATGTAGTAGCTGGAAAAAAAGCTAAAAATAACCCATTATCAGCACCAAAAACAGGTGTACCAGGCCTATCAATCTATGCAATCCTAGCAGCAGCTTCTATGGCAGGCCTAAAGGCAAGCAAGAAGAAAAAAGAATATTAAAGCTTAAAAATCAACTCCTCAGGGGGTTGATTTTTTATGCCTTATTTTCCTAAAGCAAAATGAGTATAATGAAAATAAGACATATAAAAGAATTAAACGAGGAGGAGATTATGAAATTTAACTTTGACCAGATGCTTGAAAGGCATGGGATGGATGCTATAGCTGTCGATGGGCTTGGTCTTATGCCTGGTATGAGTCCTGATAGGCCAAAGGAAGGCTTTGAAGTCATTCCTATGTGGGTTGCTGATATGAATTTCCCAACAGCACCTTCCATCCAAGAAGCCATCATAAATAGGGTAAATCATCCAGCCTTTGGCTATTTTATGGCGACAGATGAATATTATAAGGCAATCATCTCTTGGCACAAGGAGAGAAAGGGAATTTATGATATCAAAAAAGAAGACATCGGCTATGAAAATGGGGTCTTGGGCGGTCTTATATCAGCCCTAAATGTCTTTTGCTCCAGAGGAGATAAGGTTCTGGTTCATTCTCCTACCTACATTGGCTTTACAAATTCTCTGGCTAATAATGGCTACCACATCATCCATTCAGACCTAATAAAGGATGAGGATGGAAAATGGGTCATGGATTATGAGGATATGGAAAGAAAAATAATTGACCAAAAAATTACTACAGCCATCATCTGCAACCCTCACAACCCAACAGGCAGGGTTTGGACAAGGGAAGAATTGAAAAAGGCTATCGATATTTTTGAAAGCCACCAGGTAAAGATTATTTCTGATGAAATATGGTCAGATATAATTCTTTTTGGTCACAAGCAAATCCCAACCCAGTCAGTAAGTACCTATGCCCACGAAAATACCGTGGCTCTCTACGCTCCAAGCAAGACCTTTAACCTTGCAGGTCTTGTAGGATCTTACCATATTATCTACAATGAATATATAAGAAATAGGATAAATAAGGAAGCCTCTCTTTCCCACTACAATTCCATGAATGTCTTATCCATGCACGCCCTAATTGGCGCCTATTCTAAGACAGGTCATGAATGGACTGACGAGCTTAATAAAACTATAGGTGAGAATGTGAATTATGCTTGTGACTTTATAAGGGATAATTTTGCTGGAGTAGAAGTCTTTAAACCAGAAGGCACCTATATGCTCTTTGTTGACTTTGAAAAATATTGCAAGGATAAGGGAGTGGATATCGGTCATATCTTAAAAGCTGGCTGGGATGTGGGAGTAGCTTGGCAAGATGGCAGGCCTTTCCACGGCAAATATTCTATAAGGATGAATCTAGCCTTGCCTCATGCCAAGGTTAAGGAAGCCTTTGATAGACTTAAAAAATATGTGATCAAATGAGATTTATCCCCTGATTTATAAAAAAATCGGGGGATTTCTACTTTGGCTTTTAAGAATGGTAAAGTCTTATAAAGGAGATTTTATGGATTTTATTAAAAAAATTCCTGCGGGAAATATGATGGTGCCCCTCTTGCTTGCGGCCCTTATTCATACGTCTTTTCCTGATGGGATTGGATTTGGAGAATTTAGCCAGGCCCTATTTTCAAATGGGTCTGTCAAGGTCCTCATGGCCCTTAACCTTATGGCGGCTGGTTCTCAGATAGATTTTTCAAATATTGGCGAAGTTATAAAGAGGGCTGGTGTTATTTCCCTAGCAAGGATTTCTATGGGACTTATCCTTGTCTTTGGTATTTCAAAGCTTTTTGGCAGGGAAGGGGTTTTTGGTCTATCACTTTTGGCCCTTGCCTGCGGGGTTTTAAACCACAATAACTCCGTCTTTATCAGCCTAAATATAAATTATGGGGATAGGATTGACCAGGCCTTGGCAGGCTTTGGATCCCTTATAACAGGTCCTATGCTCGCTATGCTAGTTCTTGGCATGGGAGGTCTTGCTAATATTCCATTTTTGTCAATCTTAGATTCTGCCATGCCTGTGATTTTGGGGATATTTATTGGACATTTCATAAAGGGGTCTAGGGAGATTTTTTCTACAAGTCAAAAGATGATTATTCCCTTCTTAGGTTTTTCCATGGGGTCAGCAATTGACCTTAGAAATGTCTATAGAGCCGGCTTTTCAGGGCTAATCCTCGCCTTCATTGTAATTGCTATAGTGGGCTCTTTTACAGTCTTTGCTGATATGAAGATTAACAAAAGACCAGGCCATGCTGGCTGGGCCCTTGCTACAACTGGGGCCAATGCAGTGGCTGTTCCTGCCATGATTGCAGAAATTGACCCGACCTGGCAAGCCTTTGTAGGTCTTGCCACAGCCCAAGTCGCAGCTTCTGTTGTAGTTACAATTATTCTCACACCCATAATTACAGATTTTTGGGCTAAGAGATTTAAAAATAAGTAGGAGACAAGATGGAATTTAATGTTAAGGAAATAAAAGATAAGAAAGAAAAAGAAGAGATAGTTAGAGATATTTTAAATGATTTGCCAGAATGGTTTGGACTTGCTGAAAGTACTGAAGCCTATATAAGAGATTCTCAAGATAAGCCCTTTTTGGCAGCCTTCTATGAAGGAAATCCAGTTGGCTTTATTGTCTTAAATGCGACAAGCCAAGACTCTTCAGAAATTTTTGTCATGGGCATAAAGAAGGCCTTTCACCGCCAAGGCGCAGGAAGGGTTTTAAATGAAAAATATGAAATTCTTGCCAAATCCCTTGGCAACTTATATTCACAAGTCAAAACAGTCCAGTCAGGCCACTATGAAGAATATGATATCACCAATAATTTTTATAAGGCTATCGGCTATAAAGAGCTGGAGGTCTTTCCGACCCTTTGGGATGAATGGAACCCTTGCCAGATCTATATAAAGTATCTTGGGGACTAAGAGATTAGTAAGGATAAAATATGTTAAGTAAATTTTTCAAAAAAATTCCAGCGGCTACTATAATTGTCCCTTTATTTGTGGGAGCTCTTATAAATAGTCTAGCTCCAAGTGTATTTGACCTTGGACCGATGACTAAGGCTATAGCAAGCCCTGATGGCCTAAATGCAATCATTGATATAACCCTCCTTGCTGTAGGCAGCCAACTTACCCTAGCAAGGCTTAAAAAAGCCCTTCACAGGGGCCTAGTATTACTTTTATCTAAGTGGCTTACATCAATTGCCCTGGGCTATATATTTTTTAAAGCCTTTGGCAGAAATGGGATTTTCGGTATATCGGCTCTTGCCTTTATTGCTGCAATTTCAAATCAAAATAATTCTATTTTTATAGGCATAAGCGGTGATTATGGTGATGAATACGATATAGCAAGCGCAGCCATAACTGCCATTATTTCTGTGCCAATATTTACCTATTTTACCCTTTCAATGCTTGGAATAGCAGATATTACCCCTACATCAATTTTAGACTTGGCTATGCCTATTCTTTTAGGAATCTTTTTGGGAAATATTGACCAAGGCTTTTGTGAATTCCTCGCAGGGACCCAAAAATATATCATGCCCTTTTTGGGCTTTGCCATAGGTTGTGGGATAAATCTATCTACAATCCTAAGGGGAGGGGCTGGTGGTTTTATCTTAAGTCTTCTTACAATTGGAGCAGCCTTTGTGATTAGTCTGCCTCTTGATATATTTATAAACAAAAGACCAGGCTGGGCAGCGATTGCAATATATACAGCTGCGGGTAATTCTGTAATAGTGCCTGCTCTTGTAGCAGAACTTGATCCATCATGGCAGGCTTATGAGAGCCTTGCAGCAGCCCAATTGGGAACTGTCGTAATTGTTAGTTCTATTTTAGTGCCTCTTGCGGCAAGCTTTTGGCTTAAGATTCGAAAGGCTAAGTAATTTTGATGAAAAAATATATATGAAGATAGAATTTTTTTAGCGCAATTTAATATTTTTCAAAACATTAAAAACCCTCCGAGCTTTATAAGCCGGAGGGTAATTTTTTATTGAGATTTATTTATTTTTTATCGCTTTTACCTGCAAAATCATTTGTCACACTTTCATCTGCAAAGGCACTTGCGTTTTCGCCTGCTATATAACCCATATAGCCAGCTACACCTATGGCTTGTCTACCTGGGTAGAAGTCGCCAAAGAATTGGCCTGATGAGATTACACCTGATGCATAAAGGCCAGGTATTGGATTCCCGTCTTTGTCAACAACTTCAGCCCTTGGAGAAGTTTTAATTCCGCCGTATACACCACGGGTTCCATCATACATCAAAGCTGCGTAGTAAGGACCTTCTGCCTTAAATTCTTTAAGGAATTTAGGGTCTTTGCCGAAGTCTGTATCTTCGCCAGCCTTGGCTAGTTCGTTATATCTGTCTACTTCACCCTTGACTACTTCTGGGTCAAGTTCCATTAGCTTAGCTAATTCTTCGATAGTATCTGCCTTGTAAACTCTGATAATTTTGTCATTGTTGGCAGTTTTTTCTAGGTATTCTTCCAAGTGAGGAAGGTTTGGAGCGATTTCGCTATCCATGATTGCCCAAGCTGTATTTGGTCCGTCTTCTCTTACGAATTCAAATTTTTGTGGGTGGGATCCGCCGTCTTCCTTGAATACTCTCTTGCCTTCCATATTAAGAAGGATGGCTTCAAATGGATAACCATTTGTAGGATCGCCTACCATTGGGTAGTCGTGTGGGTTGGCATTAAATACGCCTGACATAGATTCTTGGAATGGATTCATAACAGCTCCTGCTTCTAGGGCAAGTTTGTGGCCGTCACCGGTGTTTCCAATAGCAGATGCAGAATATTCACCAGCACCCCTCTTGTTGTATTCCTTGTCCATTTCAGGATTTCTTGCATAGTCGCCTGTTGCAAGGACTACTGCGCCAGCGTTGAAGGTTTTCTTGCCAGTCTTAGAATCAGAAATTACTCCCTTTATAACTCCGTCATCATTTATTAATTCTGTAGCTGGAGTATTTAGGTAAATATCAACTCCCAAATCATTTAGTTTTTTAACAAAGGTTGCGATTAGGTTTGGTGCACCCTTAGCATTTGCTTTTTTAGACGGAATGGTGATTGCTTCTGCGTTTTTCTTTGATTTCTCATTTGGGTTGATTTTTACAGTGATGGACCCATCTTTTTCACTAGGTTCAGTTCTGTAATCAACTCCGATTTCATCATAAACTTGCATTAGTTTTGGAGAAACATCGATAAGGGCATCGAGCATTTCCATGTCGATTGGGTTTAGATTTTGGGACCAAGACCTGTTTAGCCAGCCTGTTTTCATTGTTTCCTTGTCAGCTTCTGTTGGAGCGGCAAGCATATTACCACTAGCTGTGATTGATGTACCGCCTAGAAGACCGTTTTTTTCGATAAGTGCTACTTTTGCACCATCGCTAGCAGCCCTGTAAGCAGATACAATACCACTAAAACCGCCACCCGCTACAACTACGTCGTAGTCAAGTTCTTCATCTTTTACATCGACAGGTACTTCGACTTTTTTAAGGGCATCAACAACTTCCTTTGATGAACCTTCTTCAATAGCCTTAGCTGCGGCAGTTTTTACAGCTGCGGATGTGATTGTAGCACCAGAAACATTGTCGATTGCTAGAGATTGGTTATCGACAATAGCTTGAGGAATGGTATCGTAGACAGCTTCGCAAATACCACTTGTTTCATTTTCCTCGCCAATTTCAACTGATTCTATCTTATCCTTGCCAAGTTTAACAATGACTTCAACATCACCGTCAACACCTGTGGCAACAGCCTTATATTCGCCTTCTTTGTAGGCAATATCGGATGTTTTTTCTTTTTGTTCGGAAGTATCTTGAGACTTATCTTCGCTCTTCTCTTCGCTATTAACTTCTTCTTTTTTGTTAACATCGTCATTCTGACAAGCTGTTAAAATTGAAGCACTCAAAAGCAATAACAATAATTTGTTTTTCATAATTCCCTCCTTATGTATGTTAATTAAATCTTAACATAGAATTAATATATTGGCAATATTGACATATATAAAATATAAGCATATTAGTCAATTATATAAAGAAGGAAATGAAAAATCAAAAATATTTGTATATAGACTTGAAAAGTAAAACCTAGCTGGTATATTTACTAGCAGGGTTTTTTACTAGCGTTTTAAAAGTTTTATTTATAAACAAAAAGAATTGTAAAATCTAGAAAAAAACTTGCGAAATACGCTTAATTGTCGTATTATATATAAGTGCTTAGAAGTTAGATGTTGCTTATGTTTTAAGGCCAAAGACATAAGGGAACTCTAATCGAGCAAGCTTGGGAAGAATCCCGAGTGATTTCCAAATTATTATCAAACGCCCGGGTGGGCGTGAAAGAAAGAGAGAGGAAAATGGCTAATCAACAAAAGATAAGAATCAGACTTAGAGCTTATGATCACGAAGTGATTGACAGCTCAGCAGAGAAAATCGTAGAAGCAGTTAAAAGAAGCGGAGCAGAAGTAAGTGGACCAATTCCATTACCAACAGAAATCGAAAGAATTACAATTCTTAGAGCTGTCCACAAGTACAAAGATTCCAGAGAACAGTTTGAACAAAGAACACACAAGAGATTAATCGACATCATAGGACCTAATGCAAAGACATTAGACGCACTAAAGAAGTTAAATCTTCCAGCTGGTGTAGATATCGAAATTAAACTATAACTGTAATTAGGATGATTGAGAATAGGGGTTAATAAGAATTAACTAGATTGATCAATCCGCTGTAATTAAGGAGGTACTCATGAAGAGTATATTTACAACAAAAGTAGGCATGACTCAAGTAATCGATGCTGACGGAGTTATCACTCCTGTTACTGTTCTAAAAGCAGAGGAAAATGCCGTTGTCCAAGTTAAGACAATTGAAAATGACGGTTACAATGCTATCCAAGTAGGAACAGTTGACAAAAAAGAAAAAAATGTCAAAAAACCTATCAGAGGTCACTATGACAAAGCTGGCGTATCTTACAAAAGATACCTTAAAGAAATTAGACTAGGCGACGAAGCTACAGAACTAAAAGCTGGTGATAAAATCACAGTTGATATCTTTGAAGAAGGTGAACTAGTTGATATAGTTGCTATATCAAAAGGTAAGGGAACTCAAGGTGCTATCAAAAGATGGAACTACGGAAGAGGACCTGCAAGCCACGGTTCAAAATCTCACAGAGTAGCAGGTGCTAGAGCAGCAGGTTCTGACCCAGCTAGAGTATTCAAAGGTAGAAAAGGTTCAGGAAAAATGGGACATGACCGTGTTACTATCCAAAATGTTAAACTTGTAAAAGTAAACGCTGAAGATAGCTACATCT
Organism: Anaerococcus sp. Marseille-P3915; assembly: GCF_900258475.1. Taxonomy (GTDB): domain Bacteria; phylum Bacillota; class Clostridia; order Tissierellales; family Peptoniphilaceae; genus Anaerococcus; species Anaerococcus kampingae. Next base: position 1,463,781 of record NZ_LT984887.1, on the reverse strand, counting down.
TAGTAAAAGGTGGCGTTCCAGGACCTAAAGGCGGCCTTGTAGAAGTAAAAAGCGCTATAAAAAGCCTAGACTAAGGAGGAGAAAATGCCTAAAGTAGATATTTTAAATATAAAAGGAGAAAATGTTGGTTCTCTAGAGCTAAACGAAACTCTATTTGCTACAGAAATAAGCGAACACGCTGTATATGAAGTAGTTAAAAACCAACTTGCAAATAAAAGACAAGGTACTCAATCAGCTAAGACACGTGCTGAAGTACGTGGTGGTGGTAGAAAACCATTCAGACAAAAGGGAACTGGACGTGCTCGTCAAGGTTCTATAAGAGCACCACACTTCACAGGCGGTGGTGTAGTATTTGCACCAAAGCCAAGAGACTACAGCTACAAATTAGCAAAGAAATTAAGAAGAAAAGCACTTTACTCAGTACTTACATCTAAACTTGAGAACAATGAACTAGTAGTAGTTGATAGCCTTGCCCTAGAAAATTCTAAGACAAAAGAAGCAAAGGCTGCACTAAGTGCCCTAAATGCTGAAAAGAAAGCATACGTAGTAACAGCAGAAAGAGATGACCTAGTATATAGATCATTTAGAAACCTTGCTGGCGTAGACGTAGCTGAGGCAAGACTAGTAAATGTTTATGATTTAGTAAGACACGACAAGTTAGTAATTACAAAAGATGCAATTGCTAAACTTGAGGAGGTATTTATCTAATGAAAGCACCTTACCAAATAATCAAAAGACCAATTATTACAGAAAAAAGCATGGAAATGCTTGATGAAAACAAATACACATTTGAAGTAGACAAGAATGCAAATAAGCCACAAATCAAAGAAGCAGTAGAAGCAATCTTTGAAGGCGTAAAAGTAAAATCAGTTAGAACCATGAACTATACAGGTAAAAAAGTAAGAACAAGATATGGTTATGGTAAAAGAAGTGACTGGAAAAAAGCTATCGTAGAACTAACAGAAGATAGCCAAGCAATTGAATACTTCGACGGACTATAAGGAGGGGTTAAATGGCTATTAGAAAATTAAAACCAACTTCAAACGGACATAGAAATATGTCAGTAAGTACCTTTGAAGAAGTTACTACATCAAAACCATACAAGAAACTTACAACCGACCTTAAGAGCAAGGGCGGAAGAAACAATACAGGTAGAACAACACTAAGATTCCGTGGTGGCGGAGTAAAGAGAAGATATAGAATTATCGACTTCAAAAGAGATAAGGACAATATCCCAGCAAAAGTACAAACCATCGAATACGATCCAAACAGAAGCGCATATATCGCACTAGTAGCATATGCTGATGGTGAAAAAAGATATATCCTAGCTCCAAAAGGACTAAAAGTAGGCGATGTAATCGAATCAGGATCTGAAGCTGATATCAAACCAGGTAACGCACTAGAGCTAAAAGACATCCCAGTAGGTACAACAGTACACGCTGTAGAGCTTAGAGCAGGTACAGGTGCAACACTTGTAAGAAGTGCAGGAACTGGCGCTCAACTTATGGCAAAAGAAGGAAACTTTGCAACACTAAGATTACCTTCAGGCGAAGTAAGAATGGTACACCTAAACTGTAAAGCAACAGTAGGAACTGTAGGAAATACAGAACACGAGCTAATCAGAGTAGGTAAAGCTGGTAAGAGCAGATACCTAGGCAGAAGACCTCACGTAAGAGGATCAGCAATGAACCCAGTTGACCATCCACACGGTGGTGGTGAAGGTAGAACACCAATCGGTAGACCAGCACCAATGACACCATGGGGCAAAAAAGCAATCGGTGTTAAAACAAGAAATGCTAAAAAACAATCTTCTGCATACATCGTAAGAAGAAGAAACGAAAAATAGGGGGGATATAATGGCTAGATCACTTAAAAAAGGACCATTTGTCGATGATCATTTAATGAAAAAAATCGAAGCTTTAAATGAAAAAAATGAAAAGAAAGTTGTAAGAACATGGTCAAGACGTTCTACAATATTCCCTGAATTTGTAGAACATACAATCGCAGTACATGACGGAAGAAAACACGTTCCAATCTATATCACAGAAGATATGGTAGGTCATAAACTAGGCGAATTTGTACCAACAAGAACATTCAGAGGCCACGCTAAAAAGGCAACTGAAATGAAAAGCAAAATGAGGTAGGAGAAACTAATGAAAGTAAGAGCAATAGCTAAATATCAAAGGATATCTCCTCTTAAAGTTAACTATATAGCAAGAGAAATCAGAGGCAAACAAGTTGATGAAGCACTAAATATCCTTAGATTTACAAACAAAAAAGGTGCTAGACTACTTGAAGATGTACTAAAAAGTGCAATTGCCAACGCTGAAAACAACAACGGACTTGACAGAGAAAATCTAATAGTTGAAAAAGCATACGCAAATGATGCACCAACTATGAAAAGATACAGACCTAAAGCTAAGGGTGCTGCATACCCTATATTAAAAAGATCAAGTCATATCGGCGTAGAGTTAGCGGATATAGAGGAAAGGTAGGATTAATATGGGACAAAAAGTAAACCCTAAAGGATATAGAGTAGGCGTAATCAAAGATTGGGATTCAAAATGGTTTGCTGACAAAAAAGATTTCTCAGACCTTCTAGTAGAAGACTACAAAATAAGAGAATTTATCAAAAAGACAGCATACGATGCAGGAATCGCAGATATCGAAATCGAAAGAGCAGTAAACAATCTTAAGGTTACAATCTTTACAGGAAAACCAGGAATGGTAATCGGTAGAGGTGGAGCTGGAGTAGAAGAGTTAAAAACAAAATTAGAAAAAATAGCTCCTGGTAAAAGAATCATCATCAATGTTGAAGAAATCAAATACCAAGACCTATCTGCTCAATTAGTTGCTGAAAATATAGCAAGCCAACTAGAAAACAGAGTTGCATTTAGACGTGCAATGAAACAAGCAATCGGTAGAACAATGAGAGCCGGCGCAAAAGGAATCAAGACAATGGTTTCAGGAAGAGTTGGCGGTGCTGATATGGCAAGAAGTGAAGGATACTCAGAAGGTACAATTCCACTTCAAACCTTAAGAGCAAACATAGACTACGGATTTGCTGAAGCAGATACAGAATATGGTAAGATTGGTTGCAAGGTTTGGATCTATAAAGGCGAAGTACTTCCAGGAGAAAAAGCTGAAAGAGAACCAAAACTAGCTGCACCACAAAACAACAGAAGAAGAAAAAGAAATAATAGACGTCCAAACAAAGCTAACGCAAAGGGACAAAATTAGTCTTAAAGATTAGGAGAAATTTTTATGTTAATGCCTAAAAGAGTTAAATATCGTAGACAACATAGAGGCAGAATGAAAGGTAACGCTAATAGAGGTAACCAACTAGCTTATGGTGAGTATGGTTTACAAGCTCTAGAAGCTTGCTGGATGACAGCAAACCAAATCGAGGCTGCTCGTCGTGCGATGACAAGATATATAAAAAGAGGCGGAAATATTTGGATCAAAGTATTTCCAGACAAACCAGTATCTAAAAAGCCTGCAGAGGTAAGAATGGGTTCTGGTAAAGGTGCACCAGAGTATTGGGTAGCCGTTATCAAACCAGGAAAAGTACTATTTGAGATGAGTGGTGTTAGTGAAGAAGTTGCAAGAGAAGCTATGAGACTTGCTGCACAAAAACTTCCAGTAAAGACAAAATTCATCCAAAGACTTGAAGTAACAGGTACGGAGGAATAAGGATGAAAGTAAAAGAAATCAGAAATTTATCAGATAGAGATTTAGATAAACAACTATTTGATTTACAAAATGAGCTTTTCAATCTTCGTTTTAGGCTTGCCACAGGTCAATTAGAAAACCCAGCAGCTATTGGAACTGTTAAGAAAGATATAGCTAGAGTAAAGACTATCCAAACAGAAAGAAAGCTACAACAGGGCAAGGAGGCTTAATCTTAAATGGAAAGAAATAGAAGAAACGTACGCCAAGGCGTGGTAGTTTCAGATGCAATGGACAAAACAATAACAGTCCTTGTAGAAGAAAAAATACCACACCCAGTATACAAGAAGAGAATAAACAGAAGCAAAAAATATAAAGCTCATGATGAAAATAACGAAGCTAAAGTTGGCGATAAAGTAGTAATAATGGAAACAAGAGCCCTATCTAAAACAAAAAGATGGAGACTAGTACGCATTAGCCAAGCGGCAGAAATTGTTTAATTGATAAGGAGATTATTATGATACAACAAGAAACTCGTATGAGAGTTGCAGATAACTCCGGCGCAAGAGAACTTTTAGTAATCAAAGTTCTTGGAGGAACCAGAAGAAGATATGCTAATATTGGTGATGTAGTAACTTGTTCAGTTAAAAGTGCAACACCCGGCGGAGCGGTAAAAAAAGGTCAAGTAGTAAAAGCAGTAATAGTTAGAACAAAAAGAGGACTAAAAAGAGTCGATGGTTCAACAATCAACTTCGATGATAATGCTGCAGTAATCATAAAAGATGACCTAACACCAGTAGGAACAAGAATCTTTGGACCAGTAACCAGAGAGCTAAGATCTGAAGGCTTTATGAGAATTATCTCACTAGCACCGGAAGTATTATAGGGGGATAAAATGCATATAAAAAAAGGCGATAAAGTCCAAATAATATCAGGTGAATATAAAGGACATGTTGGAGAAGTATTACAAGCTTTCCCAAAAGAAAATAGAGTAATAGTTGAAGGTGTAAACGTACAAGTAAAACACCAAAAACCAACCCAAATGGGTGGCGAAAGCGGAAGACTTGAAAAAAATGGTCCTATTGATGCATCAAATGTACTTCTATATTCAGAAGAACTAAAAAAAGGTGTTCGTACAGAAATAGTTTACGAAGATGGTAAAAAAGTTCGTAAATCAAAGAAAACTGACGAAAAATTCGACTAGTTGATAGGAGAAATTATGACAAGCAGACTTAAAGAAAAATATCAAAATGAAGTTGTTGGTAAGTTAATAGAAAAATTTGGTTACCAAAACGTAATGGAAGTTCCAAAGTTAACAAAAATAGTTATAAACTGCGGACTTGGAGAAGCAAAAGATAACCAAAACTTATTAAACTCAGCAAAACGTGAGCTAAGCCTAATAACTGGTCAACAACCAATAGAATTAAAAGCTAAAAAATCAGTAGCAAACTTCAAACTAAGAGAAGGTCAAGCAATTGGTACAAAAGTAACCCTAAGAAGAGAAAAAATGTATGACTTCCTAGACAAGTTAATCTCAATTTCACTACCAAGGGTAAGAGACTTTAGAGGAATAAATCCAAACTCATTTGACGGAAGAGGAAACTATTCACTAGGTATCAAAGAGCAACTAATCTTCCCAGAAATCAAATACGATGATGTAGACTTCCTACACGGAATGGACATCTCAATCGTAACAACAGCTAAGACTGATGAAGAAGCAAAAGCATTCTTAGAATTAATGGGAATGCCTTTTAAGAAATAGAAGGAGCAAAAATGGCTAAGAAGTCACTAAGAGCTAAACAACAAAGAAAACAAAAATTCTCAACAAGAGAATACACAAGATGTAAACTTTGTGGAAGACCACACGGCTACTTAAGAAAATATGGAATCTGCCGTATTTGCTTTAGAGAACTTGCAAATAATGGACAAATTCCTGGAGTAAGAAAAGCAAGCTGGTAATTAAGGGGGAAAGATAATTATGATGACAGATCCAATAGCGGATATGCTAACAAGAATCAGAAATGGTAATAAAGCAAACCATAAACAGGTTTCACTACCATCTTCTAATGAGAAAAAAGCTATTGCCCAAATACTTCTTGATGAAGGCTTTATAATAGGGTTTAACGTAGAAGAAGACGGCAAACAAGGTATTCTTACAATAGATTTAAAATATACAGAAAATGGCGAAAGAGTAATCTCAGGCTTAAGAAGAATTTCTAAACCAGGCCTAAGAGTTTACGTAAAAGCAAACGAAGTTCCAAAAGTACTTGACGGACTAGGAACAGCAATTATTTCGACATCAAAAGGACTTTTAACAGACCGCGCTGCAAGAAGCGAAAACGTAGGCGGCGAAGTTATTTGTTACGTATGGTAAGGAGTAATATATGTCAAGAATAGGTAAACAACCAATACACATACCTTCTGGAGTAACAGTAGAAATAAACGGAAGAAATGTAAAAGTAAAAGGCCCTAAAGGCGAAGATGCTCTAACAGTATCTGAAAGAGTAAGTCTAGTCCAAGAAGGCGATGAAATACTAGTACAAATTCCAGAAAACTACACAAAAGAAGAAAACATCGACCACGGTCTATATAGATCACTACTAAACAACATAGTTGTAGGTGTATCAGAAGGTTATTCAAAAACACTTCAAATCGAAGGTACAGGATATAGAGCCAATAAACAAGGTAAAAACCTAGTAATGAACCTAGGCTACTCACACCAAGTAACAATGGAAGATCCTGAAGGAATCGAAGTAGAAGTACCAAACGATAGAACCATAATTGTAAAAGGATATAACAAACAATTAGTAGGTCAACATGCTGCAAACATCAGAGCAAAAAGAAAACCAGAACCATACAAGGGCAAGGGAATCAGATATACTGATGAGCATGTAAGACGTAAAGTCGGTAAAACAGGTAAGTAGGAGAAAATAATGGCAAGAAAACACAAAAACGATAGACTAATAACTCGTAAAAAAAGAGTTAGAGCTAAAATTTCAGGCACTCCTCAAAGACCAAGACTTTCAGTATATAAATCAAATACAAACATCTATGCACAACTAATCGACGATGTAAACGGAGTAACACTTGCAAGTGCCAACACCCTACAAAAAGAAGTAATCAATGCTTCATCAGCAAACATCGAAGCTGCTAAAAAAGTAGGAAGCGCAATAGCAAAAAGAGCACTCGAAGCAGGCATAGAAGAAGTAGTATTTGACAGAAACGGATATTTATATCACGGAAAAGTTAAAGCAGTCGCAGATGCAGCAAGAGAAGCTGGTCTTAAGTTTTAGGAGGTTTTGAAAGTGAAATATTTATTAAAAAGTGAAGTGGAAAAACTAAACCTCGAAGATAGAGTAGTTGCAATCAACAGAGTTGCTAAAACCGTAAAAGGTGGACGTAACATGAGATTTTCAGCACTAGTAGTAGTTGGAAACTCAAATGGAGTAGTTGGTGTAGGAACAGGAAAAGCTACAGAAGTACCAGAAGCTATAAGAAAAGCAACTGAAAATGCTAAAAAACACATGATCGAAGTACCATTAGTAGGTACAACAATACCACACAGAATTGAGGGACACTCTGCAGCAGGAAGAGTACTACTAATGCCAGCAGCAGAAGGTACCGGAATCATCGCAGGTGGTCCAGTACGTGCTATATGCGAACTTGCAGGTTACAAAGATATCAAGGCTAAAAACCTAGGTACATCAAACCCAAGAAACATCATCAACGCATGTGTAGAAGCATTCTCAAACATGAAAACAGTCGAAGAAATCGCAAGACTTCGTGGTAAATCGGTAGAAGAATTTGACTATTAAGGAGAAAACAATGGCAAAAATTGAAATCACACTTAAAAGATCTTTTATCGGTAAAAAAGATGATCAAATAAGAACAGCAAAAGCCCTAGGCCTAAGAAAAATTGGTCAAACAGTGGTAAAAGAAAATAACGACGCAATCAAAGGTATGATTCACAAAATCGACCACATGGTATGTGTCAAAGAAATAAACTGAGGTGGGAAATGAAATTACATGATTTAGCCCCAAATGAAAGATTAAAAGATAAGAAAAGAAAAGGTAGAGGCCCAGGTTCAGGACTTGGTAAAAGATCTGGACGTGGACAAGACGGTCAAAACTCAAGAAGCGGTGGCGGTACAAGACCAGGCTTTGAAGGTGGCCAAATGCCTCTATACAGACGTCTTCCTAAAAGAGGATTCAAAAACATCAACAGAAAGATATACGAAACAATCAACGTTGAAAGCTTAAACATCTTCGAAGACGGAACAGAAGTAACACCAGAATTATTATTTGAAAACAAAATCCTAAGAAAAAACAAAGCAAAAGACGGCGTTAAAATCCTAGGAGACGGAAATCTAGAAAAGAAACTAACAATAAAAGCTCATAAATTTACTAAATCTGCTGAAGAAAAAATCAAAGCAGCAGGTGGATCAGTAGAAACTATCGAAGTTAAAAAATGGGTAAAACCATCTAAAAAAGCTTAATAGAAAAGAGTGATTCATGCTAGATATAATAAGAAAGGCAGCTGGAGAAAAGGAAATTAGACAAAAATTTTACTTTACTCTAATGATGCTTGTAATCTATAGATTAGGAAATAACATTCCAATACCATTTATAGATTCACAAGCCCTAGCCAATGCTTACAGCAATGTTGAGGGAACCTTAGTAGACTACCTAAACATGTTAACAGGTGGTGGCCTATCAACCCTATCAATATTTGCCCTAGGTGTACAACCATACATCACAGCATCAATAGTAATGCAGCTTTTAACAGTTGTAATACCAAGGCTAGAAGAGCTAACTAGAGAAGGTGAGCAAGGAAGAAAAACCATCCAAAAATACACCAGATACGTAACCATAGCACTCGCAATATTCCAAGCGATAGCTATAACAAACGGTCTTTATGGAGCAGCCCTATCAAATGCGACAGGCTTCCAAAAAATCGTAATGAACGTAGTATTAATCGGTGGAACAATGTTTGTAACATGGATGGGCGAAACCATGACAGAAAAGGGACTTGGCAATGGTACAAGCTTACTAATCTTCATGGGAATCATCGCATCCTTCCCAAGAACCTTAGCTAGATGGCAAGAAGGTCTACACTACAACACCACAAGCGTACTCGCAATCGCCATCATGTGCGTAATCATAGTACTAATAGTAATGGCAGTTGTAATGATCTCAGAAGGTGAAAGAAAAATTCCAATCCAGTATGCGAAAAGAGTTGTCGGACGTAAAATGTATGGCGGTCAATCAACCCACATACCAGTAAAGGTAAACATGGGTAACGTAATGCCAATAATCTTTGCATCAGCAGTTCTTGCAATCCCATCAACAGTTTCCCTATTCTTTGGAAACGGAAGACAAAGTGGATTAACAGCATTTTTCAATAATTCTACATTTGGATTTGGAGTATATTTACTAGTACAAAGTGTGCTAATATTAATATTTGCTTACTTCTACAATCAAATTCAATTTAATACTGTTGAGTATGCAAAGCAACTTCAACAAAACGGTGGATTCATCCCAGGCATCAGACCTGGAAAACCAACCAGTGACTTCCTAGCCAATGTATCAACAAAAATAACATTTGTAGGATCAGTAGCCCTAGCCCTATTAACTATAGTACCAGCTGTAGCAAGTAGAGTATTAGGACTAGACATATCATTCGGTGGTTCAAGTGTCATAATCGTAGTTGGAGTAATAATAGAAACTGTTAAACAAATCGAAGCTATGATGACAATGAAGCAATATAAAGGATTTTTAAACAGGTAAGACATGAATATAATTTTGTTAGGCCCACCAGGAGCTGGAAAGGGTACGCTATCAAGTAAAATATTAAAAGAAAAAAATGCAGTTCAGATAGCAACAGGTGATATATTCAGATATAATATCTCAAATAAAACTGAACTGGGAATGAAAGCAAAATCTTTTATGGACAGAGGAGACCTAGTACCAGATGAGCTAACGATAGACCTGGTATGGGATACCTTTGATAAACTAGATAAAGAAGAAGATACCATAGTCTTATTTGATGGATTTCCAAGAAACATGAAACAGGCCAAGGCCTTAGATTGCGGAATGGAAGAAAGAAACACCGAAATAAGCAAGGTAGTATACTTCAACGTAGATAGTCAAATCCTAATAGATAGGATCACAGGCAGAAGAGTATGCCCAGACTGCGGAGAAACCTACCACATTAAAAATCACAAGCCAGAAAAAGAAGGTATCTGTGATAGATGTGGTGGAAAATTAATCCAAAGAAACGATGATAACTATGAAACAGTCAAAAATCGTATCAATATCTACAACGAGCAAACCAGCCCACTTATAGACTACTACAAAGAAGCTGGTAAGCTAATAACAATAGATGGCGCTAAAACTCCAGAAGAAGTTTTTAACGAGTTTAATAGTAAATTAGGGGAATAAACTTAATTTATGTTAGAAGAAATAGATGTGATAGAATCTTTCATAGATTTCTAGAACAAAGTCGTTGATAAGAAATAAAGCGTTCAATAGACATTTTAGAGATAATAAAAAGGAGGTTCTATCAATGTCAAAAAAAGATGCTATAGAAGTAACAGGGGAAGTTATCGAAGCCAAACCAAATGCATTATTTGTAGTAAGACTAGATAACGGACATGAAATACAAGCTCATATATCAGGAAAGCTTCGTATGAACAGCATTAGAATATTAGAAGGAGATAAGGTAACAGTAGAATTATCTCCTTACGATCTTAGCCAAGGCAGAATAACTTGGAGAAGAAAATAGTCCCAACATCTAGGGTGAAGGATTTTCAATCCTTCATTTTCGAGGCAAACGAAGTGAGCCCGAAAAACTAAGCGAGAGGCCGTTGGCCTCGAGAGGACATTATCCAATTTTCTTACCAAGGCAAGATATAAACTTAAGTTAGGAGCAAAAATGAAAGTTAGAGCATCAGTTAAAAAAATGTGTGATAAATGCAAGGTTATCAAAAGAAATGGTAAAGTAATGGTAATCTGCGACAATCCAAAACACAAACAAAGACAAGGTTAGGAGGGTACAATGCCAAGAATAGCTGGTATAGATTTACCTAGAGAAAAAAGAGCAGAAATCGGACTAACATATATATATGGTATAGGTCGTTCAACTGCAAACGAAATACTAAAAAACACAGGAATCAATCCTGATACAAAGATGAAAGACCTTACAGAAGAAGAACTTGGTCAAATCCGTGATGAACTAAACAAATACACAATCGAAGGTGATCTAAGAAGAGAAAGAAATCTCAACATCAAGGCCCTAAGAGAAAATGGTTCATACAGAGGACTAAGACACAAAATGGGACTTCCAGTAAGAGGTCAAAATACTAAAAACAACGCAAGAACAAGAAAAAGCAGAAAGGGTTAATAAATGGCTCCAAAAGGAAAAAGATCTACTAAAGGTAGAAGAAGAGTTAAAAAGAATGTTGAACGTGGCCAAGCACACATTTCATCAACATTCAATAATACAATGGTAACACTTACTGATATGCAAGGTAATGCACTCTCTTGGGCAAGCGCAGGACAATTAGGCTTTAGAGGCAGCAGAAAATCTACTCCATTTGCAGCAGGTGAAGCAGCAGATGTAGCAGCAAAGAAAGCTATCGAACATGGTCTAAAGACTGTAGAAGTTTATGTAAAAGGCCCAGGTTCAGGAAGAGAATCTGCAATCAGAAGCTTACAAGCAGCAGGACTAGAAGTTACAATGATCAAAGATGTAACACCAATCCCACACAACGGATGTAGACCACCAAAGAGAAGAAGAGTTTAATAAGGAGATATTATGGCAGTAAGCAAAGATCCAGTATACAAAAGAGCGAGAGCTTTAGGCATTTCTCCAGCCTACCTAGGATATACAGGTAGTTCAAACAGAGCTCTTCCACAAAGAAGAAGCAAACTATCTGAATATGGTATGCAACAAAGAGAAAAACAAAAAGCTAAATTCATCTACGGAGTAAGTGAAAAACAATTTAGAGGTTACTACGACAAAGCAAGCAGAATGAAGGGACAAACAGGTGAGCAACTTATAATCCTTTGCGAAAGAAGACTAGATAACATAGCCTTCAGATCAGGTCTTGCTAGAACTAGAAGAGAAGCTAGACAAATAGTAACACACGGCCACTTATTAGTAAATGGCAAACAAGTAGATATCCCATCATACCTAGTAGAAGAAGGCGATGTAATCGAAGTTAGAGAAAAATCAAGAAGCAAAGAACTATTCAAAAACATCAAAGAAGTAAATGCATCATTTGGCGTAGTAGAATGGTTAGATTCTGATATAGAAAACCTAAAAGTAAAAGTAGAAAAATTCCCAACAAGAGAAGAGATAGATATTCCAGTTGAAGAACGTATGATAGTAGAGTTTTACTCTAAGTAGGATTAATTAAGTTAGAACTAAGGAGCTACCATGATCGAAAAATTAAACACAGATATAGAAATACTGGATATAAACGAAGAAAACCATTATGGCAAATTCGCCCTATATCCATTAGAAAGAGGATATGGTACAACCATTGGAAACAGCATGAGAAGGGTGCTTCTATCATCCTTACCTGGTTCTAGCGTCTCAAAAATACTAATAGATGGTGTACTCCACGAATTTTCAGTAATAGATGGAGTAGTTGAAGACGTTCCTGAAATAATATTAAATATCAAAGGCCTTAGAGTCAAAAAGCACTCAGAAGAAGATGTGACCCTATTTTTAGACATAGAAGGACCAAAAATAGTCACAGCCAAAGATATAAAAGAAGATGCCTTAGTTGAAATAGCTAATCCTGACCATTATATAGCAACAGTAAATGACAAATCTAAGCTATTAATAGCGATGGATGTCACAAATGGAAAGGGCTATAGGATAAGTGAAGATAATAAAGACGAAGCAGATCCTATAGGAACAATCGCTATCGATTCATCCTTCACTCCAGTAGAAAAAGTAAACTACACAGTAGAAAATACTAGAGTAGGGGAATCAACAGACTATGATAAACTAATCATAGAAGTATGGACAAATGGAACAGTAAGCCCACAAGAAGCCCTAGCAGAAGGCTCATCCATCCTAATGGAAAACTTCTCCTTCTTCAACGAACTTCCAGACAAACAGTTCCCACCAGAAGAAGAAGAAATCATAGATGAACAAGAAGAAGAAAGCTTAGACGAAGGCCTAGATAAGACAATCGAAGAATTAGACCTATCTCTAAGATCATTCAATTGCCTAAAAAGAGCAGGCTTTGATACAGTGGCAGACATAATAGCAGTTCCAGAATCAGAACTAAAAACAATCAAAAACTTCGGTAAAAAATCACTAACAGAAGTAATAGACAAAATCCACGAACTTGGATTTGTTCTAAAAGATGAATAGGAGGAAAACATGGCAGGAAAAAGAAAGCTAGGTAGAAGAACCGACCACAGAAATGCTATGCTAAGAAACCTTGTAGGATCATTACTTGAAAACGGTAGAATCGAAACTACAGTAACAAGAGCTAAAGAAACACAAAAAATGGCTGAAAAAATGATCACACTAGGTAAGAAAAATACACTTCACACAAGAAGACAAGCAGCAAGCTACCTATATAAGCCAGAAGTAGTTCAAAAACTATTTTCAGAAATAGCACCAGAATATGAAAACAGAAATGGTGGATACACAAGAGTACTAAAACTAGGACCAAGAAGAGGCGACGGAGCTGAACTTGCTATCCTTGAATTAGTTTAATAAATAAATGCCCAAAACTCGCGGCTGTGGGCATCAGATAATTTATTTAGATTATAATTTAAATAAAGACCATCCTCAAAAGAGGGTGGTTTTTCTTTTGGAAATTTTGAAAATATAAAAAATATGTTATAATTATTATAATAGAATATTTTGTTAAAGGAGTAAAAATGAAAATAAAGAAAATCTTACTAGGCTTAGCATTAGCGACAAGTACAGGACTATTTATGGGTGAAACTTGCTTTGCTGCCCCAAATACAAATATAATGACATCTGTAAACTGGTCTTATATATTTAGCGACCATAAACAGATAAGCCAAGAAGAGTTAAATCAAGTATTTGAAGAAGAAAAATCCAAATACGAAGCCCTCTCAAACAAGGACAAGTGGAAAAATGGAGTCCTAGGATTCTATCTAGAAAACGATGATAAAGAAGCAGTTTACGCCCTAACAAGAGCAGATGATAAAGAAGGTACCTATCTAAGCGCTAGACAAAGAAATAGTTCAGATGATGCAGCAAGCATGGATAATATGAAACAAGCCATAGAAAATATTGCCATGGTAGAAGCAAAAAGACAAAATGACCGTGGAATCGATGGAGCTCACCTAGACAGCCTAGGAATCACAAGCTTCATGATGGCAGTAGGCCAAGGCAATGCCAACTACTCTGCAGGCACACCAGACCATGCCACAGTCTTTAATACCAGCGAAAACCTAGCGTGGAATAATCAAAAGCAAGCAGCAAGATCCATAGAACAATGGTGGGATGAGGAAAAGCAAGTATATGATTATCTAAGGAGCCAAGGCTACCAAACAGAAAGTGAAATGTCCGCCTACTTATCCAAAAAAGAAAACATTGATGCCCTAAGCAAGAAATTTAGAAGTGTAGGAGGCTACACACCAAGTACGGTAGGTCATTACACCAACATGGTAGACAGCGTAAATCAAGATAAAACAGCAGGATATGGAGTAAGAAAAGGAGAAAATCATTATTATACTCACTCCCTAGTCCTAAGCTCAGGAGTAGTAGGAAAGTATTATACAATAGATGAATATAGGAACCTATTTGATAACTACTACCAAAGAATGAAAAAAGACCTTGGCGTAACTGATGAAAAATACAAAAATTCAGTAATAAACCTCAGAAAAGCAGTAGAAAACAATAAAAAAATAGTAGCCTATGCAGAAAATTATATGGCGAATAACTACATGCCAAAGGAAACAAAAGAAAAACTTACAAAGCTAGTAGGAAAACAAAAAAATATCCTAGAAAGAATAGAAGTAATCCTAGTAAAATTAGAAGCGAAAATCCAAAATTAAATTCTAAGTTAAACTTAAAGTTACCATAATTCTACAAAGGAGTAATAATGCAGACTAAGATAATATTGGGACTTGCCCTAGCAGTAAGCCTAATCTCACCACTTGCTATAAGTAAGGCAAGCGAAATAGGCACCTTAGATCCAGCACTAAGTGACGAAGCTAAGCAAACAAGCCCAGACCTAATCCCAGCAAATGAAATAGACACAACAAGTACAAGCCTATCCACTGGCCAAAGTCTTGGCATCACAACCAACATGCCAAGCGCAGAAGAAGTAAAGGCCTATTGGAGAAACTATGAGACAAGATCTACTTCAAAGGTTAAATTTGCAGGCATAAACCTAACCCAACCTAGCTATGACTTAAATGCTAGGCAAATCTATAGCCAGATACCAAATCCAAGAGCAAACCAATTGGGAAGCTTGACAGATGAGGTTATAGAAGATACCCTACATTTTATAAACACCTATAGGTTCATGGTAGGTCTTCCGGAGGTATTTGAAAATAAGCAAATGTCTACCCTTGCCCAGTCAGCAACACTAGTTTCCAACCTAAATTCAGCCATTAACCACTACCCACCAACACCAGCAGGCTATAGCGGAAATGAAGATATCATTTTAGCAGGCAAGGAAGGGGCCAAGACCTCAAACTTAGGTAGAGGTTACGATTCCCCATATAGTGCCATCATGGCTTATATGGATGATGGAAGTCCAAATAATTATAAAAGTGTAGGCCACAGAAGATGGCTTTTAAATCCTTATGCAGTACAAATGGGCATAGGTCACATAGGCAAATTCAACGCAACAACTGTCATAGATGAAGCTAATACTAGATTTAGAAATAAAGACGTAATAGCCTACCCTGCAACAAATACCCTAGTTGAACTAGTAAAGCCAAGCTCACCATTTTCAATCCAAATAGGAAAGCTACTAGACATAGATGAGCTAAACACAAGTGTGAAAGTAGAAAATTTAAAAACTGGAGAGGTCAAGACCTACACACCAGCTAATGGCCTTTATATATCAAAACAAAACTACGGCTATGGTAGTGCCCTAATCTTTGGTCACGAGCTTAAAAAACAAACTAACGCATCCTATAGGATAAGCGTAAGTGGCATAAGTGATGCAGGCTTAGCCTACCCGATAGAATACACAGTCAACTTTATAAAAGCAAGTGACCCAGTAAACTACGAAAACCTAGATAGGCTCCTAGAAAAAGCTAAGACCTTCAAAAGAAAAGCAGAAGAATCAAGCGATTTTTTAGCCAATAGCATATTCGGTCAGATAAATCACTTAAAAGAAATTAGAAACAATGATAATTATGATCAAGACTATGTAGATGCTCGTGTAAAAGAGCTAGAAACAGACTTAGAAGCCTATAATAAAAGGAAAAATACAAAATACGCCAACTCCGTCAGAGCCCTAAGACAAGCTTTTGAAAATAACAAAAGAATAGTAGCCTACGCAGAAAACTACATGGCCCATAATTACATGCCAAAAGCCAGAAAAGATAAGCTCACCAAATTAATCTCCAGACAAAAAGTAATACTCGCCAAAATTGAAAAAGTAATCATAAAATTAGAAGCAAATCTATAAATCTAAGCCCGTATCTATGCAATAGATGGCTTACTGACTCATTTAAAAGAGATAAACTCATAAAATTAATAGCCAAACAAAAAGAAATCAACAAAAAGGTAGAAAAATATATCCAAACCCTAAGGGCAGAGCTTTATAAGCAAGCGAAAGCCTAAACTCCTTTATAAAGAAAAGTCAGCCTAGCTGGCTTTTTCTTGTGGGCCAAATAATATTTTAAATACATTTCCACCTATAAAACTAGATTGAATTACTATGCTAAAAATGATATAGTCATACTAAGAAAGTTAAAGGGGCAAATTATGACAGGGTCTTTAGAAAAAACACATTACTTAAGAGAAAATTTCAACTTTTTTATCCTAAACGCAATGGATGATTGGGTCAGGATAATAGATGACAGGGGCGAGGTAGCCTTTGTTAATGACGCCCTTATTGATGCTCTAGATAAGAGCGAGACCTTAAAGACCTACCTAGATGATAATATCGACCTATTACTTAGCAATAGCAACGAAGTGGTCAAAACCACAACCATGATTGAAGAAAAGTTAATCGATGGCAAGTATTATTCCATAAAGACATCCCCAATCTTCTATGATGGGGACTTTGCTGGCACAATCGAAGTCTACAGGGATATCACAAGTGAATCCATCCTTAAAATAGACCTCTACAATGCCAACAAGGACATGATAGATGACTTGAGATTTGTAAGAAGAATCCAAGCATCTATTCTCCCTAAAAATAAAACCTATGGCAAGCTTAAAATATCAGGCATCTACAATCCTTCTGAAAAGGTCTCAGGCGATATATACGACTTAATCAAGATTGACGAAAATAGGTCAGCATTTTATATAGCAGATGTCATGGGCCATGGGGTCAAGGCATCGATAATGACAATGTTTTTAAAAGTGTCTATGTCCGCCATCTTTGACAAGCACCCAGACTATAGCCCTAGCCAAGTCTTTCTCAACCTCAGGAAGAAATTTACCAAATTAGAGATAGACTCCAGCCAATATTTCACAGCCTGGCTTGGCATCTTTGATTTTAGGGACAATAGCCTAGTCTTTGCCAATGCTGGCCACAATTGTCCACCCCTTATCTATAGGCAAAGCGAGAAAATAGCTGATTATCTCCTTGTAAGTGGCAGGATGATATCAAATATAATAGAGGCTGATAAATACAAAGAAAAAACCCTAAAACTAGAAGAAAATGACAAGATATTATTCTTCACAGATGGAACAATAGAAGCGAAAAATGAAAATGGCAAGGAATATGGCCTAGAAAGGCTCAGAGAAGAATTTTCCAAAAAGGGCGACATACAAGCCCTCTATCAAAATATAAGAGACTTCAATTGGCAGCAAATGGCAGATGACCTAACCCTTGCCCTCATAGAATATGGAGGAAATGATGAAAATTAACCAATATATAGACCACACCAACCTAAAGGCAGATGCGACCTTTGACCAAATTAAAAAACTAGTAGACGAAGCAGTAGAGAATGACTTCTACTCAGTTTGCGTCAACTCATCCTATGTCAAATTTATAAGAGATTATAACAAAGACATCAAAATTGCAGCAGTAGTAGGCTTTCCACTAGGAGCCATGACCAAAGATGCAAAAGTCTTTGAGGCAAAAGAAGCCATCAGAGATGGGGCAAGTGAGATAGACATGGTAATCAATATTGGCAGGCTAAAATCAGAAGATTATTTCTATGTAGAAGATGAAATCAGAGCCATCAAAGAAGCTATAGGAGAAAATATTCTCAAGGTAATCATAGAAACCTGTCTACTAACAGAAGATGAAAAAATCAAAGCTTGCAAGCTAGCCCTAAATGCAGGAGCAGACTTCGTCAAAACCTCCACAGGATTTTCAACAGGAGGAGCGACTGTAGCTGAAATCAAGCTAATGAGAGAAGCAGTAGAAGGCAAGATCAAAGTAAAGGCAAGCGGCGGCATCCACACCAGAGAAGAAGCCCTAGCCCTAATCGAAGCAGGAGCAGACAGGATAGGCGCAAGCAAGTCAATAGACATCTGCAAGGAGTAAAAATGGCAAACGAAATAATGATGCAATCCTTTGAATGGGATACAAATGGAGATGGATCCTTTTATAAAAACCTAAGCAAATCAGCCAAAGACCTCAAAAAGGCAGGAATAGACGCCCTTTGGCTTCCACCAATGTGCAAGGGAGGTGGAGACATGGACGTAGGCTACGGCATCTACGACCTCTGGGACTTGGGCGAATTTGACCAAAAAGGCACCATCAGAACTAAATACGGCACAAAAGATGAACTAATCAAGGCCATCGAAGACCTCCACGCGGCAGGAATCAAATCCTACGCAGATGTAGTCCTAAACCACAAAGGCAATGCAGACTTCAAGGAAAACTTCAAGGCGGTCATGGTAGATCAAAACAATAGAGAAGAAGACGTCTCAGGAGAAATGGAAATAGAAGCCTGGACAGGCTTTGACTTCAAAGGCAGAAAAGGCAAATACTCAGACATGGTATGGCACTACTACCACTTCACAGGAGTCGACTACGATGCCAAAACCGAAACATCAGCCATCTACAGAATCCTAGGTGATGGCAAATATTGGGACGAAGATGTATCCAAAGAAAAAGGCAACTTCGACTACCTCATGAACTGCGACATAGACCACACCCACCCAGAAGTAAGAGAAGAAATATTTAAATGGGTCGACTGGTTCACAGAAGAAACCAAGGTCGATGGCTTCAGATACGACGCCCTCAAACACATATCAGGCGACTTCATCTATGACCTATCCAAATATGTAATTCAAAAAAAGGGCGCAGACAAGTTCTACCTCTTTGGAGAATTTTGGCAATATGACACAGGAGCCATCGAATCCTACCTAGACAATTCAGACTACAGGATCGACCTCTTTGACGTACCCCTTCACTTCCATATGAACGAAGCCAGCAAATCCATGGGCAACTACGACATGAGAAAAATCTTCGACAACACCATAGTCAAAGACTTCCCAGCCCAGGCAGTAACCTTCGTCGACAACCACGACAGCCAACCAGGCCAATCCCTAGACTCATGGGTAGAAGAGTGGTTCAAAGAAATAGCCTACGCCCTAATCCTATTCAGAAAAGACGGCTACCCATGCCTCTTTGCAGGAGACTACTACGGCCTAATAGGAGAGCATAAAACAGAACCATTAAAAGACATGCTCGATAATATGATGCAAGTAAGGAAAAACTACAACTACGGCGAACAAGACGACTACTTCGACCATCCATCAGTAATTGGATGGGTAAGAAGAGGAGATGAAAGCCATAAGCCACTAGCAGTCCTAGTCTCAATCAAAGACATGGCAGAAAAGCAAATGTTCGTAGGTGAAGAGGAAGCAGGCGCCACCTACACCGACCTATCAGGCAAAAACGAAGACATAACCATAGATGAAAACGGAAACGGAGTATTCACAGTTGGACCAGGCACAGTAACCTACTGGGTCAACAAAGACACAATATGAAATATTACGCAGTAAAAAAAGGCAGAAATCCTGGGATCTACACATCCTGGGATTCTTGTTTAAAAGAAGTAAAAGGCTACCCAAACGCCTCCTACAAGTCCTTCAAGACTAAAGAAGAGGCCCAAGCCTTTATGTCAAATGAGAAAAAAGAAATAAAAATAGACCAAGACACAGTCATAGCCTACGTAGACGGGTCATTCAACCTCAAAGAAAAAACCTACGGAGCAGGAGTAGTCCTAATCAAAGACGATAAAGAAGAAACTTTCAACAAAGCCTACCAAGACAATTACTACATCCACAGAAACGTAGCAGGAGAAGTAAAAGCGGCAGAACTAGCCATAGAAAAAGCCCTAGAAAAATCCTACAAAAAAATCATAATCCACCACGACTACCAAGGCATAGCCAGCTGGGCAGAAGGAGAATGGAAAGCAAACAACACCCTAACCCAGTCCTACCAAGCATTCATAAGAGAAGCCAGAGAAAAAATACAAATAGGCTTTGTAAAAGTAAAAGGCCACTCAAACGACAAATACAACGACTTAGCAGATGAATTAGCCAAAAAAGCAATATTCTAAGAACGATATGCCTCTATATTCAAAGGCTATACAAACCGATCATCGATGTACCCACAAAACCCTCGACATAAAGAATCATGAGATTTCTCACAAAGTTCGAAATGGGATGGGTGCTTGTCATTTACTTTTTATTCGAGGATATGTGATTTATATCTATATAAGAAATCATTTATGAATTTATACATACTGTAGGAAAAAACATTCCCACCTCGACAGAGCGTAAGCGACGAGAGGTCTCATCAGTAGAGTATGTAATGAGATTTGTATCTACACCGGTCCATCTAGGCACTAAATTAATAAATTAAGGATAAACCAATCACGACATACCATTATATTCGAAGGCTTGTGAAAATAAACCTGTACTTGGTTCATAATAAATAGTAACATTAAAGCATTTCTAATAGACTTGTCCTCTCCGAGCCACATAAACATGCCTTGATTTGGCATGTTTATGCCGAATAATAGTGCGGTAGCACGGAGAGCTTCGAAGAAGCGGTATTCGGACGGGCTTGCCACGAAAGTCGAAGCAAGGTAGGAGTGGGAAGTTTTATAAGCTTCCTTCATTACCCCTTGTCTCGAGCGCGGTCGAGAGACCTATTACGAAAACTCAAATTCTAAGCCAGACTAAGAGCGACAATTTACTATATTCGAAGGCTATATAAACCAATCACCGATGTAAATACAGAACCTTTTATAAACCTGATAATGAGATTTCTCGTTACACTCGAAATGGAAGGAGGGGTGCTTTCATTTACTTTTTATTCGAGGATATGTGATTTATATCTATATAAGAAATCATTTATGAATTTATACATACTGTAGGAAAAAACATTCCCACCTCGACATAGCGTAAGCGACGAGAGGTCTCATGGTTCTTTCTATATAGGGATTAAACTACATCGGGCCATGTAAGTACTGAATTAAGCAGAAACAAATCACCGATGTAAATACAGAACTCTCAATAAAGAGAACCATGAGATTTCTCGCTCTGGCTCGAAATGGAAGGGGAGTCGGTTTCTGACTTTATTAAGATTCCTTATTATAATATTTCCTTTAAATAATTATAAGTAACTAACGAAAAACTACGGACTCACAATATCCCCACCTCGACAGAGCGTAGCGACGAGAGGTCTCATCAGTAGAGTATGTAATGAGATTTGTATCTACACCGGGCCATCTAGGCACTAAATTAATAAATTAAAGATAAACCAAGCACAACATGCCACTATATTCGAAGGCTAGGAAAACAACCCAAGTACGACAATTCACTATATCCAAAGGCTCATTAAATCCAAATCGCAACCTATTCATATCAACTCCTCCAATAATTCATCCCAAATTTGGGTATCTATATTATATACACAAAAAGGAGAAATTTATGAAATGGAAAGGTAGACGACAAAGTGGAAATATAAATAATGCTGGCCGAGGCGGTGGGCGTGGTGGTATGGCCCTAGGTGGGGGAGGAATAATCCTTGCCCTTGTCATATTTTTAATCACAGGCGACCCATTCACAGCCCTAGAGTCTACAACAAAGACAGCCCCACAGACCCAGCAAGAAGAATACGTCATGACCCAGGCGGAAAAAGACCTCTACGAATACTCAGCCGTAGTCTTAGCCGATACAGAAGATGCCTGGAGCGAAATCCTCGGCAAGGAAGGAATCAACTACACACCAGCCAAGATGGATATATTCAAAGATGCCATCAACACCGGTTGTGGCTTTGCCCAAGCAGGCACCGGCCCCTTTTATTGCTCAGTAGACAATAAAGTCTACATGGACTTGTCCTTCTTCAATAATCTGGTCAATGATTTTGGAGCCAAAAATGGAGATTTTATAGTATCCTACGTTATAAGCCACGAAATCGGCCACCATGTCCAAAATGTCACAGGCATCATGGACCAATACCAAAAGCTCATGCAAAAGCTACCAGAAAAAGAAAGAAACGCCCTCACAGTACGCCTAGAGCTCCAGGCAGACTACCTGGCAGGAGTAGTAGCCAGATACCAACACGACAAAGGCTACCTAGACGACGGCGACATAGACGAGGCCATATCCACAGCCTGGGTCATAGGAGATGACGCCATCCAGAAAAAAGGCCAGGGCTACGTAGTCCCAGAATCCTACACCCACGGCACAAGCGAGCAAAGAGTAAGATGGTACCAAAAAGGCTTCCAAGCAGGCGACCTATCAGAATGGGACACCTTCAACCTAGACCCAAGCCAATTATAAATCAAGAGACCTGCGGGTCTCTTTTTTTAGCGACTTTTGCAAAAAAGATATGAATAATTCATAAATTATCGCGAAAAGGATATGAATAATTCAAAAATATCTGCAAAAACAATAGGAATAATAACGAAATTCTTGCAAAAACCATAGGAATAATATATTATTATACTAGGAGGACAAAATGAAAAGAGAAATAATAGAAAAACTCCTAAACTGGAAAGAAAAGAGTACTCGAAAACCTCTTATTTTAACAGGTCTTAGGCAGTGCGGCAAAACATATATATTAAAGAAATTTGGAGAAGAATACTTCAAAAATTTTGTCTATATAAACCTAGAAAGAGATCCTCACATATCTGAAATATTTTCCTTTAACTATGACACCAAGAGGATAATAAGAGACATAGCGAATATGCTAGTAATTCCTGAAATAATACCAGAAGAAACACTCCTAGTAATAGATGAAATACAATTCAATCCCAAAGCTATAACAGCTTTGAAATATTTTTATGAAGACATGCCAGACCTAGCAGTAGTAGGGGCTGGATCCTTGCTTGGCGTATCAATTAGGGCAGAAGGAGCGTCATTTCCAGTAGGCAAGGTAGACATGTTAGAAATGTACCCTATGAGCTTCAAGGAGTTTCTCTGGGCCAATAATCAAACAAGCCTAATAGACTCCTTAAAATCCTATGACCTATCAGCACCACTTCCAACCTACATCTTAGATGAATTAAATAGGCAATATACTAATTATCTCCTAGTAGGAGGCATGCCAGAAGCGGTAAAATCACGGAAAAACAATGAGAATCTCCTAGAAGTCAATCAAATCCAAGATAATATATTAAGAGGCTATGAAAATGACTTCTCAAGACATAGCCCAAAAAGCGAGCTAGTAAATATAGAGCTCATATGGAGGTCAATCCCTGAGCAACTTGCCCAAGAAAACAATAAATTCGTATTTTCCAGAGTTAAAAAATCAGCCAGAGCCAAAGACCTAGAAAAATCCATAGGCTGGCTCATAGATGCAGGCTTAATATACTTAGTGCCCAAAATAGAAAATCCACAAATCCCCCTCTCAGTCTACAGCGATTCTTCCTACTATAAGATATATCTAGCAGACGTAGGACTCCTATCAAGAAAGGCCAACTTCACACTCAGATCATTAGTAGAAAAATCCGAAGAAACAGGTGGCTTTAGAGGCTCATTAACAGAAAATTATGTAAATAATGAATTGATAAATAGATCCTACAAAACATACTTCTGGAAATCTGAAAATTCAGCAGAACTAGACTTCTTAATTGAAGATGATGGGAAAGTAATACCAATAGAAGTCAAATCAAATATAAACACCAAAGCCAAATCTTATCAAGTATTCACAAAAAGATATAAAAATGAACTAGGCTTCAAATATTCCCAAAACAATATAGGCCTAAACATGGTAAATCAAACAAAAACCTATAGCCTACCCCTAGGTCTAGTATTTTTATTAAAGACATATTTAAACAAAGAAACAGTCAAATAAAACAAAGGAAAATTGGGTATAAATAAAGCAAGAACAAATATATAAAGGAAGGTAATCATGACAGAAAAAATATTAAGTCTCTTAGGCGACTTTTTAAAAGACAACAACATCATAGACCTAGACCTAGGTCAAATTGCAAAAAACCTACCCCTAGATCAAATCATGGACATGATAAATGGTAAGGACGAATACGTAGTCAAAAGGTCAGGCAATCTTGAAAAATACGACCCAGACAAAATCGCAAGATCCATCAAAAACGCCGCAGACCAGTCAGGCATGCAACTAAACACATCAGACCTAGCAATGATCCTAAAAGATATAGGAAAAAAGCTCCTAGCAGGCAATGAACACCTAGACAACCAAAGAGTCCATAGGACAAGCGACATCAAAGACATAGTCCTACAAGTCCTAGCAGAAGAAGGCTTCAGCAAAATCAGAGACTCATTCGACACCTACACCCAAAACCAAAACTAATGCTCATCAAAATCATAGCAGTAGGCAAAATAAAAGAGAAATTCTACCAGGACGCCCTAGCCGAATACCTCAAAAGAATGAAAGCCTACAACAAAGTAGAAATAGTAGAAGTTCCGGACGAAAAAGCCCCTGAAAACCTATCAGAAAAGGAAATAAACCAAATCAAAAACAAAGAAGGCGAAAAAATTCTAGCCAAAATCAAAGAAGACTCCTACGTCATCACCCTAGAAATACAAGGCAAAGCCCTAGACAGCATAGCCTTCGCCAAACTAATACAAAAAGAAAAAATCCAAGGAGCCGGCAGAGACCTAGTCCTAGTAATAGGAGGATCAAACGGCCTAGGAGAAAACATCCTAAAAAGATCCAACAACAGAATCTCCTTCGGCAAAATGACCTACCCACACCAACTAATGAGGGTGATATTAATGGAACAGATATATAGGGCCCATAGGATAATAAGTGGGGAACCATATCATAAATAAGCCCGTCCGGCTCGGAGAGGACCCGTGCGGAGCACTCGAGCGAAAGCGAGATAGCTTAAGGGGATTTATCCCCTTAAGAATCCCAATTTTTATTACTTTATAATTAATATTATATTTTTATTTACTATTTTTCTTCGTTATTTTATCACATAATAAATTGTTGTCATCAAGCTGATGACTTCGGCTAAAGGAGGGGCGAAGGGGGCGGCCGATGCCCCCTCATGCCCCTCCTTAAACCTCCCCATTTCACCCCCTCCCGGCTCCTAAGGCGGAGTGCGGAAAGTGAAGATTGCCTAACGGCAATCCTCTCTATGTAGACAGAACCCTTCGTAAAAGCTATCCCTATCCTAACTGATTTTGACATTCCGATGCCTAAAAATCTCAATCTAGCCCAAATGTTTCTTTTACATTCACTTTACATCTCAGCACTTACATAATATTAATTTGTACTCGTGCGTCAGGAGATTTTCTTAACGGCATCTACATTTACAAAATCTTCCGACCTTGGGAGAGTTGTTCTGTATTCTGAGAGAATATTAACGTCTAATTAGGACTAAGGCTCGTTTGCTCTCGCAAACATTGCAATAAGAGGAACTAGGAAAAAAATCACTAAGACTTACATAAATAAAATCGTAAATTATTTTAAATCAAGGAAGCGTTAAGAAAATTTTGTTGAACGAAACGAAGTGAAGTGAATCTAAATTTTTAGCTGACGAGATTTGAAATAATAGATTTTGGACCAGGATGAATAGCAGTCAGGTCTAATAAAGAAGATTGCCATAGGCAATCTTTAGTTTGCCCTCTGCAAGAGTCGCTTGTGGGGTGTAACGTAGAGGGGGTGTAAGGGGGAGGGCGATGAGGACCCATGCGAAAGGGTCCTTGGACCTCCCCCTTATTACGAAGATTCAATAGTAAATAGAAATTAATTACTAAATGATTAAGTTACGAAGAAAAATAGCAAATGATATTGTATCACTAAGAAAAAATAAGAAAGAAAAATACCAAATTATTTAGTTACGAAGAGCAAAAGTAAATAAAAATATTTCATTATGTTTTAAATAAAAAAATCATCTTAAATTATTGTAAATTAAGGAAACCATCTTGCAATTCCAAATAAAATTAGTATATTAATAGAAATTATCAAACAACAAAATATAAGGAATTCCTATTGTAGAAATTCCCCAAAATCCTATTGTAGAAATTCAACATCAATTGTGTGGTCCTACAAAATTCCATAATTAAGCATTAAGCTTGCAAAAGTGAGTAATAAAGCCAATATATGGAATTCCTATTGTAGAAACTCCCACCTTCCCTCCCTTTCTTCGAGCGGAGCGTAGCGGAGTCGAGAAGTCTAATCTCATTCAACATGGTTGAATTATGAAGATAATTTGTCGTTATATTTAGGAAAATTTTAGATATATTGATAAAATAATCAAATGTGTTGACAATATGGAGAATGTGTTGTAAGATAATAATTGTAAAGTGAGTACTAAAAAATTGTACAAAAGTTTAAACGAAATTTAAAGGAGAACAAAATTATGAAATTAAACAAATTAGCAGCAGGTGCTCTTGCACTAGCTCTAGGTCTTGGTGCAGTAGCACCAGCAGTAGCAGCTGAATCAAAATATGGTACAAAACTAGTAGAAGTAAATTACAGCGAAAAATTATCAGAAGCTCAAGAATACTACACAAAAAGAGAAGATGCTAGAAAGAAATTAGCTGAAGCAAAAGCTAGATATGAAGCAGCTAAAAAAGCTGAAAAAGAAGCTGAATCAAAATGGAAAAACCTTCCAGCAGATTCAAAAGATGGTGGTGCTGGTGATTCAAAATCAATACAAGCTGCTATTGAAACACAAAAAGGAGTAGTAAATCCATTAGTTGAAAAATTAGAAAAAGCTATGAAAGCTGATCCAAGAGTAGACTCTGATGTTGAAGCAGCTAAAGCAGCTCTTAAACCAGAAATGGATAAACTTGACAAATTAAAAACTCAACTTGGTGAACAACTTAAAAAAGAAAAAGAAAATGCACCAAAACTTGATCAAAATAAGTTAGCTCCAAAAGCTCAAGCTCTAGTTGACCTTACAAAAGCACAAGAAGAAACAAAATTAGCTTACGCTGCATATGGTGACGCAATTGATAATGAAGTTGCCCTAAGCAAAAAATTTGATAGCACTATGGTAGATTTACAAACTGCTGCAAGACTTGCAGGCGATGTTGTATCTATTGAAGGATCAAAAATAGTTGTTAAAGAAGCTAAAAAAGAAGAATCAAAAGACAGAGCAGCTCTAGTTAAAGAACTTCAAGCAGCTAAAACAAGAGCAGAAGTAGCTATCTCATCTGCAGAATTCCTACTAAAACAAGCTCCAAAATCAGTTGCTAAGGTTAAAGACGTTCTTGAAAAACAAATCAAAGACGCTAAAGCTACAATCGAAAAAGCTAACAAAGCACTTGGTGTTAAATCAGCTTTCATAGCTACAGCTTACGCTGATGAAGCTTCTGACGCTGATCTTGAAGCTCTTACAAAAGAACTAAACAAGAACGCTGAAGACATCGAAAACACAATCAAAGAAAACGAAAAAGCTCAACCAGAAGTTAAAGAAGAAAACAAAAAAGAAGACAAAAAAGAAGACAAAAAAGAAGACAAAAAAGCTAACATGCCATCTAAAAAAGCTGGCTCAAACGCTAAAACAGGTATCGCTGGAGTAGCTGGCGTAGCTGGAATCCTTGCAGCAGCATCAGTTGCTTATGCAGCAAGCAAAAGAGACTAATTATCGATTAGAATCTTAAGAGGCGGTCAATAAAGAGTGCACTCTTAGACCGAATCTAAAAAATAAAATACCCGGGTACTCACTTCAAAAAACCTTCCATTAAATTGGAAGGTTTTTTTATGAGAAAATAAGAAGCTAAACATAAATTAACTAATTATAAACATTGAATTGACCCCTAATTTGAGGTATATTAAGAGTAACCATGAAGTTAATCAAGAAGCATGGAATTACCAAAAAAGGACGAGCCCGCACGCTCGTCCTTTTTGTGCTAGTTATCATCTTTATTAATTTTACTATCTAGCCACTTGCTCAAATAGTCACCACTTCTCAATTAGCCGGAGGGGCTTGTCTTTAGCTATGACAGCAATAATGATGTCAAGTAAAATACGCATGATTTCACCTCCTCCCATGCTAACGGGAAAGCTTTGAAAAAGCCATATTCGTACGTGCTTGCCACTTAGCTCGAAGCAAGGGAAGAAGTGGGAAGCTTTTTAAGCTTCCTTCATTGTCTTTTGTCTCGAGTAACCCATCCCTTGTCTCGAGCGAAGTCGAGAGACCTATTACGTAAACTCAAATCACAGCACAAAATCAAGAGCGATATGCCTATACATTCGAAGCCTATTATGTACCTGTTACAAAACATCCATTATTATTTCAAACTAAATCCCGATATAAATCTTCCCAACCAGGGTTCATCTTGCTTATTAGCTTATCTTTCTTAGCTCTGCTCCATTTACCAACCTGAGCTTCTCGCCCACGAGCATCAGTTATATCTTCATAGTATTCATAATAAACTAATTTTGTAGTATCATATGTATCAGAAAAACTGCCTGGTATGAGATGATACTTATGCTCGTAAGCTCTTCTTATAATATCATCAGTAGATCCTTTGTATATAGTAGTATTAGATTCACAAGCCATTATATAAAAAAAACCAGCCATAAAAACTCCTTAATTGTATTCTAGTATATTTATGCCCTGATTTAGGGCGTTTAATCATAATGATTTTGAAAATTAATTTGTGCTCCGTGCATAGTAAATGACAACAACTAACAATTCTTTTAGGCTTCTCCACGTTGGTCGAAGCAAGGGAAACGGTATCTTTATTGAGCAATCTTTCTCGCTTCGCTGCGAACCACTCTTCTACGCATCAAGCCTACCATCCATTCCTTTCAGGAATGGGGTTAGGCATAGACGTGGTGCTCCTCAGCTACGGCATCAAGCTTTCCATCAAATTACTTCGTAATTTGGGACAAGCATAGATAAGCGCCGGAGGCGTGCCCCTTGTCTCGAGCGAAGCCGAGAGACCTATTACGCAAACTCAAATTCCAGGAAAGCCTAAGCACGATATGTCACTATATTCGAAGGCTCTTGAAAATAAACCCGTGCTCTGTGCGTAGTAAATAATAACGCCATATCAGTACTAATAGACTTCTCCACGTTGGTCGAAGCAAGGGAAAGGGTAGCTTTCTTACAAAAAGCTTCAATCTCAAGACAGCCTAAGCACGACATGCCTCTATATTCGAAGGTTCATTTTTATATCTCTCTGTTTCTACCTCACACCCCACACCTTTCTCAATTTCTTTATTATAATGCTATTTCTATTTCTCACTGTTTTTGGGCTTAGGCCTAGGATTTGGCCTATTTCTTCATATTCCATTTTTTCAAAATATCTTAGCCTTATTATTTCCCTGTCTTTGTTATTTAGCCTTTTTAGGCTGTTTTTTAATTTGAGGTATTTTTCTGCTTCTTCAATTTCAGCTCCTATGTCGATGTCGCTTTCTATCAGATCTCCAATTATGCCGGCTTCGGTGGGTGTTTCTAGGGAGATTTCTAGTGGATTTCTGCATTTGTTCCAAAAGTGGTAGTTGAGCTTGTGTTTTAGGTAATTGCCGAAGCTTCCTGCTTCGATTTTGTAATCTAGTATTGCCTCGATTGTCAGCATCCTTGCTTCATCGATTGCCTCTTCTCTTTCAAAGGCTGGGAATCGTCTTATAGTTGCAAGTATTAATGGCATATAATCATCTATTATTCTTTGTGCATTTTCTAAATTTATCATTTTTTCACTTCTTTCATTTAAGATCAAAGTCTACCAGCCTGGCTGGTAAAGGCGCCTTTTGACCTTGTCAATGTCTATCTTAATACAAATTAGTGAAAATGTTTAATTGCCTAAAAGCCTTTAAGACGGGGTTTTTTTGCCTTAATCGCTTTTAGACAAATCGAATTGGACTTTTAAAGTCTTTAAGCTGATTAGTTAAAATAACGGGAGATTTTTTGCAATAAAAAAGAAGTAGTTTTTTACCTACTTCTGTTTGTATTGTTCAATTACTTTCTCTACCTGCTCTTCAAGCTCTTCCCTGTCTGGTATATACAAGGTATATTTTGATGCGAATATTTTATTTGATAAATTTCCTAAGGCGTATTCTGCTTGGACTCCGTCTTTATCAGTACATAAGATTATCCCTATAGGCTCATTGTCCATCTCGTCATTGACTTCTGCCTTATAATAATTGAGGTACATATTTATTTGACCTACTGCTTCTGGCATTAGCTTGCTTGTTTTTAGTTCGATTAAGACATAGGACCTTAATATTTTATTATAAAATACCATGTCCACATAATAGTGGGTGTTGCCTAGGGTTACCCTTTGTTGGCTGCCTACATACATAAAACCCTTGCCAAGTTCTAGTAAAAACTTTTCAATATGGTCTATGAGTGCTTTTTCTAAGTCACTTTCCATCATTGGTTTTTCTTCTGGCAAGCCTAAAAATTCAAATACATAAGGGTCTTTTACAAGGTCAGCCGCCTTATTTATTTCATTGCCCTTTAAGGCTAGGTCTAGGACTTTTTCCTTGTTTTCCTCTCCTGCTGATAAGAGTAATCTTTCAAAAAGTGATGTTTTAATTTGTCTTTTAAGTTCCCTTACTGACCAATTTGCATTTATACTTTCTTTCTCATAGAAGCTTCGTTTTTTCTCATCGCTGATAGATAAGAGTTCGCAATAATGGGACCAGGTCAATTTGCCAGACAGTGTCTGGCAAATTGGATATGATAAATATAAGTTTCTCATATTCTGTAAATTAGACCTTGAAAACCCTCTGCCATATTCCTTTGTTAGTTGTCTTGATAAGTCGTTTATAAGCTCTTTGCCATACTCTGCTCTTTGCTCATGTCCTTGCTCATCTTCTACGATAATACGTCCAATCTCCCAGTAAGTCTCTAGCAAAATATTATTGACTTGCCTTGCAACTTCGTTTCTGGACCTTTCCATCAATACTTTTATACTATTAATAACATCATCATGGACCCTATCTATTTTATTTTTCTCATTCATATAAGCACCCCTTGACTTCTTTAATTATATCATAAATAAGCTTTTTTGTATGCCAACCTCTAAAAAAAACGGGACAAAATCTTACTTTTTGCTATATATAATTAGCACGTGCAAATCACACAAGAAAGGAGTGGCGTACTTTCTGGGCTTGCCATAAATTTTATCGCAAGCCAGACTTCGCTAGCTTGATCCTGAGGAAAGAAAGCTTGCCAAGTTAGCCGAAATTGATATGGATATATTTAAACTCATATCTGAACTAGGCTTTCCAATAGTGATGAATCTCATCCTAATAGTACAAATCAATGGAAAGCTTGACAAAATCATTGAAGAAATCCAAAAGTCATAGCTTTTGGGGAAAGGAACTTTATGGCAAATATTGAAAAGATGATTGACTTTGGCTTGACCAAGGTCGGCAGGGTGGGCTATTCCATGGCCTATCCTGCAAGACTTGGCCCAGCCTTTTATGACTGCTCATCCTTCGTCCACTATTGCCTCATAGCAGGAGGCTTTATCCCAAGGACAAGCCTAATAGAATCTACAGAGACCCTCTTTAAGATGAATGGGACCTACCTAAAGGAAATTTATTCTTATGACCAGGTCCAAAGAGGGGATATCTTTATAAGAGGAATCGAAGGCAAATCCCTGGGAGCAGGCGGCCATACGGGAATATTTTTAGCAAGGGATAAGATCCTTCATGCCAACTACAGGCATAGGGGAGTATCCATATCCACAACTAGGGATGACCTTAAAATATTTCTAGCCTGCAAGAGGTCCTATAAGGAAAGATACTTTAGGCCCCTAGGCAATACAAATACTGGCTACAAGATGGTCGAAAAACTCGGCAGGGCCCTGGTAAGGGCAGCAGTCAATGTCAGAGCCTTACCCACTACCAGGTCAGATGTTCTAGCAGTCTATTATCCAGGTGAGCATATCCACTATGACCAGGTCATAGAAAACGAAGGCCTAAGCTGGATATCCTATATAGCCCTATCCGGCAAGAGGAGATATGTCAGCATAGGTGATGGAAAATCAACTTGGGTAAGGATTTAAAAAATAAATCGGGACAAAAAGGCAGTTTTTGTTATATATATACAAGGCGCCAATAAAAAAACAAAAAAGGAGAAGAAATGAAAATAAAAATTAAATTCGAAATCGCAAACGTAGACGGAGACAAGAGAAAGGCCTACACAAAGACCTTTTCACAAGTAAACCAAGAGGCAAGCTCTGATAATATCAAGACCTTCGCCAAAGCCTACCTAGGCCTACTAAATGACAATGGCCACGAACTAAAATACGCAATATACAAAGCCGATGACCAACTAATCGAAGAAGGCAACCTAGCATAAGAAAAGGAGAAAGGAATAACAAATGGAAAAAACAATCAATTCAAAACTCAAACTATATTTCAAAGATGAGGCAGCAGCCCAAAGAACAATCTCAATAGACCAAGTAAAACCAAGCTACACCGACACTGAAATCAAAAACGCCATGGACCAAATGATCCAAGCAAACGTCCTAAAAACAAGCAAGGGCCCAGTAACAAAAATATCCAAAGCCGAAATGGAAAAAATAGAAAAAAATCCATACAAGGTGAAATAAAGCTAAAGTAAGCAAAAAGCCAGCCGTGAGCTGGCTTTTTATGTGGGAATTTACACTATCTGCAGAGATATTATTTACATTTTCGCTTTTATATGATATAATTAAAGCGAAAATGAGGTGAGGAAGAATGAACGCACTTAGAGAATATATACAAGATAATTTAGTAATCACCAACAAAGAAGCAGAAGAACTCGGATATACTAGGCATAATTTATCAGAATTAACAAAAATCGGACAATTAGAAAGATTAAGACCAGGACTATATCAATTAAAAGGAAAAGTTATAGATGATTTTATTTTAATATCATCTAATAGTAATCGAATTATATTTTCCCATCAAACAGCCCTCTACCTCCACGACCTATCCGATAGGACTCCAAATGTATTTCATATATCTGTACCCCAAGGCTACAATGCCAGCCATATCAAGAAAAGATATGAAGACCTACAAGTTCACTATGTAAAAAAAGATTTATACGAGCTAGGTAAGACAGAAATAAAATCACCACAGGGTAACCTTATCCTAGTTTATGATATAGATCGAACAATTTGCGACATCATGATCGACAGAGAAAAGATAGATAAGCAGATTTTCACAGAAGCCTTAAAAAGATACTTTAAATCACAAAATAAAAACCTAAGACGACTCATAAAATACAGTAGACTATTTAAAATAGAAGATGAAATTAGAAAATATATGGAGGTATTATCGTGATTAATATCGAGAGTATAAAGGGCAAGATAAGAAGTATGGCAGAGAAGAAAAATCTAAAGTCTCAAGAAGTTCTGCAAATATATTTCTTTGAAAGANATAGAAGACGAAATTAGAAAATATATGGAGGTATTATCGTGATTAATATCGAGAGTATAAAGGGCAAGATAAGAAGTATGGCAGAGAAGAAAAATCTAAAGTCTCAAGAAGTTCTGCAAATATATTTCTTTGAAAGATTTTTAGAAAGGCTATCCAAATCAAATTACAAAAACAATTTTGTAATAAAGGGAGGATTACTAATATCATCTCTAATTGGTATTGAAAATAGAACAACTATGGACATGGACACAACCATAAAAGGCATACCCCTAAAAGAAGAAAAAATAAAAGAAATCGTAGAAGAAATCATAAATATCAATGTAGACGATGGAATAAAATTTGAAATAAAAGACATCTCTTATATTAGAGAAGAAGACGAGTACGAAAACTTTAGAATTTCACTAATAGCAAATATTGGGAAAACTAAAAACCCAATGAAACTTGACCTAACAACAGGAGATGCAATAACACCAAGAGAAATAGAATACACCTATCCCTGTATCTTTAGCAAAGAAGATATAAAAATAATGGCATATCCATTAGAAACAATTCTCGCAGAAAAATACGAAACTATAATCAGAAGAAATATAACAACAACACGAATGAGAGACTTTTATGACCTATACACCCTTTACAAACTAAAAAAAGATGAGATAGATTATAAAATTTTAAAAGAAGCAATAGAAAGAACTTCCTACAAAAGAGGAAGTCAGGAGGAAATGCAAGATTATGAGGAAATAATCGAGGACATAAAAGAAGATTCATACCTAAGATCCTTGTGGGAAGTATATCTAAGTGAAAATAAGTATATAGGAGATTTGACCTATGAGAATGTCATCGACCTTGTAGCTATAATTTCTGAAAAAGTAAATAGTTAGCTTTTGAAATGTTATTTAGGCCAGCCATGAGCTGGTTTTTTATGTGGGAATATAAACAAGTTCCAATAGGTGAGAGCTTTACATTTTAGCTTTTATACATAATAATTTAAGCAAAATGAGGATGCATTGAAAAAATAATTGATAACTCCTGGAAATTGTATTGACATTGTGTTGACAGTGCACAAATAAGCTCATATAATTATCCTAAAGGAGATGATAAAATGACAACAACGAATTTGAATATAAGAACAGATAAAGAAATAAAAGAAGCAGCAGAAAAAATCTACTCCAGTTTAGGTTTAAATATGACTACTGCAATTAATATGTTTTTAAGGGCAAGTATTAGAGAAAGTGGCATTCCTTTTGATCTCAAACTTAACCAGCTAAACGAAGAAACCATAAAGGCTATAGAAGAAGGAAGAAAAATAGCCGAAGATAAAAATGTTAGGTCTTATGATAGTATAGATGACTTGAGGAAAGCCCTTGAAGTATAAGATAAAGTTTACGAAGAGATTCAAAAAAGATTTAAAACAAGCTAAAAAACAAGGAAAAGATATTGAAAAGCTCTTTGATATTATTGAGAAGATAGCAAAAGATGAAACTCTTGATGAAAGATATAGAGATCATTCATTAAACGGAAATTACAAAGGAACTCGAGAATGTCATATAGAGCCAGATTTTTTGTTGATATATGAAAAAATAGAAGAAGTTTTAGTATTATCTCTAGTAAGAACTGGCTCACACTCAGATTTGTTTAAGTAAAACTAAGCACGACATGTCACTATATTCGAAGGCTTTAAAAATAAAGCTGCACTTGGTTCATAGTAAATAATAACATCGAACAATTCCTTTAGGCTTGTCCACTACGGTCGAAGTAAGGGAAGTAGTAGGAAGCTTACATAAGCTTTCATCATTACCCCTTGTCTCGAGCGTAAGTCGAGAGACCTATTACGAAAACTCAAATTCCAAGAAAAAACCAAGCACGATATGCCACTATATTCGAAGGCTTTATAATATAAATTTATAATAGCCAAAACAACCAAAATGGCGAGAATAATCTCGCCAATCTTGATTTATCTACGCCAATTGGAGTATAATGGCGAGAAAAGAGGTGGGATTTATGAGAAAATTTAATTATTCAAACTTACTTAATTTAAACATACCAGCAAATATGTATGATTTGATTGCAAAAATATATGAGTATAAGGGAAAGCAAGAACTCTATGTGATAAACTTTCCGGACGTACTCGAAAAAATGGTAGAAGTTGCTAAAATTCAGTCAACAAAATCATCAAATGCGATTGAGGGAATATCTACAAATGATACTAGGCTGGAATCATTGATGAATAAAAAAAGTAGGCCAAGAAATAGGGATGAAGAAGAAATATATGGCTATAGACAGGTTCTAGATATCATTCATGAAAACTATGAGAATATCGAATTTACAAAAAATAATATTCTAACCTTACACAATAGACTCTACGCTTATTCTGGAGTCAGTCATAAGGGCAAATTTAAGATAATGGATAACTCTATAGTTGAAACAAATGAATTTGGAGAGAAAAGAATAAGATTTAAGCCTATATCAGCTTTTGAAACCGAATCTTATATTGATAAGATGATTAGCGCATATGATGAGGCTGTAAGATTAAAGATACCACCACTCTTGCTAATTCCAGTTGTGATCCATGATTTTTTGTGCATTCACCCTTTTGCAGATGGGAATGGAAGAATGTCTAGGCTTTTAACCCTGCTACTTCTTTACAAAAATGGTTTTTTTGTAGGAAAATATATTTCATTAGAAATGATAATAGAAGATACTAAGGATTCGTATTATGAACAATTACAAGCTTCTAGTGAAAATTGGCACTCTGGAGAAAATGATGAATTACCATTTATAAAATATAGCTTATCAGTGATTTATAAAGCATATAACGAGTGTGATCAGAGATTTAAGTTAATAGGAGAGAAATCTTTGACATCTGCACAAAGAGTGATGAAGGTATTTGAAAATTCCCTAGAATCCCTATCCAAATCTGATATAGTCACACTGTGTCCAGATATATCAAAGAGAACCATCGAAAGAGCCTTAAAAGAGTTAAGAGAAAAAGGCTTAATCAAACAAATAGGAAGTGGAAGGGCCACTAAGTATATTAAAGCCTAAGACAGCCAGCATATACTAAAGTAGGTGGAAAAACATAAATCCATCTACTTTTATCTCTATAATGAGCCAGCCGAGTGCTGGCTTTTTGTGTGGGGATAAGCGATACGGTTATCATATTATATTTTGTTAAAATAGTGAGATTAAGATCAATCAACTCTTTTTTTGAAACTAAATCACATTTATTAACTCAAATATTTTATTAAATCCTTGTTTAAAATAATTTTATTTAGTTTTATAATCAATTATAAATAGAACAACTAAATGTTTAAATATTAATTTATATTGAATATATCTATAATAATAATAATAAAGAGTATAATTATTTATATATTACGAATAATATACATTTTCACAAACTGCAGTATTATGCCATTTTAAAGGAAATATTCTTGAAATTTTGTAAAGCAAAACATATAGTCAAAAATATGTCTGTATCTAGTATTCACAACTATACAATCTTTCTTATATATTGTTTTTTATATAAAAAATCCTCAAATAAAATGGCTTGAATAAGACGGTAGAAATAGTATATTGTATTTAGGCATAATGTATGATTTATGCATTATTACAAGTAGCTTTTTGACACTTTTATTTTTTATAATCAGATTAAGTTACAACTTGTTGTAGTTTAAAGATTTTATAAGCAGATATTAGTTGTTAAAAAGAAAAGGATTTCAAAAGGAGATTTCATGAAAGAAAGAAAAGCAGAATTACAAAAGCTTATTGATTTCAAAAAGCTAAAAGGTACTAATAGAAAACCTAGGTATGCTACAAGAAAACTAACCATCGGTTTAGTATCATGCATGCTAGGATTCTCTATAGTAGTAAGCCCTCAACTTGTAGAGGCTGGTGAATTAAATAAATCACCAGCTGCAACAGAAGAAGCGCAACCTGAAACAGTAGCAGGAAAACCTGAAGCTAAAAAAGAAGAAAATTCTAACGGGAAACCTGATGGTGAACCTGTTGGAAAACCTGCTGGCGAAGAGACTGCTGATGAAAAAGCAAAAGCTGAAGATGAATTAGCAGCCTACAAAGCAAAAGCTATTAAAGATATCGAAAAAGCTTTCGAAGCATTTGGCGAAGATGTAAAACCTTCTAAATCACTTGATGAATACAAAAAAGATGTAGAAGAAGCTAAAAGCATAAAAGCAGTAGATGAAGTAGTTGAAGCTGCAAAAGCTGAAGCAAAAACAGGTGCTAAGGACAGTGAAGCTGAGAAAAAAGAAGGCCAAGCAGAAGGTAAATCCGATCTTACTGAAGATAAAAAAACAGATAATAATGAATCTGAGCTTGAAGTTAGCGGAAAAAAAGTAAATAACCAATTAAAGGCTTCTGATTCTACAGAAAAGCCTGACGCACTCTCATCTGCGACTTATTACAGTAAGGCAAACTGGGAAAATCAAATCAAAGATAAATCTCGTTGGAAGGTTGGAGACAAGCAAAGACTTGTAAGGGTTACTACATCAGAACCTGTCGAAATGAACGACATTGATTATGATGGTAACTTTGTTGATGCCAACGGCAGAACTGTTCTAAGAATGGTTTATAAGGAAAAGGGTGCAGCAGTAACAACTGTATGGTACAGGGGTATATTTAACTTCGGAGAACTTGACCAATACATCGACTACGACAAATCTTATATAGTTGGTGTAAATACCTTAGGTAATGAAGCTAAAAGTGGAAATTTAGAACCATTTAATGACCGTAAGGAAAGAATCGTTGACCTAGGTGTATTAAGAGGGGACTTAACAAACCAAAGAAAGAACCTCCCTATTAACCTTGTTTTAAAAGAAGGTGTTACAATTAAAGACTTAGGTCAAAAGAACTACATCGTTCAAATGAGACTTGCTGATAAAAAGGGTGAAAGAATCTATGCCTATGCACCTAAGGGAACATCCATGGACTATTCAACTTATACCAAGACAACATCAGTTTCTCTTGAAGATAAGGTAAATAGACTATTTATCAAGGGTGGATACCAATCAGATGGAAATAACGCAACAAATCAAGAATTCGTTATGTCCGAATTTATTGCCAACCCAGAACAATATAAGGATGAAAAAAATCTTGGTATAATAAGAACCCAATACACGGGTCAAAGAGATGGAAACGCTGCTTCACCTACAACTGGTGGACAACCAATCGCCTTTACCCAAGCCTTTGATGCTAACCTTCTTAACTACTTGAAGCCTGATGACAAGGGCAATGTAGCCTATGTAAATGTTCTTGAAGATACAAGACTCAAATCAAAATTTTCACACAATTTTGGTATTAAACTAACAGACTTTAATAAATCCGCTGATGGTAAACTTGCTTACCTAGTTATTGCTCCTCACGACTTCCAAAAAGAAGGAATTAAGAAGGTTGAGATACCACAACACGACCAATACACTATGCTAAAAGGTATCTACATTACAGCTATCGACTATGTTGTAGATAAGGGCAAATTTGAAGATACTTTTGCAGGTAGAGATGAATTAAGTGGTGGTAATAAATCAAGAAAACTTAACTACTCAATGATCTCCGGCTGGACTAATCCAAATACAGACGGCTGGACTATCTTTGAAAAAGAATACAAAGATGGTTATGTAGCTCATGCAGGTGAATCTTTTATAATCGACACCACAAAGGACCCAGCAGATAAGCAAATTATGCTTCAAGTTGGTAATGAAGATGCGGTTATAAGAAAAGAGCAAGGTTACTACACTTATTATGTAACAAGTGATAAGGGTATTGAAAAAATTGAAAGATATGCAGATGGTATCTTTAAGTTTGACCTTAGAGAAGGAGCTACTATAAAGCCTGGAGATAAGATAAAAATTTTCATGCCATATGCAAAAGACCATGATGCCCCTGTAAACTTCCTTGAAATTAACAACGGTACTGAACTTAATAAAGGTGGAGCAACTCTAACATTACAAAAAAATAGAAATATAAATATGCACCTTTATAAGGAAGGCAAAAAAGGTTACTATATCCTTAAATACACACTTGCAGACGGAACTAAAGCTGAAAAGAAATTTGAACCAAAGGTTACATGGTCATATGATAACAAAGACAGAGTTATGACCGGTGTTCCAAATGGTGCAACAGTATCAACTGGTGGTAACTTCTTTATCAATACATCTAAATTAAAACCAGGCGAAGATATTTATGTAGAATCTTATGATGAAAATGGTAATAAATTAGAAAACCAAACATCTTGGTTCAAGTATAGACCTTTAGAAAAAGCTCAAGATAC
Source organism: Anaerococcus sp. Marseille-P3915 (assembly GCF_900258475.1). GTDB lineage: Bacteria > Bacillota > Clostridia > Tissierellales > Peptoniphilaceae > Anaerococcus > Anaerococcus kampingae. Next base: position 1,423,896 of record NZ_LT984887.1, on the reverse strand, counting down.
TGTTAAGGAACTTACATGGACTGACCACTCTGATAAATCATCCATCCTTTCTATAAATAAGTCACTTTACACTCCATATCAATTGATATTTACAAATGATTATGCCGATGGAACAGATGACTTCTATAAGGATCCAAGAGTATTACCAGCTGATAATGCTAAGTTTAACACTGATACAACAAAAATCGTTGGTTATACAAAGTATGACGGTGGTAAGGTAAGATTACTTTACGATGGAAAAGACAACAAAGTTTATGCCAAAGTAGAAGCTGATGCAAATGAATATGATGATAAGGGTAACCTCAAGGGTGAAGATTTGAGGAAGAAAATCCTTATTCCAAAAGCTAATATCTTTGATGCTCAATTTGAAGGAGATGAAAAAGAATACGAGGCTTATGAATATAGGGTAGATTTAACAAAGATGCTTCCTTATCATTCAGATGATAAGACTGAAAAACCTCTTACTTTATTAAAGGATATGAAGATCTTATCCACTGCTTCAGACGGCTCATCACTACCATCTGACTTATACGAAACAAGAGTTAGGGCAAGAGTATTGTTCGATGCAAATACTGGTAAACTTGCTGATGGTAAAGATAGAGAAGTAAGAATAGCACCAGACAATGTTAATTTCTACGACCAAGAAGGTTATGTAGCCAACGGCTTTGAAGGTGCAAATGTTAAAGAAGGTACTGGTGATAAATTCGCAAAGACACCAACACTAGATGGAAAGCACTTCCTAGGTTGGGTTACTGAAGAAGGTAAGAAAGCCTTAGGAGATAAGGCAGTCGTTACAGCTGATGAATTTAATAAATTAAGTAAAGATCAAATCTTTACTAATGAAACACCAATAACAAAACAATTGGTTGTTTATGCTATGTATTCTGATCAAGTAACAGTTACCTTTGATGCAGACGGTGGTAAATTTGCTGACAGCAAGGATACAACTAATGTTAAAGTAGAAGATGAAAAAGTAACAGCACCTACACCAGACCCAACAAGAGATGGATATACTTTTAAGGGCTGGGCAGATACAAAAGATGCAACAACACCAAATGTTACAGACTTTACAGGAATCACATCACCAAAAACTTATTATGCAGTTTGGGAACAAACTGATAAAACTCCTTTGAAGTTAAATGATCCAGAAAAAACAGTAGTAAAAGATAAAACATCGTTAACAGAAAAAGAACAAGAAAAAGTTGAAGCTGCTGTTATCAAAGCAAACCCAGACTTAAACTTAACACCAGCAGATGTTGTAGTTGATGATGATGGTGCAGTAACAGTTACAAAAGATGGTAAGACTGGAACAATAACAGCTGATAAGACTGTTGAACAAGAAAAAGTTCAAAACAATTTTAATCCACCAAAAGAACCAGTTAAGGTTGAAAATAAGAGCAAGTTAACACCTGAAGAAAAACAAGCTGTTAAAGATGCTATTAAGGAAGCTAATCCAGGTAGAAACTTCAAAGACGATGAAATCACAGTTAATGACGATGGTAGCGTATCAATCGAACAAGGTGGTAAGGTAGGTTCATTCACACCTGATCAGACAGTAGTACAAAAAGATAGTATTCTTAAGCTTGAAGCTCCAGAAAAAACTGAAGTAAAAGACGTAACTAACTTAACAAAAGAAGAAAGAGATAAGGTAGCTGCAGCAGTAAAAGCAAAGAATAATCTTGCTGATGATGATAAGATTGAAGTTGATAGCAAGGGTAATGTAACAGTAACAACTGCAGATGGTAAGAAGACTGGAACATTAGAAGGAAAAGATACAGTAAAACCATTTGACAGAGCTGGTAAAACATTAAACGATCCAAAAATAACACCAGTATCAGATCTTAATAAACTTACTGATTACGAAAAAACTAAAGTAAGAGACGCAGTTAAAGCAGCTAACCCAGACTTAGACTTCAAAGACGAAGAAATCAAAGTTGCAGATGATGGTACAGTAACAGTACCTATGGGAACAGCTGGGGATAAAACTATCGCACCAGCTAAAACGGTTAAAAAAGACGAAGCTAGCGACAATAAAATCGCATTAAAGGCACCAGAAAAAACACCAGTACAAAACATTAATGAATTAACAGAAGCAGAAAAAGAAAAAGTTAAGGAAGCTGTTAAAAAAGCAAATCCAGATCTACCTGATACTGCAAAAATCAATGTTGCTGATGATGGTTCTGTAATAGTTACTGACGGAGGTAAAACTGGAGCCCTATCTCAAAATGATACAGTAGTAGATGACGCTACAAAATTAACATTAAACAAACCAAGCAAAGTTAAGGTTAGAAACTTAGAAAATCTTACACCTGAAGAACAAAAAGCAGTAAAAGACGCTGTAAAAGCTGTTAACCCAAGCTTAACAGATGACCAAATCACAGTTGATGACAAGGGTAACGTAACAGTAACTGTAAAAGAAGGCGAAACTACAAAGACAGCTAAATTAGGACCTGAAGATACAATCGAAAAAGATGATTCACTAAACGCTCCAGAAAAGACTGAAGTAAAAGACCCATCTAAGTTAACAGACGAAGAAAAGAAAGCTGTTGAAGATGCAGTTAAGAAATCAAATCCAGATCTACCAGCAGATGCAAAAGTAACTGTAGGAGA